>NZ_DASUNC010000200.1:0-86647 GCF_036277355.1 Archangium sp.
AGGATTTCACCCATGACGCGCCTCCTGCCGTTTGGTGGTGGTTGTCTGAACAACACCCCTCTACCACTCGGGAGGTCAGGCGCGTCACCCTTCTTTTCCGGTCACCCTCCAGCCCTTCTGGTGAATAAGGCGGGGTGAGGACAACCTCGAGCACGAGCACTACACGGACTCGGGTGGCAAGTCCGGTGGCCAGAAGGAGAAGCTCGCCTATACGGTGCTCGCGGCGAGCCTGGCCTACCAGTTCGGGCTGCAATGGGGAGAGACGCGCTCGCGCTCGTTCCGCTTCGTCGTCATCGACGAGGCGTTCGGCCGGGGCTCGGACGAATCCGCGGCCTATGGGCTGGAGCTCTTCCGCCAGCTCAACCTGCAGCTCCTCATCGTGACGCCCCTGCAGAAGATTCGTGTCATCGAGCCCTTCGTGGCGAGCGTGGGCTTCGTGCACAATGACGAGGGTCAGCGCTCCAAGGTGCGCAACCTCACCCTCGAGGAGTACCGGGCCGAGCGCGAGGCGCACAGCGCATGAGCGCGCCCTCGGAGTGGACCACGCCCGAAGCCCTGCGTGCACAGGTGCAACGCGCCTGGGACACGGGGCGCATCCTCGCGGCGTCCCTCTCCGGAGAGCCGCTCTTCCCGCTTCCGCTCCGGCTGCGCCGGCCAGACAACGCGGCCCTCTCGAATCACTTCGACGAGGTACGACAGTGGATTCGCGCATTGGAGGAAGGCAGCCGGGAAGCACTGGGCTACGGGTACACCCTCGAGTGGACGCAGGTGCGCCACCGCCAGCTCGGTCACAACCGCGTCCCTTGCGCGGCCGTCATCCCCACGCAGGCGGATGCGCTGCGGCTGGTGCGCAAGTCACGTGAAGCGGAACGCTTCGGAGAGCTGGCGGCGGCCACGCTGCAAGCCTTTCCGGAGCTGCACGGCCAGGTGGTGAAACGCCCCTTGCGCCTCCTGGAGCACGCGGAGGACTGGAGGCGGGTGCTCGCCGTGCTGGCATGGTTCCGCGCCCATCCCCGCTCGGGGCTGTACTTGCGCCAGCTCGACATCCCCGGTGTGGACACGAAGTTCATCGAGCGCCATGAGGGACTCCTCTCGGAGTGGCTCGAGCGGCTGCTCCCTCCCGAGGCGATGGACGTGAGCGCCCCACGCTCCGATTTCGAGAGACGCTTTGGACTGCGGAGCAAGCCGGCACGGGTCCACTTCCGGCTGCTGGACCCGCGGCTCTCCATCCAGGGTCTCCGCGACCTGTCCGTCCCCGCGGCGGAGTTCGCCGGACTGCGGCTCCCGGTGGAGCAGGTGTTCATGACGGAGAATGAAATCAATGGCCTGGCCTTTCCAGACGTGCCGGGAAGCCTCGTCATCTTCGGCCTGGGCTATGCGCTGGAGCGGCTGGGCGAGGTCACCTGGCTCGCGTCCAAGCGCCTCTATTACTGGGGCGACCTCGATACCCACGGATTCGCCATGCTCGATCGCCTGCGGGCCGCGTTTCCCCAGGCCCGCTCCCTCCTCATGGACCGGGAGACCCTGATGGCGCATGAGCCCTTGTGGGTCGAGGAGCGTGAACCCCACCACGGAACCCTCGGCCGGCTGACCGCGGCCGAGTCCACGCTCTTCCGGGACCTTCAGCAGGACCGCTTGGGACCCCGAGTCCGGCTCGAGCAGGAGCGCATCCGCTACGGATGGTTGGAGCACGCGCTCGCCGGGCTGCTGGACCAAGGACGGTCCTGAACCTCGGCTGCGGCCTCGACACCCGGGTGTATCGAATCGATCCGGGGCCCAAGGTCCGCTGGTTCGACGTCGACCTTCCCGACGTCATCGCGCTGCGCGAGCAGCTCTACCCGGAGCGCGAAGGCTATCGCCGGATTGGCTCTTCGGTGACGGACCTCTCCTGGCTCGATGCCATCCCTGGAGACACGCCGGTGCTCGTCATCGCCGAGGGACTGGTGATGTACCTGCACGAAAAGGATGGGACGGCGTTGTTCCGGCGGCTCACCGAGCAGTTCCCGAGCGGGCAGCTCGCCTTCGACGGCTACAGCGGGGCGATGGTGCGCCTGGTCTCCCGCCTCGCGACGGTGCGTGGCGCGAAGGTCGAGCTCGTCTGGGGAATCAACGATCCGCACGACCTCGAGAAGCAGGTCCCGAGGCTTCACCTCGTCGAGGACGTCTCGTTCCTGACGATGCCCGAACTGGTCGGCCGGCTGTCCAGGAGCTGGTTCTCCAAGGCGATGGCCGGGGCCCTGGGCCGACGGCCGTTCTACCGGAACCTGGTCCGGCACCTGCGCTACGAGTTCCAGGGCAGTGGGCCCCGGCCGTAGGAGTCAATCATTGCGGCCCCAATAACCTGAAATCCCGGCTCTTCCATGAAAACGCCATTTTATGCTATACCCGGAGTGCGTCCGACGCTCGCTCCGGGTGCGGCATGAGGCCGTCTTCATGGAACGAGCGCCCGACCCGGCCTACCCATGAACTTCAAGAAACTCCTCCCGCGTACCACCTTGTCCCTGGGTCTCATGTTCAGCCTGGCCGCGTGCCAGCAGGAGGACGCCCCCCCTCCGCAGGCCCAGGCTCAGGTCATCGAGACCGTCCGCATGTCCGTGGAACAAGAACCCTCGGACACGGCCTTCGATGACCTCTACAAAGCGGCGCTGGAGGTGAAGCCCGGCAGCGACAGCCTTCCCCCGGATCAGCTCAAGCTCCTGGCGGATCAACTGACCGCGGAGGGGTTGTCCGAGGAGGAGTTCAAGAGTGCCATCCTCCGCTACTACGCCCTCAACGCCGCGGACGTGGAGGCCGTGCTGGCGCAGGTTCGCGCGCGCCACATCGAGTACGCCAGGACGAATGGACAGGACGTGGCGCAGCAGATGGAGGACGAGCCGAAGATCGCCGCCGCCGTCCAGGACCTGAACAAGTACGCGCTGCAGGCCTACGGTCTCCCCTTCCACCAGGCCACCCTGCGGGACAACACCGGGTTCGGGGAGGAGATTGTGCTGTCCCACGGGCTGACGCCCCCGGTGACGGAGAAGGCGTTCTACTGCGCGGAGGACTACTACCCGCGCTACGTCAGCGGCTCGTTGCCCTGGAGGATCCGCTCGTCCTGGAGCGTCCAGTCCCGCTACCGGTGGCAGGACGGCTGCCAGCTCAACCACGGTCCGTTCAACGATGACATCAGGAATTGGATCGCGCTGAGCGGCGGTGTGGTGGGAATGATCTACACCAACGGCTGGGGTGGGAAGCTCGCCGCCAACAACCGCAACTTCTATTACAAGTGGTGGACGCTCCCCATCTTCGGGCTCACCCCCTGGCACATGATGATGTTCCTGAAGGCCCGCGCCTACTGAGCCACGGGCCACCCCTTACGCCATGGCCATCGTCAGGTGTTCGTCCGTGTGCCGGGTCGCGTGGTGTGGGGTGGCCCTTTTGTTCGTATCGGTGCTCGCCGGTTGCGCCACAGCGCCCGGCGTACAGCCCCGCCCCTGGAATTCGAGGGGGCAGCGAACCCTCGCGGCGATGAGCGACAGCCCAGGGGTGGTGGGGGAACCCACTGGCCTGACGCTCAAGGGCTACAACGTCCCAGGGCGGAATCCGAACTCGCGGATGCCCTGGGAACTCTTCCTGGGCGGCGCCGCACACCGGCTGATTGCCTATATGTACGGGGTGAGGCATCCGGATCGCCAAGTCTATTACAACAACAAGCACATCAAGGTCATCATCGAGGAAACGAGGATTGGAGATGTGTCCCGCCTGCTCCCGGGCGAGCACAAGATAAGCCCCGACATCACGGACATTACCCGCCGTGCGCTCTTCGAGATCAAGCCCTGGCACGAGCAAGGCCTCCAGGAAGGACGTGAGCGGTCGAGAACCTATCTGGCCGCGTTGAACCGGACCATCCTGGCCGGCAAACACTTCACGGGTGGCTCGGACTTCCACGGCGAAGTCCTGATTCGCTTCGCACGAGGACAATACATCTGGCGACTGGAGTGGCGGACCCACGAACCCGGAGTAGTGCTGTACCGCTGGACCCGTAGCCAGCAGCGCTTCGAGTCCGAGAGAGCGGCGTACGAGGCTGGGCAGTGGGAGGAGCTCGAGGCGGAGGAATTGCGACAGTACGGCGGGTGGGTGGAGAAGGCCGTGGAAGACATGATCAGCCGACGCGAGAAACTCGCCACCTTCAGTGGAGCCATGGGCCTCGTTATCGATCTCGTGGGCAATGCCGCGAGGGTGGTGCTGTGGGGTGCACTCCTGAGCCAGATGGACTCGAGTCCGGGAGCCCAGCAGCCCCCCGCTCAAGGAGGAGGACAGGTCATCCCCTTTCCAGCGAGGCCGCAACCCATGGAGCCCCCGCGCCAGGTACCCGCCGCCGCGAGCATGCCCCTTCCTCACTGAGAACCTGGTTTGCTAGGACGCACGTCATGATGCCCGGACAGACGTCCTCCCTGCGACTGCCGTCCTTCCTGCATGGCACCTTCCGCTCAGTCCAGCAGAAGGCAAGGAAGGAAGGATTGCGGTGCGGCGAGCAGTACCACAAGGACGGCACCTTCCCGGCGCCCCGGCAGCTGTTGGAAGTCCCCCCTGACGAAGTGGTGCTGGCGCACGAGGTGGTGGACTTCCAGCGCGAGCGCCCAGCCTGGCGGCTGTACATGGTGTCGAACCTCATGGGCCATTTGTCCGAGACCCCGTCTGGAGAAAGGCGGAATCCATTTCCCGTGAGGGACAATTACGAAACGTTCTTTCGCGAGACGGCGTGGGGCTCACTGTTCTTCGCGACCACATACCTGCACCCGATGAGCGCGGAGCGTACTGCGCAGCGTCTCCAGGCGGTGTTGCGCTTCTGGGAACCGCTCCAAGGGGCGCGCTATCTCTTCAAGAAACTGGGTGCGGCACATACCTTGGAGGAGCTGATGGTGGCTGCTTGCGGCTGGGCCCTTGAGGCATGGTACCCCGAGAAAGAAGCATCGGTGCGCGTACGCCTGGAGAAAGCGGCGGAGCACATGGCCCGAGCGAACCGGGAGGACAGCATCGAGGCCATTCTCAGACAGCTGCCCCGGGCGCTTTCTTCCGAGCGAGACCTGAAGCACCGGCAGGTTCTGTCTGATCCCACCTTTCAACGAGAGCGCCTCGCATCACTCGATCCGTCCTCTTTCGAGCGGGTGTCTGGTGCATGCACGGCAGAGCTGCTCGCGCTGTTGTTCGACTGGGACGACAAGCTCGAGGCGCATCAAAAGCCAGTATAGGTGTCAAACACCTCGTAGGGATTGACTCTGGTCACTCGACCATTCTTGCTGCGCAGAGCGTCTGCTCGTAGAACTCGCAACAACACAGCCGCAGCCTGTTGCACGCGGGCGCCTTCACCACGAGGTATGGCGGGCGGGCGTAGGAGTATCCCCAGTCAAGTCTCCGTACAACATCGTCCATCGGACAAATACTAGACACCTAACTGGATGCGCGAAGAGCGAAGCGCTGCGATGCACCTCGCCTTGTTCCGTTTCAGCCACCGCACCGTGGAGCGCCAATAGAAACAGGAGCAAAGCACGTCATCTGCCTTCTCTTGCCCTGCATCGGGAAGAGCGTCAACCAAGCAATTTGAACCTCGAACCAAGAATCGCCAATGGGCGTGGCGCATAAGTGGCTGCATTACCCTGAGTCGATCTGGCAAGAAGCCCCTTCTCTTGCAAAGGCTGCAGATAACCCTGGATGAAATTAGGAGCATTTTGAATACTGTAATCTTTATAATCTTTAGGACGCGCCGAGCCCTTCTCGCAAATCAACCGCAACACTCGTTTTTCCCTATCCGAAAGTTTCAATCGACCGAGCTGTTGTTTCGTAGAGTTTTGAAGAATTCTTTCGGCCTGCGAAGGCGGGATAGTGCGCAACTTAGGATCATCAGCAATCGCGTCAGTTATAATCTCATCGGCAACCTTGAAGACATACCTAATCTCCCCAGAAGACGCATCAAAAAGAACCCTAAGCAACTCCTCACCGATAGGCGCAACAGCATCATCTCTAAGACGGTAAAAATTCAAGCGGGCTTGCGTTGCAAGATTGAAATCATCCCAAGAAAGCCCCTCCAAGGTTGTTTCAGTGCCTTTGATTCGCTGCGTAACCCTCGGAGCTTCTGCATCAATCAAGTCGTACAGCCCCCGCTGACCAATCAAAACCCACCAAACAGACCTCATCGCAAATAGAGTATCACGGTATTTATTCAGCAACTTAATGACTTCATCCGAATCAACCATCTCGATATTATCAATAGCCATTACAATACCGCGATAATTGCGTATCAACCTTGCCGAATCCGCAAGGGCAGCCAAGCGATCCACTAAGGAATCTGGAGAGAAGTCCTCCAACTTCCTCTTTGCCACAGAAACGGAAAACGTAGCACTGCCGCCAACCCCCAAAACTGTTCCACCGCCTCCTTTTGACGTGCTTTCTGACTGATTTAGCGAATCCATCCAATCTGCGGTTTCAGTCACAACAGGCGGAACCGGCTCCCCGAGAAGGCTACAGCTCCACCTAACAGAATTGATCGCAGACCGGATAAATCTGCCCAACAAGTTGTGCTCTTCGATTTTTTCTTCGAGTTGCACAGTTTTGACACAAGGCATGATCAAAGGAGGATCAAATGCCAAGTCAAATTCTCTCTTCCCCATCAAGCAAAGGTACTGACAAACATTCAGGAAGCTAGTCTTCCCTGTTCCAATATTTCCACCAATAACCGTTGTAGCCCCAGTAGAGGAGTCCCACTTTCCCAACAGACGCCGAATTTCCGCACCACGACCGACAAAAAGATCCACTCCCTCTCGTGAAATAGTCAGCGGCGTTGCGAAATATGGGTTCTCACGAAAACCAAGTATGTTCCAAAGGCTTTGCATTTCCGCCCAACCTTCCATTCACGCTGCGTGTAATGACCTCATACGCCCAAACGCAATCATATTTCAGTCCAACCCCGATCAGCAGCCTCAGCCGTTCGCCGCCGCGGGGCTCGCGCCGAAGCCCCGTGCCACGCGCGTCCTGTCCTCCTGGTAGCGCCGCAACAGCCACTGGCCCGAGGGCCTCGCCCGCACGGACGCGCGCAGCTCGGCGAGCGCCTTCGGCACCTCCTCCGCCGGCCGCACCGTGTACGGCGAGCCCTCGGCCGCCACCAGCGGGCTGTAGAGCGACGCCGCGGTGATGTCCGCGATCGACAGCGACTCGCCCACCAGGTAGCGCGACGGGTCTCCTTGAATCTCCCGCTCCAGCCTGTCCAGCCCCTCCAGCATCTTCACCCGCGACTCCTCCACCTTGTCGGGCGTCAGCGCGTACTGGCGCCGGATGGCTGTCTTGATGACGGGCAACAGCACCATGCCCACCAGGCGCAGCGGCAGCGGGAACGCGCCGAACATCAGCGGCTTGATGTCCGCTCCACTGGCGAAGAGCGTCGCGTACACCCAGCGGCGCACGTGCTTGCCGGCCATCTCGTCGAAGTACGTCTCCAGCTCGAGCACCCGCTCGCGCTCGGGTCCTCCAGCCGGAATCAGCGCCGGAGCCGCCGGGTAGGCACGCTCCAGGTGCAGGGCGATGTCCGTGGAGTCCGTGACCACCGTGCCCCGATCCACCAGCACGGGCACCGTGCCCCGGCCCCCCTTCGTCAGGCGCTTCGTCACGAAGCGGTGCGGGCCAGGAATCAGGTTCTCGATGACGTAGGGAAGCCCCTTCGCGTCGAGGTTCCAGCGGGTCTTCTCGCAGTAGTGCGAGATGGGGAACTGGTACAGCGTGATCTCGGGTCGGGCCATGGGCCGGCAGCATGCCGCTTCCCAGGCCCCCGGGTACAGCGGGGCTTGCGCGGCGAAGCCCCGAACAGAGGAGAATGCCCCCATGAGAATCCACGCCTGCCTCGCCCTCGCCGTCCTCGCCACCGCCTGCGGCCGGGAGCCGCCCACCCAGGAGGAGATCGACGACGCGAAGACGCGGGTGGACCTCGCCATCCACGCGGCCCATCAGGCCCGTATCGCGCTCGAGTTGCTCGGGCTCCTCCCCGTCTACACCTGTGACGAGCCACGGCGCACCTTCGTGGGCCGGGCCGCCGAGGGTGTCCAGGTGAAGACCGCCTGCGTCACCGCCACCGCCGAGGCCCGGAGCGAGTCCTCGGACGCGGTGGTCTTCTCCTTCCCGGACACGCCGTGCTCCGTGAACGGACACACCGTGTCGGGACACACCGACTTCATCTACCAGGGAGGTGAGGAGCGGATGGACCTCACCGCCGACCTCAACGGGCTGACGGTGGACGGCCAGGTGCTCCAGGCCACGGTGGGCTACGGCACCTGCGGCGACGAGACGCGCTTCTGGACCGCCGCCGCGGGCGCCATCCCGGGCCGTCCCGGCCACACCTACCGCGTGGACGGGCGGTTGGGCGTGCGCGAGGGCGCTCCCGTCTTCGGGGGCACCTCGCTCGTGTTCGACGGACCGGGCCAGGTGTCCGGGCCGCTGGGCACGGACCGCGTCACCTTCACCGCCCTGGAGTACGAGGTGGGCGAGTTCCTGCCCAAGAAGGGCCAGGCCTTCATCGAGACGGCCCGAGGACACCGGGTGCGGGTGGACTTCAGCGAGGTGCTGTGGCGGGTGGGCAAGGTGGAGGTGGAGATCGACGACAAGGCCCCGGTGACGGTCCCCATCGTCCGCTGAGCCGCGCCCGAGGTAGACTGGGCGGCATGACCGCCCCCGATTCCCGCCCCGCCTCCGGCCTGCTCGCCCGCGCCCTCAAGAAGGTCGGGGAGCTCACCAGCCCGGAAACCCGCTCGGGCAAGGTCTTCACCCAGGCCGAGCGGGGTCTCACGAAGGTGGCCGCCCGCCTGGCCGAGAGCCCCACCTTCCTGCGCGTCAGCGGCGGGCTCATGCGCCGCGGCTTCACCCTGCAGATCCGCCGCACTTCACTCATGGAGAAGACGCTGCACTCGCTGCGTGTGCCCACCTCCTCCGAGGTGGACTCCCTGCGCGACCAGCTGCGCCGCATGGGGGACCAGGTCGAGGCCCTCGGCTCGCAGCTCGAGCACGTCGTGGAGCTGCTCGAGCGCCAGGAGCAGCCGCCGGCCGCCCCGGACGCCACCCGCTCCGTCTCCCCCACCCTCGCCGCCTCTCCCGTGCCCGTGCCCCGGCGCCGCCGCAATGGCTCGGCCCGGTAGGAGCCCCGGTCATGCCCTCCGGCCTTCTTCCCCCTGGAGCCCTCCCGTGAATCGGCCCGCCCAAGCCTTCCAGCGGATCCGCTCGTTCGTGTCGTCGCAGGTGGACGTCTCGCGCTCGCTCGCGCAGGCGCTGCAGGACCGCTCCATCAATCCGTACCCGTACCTCAAGCCCCTCTTCGAGAAGGCCGCCGGGGTGCGCGAGCCGCCCATCAGCCCCACGCCGCACTCGGTGGTGTACACGCGCGGCAGCATGCGCCTGTTGCGCTACGCCTCGCCCCGGCGCCGCTACCGCACGCCCATCCTCTTCGTCTACTCGCTCATCAACCGCTGGTACATCCTCGACTTCCTGCCCGGCCGCAGCCTCATCGAGTACCTCACCCGCCAGGGCCATGACGTCTACGCCATCGACTGGGGCATCGCCGGGCAGGACGAGCAGAACCTCACCTGGAGCGGGCTGCTCGGCGGCCACATCCGCACCGCCGTGCGCTGGACGCAGCGGGTGAGCGGCAGCGACGACGTGACGCTCTACGGCTACTGCATGGGCGGCACCATGGCGCTCGCCTACACCTCGCTCCACCCCGAGGGCGTGCGCAACCTGGTGGTGCAGGCCACCCCGGTGGACTTCAGCAAGGGCGGCATCTACTCGCTGTGGACGCAGCCCCAGCACTTCGACGTGGACTCGCTGGTGGATGCCTACGGCAACGTGCCCACCTACGTGCTGGAGAGCGGCTTCTTCATGGCCGGCCCCGTCCAGCGCATCACCAAGTGGTTGGACCTGTGCCGGCAGATCGACGACCCGGCCTTCGTCACCACCTTCCTCGCGCTGGAGCGCTGGGGCGCCGATGCCGTGCCCTTCCCGGGCGAGGTGTACCGGCAGTACATGCGCGACTGCTACCAGCAGAACCTCTTCTGCCAGAACCGCATGGAGGTGGGCGGCGAGCGGGTGGACCTGAGCCGCATCCACTGCGCCGTGCTCAACATCATCGCGGAGCAGGACAACATCGCCCCGCCGGCCATGAGCGAGCCGCTGCAGGGCCTGCTGGTGGGCACGAAGGACTGTCAGACGATGCATTTCCCGGTGGGCCACATCGGCCTGTCGGCCTCCAGCAAGTCGCCGGTGAAGGTATGGCCGCGCATCGACGGCTGGATGAGTCAGCGTTCGCGGCCCATGGAGGGAGGGGAATGAACGAGGCGCGGGGACGGGAAGTCCGGGTGCTGTCGCGAGAGGGCGCGGTGCGGCTGCGCGACGGTCGCAAACTGGCCTACGTGGAGGCCGGGAACCTTCAGGGCATGCCGGTCATCTTCCTGCACGGCAACCCGGGCTCGCGCTACATGCGGCACCCGGATGACGCGCTCACCGCCAGCATGGGCGTGCGGCTCATCACGCCGGATCGTCCGGGCTACGGGCACTCGGACTTCAAGCGGGGCCGCACCCTGCTGGACATGCCGGCGGACATCGAGCAACTGGCCAACGAGCTGGGGCTGGGGCGCTTCGCGGTGATGGGCGTGTCCGCGGGAGGCCCCTACGTGGCGGCCTGCGCGTACCGCCTGGGCGAGCGGCTGACGGGCGCGGCCATCGTCTCCGGCTCGGCGCCCTTCAACCGCAGCGACGCCATGGCGGGCGTCAACCGGGACTACCGCGCGGCCTACAGCATGGCCATGTGGCCGGGCTGGCTGCTGGAGCCGGTGATGCGCCTGCACGACCGCACCGTCCGCCGCAAGCCCGACTCCGCCCTCGTGGCGCTGATGAAGGAGTGCTCGGCGGATGACCGCGCCGTGCTGTCGGACCCGGCCATCTCCAAGCAGGTGAAGGGCTTCCGCCTCGAGGCCTCGCGCCAGGGGGTGCAGGGGATGATTCAGGAGGCCCGGCTGCTCACCTCGCCGTGGGGCTTCCCGCTGGAGGACATCCGCATCCCGGTGCACCTCTGGTACTGGGAGGGAGACTCCATCGTGCCGCTGCAGATGGGGCGCTACCTGCACGCGCGCATCCCGAACACCGTGCCCCACTTCCTGCCGGGCGGAGGACACTTCTCCCTCTATTCGAACTGGAAGGACATCCTCACCCCGCTGGTACGTGGCTGACGGACCCAGGGTCCCGGGAATGAGCGGGACCTGCGCTATCGCACGTCGAGGATGCGGCCCTTCCCGTCGATGGCGTAGGTTGCCCCGGCATCGAGAACGATCGCATCGATGCCACACCGGGACAGCCGGGGCAGGAAGCTCACGAAGTAGAGTTCTTCACTGACCTGCAAGACCGACGTGTCGTACGTCTCCCAACGCGAGAGGCACTCCGCGAGCCGTGGGTTGTCCGCCGTCACCTTCGAACCGTGCGGAATGAAGTCGTCCATCGCAACCCGGAGTGCCGCCAGGGTGGGCCCATTCAAGCGGACACCTTGCTCGAGGGAGTTGGGAAACGTCACCCGCTCCGCCTCCTCAGGAGGGGCCCACTCCGCCTTCTGGTGCTTGTGATAGCCAAAGTGGGAGAGCAGGGAGCAACCCGTCAGGAGGCAGGAGCAGCAGAGCACAACGGGCACGAGCGATTTCATGGCAACCAGTCCTGCCCCTCGAACATCCGGATGTCCCCAGCGTCATTACCAACCTGGCCAATGGCAACCCATTCACCGCCGCGCAAGGCCGAGACCACGCGCGTCGTATTGTTGTACCCATACGCTCTGCATTCCCCATTCTTCTCTCGATAGAGAAGCAGCAACTGACGGTCGAAAACCCGTCCGGTACGCTTGTCAACCAGACGCGTCGGGCGCCACAGACTCTCGCCGCTCAAGTCTCCTCTCGAGAACTGCCGATTGTTGGGATGGGAATGAGCCCCTCCCAGGATGATGGACTCCCTGTGCTCCGGGTCATCCACCACACTGGGTAGCTCACAGAACTTCCGCCCACCGGCCTTGGTGCCTCCGATGTCGGAGAGATAGCTGAGGAAGAACGCGTTCTCCACGCCCGAGTAATAGTGCAGCGCGCAGTACTCGAAGCCGTAGGCACCGTTCGATGCTCCGGGCTGGCGGGTCATGATCTCACATGCGTTCGTGGCCAGTTCCTCCGACGTCTTGAACGGCCCCGCCAGCGGCCCGTCAACCTGGAGCCGCCCATCTTCCATACGGCGCACTCGAACATGGGGGTTGGGAGCCGAGCATCCCCAAGCGCTTCCCACCAGCCACAGCAGCATCCAGCAGCAGCGCCTGGACATGTCTTCTCCCCGAAAGCCCTCTTTGAACGAACCGTCAAGAAAGAGTTCCAAGATTATCATGGAACGACCTGGATTCGACGCGCAAACGATTTCACCAGCTGAAGGCCCCACGCGTTCTCCGCTAGCGTCCCCGGTGTGAGCGACGACACCTCCCTGCCAGCGTTCCGCACCGTGCCGCGCACGGGCGTCATCTACGTCACCGCCGAGGCCACGCGCCGCGGCTACCGCGCCGGAGACCCCGAGTGGTGCAACCTCGGCCAGGGCCAGCCCGAGACGGGGGAGCTGCCCGGCGCCCCGCCCCGCATCGGCAGCGTCACCGTGGACGTGAACGACCTGGAGTACGCCCCCGTGGCCGGCCTCTGGGAAGTGCGCGAGGCCATCGCCTCCCTCTACAACCGGCTCTACCGGCGCGGCCTCCCCAGCCAGTACTCCGCCGAGAACGTGTCGCTCTCCGGCGGTGGCCGGGCCGCCCTCACCCGCGCCGCGGCCAGCCTCGGCACCGTCAACCTCGGCCACTTCCTCCCGGACTACACCGCCTACGAGGAGCTGCTGGACGTCTTCAAGGCCTTCACCTCCATCCCCATCCTCCTCGAGGGCGAGCGCGGCTATGCCTTCACCCACGAGGACCTGCGCCGGGAGATCCAGGGCCGCGGCCTCTCCGCCCTGCTCTTCTCCAACCCCTGCAACCCCACCGGCAAGCTGGTGCAGGGCGAGGAACTGGCGCGCTGGGTGGGCGTCGCCCGCGAGCAGGAGTGCACCCTGCTCATCGACGAGTTCTACTCGCACTACCTCTGGACGGGCCGCCCCGGGCACCTGCCCCTGGAGAGCGCCGCCCGCTACGTGGAGGACGTCAACAAGGACCCCATCGTCCTCTTCGACGGCTTCACCAAGAACTGGCGCTACCCGGGCTGGCGCATGACGTGGACCCTCGGCCCGCGCCAGGTCATCGACGCGGTGTCCAGCGCGGGCAGCTTCCTCGATGGCGGTGGCAGCCGGCCCCTCCAGCGCGCCGCGATTCCCCTGCTGGACGAGCAGCTGGTGGTGAAGGAGACGCTCGCCATCCACCACCACTTCCGCGAGAAGCGCGACCGCTTCCACTCGCGCCTGGAGCGGCTGGGCATCCGCACGGACCGGCCGCCCGATGGCACCTTCTACGTCTGGGGCAACGTGTCCGGACTGCCCGCCCCCCTCAACGACGGCATGGGCTTCTTCCGCGCCGCGTTGGACGAGAAGATCATCACCGTGCCCGGCGAGTTCTTCGACGTGAACCCCGGCAAGCGGCGCGCCCGCCCCTCGCGCTTCCGCAGCTACGTGCGCCTGTCCTTCGGCCCCTCCATGGAGGTGCTGGAGAAGGCCCTGGGCCGCCTGGAGGCCCTGGTGCTCCGCCACACCGGCCGCTAGTCCCTTTCCTGGAGACCCCCACCATGGACCATCCGCACTACTACCACTCGCACGACCTGGCCCGCTTCCCGGACATCGGGAAGAACCGGCCCGAGCTGGCCCAGAAGTTCTTCGACTGGTACGGCGCCGTCTTCGCCGAGGGCGCCCTGTCCGCGCGCGAGAAGTCGCTCATCGCCCTGGCCGTGGCGCACGCCGTCCAGTGCCCCTACTGCATCGAGGCCTACAGCAAGGACGCGCTGGAGAAGGGCTCGGACCTGGATCAGATGACCGAGGCCATCCACGTGGCGGCGGCCATCCGTGGCGGCGCCTCGCTCGTGCACGGCGTGCAGATGCGCAACCACGTGGACAAGGTGGGCATGTAGGAGACCCGTCATGTCCAGGAGCACCCCGCCCTCCCTCCAGGCCCGGAGCAGTCCCCTCGCCGCTCCCGCCACCCAGCGGGAGGCCCTCCACCAGGTGCCGCTCCCCCGCGAGTTCGACGAGGCGCTGCGGCAGTCCGGGCTCCACCCGCTGCGGCCCTCGCGGCTCGACATCTTCCAGATGAACCTCGGGAAGATGTGCAACCAGACGTGCCGCCACTGCCACGTGGACGCGGGGCCGGACCGGCGCGAGGTGATGAGCCGCGAGACCATGGAGCTGTGCCTCGCGGCGCTGGCGAAGACGTCCATTCCCACCGTGGACCTCACGGGCGGCGCGCCGGAGATGAACCCGCACTTCCGCTGGCTGGTGGAGGAGGTGCGCAAGCTCGGCCGCCATGTGATGGACCGCTGCAACCTCACCATCCTGGAGACGAAGCCCCATTACGATCTGCCCGGCTTCCTCGCCGAGCACCGGGTGGAGGTGGTGTGCTCGCTGCCCCACTACCGGGCGCTCAACACGGACAAGCAGCGCGGCGAGGGCGTCTACGAGCAGTCCATCCGCGCGCTGAAGCGGCTCAACGCGCTCGGGTATGGAGATGGCCAGAGCGGCCCGCGGCTGGTGCTGGTGGCGAATCCCGTGGGTGCCTTCCTGCCGGCCGGACAGGCCTCGCTGGAGGCGGAGTGGAAGCGGGAGCTGCTGCGCCACCACGGCATCCGCTTCGACAGCCTGTATGCCCTCACCAACATGCCCATCAGCCGTTTCCTCGAGTGGCTGCGGGAATCCGGCAACCTCGATGCGTACCTGCAGCGGCTGGTGAGCGCCTTCAACCCCGCCGCGGCCCGCGGGGTGATGTGCCGCAACACCCTCTCGGTGGGCTGGGACGGCCAGCTCTACGACTGCGACTTCAACCAGATGTTGGAGCTCCCGGTGGAAGCCGGGGCCCCGCGCCACATCCGGGACTTCGACCTGGCCGCGCTGGAAGCCCGCGCCCTCGTCACGGATCGCCACTGCTTCGGCTGTACGGCGGGTGCCGGCTCGAGCTGCGGCGGCGCCACCACCTGAACGTCACGAATCCAACACCGCCTACTCCCTTGGACATGGGGGGCCGCCGCCGTCACGGAGCCTGCCTGCCACGCCGAGCAGGCAGGCAGGCGCCTCGGTGCGCCCGGACTCCGGCATTTCACGGGGCCCGTCACATCACGGCGCCCATTTCTCTATCCCGGCAGCAGGAGGCGGAACCTCAATGACCGGGACGCCCTTCACGTTGCCTCCTGAGCAGTACCCGGCGTCCGCGAGTCAGGAGCAACCACCCATGTTGCATGGCGACACCCAGATTCGAGGCCACAACCCCCCCGAGTCGCAGTTTCACGACCGAGGCCGCTTCGGCCGGCTCTTCCCGGGCCTGCCTGTCTTCGCCCCCGACAACGACAAGATCCGCGAGGCGCTCTTCGAGATCGGCAAGCTGGGGGGATTGATGGACGCCCTGGACCTCCCGCCGCCGCCGCCGCCGGATGCGCCCAGGCAGCCCAGCAACATCGACAACGAGACCATTCCCGCCGGCTTCACGTTCTTCGGGCAGTTCGTCGATCACGATCTGACGTTCGATCCGACTTCCATCCTGGAGCGGCAGAACGATCCGGAGGCCATCGAGAACTTCCGCACGCCGGCCTTCGAGTTGGACAACGTGTACGGCTCCGGTCCCCGGGTCTCGCGCCACCTCTATGACGTCAATGACCAGGCGAAGTTCCTCCTCGAGAAGCTCGGCGGTCCCGACTCCAACGACGACATGCCGCGCAACAGCCAGAACACCGCGCTGATCGCGGATCCGCGCAACGACGAGAACACCATCGTCTCGCAGCTCCACGTGGCCTTCCTGAAGTTCCACAACGCCATCGTGGATCATCTGCGCAAGAAGAACCCCAACGACCCGCAGGTCTTCGAGAAGGCCCAGCGGATGGTGCGCTGGCACTACCAGTGGATCATCCTCCACGAGTTCCTCCCGAAGATCGCCGGGCAGCAGGTGGTGGATGACGTGCTGGACGACCGCCCGCGGGAGCGGATCTTCGGCTGGAGGAACGAGCCCTTCATCCCGGTGGAGTTCTCGGTCGCCGCCTACCGCTTCGGACACAGCCAGGTGCGTCCCGGCTACGGACTCAACGCCGGCTTCGGCGCGGCCATCTTCAGCAATGCCGTGCAACCGAACCCGAACGATCCGAACGATCTGCGCGGGGGCAAGCGCGCCGCCCGGCGGTTCGTGGAGTGGGCGCGGTTCTTCGAGGGACTGGCGGACAGCAATCCCCCCCCGATGAACCTCAGCAAGCGCATCGATGCCCGGCTGTCGACCGCGCTCCTCGCGCTGATCCCCGGGGCGCCTGGCCAGGTGGGTGGAAATGGCGTGGGGACGATCACCAATCCCCAGTCGCTCGCGCAGCGCAACCTGCTGCGGAGTCTGGCCCTGCGGCTCCCCTCGGGCCAGGCCATGGCGAGGCGCCTGGGCATCAAGCCCCTGGTGCTCGACGAGCTGAAGCAGTTCGGAGTCGGGTTCGAGACCTCCAGCCCGCCCTGGTACTACATCCTCCGGGAGTCGGAGATGGAGAAGGGCAACGAGGGCAGGCACCTCGGGCCGGTGGGCGCGCGCATCGTGGCCGAGGTCTTCATCGGCGTGCTCCGGGGCGACCGCTTCTCGTTCCTCAACGCCAACCCGAACTGGAAGCCGGAGCTCGCCAACGCGCAGGGCAAGTTCCTCATGGCGGACCTGTTGAGGTTCGCCGGTGTCCCGTTGGTGCCCCCGCCGCCTCCGGCGCCTCCGACGACGTAACACCCTGAACGGGGGCCCTCCTTCTACGAGGGCCCCCTCTTTTTCTTCAGCTTCCACCCGGAGCAGGACGGACCATGAACGTACGCGAGCCAGGCCATTCCCCGTCGAGGACGGTGGAGTTGTTGTGCATCGGGCTGTCCTACCGGACGGCGCCGCTGACGGTCCGCGAGCGGCTGGCGCTGCCCGGGGACCAGCAGGTGGAGCTGCTGCGGCGGCTGGGACAGGCCCCGGCCGAGGCCCTGCTCATCTCCACCTGCAACCGGGTGGAGCTGTACCTGGCCTCGCCGGACGTGGCCCGGGCCCGCCAGCAGGCTCGGGAGGAGCTGGGCAGGATGGGAGGCCCGGAGGTGCTCGAGCAGCTCTACGAGCACCAGGGAGAGGCCGCGCTCACGCACCTCTTCCGGGTGGCCTCCAGCCTGGACTCCATGGTGCTGGGCGAGGCGCAGGTGCTGGGCCAGGTGAAGGACGCCCTGGAGCACAGCCAGGCCGCGGGCACGGTGCACGGCGAGCTGTCGCGCATGTTCGCGGCGGCGTTCCGGTGCGCCAAGCGGGTGCGCACGGAGACGGCCATCGGCATGGCGGCCACGTCCATGGCCAGCGCGGCCGTGGCGCTCGCCAGCAGGGCGTGGGACGGGCTCGAGGAGCGGACGGTGCTGGTGGTGGGCGCGGGCGAGATGTCGGCGCTGGCCGCGCGGCACCTGCGGCGGGCGGGAGTGGGGCGCCTGGTGGTGGTCAACCGCACGCTCGCGCGCGCCGAGGCCCTGGCCGCCGAGGTGGGCGGCACCGCGCGGCCCCTCGAGGAGCTGTTCACCCTGCTCGCCTCCGCGGACGTGGTGGTGAGCGGGACGTCCTCGCCGGTGCCGCTCTTCACCCGGGAGAACGTGGCGCCGGTGCTCGAGACGCGGCAGCGGCCCCTCGTCATGGTGGACCTGGCCGTGCCGCGCGACATCGCGCCCGAGGTGGGCTCGATGAAGCAGGTGCGGATGCTGGACGTGGACGACATCCAGCGCTTCGTCCTGGAGAACGCAGCGGCCCGCGCCGAGGAGGCCCGGAAGGCAGAGGCGCTGGTGGCCGAGGAAGTGGCCCGCTTCATGCGCGAGCGGTCCGTGCGTGAGGGTGTGCCCGTCCTCTCGCGGCTGCGGCAGCACGCCGACACCATCGCCCGCGCCGAGGTGGAGCGAACCCTGTCCTCGCTCGGCGAGTCGCTGTCCGACAAGCAGCGCAAGAGCGTCGAGGCCATGGCCCGGGCCATCATCAACAAGCTGCTGCACGAGCCCACGGCACGTCTGCGGGCGGTGGGCACCGCGCAGGAGGATGTCCTGCTGGCCCAGGTCACCGCGGAGCTGTTCGGCCTCCACGGCTGACGCGGCTGTCCGTCCGCTCTCCAGCCGTCCGGGCATCCGGGCGAGCAGGTTCGCGCCTCCATCCGCAAGCTCATCCAGAAGAGAGGACTGGCTTGCGAGACCTGAAGCGCCTTCTTCATCCCCCCCACCTGTGGGACCTCTTCGTGACGTCCGACCCGGCGCTCGGGCGGTTGCGGCAGGGGGCCCGCGCCATCCTGGGCGCCGGCCTGGCCGCGTTGATCATCTCCCAGCTGGCCCGCTGGCTGGGCGAGCCGCCCACCGTCACCCTGGTGGGGACCATGATGGGGATGATGGGCTCGCAGCTCGCGACCGACCCGGCTCCCCGGGAGCAGCGGCGCACGACGCTCCTCATGGCACTGCCGGCCACGGCCTCGCTCGTGCTGGGGACCCTCACCTCGCGCATCCCCGTGCTCGGGGCGGCGGCCTTCGCGGTGACGATCTTCCTCGCCGCCTGGGCGCGGCGGTTCGGCCCCCGAGGGCTCGCGCTCGGGATGATTGGCTTCTTCGCCTTCTTCAACGCGCTCTTCTTCCACGCGCAGGTGGCGCAACTGCCCGCCCTCGTCGGCGCGGCCCTCGTGGCGCTCGGTATCGCCTACGCGGTGCGCTTCGTGCTCGTCCGCGACCGCCCCAGCCGGGAGCTCCACCGCTTCCTCCGCACCTTCCGGAAGACGGTCGCCATCATGCTGTGGGAGCTGCGGGACATCCCCGAGCGTCCACGGTTGACCCGCTCCGTCCTGCGCCGGCTCGGCCGGGAGCAGGATCGCTTGAATGACTCCGCGCTCGCGGTGGAGGAGCTGCTCACCCGGTGCCAGCCGGCCCTGCGGCTGAGGCTCTTCGACCTGGAGCTCGCGGTCAGCCGGGTGATTGGCGCCGTCCAGCAGGTGGTGGAGTCCGGTGCGCTGGCGCCGGATGCACGCCGGGAGATCCGGCAGGCCCTGGCCGCCGCGCGCACCTTCGTCCGCAATGGGGATCCGGCCGCCCGGCGGCTGATGCAGGAGCACATCGAGCACGTGCGGGGCTCGGTGTCGGACATGCCCGAGGACGCGCCGGGCCGTGCGGATGCGCGGCGGTTGAGCAACTCCATCACGGACCTGGTGGAGGCCGCCGCCCAGCTCCCCCGCGAGGTTCCAAGGCTCGTCCCAGGACAGGCGGCTTCCGCCCCCGCGGGCACGCGTCCACCCGAGAAGCCCGTGGAGAACGGTCTTCATCCCGCGACGCGCCAGGCCATCCAGGTCACCGTGGCGAGCGTGCTGGCGATGGTGGTGGGCCATGCCGTCTCCGCCGATCGCTGGTACTGGGCCGTCATCACCACGTTCGTCATCTTCACGCGGACGAGGACCCTGGGCGACACGCTGCAGCGCGCCTGGTCGCGGGTGCTCGGAACCGTGCTGGGTGTGATTGCCGGGCTGCTGCTCGCGGGACTCGTCAGCGGCCACCGCACCCTCGAGCTCGCGGGCGTCTTCGTGTGCGTCTTCTTCGGCTTCTACCTGATACAGATTTCGTATGCGTGGATGGTCTTCTGGTTCACCACGCTGATCTGCATCCTCTACAGCCTGCTCGGCCTCTTCTCTCCCGGGCTCCTCTACCTGCGCATCGAGGAGACCCTGATTGGCGCGGGGCTCGGCGTGGTCATCGCCGTCCTCCTCCTGCCAGAGCGGACGACGGTGCACATCCACGCGACCGCCCGGCAGGTCCTGGCCGCGGTGTACGACTACCTGGAGGAGGCGGTCGTGAACCGCTCGAAGGACTCGGACCCGGATCGGCTGATCGACGCGGCGCGTACCCTGGATGCGCGCCTGCGCGACCTGAGAACGGCGGCCCGGCCTCTCAACGGACGGCTCGTGCGGTTCGCGCCGCGCACGGCGCGCACGGTGCACTCGGTGTCCGAGCTCGTCCTGTTCGTCCGGCACCTCGCATTGGGCAAGGGTGTGCTGCAGGTGAACGGGGAGACCGGCGAGTTGATCCGCGAGGCCGGGGCCAGGCTCGCGAACAATGCACGCGCGATCGAGCGGGCCCTGGAGCGGAAGGAGGCCCCCAGCCTCGAGCCCGCGTCTCCGCTGCTCGAGAAGGCACGGAAGTCACTCGCTGGAGCGGAGACCATCCGGCGGGGTCCGGCGAGCCCGCCCATCCTGCTGCACTGGCTCGCGCGCGTGGACGACACGCTCCAGTTGATCGCCAGGACGGCGGGCGCGTTCCGTGGGAGACCGCTGCCACAGCGGATCTGAGCCTCTTGGACCTCACTTGCCGAAGTCCAACGCGTACTCCCGTGACACGCGGGAGAGCTTGCGCTCCAGGCGCTCGATGCGGCGGCGCAGGGCGTCGGAGCCCTCGGCGGGCGCGGCGAGCCGTGCGTGATGCAGGGCGCGTGGAAGGTCCTTGAGGCCGTGCTCGTACAGCTTGGCCAGCGAGAGGTGCAGCGGCGCCACCTGCTCCGCCCGCGCCGACGCGAGCGCCCGCTGCAGGTTCGCCACCGCCGTCCGGTCATCCCCCACCCGGCGCGACAGGCGGGAAGCCATCGCGAGCGCCTCGGCGCCCACCGCGCCCGTGTCTCCCGCCGCCGCGGCCCGGGCGAAGGCGTGGGCCCGCTCGTAGTCCCGCGCCCGGAGCGCCACTCCCGCGAAGCCCAGCAGATCTCTCGGGTCCTGGCCCTCGGCACCGCTCGCCCGGAAGCGCCGCCCCAGCACGCCCAGCAGCGCCGCCAGCAGCAGCAGGTCGTTCGCGTTGTGCTCCAGCACCGGTGTCAGCGCCGAGCCGTCCGCGCCTCGCAGGAAGCGGAAGTAGAGGTCCGGAATCAGCGCCCCGTCCACGTCCCCCACGCGGTGGTAGTCGAGCACCTGCTCCTCCAGGTGCACCAGCCGCGTCCCCGAGCCCCGGTACTTGAAGACGCGGCGCGCGCAGTGCAGCAAGTCCAGGTGCGGCAGCTCCGCGGGCACGGGCACGCGGTTGAGCACGAAGCGCGTGCGCAGCAGCGGCCAGTCGAAGCTCTTGCCGTTGAACGTCACCAGGCAGGAGGACCCGGCCATGCGCTCGGCCAGCGCCCGCAGCATCGGCGCCTCCTCGCCCAGCCGCTTCAGGAAGAGTTGGTGCACCCGGAGCGAGCGGCCCTCGAACCACGCCAGGCCCACCAGGAAGGGCACCGTGCCCGTTCCTCCCGCGAGCCCCGTCGTCTCCGTGTCCAGGAAGAGCATCCGCTGGAAGTCCACGCCCGCCAGTCCCGGCTGCAAGGCAAGACTCGCCACCAGCGGAGACTCCACGTCCAGGGCCTGCGCGAGCGGCGCGTTGCCGTGGTGGTGCTCCGGAGGGAGCAGACGCTCGGCGACGTGGATGACGCCGTGTGGAGTCGTCCGGGGCTCGGCGGGCAGTGGACCCGGACGCGGAGCCACCGAGGGGCCCCTGCGCGCCACCGCCACGCCCTGACGCTCGGACCAGTCGCCGAGCATCCGCTTCAGCGCCACCACGCGCGGATCCGGCTCCTGCCGGGGCTCCACCGGGGCAGGCGGCTCCACGGGAGCGGGAGGCGCCTCCACCGGGGGAGCGGCGGACGACTCCGCCACCGGGGCCTCCGGAGCGGGAGACGGTTTCGCCCCCGGCTTCCCACCGGGACCGATACCGCCAAGCCGGGCCAGCTTGCGTTTCAAGTCCACGGCGCACCTCGCCTACTGCAGGGCCACGACGCCAAGGGCCGAGAGGATGTCCAGACCGAGCCGCTTGCGCGGGTGGGCATCCACCGGCGCGCTCCCGGGCATGGCGCCCGCGGCCGGACCGATGCACGCGGGGCACCCGTCCTCGCAGCCGCACGACTCGAGCAACCGCCGGGCGCGCCGCAACAGCTCGTCGCGCTGGTCGAACAGGCGCGCGGCCAGCCCCACTCCGCCGGGGATGTTGTCGTAGAGGAAGATGGTCGGGTCGAAACCCACGCCGCCGTCCTTGCGCGGCGGACCGTCCGCGTCGTCCTTGCTCCCGAGCGTCTTGCCCAGATCCCTCGGGTCGATCATCAACCCCACGCAGGCCACCGTCCGCAGCGCGCTGGCGATGCCCCGGAGCGCGTCGATGACGGCGGGCCTCGGCGCGCCCAGCGAGCGCACCACGGTCTCCGGCACGGTGAGCCAGAGCGACGTGGTGTGCATCTGCATCTCGGGCAGGTTCACGTCGCCGTAACCGACGTTCTCGTGCGTGTGGTACTTGATCTTCTTGTACCCCACCACCTTCTCGATGACGCTCACCTCGCCCATGCCCGCCTGGAGCGAGGGGCCCATCGCCGCGCCCTGGTCCTCCTGGATGACGTTGACGCGCACGTACGTCATCGCGTCCGTGAAGTAGTCCGGCGCCACCTTGCGCACGTAGGCCTTGTGGTTCTCGTAGTCGAAGCGCTCGACCTGGTACTGCTCGGCCTCGTGCTGGTAGATGGCCTGCTCGTGCAGCATCGTGTGCGCCGAGCGGAAGTCCATCTCCGCCAGCGTCCGATCCGTGCCCAGCTCGATGATGACCACGTTGTCCCAGCCCACGCTGCGCAACGACACGTGGTTGGCCGGGTACGCATCCGCGGACCAGTGGAACATCCGCTTGCCCTCGGCGCCCGGCGTGGGGTGCACCACCTCGTGCTGCGCGAGGTACCCCAGCGCGTCCGCCGTGGACTCGGCCGGCACGTCCCCGAAGGTGTCTCCCTCCTCGAAGGGCAGCTCGAAGGCGGCGCACTTGAGGTGCTGGACGAGGATCTCCACGTTGTCCGGATCGATGCGCGCGTGCTCCACCGGAGCACCGGTGAGCGAGCGGGGATCCCCCGCGAGGTATTGATCCAACGGCGCGCTGGAGGTGACGAGGAGCGCGAGGCTGCCCGCGCCCCGGCGGCCCGCGCGGCCGAAGCGCTGCATCAGCGCCGCCACCGAGCCCGGGTAGCCCGCGCACACCACCGCGTCCAGCGAGCCGATGTCGATGCCCAGCTCCAGCGCGTTGGTGGCCACCACGCAGCGCACCTCCCCGGCGCGCATGGCGGCCTCGGTGGCCCGGCGCGTGCCCGGCAGGTAGCCACCGCGGTAGCCCTGGATGAGGTTGGGGTCCATCTTGTCCGCGATGAACTGGTCGCGGAGGTACTTGAGCATCACCTCGATGTTGTTGCGCGACTGGCCGAAGAGCAGCGTGGACACCTCGGCGCGCACCAGGTCCGACACCAGCCGCACCGCGCTCTTGAGGTAGCTGGCGCGGATGCCGAGCTCCGCGTTCACCACCGGCGGGTTGTAGACCATGACGCGGCGCTCGCCAGCGGGCGCGCCACTCTCGGAGACGAGCGCCACCTCGCGGCCCAGCATCCGCTCGGCGTGGGCCTTCGGGTTGCCGATGGTGGCCGAGGCCAGCACGAACACCGGCGACGAGCCGTGGAAGGCCGCCACGCGCTGCAGCCGGCGCAGCACGTTGGCCAGGTGCGAGCCGAAGACGCCCCGGTACGTGTGCAGCTCGTCGATGACGACGTAGCGCAGGTTGGAGAAGAGCCGCGCCCAGTTGGCGTGGTGCGGGAGGATGCCGGTGTGCAGCATGTCCGGGTTGGTGAGCACCACGCCGCTGCGCTCACGGGCCGCCCGGCGCGCGTCCCCCGGCGTGTCCCCGTCGAAGGTGATGGCGCCGTGCTCCAGGCCCGCCTCGCGCATGAACACGCGCAGCGACTCCTCCTGGTCCCGGGAGAGCGCCTTGGTGGGGAAGAGGTAGAGGGCGCGCGCCCCCGGCTCCCGCGCGAAACGGTCCAGCAGCGGCAGGTTGTAGCAGAGGCTCTTGCCCGAGGCCGTGGGCGTGGCGATCACCAGGCTGCGCCCGGAGCGCGCCAGTTGGTAGGCCTCGGCCTGGTGGGAGAAGAGCTGCTCGATGCCTCGGCGCTGGAGGGCCTCGCGCACCTGGGGCGCCACCTCGGCGGGGATGGGCGCGTAGGAGCCCACCCGGGCCGGCGTCACTTCGTCGAGGACGAAGTTGGGCGAGAGCTGTCTGTCGTCGCGCCAGCCGTTGAGCACGGCGTCCAGACCGCGGGGACCCGTCCAGGGCTTGCGCCGGGAACCGGTGAAAGCGCCTTCATCCTTCTCTCGCTTCATGGGGCCGGGCACTGTACAGACGTGCACCCGGCGAGGCAACGCGCGCGCGCATTCCCTCCTGGAGAGCGTCCCGGCGAGCGTCGTGACACGGACTCGCGCGCTGTAGCTCCACGTTGCGGCACCTGGGAGCGCACCGCACGTTGTGCGCAGATGAACGCCCCCTTCCGCCACCGGACCGAGGCCGGGGAGAGGCTGGCCCGGTTGCTTCCGCACCTCGCCGGACGCGAGGACGTCACCGTGCTCGCCGGACGCGGAGGTGCGTGCGTTGCTGGCACGGGCCTGGGGCCCTCAGCCCCTCCCTCCTCCTGAGCCCACCGGCTTGTCCAGCTCCAACGCGCGCCACATGTACCAGCTCGCCACCGAGCGCCACGGACGCCAGCGCTCCCCGTAGGCCAGCAACTCCTTCGGGCGCGGCAGCTCCTCGAGACCGTAGGTGCGCATGAAGCCCTTGCGGACGCCGTAGTCGTCCACCGGCAGCACGTCCGGCCGGCCCAGCCGGAACATGAGCAGCATCTCCACCGTCCACTGCCCGATGCCACGCACCTTCGTGAGGTGCTCCACCAGTTCGGCGTCACTCATGCTCTTCGCCCGGGCCAGCGTGGGGACTTCGCCCTCCAGCGTCTTCGCCGCCAGGTCGCGGAGTGCCGCCGTCTTGGCTCCGGACAGCCCCGCCTCGCGCAGGCCCTCCACGGGATGGGCGAGCACCGCGTCCGGCGTGAAGCGCCGCCCCTTGCCCACGCGCTCGCAGACGCGCCCGAAGATGGTGGCCGCCGCCTTCCCCGTGAGCTGCTGGTAGACGATGGACTCCGCCAGCGCCAGGAAGGGGCTTTGAATCGAATTCACCTTCATGCGGAAGGGCCCCACCTGCTTCATCAGCGCGCCGAGCGTCGGGTCCGCCTTCACCAGCATCCTTCGCGCGGCGGGCGTGAAGCCCTCGGGCAGGAGGCTGTCGGCGGATGGAAGGGCGTCAGTGGCGGGAACGGCACGAGCGGTCGCGGCGGGCATGGACCCATCGTGCCACCGGCGTGAGCCCTGCCGCACCCCCTACTTCATTGGCAGCCGCTGGAAGACCACTCCGTCCAAGCGCAGGCGCTTGCTGGCATCGACGAACCGTTTCGTGCAGACGATCACCTGGGGGAAATCCTCCAGCCGGAACAGATCCGTGTCATTCGGCAGGGTCTTGGCGTCCAGCAGGAGGTCATCGGGCAGCGGAACGGAACCCCGGCCACAGCGCGAACAGGGCGGTTGGTACTCGGGAGGCAGACAATCCCGGTGCAGGCGGCCCTTGGGGAGGATTTCCAGCTCGAACAACTCGGGTGAGTTGCGCTGGCGGAAGCGCAGCTCGGCACGGCAGCCCTTGAGCCCTCGGAGTTCCTCGGCCTGGAGTTTCTCCAGCGCCTCGCGCTGCACCATCAGTATCCAGGAGTAGTTCATGACGAACTGCCCGAAGCGGCCCTGCGCCTTACCGATGGATGGGCCAAAGTCCGTCCCGGGTTGCAAAAGCGCACCAGGAGGCAGCAGGGGACGCACCAGCTCACACAACCGTTCATACTCCTCGATGGGCTCGGGCCGGGGCTCCTCGAAATCAGCCAGGGCGGCCACCGGAGTAAGGTCCACGCAAGGATACGAGAACCCTCCCCCCCAGGTGGCGTCACAGGCTGGGCAGTGGACCCCCGGTAGCCCCCACTTGTTCGTGGCATCAACAAAGCCCGTGTAACCCGCGGACCTGTCTTCCTCGATGACGAAGTACTGCATGCGTGTGCTCGCCATATCAACCGCAATAGTAGGGCACGAATGGCCCATTCACGCCAAACCGCATCATGAGTTCACCCGCGAAACGCCACATGTCCTCAGCTTTGGCGATCGTACGGTTCTCGCGCATGAACTGCCGCCACGCTTCATTCCATTGCCCGCCCTGGGTCCCACCACTGTGCAGCCATCTATGAAAGCTTTTGGGCAGGCGGATGGTGAAGGCATGGATGTCGATGCCCTCGCGCTTGAACCACCTGGCCAGTATTGGCTGCTGAGGAAAGATGTGGTGCTTCTCGAAGGGCTCCCGTGCGATGAAGCACTGGCTCAAGTAGAGCCTGCGCTTGCTCAACTCCCGGGTCTTCCAGTTGTGCCACGGGATTTCGAAGACAGGAGCAGCGGAGTGGGGCTCGGCCAGCGGGTGTCCCCACCAGCGGCTCGCGCTGGGACCCGGCCCCAGGGGCATGGGAAGCCCCGTCCCGGTCTGCGGCCCCACCACCTGCGCCAGGAGCACGGGGGAGTCCTCCCCCTCCGCTACGTCCTGGCAGCGCCAGATGGCACAGCGTGCCTCACCGCACAGCGGCACCACGCACGTCGGGTCCGCGCGGGCCTCATCCCATGAAGAGGAGACGACCTCGGGCGCCTCGACGTCCTCGCGCACGGCGGGCGCCGAACTGACACAGGCGCTCAGCAGCAGCCCAAGGAGCGCGAGGCCCGTCCTGAAAACCAAGGAGTTCATGCGGCCCAGGTTACGGGCCGCGGCCCCTGCTCAGCGGATCTTCTTCGACGGCAGCGGCTTCACCGCCGGGCCGTTGAGCACCTCGCCCGTCGGGCTGAAGCGGGACCCATGGCAGGGGCAATCCCACGAGCGCTCGCCCTTGTTCCAGTGCACGTAGCACCCCACGTGCGTGCACACCGGGCTCACCGCGTGCACCGCCCCGCTCTCCTCGCGGAACACGGCCACCTTCTTCCCGTCCACCTCCATGATGCGGCCCTCTCCCGGCGGCACCTCGGACAGGTCGTGCGCTTCCGGCTTCGCCAACCGGTCCGCCACGAAGCGGAAGGCCACCTCCGCGTTCTCCTGGATGAAGTCCTTCGCCCCCGCCTTCGGCTTCACCCGCGTGGCGTCGTACAGCGCCGCGTACGGGTTCTGCCTCCCCAGAATCAGGTCCGTCAAAATCATCCCCGACAGCGTCCCGAACGTCATGCCCGTGCCCGAGAAGCCCGTGGCCACCCAGACGTGCCTCGAGTTGCTGTTGCGCCCGATGTACGCCAGCCCGTCCGCCGGCTCGATGACCTGGCCCGACCAGCGGTACTCGAGCCGTGTCACCGGGAAGTGCCGCCGCGTGTAGTCCTCCAGCGCCTCGTAGTGGCGGTCCGTGTCCTCCTCCGAGCCCACCTTGTGGTCCTCGCCTCCGACGATGACGTAGTCCACGCCCTCCACCCGGTGGGTCCGGATGTAGTGATACGGATCCCGGCTGTCGTAATAGAGCCCCGTCTCCAGCGGACCCTCGAGCCGCCCCGCCACCGCGTACGTCCGGTACGCGTACAGCTTCGTGTGCAGGAAGACGCGGTTGAGCGGCGTCGTCGTCGCCTCCACCACGTCCCGGCAGGTGAGGACGCCTCGCGGGGTGTGCACCCGGCACGGCACGCCCTCGTACAGCTCCGTCACCCGCGTCTCCTCGAAGACGTAGCTGCCGTCCCCCTGGATCCCCTCGGCGAGCGCCAGCAGGTACTCGCGCGGGTGGAACTGCGCCTGGTCCTCCACGCGCAGCGCCAGCTTCACCGGGAACGGCAGCGGCACCTCCTCCGTCAGCGCGCACATCAACCCCGCCTGCCGCGCCGCCGCCGCCTCGCGCTCCAGCTCGCGCGCCTCCCGCTCCGTCTCCGCGTAGCGGTAGCCGGGCAGCCGCTGGAAGCCACAGGAGATGCGCAGCCGCTCCACCAGCCCGGCGATCTGCTCGATGGCCGCCCGGGTGGACGCCGCCGCCATCCGCGCGCCCTTCTCCCCGAAGTCCGAGGCCAGCGTGGCGTAGGGCGTGTCCAGCAGCTCGGTGAGGTGGGCCGTCGTCTGCCCCGTCTGCCCCGTCAGCAGCCGGTGCATCTCCACCACCGCCACCTTCTTGCCCTCCTGCTTGAGCAGGTACGCCGTGGTGAGCCCGGCGATGCCTCCGCCAATCACCACCACGTCCACCTCGAGGTCTCCCTGCAGCGACGGGTAGCGCCGCGCCGGGGCCGACACCGTCCACAATGACTTGTGCGTGCGCTCTTCCACCATGCTTCCAAGGCTAGGGATGAGCCCGGGGGCCGGTAGGGCGAGCAGCCGGGCGTCCCCGCCTGCCTGCCTGTCCTCCACTGGAGCCTCGGGATGTGCAAGAACCAACACCCGGGTCCGGAGGGTGTTGGCCATTGGGGGCAGCAGACTCACACCTGTGGGGATCCTCTGCTCTACTGACTAGAAACTTCTTCGACCCGTTTCCCGAGGACACCGGAGCGCCGCGTCTTGCCCTCTACCGCCGCCCTGCCGTCGCCGTCCGCGCCCGGCCCCGAGGCGCGACTCGCCTTCGCCGAGCTGCTGCTCAGCTGCGAGGATGCCAGGATCTGCGCCGAGGCCGCGGTCGCGTGGCTCGTCCACCACGCGCGGCTGAACCAGGTGCTGTGCCTCGCGCCCGACGAGTCGGACTCGCACTGTCTGGTGCCCATCGCCTGGCACGGCCTGCCCGCGCCCGAGGGCTTCTCGCTCGCCCTGCATGACGCGAAGCACCCGCTGGTGGAAGCGCTCCAGTGGAGCGAGCCCCGCTGGTTCCATCCCGGCCAGCTGCCGCCGGAGCTGCCGCTGTCGAGCCAGGGCCTCTTCACCCTGTCGCTCGGCCGTTCCATCGCGGGCACGCCCGCGCCCGGGCTGCTGCTGGTGGCCGCGCCCGAGCCCGTGCTCTCCCCCCACGCGCCGTGGCTCGCCGGCCACCTGGGCGTCCACCTCACGCGCCTGTACAAGGGCCGCCAGCTCGCGCGGCTCGAGGAGGCCTCCTCCGAGCTCGCCGCCCGGGTGAACGCCGCCACCGAGGAGCTGGCCACGCAGAACGAGCTGCTGCGCCGCCAGGCCATCCAGCTCGAGCAGGCGAGTGCCGCCAAGTCGCAGTTCCTCGCCAACATGTCCCATGAGCTGCGCACGCCGCTCAACGCCATCCTCGGCTACACCAACATGCTGCTGCAGGGCGTCAACGGCGAGCTCGCCCCGCCCCAGCGCCGCAGCCTCACCCGCATCGACTCCAACGGCCGCCACCTGTTGGAGATCATCAACGAGATCCTCGACATCACCCGCATCGAGGCCGGCCGGATGCCGCTGCACCTGTCCGAGTTCCGCCTGCCCGAGCTCATCCAGGAGGTCATGGCCGAGTTGGATCCGATCATCGTGCGCTCCAAGCTGGCGGTGAGCGCGGCGTTGGATCCCCACCTGCCCCCGGTGTACAGCGATCGTCAGAAGGTGAAGCAGATCGTCGTCAACCTCCTGTCCAACGCCCTGAAGTTCACCCACGAGGGCTCGGTGAAGGTGCTGGCCTCGTACGAGGTGGCCACCGCCACGCTGCACATCGCCGTGGAGGACACGGGCATCGGGATCGATCCCATCCACCAGGAGAAGATCTGGGAGGACTTCCAGCAGGTGGACAGCTCGCCCACGCGGGCCTATGGCGGCACGGGCCTGGGACTCTCCATCTGCCGCCGGCTGGCGGCCATGCTCGACGGACGCATCTCGCTCAAGAGCGCCGTGGCCCAGGGCTCGACGTTCACGCTGCACCTTCCCCGACGCACGAGGCGGACATGAACAGCCCTCGCAACGACACCGCGCCCCTCGTCCTGATCGTCGATGACTACCAGGATGCCCGTGAGATGTACGCGGAGTACCTCGAGTACTCCGGCTACCGCGTGGCCGAGGCGCGCAATGGGCTGGAGGCCGTGGAGAAGGCCTTCGCGATGCACCCGGACGTCATCCTCATGGACCTGTCCCTGCCGGTGCTGGATGGGTGGGAGGCCACGCGCCGCCTCAAGGCCGACGCCCGCACGCGCTCCATCCCCGTGGTGGCCCTCACCGGCCATGCGTTGGACGGGCACTCGCGCGAGGCCCAGGACGCGGGCTGCGATGCCTACGTCACCAAGCCCTGCCTGCCGGACGCGCTGGTGCGCGAGGTGCAGCGCGTGCTGGCCGCCGTGGCTCCCGCCGCGTAGCCGGCCTCGCTCAGAAGTCGACGTCCACGTACTTCTCGAAGACGACCTGGACGCGAGCCCCGTTGCGCGGAGAGAGCTTCACCGCCTCGAAATCGTTGAACCTGCCCATCTGGCACACCTGCTCGCCCGGGCCGACCGGGTCGAGGGTCGAGAGGTGTCCCAGCCACCCCGTGGCCGAGGGCGCGCACGGCAACCGGGACACCACCGCCGCCAGTTCGGAAGCCGGGAGGGTGAAGCTCACGAGCTTGTGCGTCATCAGGATGTCCGCCGCCTGGTCCTCCACCTGGATGTCCGAGGCGCCCAGAGGCAGCGTGAAGTGGAGCAGGGCCTCGGCCTCGGCCCGGGGAGTCCGGATCCATCCACAGCCTGTCAGCCCCAGGAGAAGGAACATGCCCGCGAGAGCTCTCATGCGGGCCAGTCTACGCGCCCGGGGCGGTAGAGGGGTCAGCGCCCCGCGGCCACCTTCTCCGCGTCCAGGACGAGGGAGTCCGCCCACGGGGGCAGCTTCGCCCAGCCGGCGGTGTACTCGGTGCGGGCGTAGAATTCACCGCCCGCACCGCGTCCCACGGTGAGCTGGCCGATGCGCTGCTCTCCTCGCAGGTACTCCACGCGGAAGGCCTCCCGAGGCTCGCCCCCGGGAGGCACCTCTCCGCGCCCGAGGAAGTCCGCCTGCGCTGGCGCGAGCAGCCACACGCGCTCGTGCCACTTGCGGGCCGTCTCGTCCGGCGTGTCCGGCGCTCCCCGGGGCAGGAGCTCCGCTGGCCGCTGTGCCCGGGCGCGAACGAGGAAGGTGCGCGAGGTGCTCCCAGCGGTGACGGTGAGGGTGTCGTAGTCGCTGGCCCCGAAGGTGTGCAGCGTCCGATCCACCAGCCGGTGGGCGGCGTTCTCCAGGTCGGGCAGCAACGAGGGCGGGAGGAGGAAGACGTGCCCATCCGTCTCGCGCCGCAAGTACGGGCTTCCCCAGCCGATCGACGGGGCCGCCAGGGTGAAGCGGTGCTCCCCGCTGGTCAGCTTCACCGCCAGCTTCCGAGGGCTGTCCTTCAACCCCACCTCGGCCAGCTTCTCCGCGTCCAGCACGCCCAGGCTCCGTGTGGCCCGCAGTGGCGCGAAGCGTGCGAAGAGCTGCTCCGCCGTCTCGTTGGCACGCAGCTCCCGCTTCGTCCCCAGCCGCAGCCACAGCGAGCCATCCTCCGGGCCTTCACGGAACAGCTCCACCTGGACGGATGCGTCCTCGTAGCGCACGCGCTCCAGCGCCCGCTTCGGCGCGTCCAGCACCACTACTTCACCGGGAGCGCCCACCGGCTCGCGCTGCCAGACGAAGAAGGCCGTGGCCAGTCCCGCCGCCGCCAGCACGCCCTGGAGCACCACGCCCCGCGCCTTCATCGCGCCCCCCTCCGTCTCCGGCGCCGCGTCACGAGGAAGCCCGCCCCGAGCACCAGCGCGGGCGCGAGGAAGACGGCCGAGTAGAACCACACGACGTCCTGCTTGCGCGTGTGCTGCAGGGGCACGTCCTCCTCGTTGGACAGCACGCCCGCCAGCTCCTCCTCGCCGAGCAGCCAGAGCACCGTGTCCATCAACAGGTAGGGGTTGCCGTAGGAGCGGGGGCCCGTATCGGTCATCACGTCCGAGTCCCCCATGACCACCACGCGCGCGGGCGAGGTGCCCGAGACGCCCGCCTTCCGCACCGCCACCACCAGGGGCCAGGCGCCTCGTGGCTCTCCCTCGTTCGGGGTGAAGTCGTGATTCGTGTCCTGGAACGTCTCCGCGGGCGCCCGCACCGAGACATCGAGCGTCACCCCCTTGGGCAGGGGCGGCACCGGCTCCAGCGCCGCCGCGCCAGCGAAGACGATGGCCGCGTCACTGCCCAACGAGGCCAGGGTGGCGACGGAGGCGTGCGAGGAGAAGCTCGCCGTCACCAGGTTGCCCCGGTCGCTGAGCTGGTGGCTCATGCGCAGGTGGCGCGACTCGTTGGCGAGCGGCACACGCAGCAGCTTCAAGCCCAGCGGCTCCAGCAACGGCTCGAGGCCGGGCCCGTCCGGCTCCAGCGCGAGCCACAACCTGCCTCCACGATCCACGTACCGGCGCAGCGCGGCGAACGCCTCCGGGGAGAAGTCGCGCTCGGGCCCCACCACCGCCACCACCGATGCGTCGCGAGGCACCTCCGTCCCCAGCCCCTCGGCCATGCCCAGCGTGCGCACCTCCACGTTCAGCACGCGCAGCCACTCCTCCAGCTGCGACAGGCCGGGCCGTGCCTTCTCCAGCGCCGTGGCCGCCTGTGGTTGCAGGCCCCGCTCGCCCTGCCCCGCCGTGAGGTACAGCACCCGCCGGGGACGCGACACCACGCGCAGCCGCCGGTACACGTCCTCGTCCAGGCGCTGCAGCTGCGTCCGGGCCCGCTCCAGCTCCAGCGGCACCTTCAGCCGCTCGTGACGAGCGCCCCGGCTGAACACCACCGTGCCGTTCTCCCCCACGCCCAGCTCCTTCGCCCGGGCCCGCGCCACCGCCTGGTCCAGCACCTCCACCTCGAGGTACCCGGACTCCCGCGCCAGCTCCCGGAAGTACTGCTCCAGGGCCTGCCGCACGTCGTTGGCCGGTGGGAAGAAGAGCGTCACCCGCACCGGCTCGGGGAGTTGGCGCGTCAGCAGGCGCGTGGCGGCGCCCGGCCGGGCGGTGCGGAAGTACGCCAGGTCCCACGAGACATCCGCCCGAGTGGCCACGTAGGTGGCCGAGAAGGCGAAGACGAGCGCGAAGGCCAGCCCCAGCCCCGAGTAGAGCGCGGCACGCACCCGTCCCAGTTGCAGCACCGGTGCTCGCGCCATGGCCGCCGCCGCCAGTTCCACCAGCACGAGCGGCAGCAGCGTGGTGGTCAGCAGCGCCGGGAAGAGCGCCCCCAGCACCACCGCCACGGCCCCCTTCTCCGCCGGCCGGAGGAAGTAGAGCGTCAGGCCGAGCCCACCCAGCAAGAAGAGGCCGAGCAACCAGCGCTCCAGCACCCGCCACTCGCCCGAGGCCCTCGCCACTCTCACCCCACGCCACACCCCCGCGAGCCCCACCAGCGCCGAGCCGAGCCCGCTCGACACGAGCCGCTCCGGGCCCGCGCCCACCACGCGCTCGCCGAGGAACACGGCCAGCAGGCCCACGCCGTACAGGACGGACACCCAGGGGTTGGGCCGGAGAGTCATCGCCACCTCCGCGCCTCGAGGACGCGCGTGGCGGCGAAGAGGGCCACGTAGGTGACGGCCAGGTAGTAGACGATGTCGCGCACGTGCACCACACCGGCCTGGAAGGGCTGGAAGTGCTGATTCCACAGCGCCAGCGCGCTGAAGACGTCCGAGAGCGGCTGCTCGGTGATGCGCGCCAGCAGCCAGCACGTCAGCAGCGCCACCAGCATGCACCCGGAGAGCACGGCGGCCAGCACCTGGTTGCGCGCCAGCGCCGAGCCGAACGTGCCGATGGCCAGGGACGCACTGCCCAGCAGCAACAGCCCGAGGTAGCCGGCGGCGATGTGGCCCAGGGACAGCTTGCCGTGCACCATCACCAGCAGCGGCATGAACACCGTGGCCAGCGTCATCAGCGCCAGGAAGGCCAGGGCCGAGAGGAACTTGCCCAGGACGATCTCCTGGTCCTTCACCGGCGAGGAGTACAGCAGCAGCAGGGTGCCCGCCTGCCGCTCCTCGGCCAGCAGCCGCATGGAGATGAAGACCGAGGCCACCATCGTGGTGCCGCTGGAGAACAGGAAGAAGAGCGAGAGCACCTCCGAGGAGCGCTTGCTCACCCCGCCCAGCGCGAAGGCATTGAAGAGCAGGCCATCCACCGCCAGCACCATGGCGATGATGATGTAGCCCTGGAAGGTGCGCAGCCAGGCCGCGAGCTCCCGGCGCGCGATCAGCAGTGTCCTCATCATGGCGCGGCCTCGTCCCCACCGCGGGTGAGCCGCAGGAAGAGCGACTCGAGCTTCTCCGTTCCCCGATCCAGCCGGAGCAACTCCAGGCCCGCGCCCACCACCGCCCGCGCCACGCCCGGCCGCAGGTCCGCCGAGGCTTCCACCCGGAGCGTCACCACCCCCTCCGCCTCGCCCGTCACGCGCACCGGCCCCACGCCCGCGAGCGCCGCCAGCACCCGCTCCCGCTCGCCCCGCACCTCCACCTCGATGAAGCCTCCACTGCCCAGCCGCTGGCCCAGTTCCTCCTCGGTGCCCTGGGCCACGAGCTCTCCGTCCTTGATGACCAGGAGCCGATCACACGTCTGGCTGATCTCCGGCAGCAGGTGGCTGGAGACGAGCACCGTGTGCTCCGCCCCGCGCAGCCCCTGGATGAGCGAGCGCATCTCCACCAGCTGCCGGGGATCCAATCCGCTGCCCGGCTCGTCGAGCAGCAGCAGCGCCGGCCGGTGGACGAGCGCCTGCGCCACACCCACGCGCTGCCGGTAGCCATGGCTCAACGAGGAGATGGGCGCGTCGTCCACGTCGCGCAGGCCCGTCTTCTCCTCGGCCTCGGTGACGCGGGCGGACACCTCGCGCGAGGGCACGCCGCGCAGCCTCGCCACGAAGGCGAGGAACTCCCCCACGCCCATCTCGTCGTAGAGCGGGGGCGTGTCCGGGAGGAAGCCGATGCGCTGGCGCACCTCGTGCGGGTGGTCCACCACGTCGTACCCCTCGATGACGGCCCGCCCCGAGGTGGGCAGCAGCACGCACCCGAGAATCTTCAGGGTGGTCGTCTTCCCCGCGCCGTTGAGGCCCAGGAAACCGATGACCTCGCCCCGCTGGATGTGGAAGGAGAGGCCGCGGATGGCCGCGTGGCCGCCGTAGTACCGGGTCAGCCCCTCGACGTGGATCATCGCGGCGTTCTCCGTCAGCCGTGGCGGAAGCGCGGTCCCTCGCGCGTCCTGCCGAGCGTGAAGCGCAGGGTCTGCTCCAGCGAGGGGTGGAGGAAGGTGAAGCCCTGGCGCTCGGCCACCTCCGGGCGGACGTGGGAGCTGAGCAGGAGCGTCTCCTCGCCCATCTCTCCGAAGGCGGCCCGCACCGCGGCGGCGGGCAGCGGCATCACCGCCGGCCGGGAGAGCACGTGCCCGAGTGTCCGGGCGAACTCCTCCTGGCGCACGGCCTGGGGCGCCACCGCGTTGACGGGCCCGCGCAGGCCCGGGGTGAACAGGGCGAAGTGGATGAGGCCCAGCACGTCCTCCAGCGACACCCAGCTCATCCACTGCTGCCCATCGCCGATGCGGCCACCGGCTCCGGCCTGGAAGGCGGGCAGCATCTTCGCCAGCGCGCCCCCCTGGGAGCTCAGCACCACGCCCAGGCGCACGTGCACCACGCGGATGCCGGCCTGCTCCGCCGGAGCCGTGGCCGCCTCCCACTCGCGCGTCACGTCCGCGAGGAACCCCTCCCCGGGCGGGCTGGACTCGGTGAGCACCTCCTCGCCCCGGCCGCCGTAGAAGCCCATGGCGGATGCGCTCACCAGCACCTTCGGCGGGCGCGCCAGCCGCGCGAGCGACTCGCACAGCACCCGGGTGCCCTCCACGCGGCTGCGGCGGATGAGGGCCTTGCGCTCCTCCGTCCAGCGCCCCTCGGCGATGGGCGCTCCGGCCAGGTGCACCACCGCGTCCACCCCCTCCAGCGCCACCATGTCCATCTCGCCCTGGCCCGGCGCCCAGGCGATGTCCCCCGCCTCGGGCCGGCCCCGCACCAGCCGCCGCACCCGGTGGCCTCCCGTCGTGAGGAAGGGCACCAGCGCGCTGCCCACCAGTCCCGAGCCGCCGCTCACCGCCACCGTCAGCGGCGGCTGTCCGGAGAAGGCCGCATGGCGCCGCAGGTCCTCCCGCGTCACCGCGTGGCGGTAGGCGAACATCCGCTCCAGCCGCCCCCGCGTGTAGCCGCCCCCCACCATGCGCCCGAGCGCGCCCACCGGCAGCGCGTACTCCACGTCGTCCTCCAGCACGCCGCTGCCCGCGGGCTCGTCCCACATGCGGTGGGTGTGCACCCATTTCGCGAAGGGCCCCGACACCTGCTCGTCCTGGAAGAGCGAGCCGGGGATGTAGCGGGTGTGCCTCGCCACCCACGGCAGGGACACCGGCCCCATCTTCATGCGCAGCACCACCCGCGTGCCCTCGCGGATGCCGTCTCCCTGGCGCTCCACCACCTCGACCGGCTCCCAGGGGGGCGTCAGGCGCTGGAATGCCCCCTCGCGGGCATGCCAGGCGAATACCTCCGCGGCACCAACGGGCATCTGACTGCGCGCCTCGAACACCTGTGACTTGCCCATGGTCCCCTCCGGGCGCCAGATTGCGCCCGACAGGCATGATTACCTCGGACCTCCTCAATCGGGCAGTGGAAACCCTCCGGCGCGGCGGCGTCATCGCCCTCCCCACGGAGACGGTGTATGGACTGGCGGCCAATTGCGAGGACGAGCTGGCCGTGCGCCGCGTCTTCGCCATCAAGGGGCGTCCCGCCACCCATCCCCTCATCGTCCACGTGGCCCGCGCCTCGGAGCTGCCCTCGTGGGCCCGCCACGTCCCCGAGGAGGCCTGGCGTCTCGCGGAGTCCTTCTGGCCGGGGCCGCTGACGCTCGTGCTGCCGCGCACCGCGCGAGCCACGGACGCGGTGACGGGAGGGCAGGACACGGTGGCCCTGCGCGTGCCCAACCACCCCGTGGCCCTGGCCGTGCTGGACGCCCTGGGCGGAGGGGTGGCCGCGCCGAGCGCCAACCGCTTCGGCCGGGTGAGCCCCACCTCGGCGGAGCACGTGCGGGCGGACCTGGGGGACGAGGTGGACCTCATCCTCGACGGGGGGCCGTGCACGGTGGGGGTGGAGTCCACCATCGTTGATTTGAGCGGCAAGGAGCCGGCGGTGCTGCGCCCCGGAGGCCTGGCGGTGGAGGAGCTCGAGCGCGTCCTGGGGCGCAAGGTGCCGGTGAGGACGTCGGCCACGGTGCGCGTCTCGGGAAGCCTCGCCTCGCACTACGCGCCCCGGGCGGGGGTGGTGCTCTCCGAGCCCGCGGACGTGGGCGCCCGGGTGACGTCCTTGCGCGCCCGGGGACACAACGTGGGGGTGCTGGGGCCTCCGGGCCTCACGCTGCCGCCGGGCGTGCCCCGCTACGACGTGCCGGAGGACCCGGCCGGAGCGGCGCGCGCCCTCTACACGCGGCTGCGCGAGGCGGACGAGCAGGGCCATGACGTGCTGGTGGCGTGCCTCCCGCGCGCCGAGGGCCTGGGCATCGCCGTGAGGGACCGCCTGTCCCGAGCCGCCGCGCCCCGGCCCGCGGGGGGCTGACGGGCAGCGATTGAGCCCAGTGTCAGCGAGCAGGGGCTCCGGACACTTCCTCTTGAAGCTGGGCGAGGCGGGCGGAGCGCGCCTCCTCACCGTGCGCGGCGTGACCTTCCCCTGAGTGCCTATGCCCGCCCGTCTCGGCCCTCGAGCGGTGACAACAGGCCGTCTCAGGTGGCCGGCCGTCTGGAAACGACCGGCTCCAGCAGGCCCTTCGCGCGCAGCACCTCCTGGACGCGCTGGCCCAGGGCGAGGTGCTCGGGATTGGAGGCGGTGAGGCGCTCGGGAGTGAGCAGGACGAGCGTGCCCTGGTCCTCCACGGGTTGCACCCGCACCGGCTCCGGCAGGGGCGGTAGCTCCCCCCGGCGGCGGGACACGTAGGTCAACCAGCCCACGAAGGTTTCTTCATTGCCTTTCGGCGACAGGCTGTCCCGGAAAGCACCGGAGGTGATGACTCCCCAGTCCGGGTCCCACGCCAGCACCATGGCGCGCAGCACCCCGGCGAGCACGTCCGCCTGGAGGACGCGCTCCTTCTCCGGCTCTTCCTTCGGCAGGTAGAGGAGGCAGTTGTTTGGAACGAATTCGGCCGCGGAGCCACAGCACATGGTGACTTGGCCGCCGTGTCCCTGCTCGTGCCCCGTCCAGAACCCGAGCATGAAGCCATCCCGTCCCTCCTGGTACGTCCTCCTCTTGAGGAAGCGCAGGAAGGTGTCCGCGGTGGGCTCGAACTGGAGTTGGAGCGCCTTCTTGCGCGAGTCGGCCTTCTCGAACCAACGGGTGTAGATGGGGTCGCATTGGGACAGCAGGCGGAAGAACGCCTCCGCACGCCGGGCACACTCCTCGGCGGAATCCTTGCGGCCCCCCCAATAGATGCCCGCGTAGTAGGTCTCTCTCATGCGTGCTTCGCCTCAGGGCGGTGGAGTGAATACCACCACCCCTCCGTCATCATGACACGGGCGCGCGGCCCCGGACGGCGGAGGGCCCTCGCCCCCTCCGTGGCTCACACCCGCATGCGCGAGCCCGGCGCGGGCGCCTCCCCGCGCAACAGGCCCTGGAGCCGCCGCACGCGCTGCTCGGCCCCGTGTGCTCCGCGCGCCGCCAGGTTCAGCCGGTACGGCTCCAGGTCCTCCGCGCGCCACCGCTCACGCCGCAGCAGGTCATCCACCAGCGCCGCCTCTCCCTCGAAGCGCTCGCGCAAGGGCGCCACCCGTGCCTTCGCGAACGCCCCGAAGAAGGCCAGCGGACGCATCAGCAGCACCTTGTACGCCCACTCGAACCACTGCTGCGCCTCCGGCGGCGACGAGCGATCCCGGCTGGCCGCGTCCACCCGCGCCAGCACCGACTGCCTCACCTCCTCGTCGAGCCTGCCCAGCAGGGCCTCCACATCCACCGGGGGCGCCGTCCCCTCCGGCCCCACCCGCAGCGGCTCGCGCAACACCACCGTCACCCACACCCACTCCTCGCCATGCAGCACCTCCGGCGTCCGGCCGTCGAGGATGGACAGCAGCAGCGACGCCTCGTACTTCTCCATCAGCTCCATGAACTCCGGATCGGCGTCCGCCACCTCCTGCAAGGTGGCCATCAGCTCCTCGGAGGGCTCCAGGGCATGCCGCAGGAACGCCGGGCTCATCCAGGGCCCCTTCCGTTCGCCGGGCCGCACCCCGTGGGCCTGGGCCACGGCCGCGTTCACGCGCGTGCGGCGCTGCGCCCACTCGGTGACCTGGTCCATCATCAACCACGCGATCGAGTGGTGCCGCTTATAGGTATACGGCGGATGGCGGGGAACCCCGTGCATCTCCAACACCGCCATGGCCAGGGCGCGCCGCTCCTCCAGCGTCCGCCCCGGCGCCATCAACGCCCGGCGAAACCCCTGGTCGAAGCGCTCCACGCGCTCGGGCTCCAGCAGCTCCGGAGCACAGCGGGCGAACAGCAGCGCCCTGCGCTCCTCCATGTCCTCCACCTCCTCCGTCACCCGGTGGATGTGCCGCTCGATGACCGGGACGAGCTCGTCCCAGGACCAGCGCAGGGACGCCAGCGGCCCGTCCGGTTGGAACATCTCCCGCAGCAGCCCCATCCCGTCGGACATCCGCTCCAGGCGATCGGGGGAACACAGCACGTCCTCGGCCAGCACGGCAGCCTCGGCGGTGACCTCATCCACCCCGGCGGGCCGTCCCCGGCGCGGGGGTGAAGGGGGGAGCAGGGCGGCGGCGCGCCGGAACTCCCCCAGACAACATCGCTTGTACTTCTGTCCACTACCGCAAGGGCAGGGCTCGTTTCGGGAGGGCATGACCTGGGAAGTAGCATACCGGACTCCCGGAGTCTCCCCCTCCGCCCCTACTTCTCCCACCCCCTCCCACGGCCATGCAGGCGGTACCCCCGGCTGCTCGCCCCCTCCCCCTCAAGCCCTCGCTTCAACCTCCCGCCCCACTGCCGTACACTCCTGAACACTGAAGACCGGAGTCCCCGCTTCCATGACCAGGAGTCGTTTCTTGAACCGGCGCACCCTCGGCCTGCTCGCCGCCCTCAGCCTGACCTCCGCCTGCAAGGAGGAGCCCGTCGGCGCGATGACCCCCATCCCCCGTCCGGCGGACATGCCCGCCACCCCGGCGAAGAAGGCCGAGGCCCCCAAGCCCGTCGCCGCCGAGCCACCGCCCGACCCGTCCAAGGTGGTGCTGCGCTGGAAGCTCGACGCGCCCACCGCCTTCCGCCTCACCACCACCTCGTCCTCCGCCGCCCCGGATCCGGCCCCCAAGAGCAAGAAGGGCAAGAAGGACAAGGAGCCCCAGGCCGACGAGGCCAGCCCGAGCGCGGCGGACGCCATCTTCGTGCTGCAGAAGACCGAGGCGGGGGACTACGCCTTCCGCATCGTCCCGCAGGGAGCGGGCGAGGCGGACCAGGGCACCATGAGCGAGCGCGGCTTCGTGATGGACGGACTGGCCGGGCCGCTGCGCAACCTGGCGGCGCTGGTGCTGGAGCTGCCGAGGGACCCGGTGGGCCCGGAGGCCACCTGGGCGCTGGGAACGGACCTGGTGGACATGGGCGCCGTGCAGGGCTTCGTGGAGAAGAAGGCCGAGCGGCGCAACCAGGTGAAGCTCACCGCGCTCACTCCCGGCGAGAACGGGGAGCAGGTGGCGACGCTCGAGTACGACCTGTCCGAGAGCCTCTCCGGGGAGGTGCGCGCCACCCGGGCCAGCCTCAAGGCGGCGGCGGCGAAGGCCGCGGCGGCGAAGCCCGAGGGCCCCGAGGACGGGGACGAGGACGAGTCCGCCCAGGGCGAGCCGTCCGTCCTCGCCGAGATGCGGGTGAAGGGCCGGGGCGAGTTCCTCGTGAAGGCGGGCCGCTGGCGCTCCTGGGAGGCCACGCTCACCACGCGCACCGAGGGCACCACCCTGCCCGGTTCACCCGAGGGCGAGCGCACGCTGCGCCTCACCCCACTCGACCCGGTGCCTCCCGAGCTGCTGCAGCCGCAGGCGAAGAAGTAGCCGCCGCCTCCGACTCGCGCACCAGCCGCACCACGGTGTCCACCCAGGCGGGGTGCGCGTTGAGCGAGGGGACGAGCTGGAAGTCCTCTCCCCCGCTCGCGAGGAACTGCTCGCGCCCGCGCATGGCCACCTCCTCCAGCGTCTCCAGGCAGTCGGCGACGAAGGCCGGGCACATCACCGCCAGACGCTTCACCCCGCGCGCGGCCAGCTCCGGCAGCACCACGTCCGTGTACGGCTGCACCCACGGCGTGCGCCCCAGGCGGGACTGGAAGGACACGCTCCAGCCCTCGGGGCCCAGCCCCAACCGGCTGGCCAGGCCTCGCGCCGTGGCGAAACACTGGGCCCGGTAGCAGTGGCGGTTGGCGTCGGTGAGCACGTCACAGCACCCCTGAAAGGCCAGGCAGTGCTTCCCCGAGGGATCGCTCTTGCGGATGTGGCGCTCGGGCACGCCGTGGAAGCTGAAGAGGACGTGATCCGCCCGCAGGCCGGAGATGACGGGGCGCGCCACCTCGGTGTAGGCGTCCAGGAAGGCCGGGTGCGAGTGGAAGGCCGGCACCGCGCGCACGTTGGGCACGTCCCAGGGCTCGGAGAGCACCTCGTAGGTGCGCGCCAGGGACGAGCCCGAGGAGGACGCGGCCTCCTGCGGATAGAGGGGCAGCACGGTGAACTCCGTGACGCCCCTGGCCCGCAGCCGCGCCACCGCGTCCGGCAGGGACGGGTTGCCGTAGCGCATGGCCAGCTCCACCTCGTACTCGCCGGAGAGCCGCTCCGTCACCGCCGCCGTCAGGGCCTTGGAGTGCACCATCAGCGGCGAGCCCTGCTCCGTCCAGATGGTGCGGTAGGCGTGCGCGCTCTTGGGCGAGCGGAACGGGAGGATGATGAGGTTGAGCAGGAACCAGCGGCCCACGGGGTGGATGTCCACCACGCGCGGATCACTGAGGAACTCGCGCAGGTAGCGGCGGACGGGGCCGGTGTGGGGGGCATCCGGAGTGCCCAGGTTGACCAGGAGGAGTCCCTTGCGTGCCATGACAGTCAGTGCAGGGAGTGGGGCTGTGTGAGGGCGAACTCGCCTATCCGTGCCTCGAACTGGCGGCCGTCGGGGCGCTCCATCGTGTAGGAGCCCCGCATGGAGCCGAACGGGGTGCGGAGCTGGGCCCAGCTCGTGTACTCGAAGCGCTCGCCGGGGGCCAGACGCGGCTGCTTGCCGACGACGCCGTCTCCCCTCACCTCCTCCACCTTTCCCGTGGCGTCGGTGATGATCCAATGGCGGCTGCGCAGCTGGGCGGGCTCGCCGCCCGTGTTGACGATCTCCACCGTGTACATGAAGGCGTACTGGTGGGAATCAGGGGCGCTGCGCTCCGGCCAGAACGTGGGCTTCACGGTGACGCGGATGCCTTCGGTGATGACGGAGGACATGCCCCACAATTGGCCGCCTCCCCGCCCGGAAGCAAGCCAAACGAACCGGCCCATCAAACACTCAGGGCTTCGCCCCTTCCCGGTCCCGCTCCGGCTGGGCCGCGCCGGTGGGCACTCCGGGCTCCTCGGCGGCCTTGGGCCAGATGAGCGAGGCGATGATGGAGGCCAGCAGCACCCCGCCGATGACACCCAGCGACACGCCGATGGAGACGTGGATGTCGAAGAAGGTGATGAGCATCTTCGTGCCCACGAAGCCGAGGATGACGGCCAGGCCCATCTTCAGCAGGTGGAACTTGTCCATGAGGCTCGACACCACGAAGAAGAGCGAGCGCAGGCCGAGGATGGCGCACACGTTGGACGTGTAGACGATGAAGGCGTCCTGGCTGATGCCGAGCACGGCGGGGATGGAGTCCAGGGCGAAGAGCAGATCCGTGGCCTCCACCACCAGCAGCACCAGGAAGAGCGGCGTCACCTTGGTGCGGCCGTCCTCCACCGTGAAGAAGCTGCTGCCCTCGCCCTGGCGGGCCACCGGGAGCATGCGCCGGGCCAGCCGGACGATGAGCGTCTGCTCGGGGTCGGCGGCGTCATCGTCCTTGGAGAAGGCCATCTTCAACGCGGTGAAGACGAGGAAGGCGCCGAAGATGTAGAGCAGCCAGTGGAAGCGCTGCACGAGCGCGGTGCCGGTGATGATGAGCACCGCGCGCATGATGAAGGCGCCGACGATGCCCCAGAAGAGCACCCGGTGTTGCACCTCCGGGACGACCCGGAAGTAGGAGAACACCATCAGGAAGACGAAGAGGTTGTCGACGGAGAGCGAATACTCGACGACGTAGGCCGTCACCCACTGCAGGGCCTGCTCGCGGTTCCAGTAGCCGAAGAAGAACAGGCCACCGCAGAAGAGCAGGCTGATGGTGATCCACACGCCCGTCCAGGCCCCGGCCTCCTTGGGCGACACCGCATGCTCCTTGCGGTGGAAGACCCCCAGGTCGAGCGCCAGCATGGCGACGACGAAGAGGTTGAAGCCCAACCAGAGCGCGCTTTGAGTATTCACGGACCCCCCTATAACGGGCAGGGGGGGCCGCCGTCGACACCCTTGATACTCCTGGGGTTCTACTCCCGCCGGAGCGCCTCGTCCGTGGCCGGGCGGCGCAGCACCACCAGGGCGCGTCCCGCCACCATCACCGAGCCGCCCGCGGGGGTATGGGTGTGCAGCGTCACGCGGGACTCGCCGGTGTCCACCACCTCCTCCCAGTCCGCGCCCCACTCGATGGCCGGGAGCTGGAAGGTGATGGGCTCGTGGTGGGCGTTCATCAGCACCAGGAGTGTGTCTCCGACGATGCGGTGGCCCTCGTCGTCCGGGGTGACGATGGCATCGCCGCCGAGCAGGAAGGAGACGGAGCGCACATAGGGCTTCTCCCAGTCCTCCTTCTTCATCTCCTGGCCGTCGGGGCGGAACCAGGCCAGGTCCTTGAGCTCGCTGTCCCACAGGCGCGAGCCGCGGAAGAACTTGCGCTTGGTGAGCACGGGCTGCTCGCGGCGCAGGCGGCTGAGGCGGCGGGTGAAGTCGAGCAGCTTGCGCTGGGACTCGGTGAGGTTCCAGTCCACCCAGGACAGGGCGTTGTCCTGGCAGTAGGCGTTGTTGTTGCCCTTCTGGGTGCGGCCCATCTCGTCGCCGGCCAGGAGCATGGGCACGCCCTGGGACAGGAAGAGCGTGGCCAGGAAGTTGCGCTTCTGCTGCTCGCGCAGGGCGTTGATTTCGGGGTCCCTGGTCTCGCCCTCGACGCCGCAGTTCCACGAGTGGTTGTCGTTGGCGCCGTCCCGGTTCTCCTCGAGGTTGGCCTCGTTGTGCTTCTGGCTGTAGGTGACGAGGTCGTGCAGGGTGAAGCCGTCGTGGGCGGTGATGAAGTTGACGCTGGCGGTGGGCTTGCGGCCGCCCAGGGCGTACAGGTCCGAGGAGCCGGTGAGCCGGTAGCCGATCTCCGCGGCCTGGCGGTCATCGCCCTTCCAGTAGCGGCGGATGGTGTCGCGGTACTTGCCGTTCCACTCGCTCCAGAGGACGGGGAAGTTGCCCACCTGGTAGCCGAAGTCGCCCACGTCCCAGGGCTCGGCGATGAGCTTCACCCGGCTGAGGACGGGGTCCTGGTGCACCATCTGGAAGAAGGCGGCGCGGGTGTCGTAGCCGTGCCGGTCGCGGCCCAGGGTGGTGGCCAGGTCGAAGCGGAACCCGTCCACGTGCATCACCTCCACCCAATAGCGCAGGCTGTCCATGACGAGCTTGAGCGCGTAGGGGTGGGTGGCGTTCCACGAGTTCCCCGTGCCGGTGAAGTCCTGGTAGTAGCGCGGATCCTTCTCCAGCAACCGGTAGTAGGCGGTGTTGTCCAGGCCCTTGAAGGACAGGGTGGGCCCGAGGTGGTTGCCCTCGCAGGTGTGGTTGTAGACGACGTCGAGGATGACCTCGATGCCGGCGCGGTGGAGCGCCTTCACCATGGACTTGAACTCGGCGACCTGGCCGCCGCGCGAGCCGGAGGAGCTGAAGCGCGCGTCCGGGGAGAAGTAGCCCAGGGTGCTGTAGCCCCAGTAGTTGGTGAAGCCCTTGTTGACGAGGAAGGGCTCGTCCACGTGGGTGTGGATGGGGAGCAGCTCCAGGGCGGTGACGCCCAGCCTGCGCAGGTGCTCGATGAGGGCGGGGTGGCCCAGGGCGGCGTAGGTGCCGCGCTGGTGCTCGGGGATGTCGGGGTGCAGCTTGGTGAGGCCCTTCACGTGGGCCTCGTAGAGGAGCGTGCGGTGCAGGGGCACGGCGGGAGAGCTGTCGCCGTCCCAGTCGAAGTCATCGGTGAGCACCACCGCCTTGGGGACCCCGGCGGCGCTGTCGCGGATGTCGAAGGCGAGATCCTGCTCCTCCGCGCCGAGCTCGTAGGCGTAGACGGGGGCGGAGAAGTCCACCTGCCCGTGCAGGGCGCGCGCGTACGGGTCCACCAGCAGCTTGTGCGGGTTGAAGCGCATGCCGCGCCGGGGCTCGTAGGCCCCATGGGCGCGGAAGCCGTAGAGCGTGCCGGTCTGCACCCCCGGGATGAAGCCGTGCCACACGTGCTCGGTGTGCTCGGGCAGCACGTAGCGGCGCAGCTCGCGCGCGGGGTTGTCCGCATCGAAGAGACACACTTCTATCTTCCGCGCATGCTCGCTGAAGACGGCGAAGTTGACTCCGTTACCAAGGTACGTGGCGCCCAGGGGATACGGCTTGCCTGGTAGCACCTCCGTCCGCTTCATCCATCGCTCCTCTCCAACAGCACCAGCGGGAAGCCCGCCAGTAGCGGCGCGAGGGGCAGCACCGCGCCACCCTCCCGTCGCCCCGGCCGCACTTCCCGGCCGGTGAAAACGTCCCGGAACGTCATGCTCGCATAGGACTCGGGCAGATCCAGGGACGTTTCTTCATGGGCCCCCGCGAAGCCCCCGGGGGACTCCAGGGCGGAGAGGGTATAGCGCGGTGCGGCGCAAATGACGGCGGACTGCTCGTGCTCGCGGGCGAAGGCCACCACCGCGTCCGCGCGGGGGCCCACCGCGTGGAGCGCCCGGTACCCACCCCGGCAGAAGAGGGCCTTCTGGCGCTGACGCAGGCGCAGGCCCTCGGCCAGGACGAAGAGCTTGATACGGCCATCGTCCATGTCCGCCATCAGCCGGGAGCACAGGGCCAGCCGGTCCGCCGCGGCCTCCCGGTCCAGCGCCTCCAGCAGCCGGGCCCGGACGCCGTAGTCCACCGGCCGGCGGTTGTCCGGGTCCACCAGGGACAGGTCCCACAGCTCGCAGCCCTGGTAGGTGTCCACCACCCCGGGCGAGCCCAGCTTCAGCAGCAGCTGCCCGAGCGCGTTGTGCTGGCCGGCCCGCTCGATGCGGCGCTTGAAGGCCTGGAGGTCCTCGAGGAAGGCGCGGCTCCTGCCCTCGTCCAGGCAGGCCTCCACGAAGTTCGACATGCCCTCCTCGTAGGCCGGATCCGGGTTGGTCCACGAGGTGCGGACCTTGGCCTCCTTGATGGCCTTGAGCATGTAGTCGCGGATGCGGCCGCGGAACTCCGCGAGCCCCTCGGGGTAGAGGGACGGACCCATGGGCCAGGCGCCCACCACCGTCTGGTAGAAGAGGTACTCGTCGTTGAGCGAGGGCGAGGGGCCCTCGGGCCGCTCCAGGCGGTGGGTGCGCGTGAGCCGGGACCAGCGCTCCACCCGCTGGCGCCACTCGCCGGGCAGCTCGGCGAGGACGTTGATGCGCGCGCGCACGTCCTCGCTGCGCTTGGTGTCGTGGGTGCTGGTGGTGAGCATGCTCGCCGGCCAGTGCGCGGCGCGCTCCTGGTTGCGGGCGTGGAAGATGTCCACCGTGGTGCCGAAGTTCTCCGGCTCCCCACCCACCTCGTTGAGCGAGTCGAGCCGGTGGTAGACGTAGAAGACGGTGTCCTCCAGCCCCTTGGCCATGACCGGGCCCGTGAGCTGCTGCACCTTCATGGTGAAGGCGAGCATCTCCGCGCGCTCGTGCGGCCCCAGGTGCTCCGGGTAGCGGCGCAGCAGCACGTCCCCCAGGAAGTCGAAGATGGAGGCGTTGAGGGTGGCGTTGCGCGCCTTGGCATGACGCAGCGTGTCCCGGATGTAGCGCACGTCGCGCTCGTCCAGCTCCGGGCGCCAGTCATCCACGTAGGTGCGGTACACGGGGAAGAGCGCGATGAACTCCGAGAGCGCCCGCCGCAGGCTGTTGAGCGTGAAGTCCCGCGAGCGCCGGTTCATCTCCGAGATGCGGTTGAGCCGGTGCGCGAGCATGTTCAGCTCGCTCGACATGAAGTCGCGCAGGATGAGGCGCTTCTTCTCGTAGACCAGCTCCTCGAAGTGGGGCGCCTCGCCGATGAAGCGCTGGTAGGCCTCCGTCAGGGGCCCCTCGGAGTCCGGGTTCACGAAGACGCCGCCCACCGCGTTGGCGAAGCGGTAGCCCGTGGTGCCGTGCACCGCCCAGGCCTCGGGAATGCGCTCGCGGCCGCCTTGAATCTTCTCCACCACCACGTAGAGCGCCTTGCGCAGCGGCGAGTCCACGTGGGCCCCCGCCTCCGCCTGCCAGCGCTCGCGCAGCCGCCGCTCCACCTCCGGCCACAGCTCCGCCCGGTTCGCGTGCTCGGCGTCGAACAGGGCCCGCGCCCGCTCCACGAAGAACTGCTCCTGCAGGTTGAGGAAGTAGGCCGTCGGGTCGTAGAGCCCGTCCGGGTGGTCGATTCGCAGCCCGGTGATGCAGCCCTGGCGCAGCCACTCGAAGATGCGCTGGTGGGCCTCGGTGAAGACGTCCGGATCCTCCACGCGGATGGCCGCCAGCCCGTTGATGTCGAAGAACCGGCGGTAGTTGATCTCCTCCCCCGCCACGCGCCAGTGGGCCAGCCGGTAGCTGCACCCCGAGAGCAGCTCGTCCAGCGCATCGAAGGAGCGCGGGTCGCCCGGAGTGCCGTTGAAGGACTTCACGTTGGCCTCGATGTGGGCGGCCACCTCGCGGCTGGCTCCGGCGAGCGCCGCCAGCCGGCGCTTGATGACCTCCTTCTCCCGGTTGCGCTCGATGATGCGGGGACGCTCGGTCTCCGTGCGCGGAGGCAGGTGGCTGATGGCGGTGAGGATGGAGTGCAGCTCGATGAGATGCCCGTGCTCGGACCCGAGCCGGGCCTCCAGCGCCTCCAGGTCGCGGCCCAGCACCCGCCCATACTGTCGGGGAGCCAACGGGAGCAGCCGGTCGTAGTAGTGGATGGAGAAGGCCCCATCGCGGTAGCCCAGCTTCAGCTCCCCACGCTCGAGCACCACGCCGTACTGGTCTCCCAGCACGGGCAGGAGGACCTTGCCCTCCAGCTCGTCCTTCACCGGGGTCCAGTCGATGTCGAAGAAGCGCGCGTACACGGAGGACGGGCCGTTCTCCAGCACGTCGAACCAGAGCGGGTTGAACGTCTCGATGCCCATGTGGTTGGGCACAACGTCCAGCACCTGGCCCAGCCCGTGCTCGCGCACGGTGGAGCAGAAGGCCGCGTGCTCCTCGGGCGAGCCCACCTCCGGGTTGAGCTGCTTGTGGTCCACGCAGTCATAGCCGTGGGTGCTGCCCGGACTGGCCTTTAGGTAGGGCGAGCAGTAGACGTCCGTCACCCCCAGCCGGGCCAGGTAGGGCACCACCTCGCGGGCCACGCGGAAGGGAAAGCCCTTATGCAGCTGCAACCGGTAGGTGGACAGCGGGGTGGCCCGCGCCAGCAACTCCTCGCGCACGCGTCCATACAGCTTCCCGGCCAGCGCCTCTCCCCCCACCTGCCCCGCGTCTCCACCCGACACAGCCGAACCTTCGAGTCGCATATGGGCTCAGTCGTAGGACCGACGCGGCCATCTGACCACCACCCAGACGCCCATCCGCACGCTATCCAACGCTCTCCGGGCGCTTGCTCTCCTGGAGGTTGTCCTCCTGAAAGCGCAGAGGGCCCGCCACTCGAGTGGCGAGCCCTCCGGGACGGCGGCGGCCGTCGAAGCGGATCAGGTGAGGTTCTTGTTCACCAGCGCCGTCATCTCGAACATGGTGACGGACTTCTTGCCACCGAAGATGGGCTTGAGCTTGTCGTCGGCGTTGATCTGCCGCTTGTTCTTCGCGTCCTGGAGGTTGTTCTTCTTGATGTAGTCCCAGATCTTGCTGACGACCTGGGTGCGGGGAATCGGCTTGTTGCCGACGATCTCCGCCAGGGCGGGGGACGGCGTCATCTCCTTCATGAAGGCCGCGTTGGGCTTACGGCCAGCGGCCTTCTTGGCGGCGGGAGCCTTCTTGGCGGCAGGAGCCTTCTTCGCGGCGGTGGTCTTCTTGGCGGCCATTTCGTTCGGATCTCCTCCCCCTGTTCGAGTGTCCGGGGGCGTTGCACGGCTGGTTCACACCCTGAGCCGTCGGGCGCGTCGTAACACGCCCGAGGCCGAAAATCAGCCCTCCGCTGCATTTTTCCCTCTGAGGGCCCAGGGGAAAATAGTGTTTCTCCCTCGGAAGGGAAGAGTGTTTTCTCGGGGAAGGCACACCATGTTGAACACACTCGTCACTGGCGCGAACGGTTTCCTGGGCTCCTGGTTGGTGCGCGCACTGCTCGCGCGGGGACATGTAGCAACATGTCTCGTGCGTCCCGGAAGTGACGTCTCGGGTCTGATCGGGTCGGGCTACGAGAGGCTGGACGGAGATGTGACGGACGCATCCAGCCTCGTCCGCGCCGTGCGGGGCCGGGACGTGGTCTTCCACCTGGCGGGCCTCCGCCGCGCCGCGACGCGGGAGGACTTCATGCGCGTCAACGCCGAGGGGACGCGCAACGTCTGCGAGGCCATGGTGGCCACCGGCACCCGGCCCCGCCTGGTGCTGGTCAGCTCGCTGGGCGCCTCGGGGCCCTCCACGCCGCAAAGGCCGAGAATCGAAGAGGATCCGCTTCAACCCGCCGAGTGGTACGGCGAGAGCAAGGCCGAGTCCGAGCGCATCGCCTTCTCGTACGCGGACCGGCTGCCGGTGACGGTGCTGCGCCCGCCCCGCATCGTGGGGCCGGGGGACCAGGAGAACCTCGTCCTCTTCAAGCTGGTGGCGCGGGGCCTGCGGCTGCAACTGGGCGGGGGCCCCCGTCCACTGACGCTGGTGGACGTGCAGGACGTGGCGGACCTGCTGCTGCTGCTGGCCGAGCGGGACGAGGCCCTCGGGGAAGCCTTCTTCATAGGTCACCCCCAGCCCCTCACCCTGGAAGAATTGCAGGGACTGGTGGCCGAGGCACTGGGCGTCCAACCGCGAACACTTCGGGTGTCGCCGGCCGTGCTGACGGCGCTGGCCACGGTGGCGGATGGAGTGTCGCGGGTGACGGGCCGCCGCCTGCCCCTCAACCGGAAGTTCGCGCGGCAGCTGCTCGTCCCCGCCTGGACGTGCTCGAGCGCCAAGGCCGAGCGGGTGCTGGGCTTCCGCGCCACGCGCGACGTGGCCGACTCCATCCGCCGCAGCGCGCACTGGTACAAGGAACGCGGCTGGCTGTGAGGCTTGACCGGGCCCGGGGGCTCCGGTCTGCTCGCGCCGTGCACCCCCCTCCCCCTTCAGGCCCTCCGCGGCTGTTGCTCGTCACGGCCCACCCGGACGACGAGACGCTCTTCGGCGGCGCGGTGTACAAGCTCTCCCGCTCGCTCGGAGCGCAGGTGGACCTGGTGGTCTTCACGCGGGGCGAGGGAGGCTACCGGACCGCCACGCTGGCCGAGCCCCTGTATGGATTGAAGCTCACGGACCCGGCCGTCGCGCGCGTCCACCTGCCGCGCATCCGCGAGCAGGAGCTCCGCGCCGCGGCCCGCATCCTCGGGCTGCGCGAGTGCACCTTCCTGGACCAGCCGGATCCCGGCTACACGCTGGCCGCGGACGCGCCCGTGGGCGAGGGCTGGGACACGGACTTCATCCGCCGCGGGCTGCGCGAGCGGTTGCTCCAGGGCCGCTACGACTTCGCCTTCGTGATGCTGCCGCTGCCCCACACGCATGCCCACCACCGGGACGCGGCGCTGCTCGCGCTGGAGGTGGTGGCCGGACTGGCGCCGCACGAGCGGCCGCTGGTGCTCGGAGCCACCGGCCACACGCGCAACCGCGAGGTGGCCGAGCAGAACCGTCAGGGCTTCCCCATCCCGGAGGCCGAGGGCTTCACCTACTCCGGCGTGCCGGGCCATCCGCTCGCGGACGTGCGCCCGGGCGCCGTGTTCGAGTTCGACCGCACGCGCCGGTTCGGCTTCAGGGACAGGCTCGACTACAACATCGTGGTGGACTGGGCCATCGCCGAGCACAAGACCCAGGGCCTCATGCAATTGCGCCAGGGTGCCATCGAGCTGGAGCGCTACTGGTACCTCGCGCTCAATCCGGAGGAAGGAGTCGCACGGGCCCGCGCCCTCTTCGAGCGCCTGGAGCAAGCGCCTCCCGGCTGAGCGGGTGGCCTCGTGACGCGGAGCAGCGGTGGCTGGAGCACCAACGCCGTGCCGTCCAGCCGCCCGGAGGTCGGAGCGCCCGCTAGAGTCGGAGTCCTCTCTCGGAGGCACTGATGACCCCGATGCGGCCACGTCCCCGGTGGGCGGTCCTTCTGCTTGCCCTGGCCCTGCTGTCCACCAGCTGCGCGTCCTGGACGCCCCCTCCTGGCCGGGGGAAGAACCTGCGTTACTCACCTCGCGAGGAGGAGACGCCCTCCCTGGTGCTGGAGGCCGGGACGTCGCAACGGCAACACCGCCGCCAGGGCGCCCGTGAAGCGGTGACGGCGGTGGAGCCCGCGCGGCAGGAGGCCCTGGCGGCCCACCTGGCGTTCGTCCGGGCCTTGGGCGACGTGACCACCTCCACCCGCCTCATGTCCGGTGAGCTGTCCAGACTCGAGGCCAGCAAGCGGGGCATTGCTGGCCACTACCCCGAGCTGTTCGTTCCCTTCGTGCAATACGGCACCCAGCAACTGCGATGGATGGACGCCGAGCTCGCCGCCGCCACCCGGCTGTCCGCCCTGGCCTCGGAGATGGAGGACCCGGACATGCAGCGGGCGCTCTTGCGCCTCGGCGGCCCCCGCCTCCAGTCCGCCATGATGGGCGCCATGCTGCTCGCCGTCTGGCTCGACTTCCTCACCCTCGCCGACGTGGTGCTCGCGCAGCACCCGTCCTACAGCGTGGAGCGGCTGCTCGTGCAGCTGGAGCGCTTGCGCACGATGCTCGGTCCCGCCATGACGGCCCTCGCCTCCGGGGAGCCAGGACAGGCCGAGGCCGCGGCGGCCGACCTTCCCGCGCTCATCGGCCACCTCACCGGCGAGTTCGCCGCGACCCGTAAGCGCGTGCTCGAGTCGGGGGAAAACCTCCAGAAGATATTGCTGGTGAAGGATCTCCTCGAATCGGTGGCCCTGGGCTCGGCGATGAAGATGGTACTGCCCCGGATGTTGGGACCCGCCACTTCCGCCACGCTGGGTGTGGGGCTCGTGATGGGCTCCAACGGCGTGATGATGGGCACGCGGATGGTCGTCTCCGCCGAGTGGGTGGAGATGATGCGCCAGCTGGTGCGGGCGGGTGTCATCTCGCTGCCCGCCGTCAGCGCCGCGGTGCGGATTCACGCCGGCCAGGTGATGATGGCCGAGGCGTACGACGAGCTGCCCAGGGGCGTGCGCGAAGCGCTGGGCGATGGGCCCGAGGTGCGGGCCATGAGGGTGACGGGCAGAGCGGGGGCCGGCATGGCCGATCCGCCACGGCACCACGTGCTGCCACAAGAGTTCCGCGAGTGGTTCGAGAAACGCGGCTTCACCGGCGACATGAGCATCGACCAGTTCTGCGTCGAGATGGAACTGGCGAGCCACCAGGCCATTCATGGAGGTGGTGACTGGCGCCTGGGACGCATGTGGCCCGGCGAATGGAACCAGATGATCATGAAGGCACTGCAACGAGCCGAAACCAGGGCGGGCCATACGTTGACGCAGAGCGAGATCCTGAAGCTCGTCGCGGAGTACATGAGGCTGTATAAAATCCCGATGAACTTCGTTCCCGGGAGATGACCATGTCGGAAGGGGGAGCCTGGCAGGGCAACTGGATGACCCGGTTGTATGAGCGGGTCCGCGAGCGTGGTTTCGACTCCCTCACCGCCTTCGCCGAGGCTCGCCCCGCCGTCTCGTTGCATGCGCTCGCCGACGAGCTGGGAGAGGACGACGTCGCCGGAGTGCAGGTGTTGCGCGGGTTGCTGACCGAAGCGGAGCGGCGCAAGCAGGTCACACGTTTCGTGCGCGATGTTCTTGTGCGCCTCTTGTCTCAACATCTCCCGGATGGTTGGCCCGCCGTGTTGGATGACCCATCCCGTTTCACGGTTGCCCAGGTACTCGCCATGTGGGCCAGCTTCACCCCAGCATCCCATGAGAAGCGCGTCGACCAGGCCGGCGATACGCTCCTCGCCTCGCCGCCACCACCCGGTTGGCGCCCGCTCGGCCCCGACGACGAGTTCCTCCGGACGCTCCTGCCCGACGAGGAAGTCTGAACCTCCATCGCGGACCCCGCCTGGCGGGCCGCCGATGACCCGGAAGGCTTGGACGCCTCCCCACCCCCTTACTCGTAGCCGACTACGAGTGAATCAACATCAATCCTACATATTAGACAGGCTTCACTCGTAGTCGACGACGAGTGACCCAGAGCACCAGTCCTCAGGCCGGCGCCATGGGCGCGCAGGGGCCCTCCACGCGCATGGGCTCCCATCCACCCCCACGCGCCTGCTCGCCCCACGTCCGCATGCGCGGGCGCGCCGGGCTCATGCCCCTCAGAAGCCCGCATGACACGGGGATTGCTCGCCCGCACCGCATAGCGGCCTTCGCACCAGCCCCTCGCTCCTTCAGCGAATTCCGGGCGTTATCGCGCGGTTGACACACGCCGGACTCCGGTGTCAGGAAGCCCGCCTTGCCCATGCCCGCGAAAGCCGCCTTCTACGATGTCGACGGGACGCTGATTAAGACCAACGTCGTCCACGTCTACGCCTACTACGCCATGAACCGGGGCTCCCTCCTGGGCATCGCGGGGAGGACCCTGGCCACCGCCGCCAGTGTGCCCCTCTTCGCGGCCATGGATGCGTTGGACCGGAAGACGTTCAACGAGTTCTTCTACCGCTACTACGCCGGCCTGTCCGAGGACCGCCTCATCTCCGTGGCCGAGGACATGTTCGAGGACGTCCTCAAGCCGGCCATCTACGAGCAGACGCGCGACCTCATCGACCAGGCGCGCCGCGTCGGCTGCCGCATCGTGCTCGTCACCGGAGCGCTGGACTTCAGCATGCGCCCGCTGGCCCGCTACCTGGGCGCCGACGACATGATCGCCAACAAGATGCAGTTCGTGGGCGGCAAGGCCACCGGCAAGGTCATTCCCCCCATCATCGAGGGAGCGAACAAGGCCAACGCCATCCGCTCCTACTGTGTCCGGGAGGGCCTGGCGCTGGACCAGTGCCATGGCTACTCCGACAGCGCCTCCGACTACGCCATGCTGTCCGTGGTGGGCCGCCCCACGGCCGTCAATCCGGACATGCGCCTGCGTTCCATCGCCCGGGCCTACAACTGGCCCATCCTCGACCTCAAGTAACCGAAAGTTCCGTACGACATGCGCCCGCTCAAGACGCTCCAGAAGCTCTACGACGAGGAAAGCCAGGTGGTCATCACCGAGAAGGGCAGCCCCCCGCGGGCGCTCTTCTACGGGGAGAACTTCCTCCTCGAGGACCTGCCCGTGGGCACCCGGGTCATCTTCCCCCGGCCGCCCCTGGCCGGTGTGCCCAACGTGAAGGCCGCCATCCGCTGGGCCATCAACCACCCCGAGGGCATGGAGCCGCTGCACGCCCTGCTCCGCCCCGGGATGAAGCTCACCTGCGTCATCGACGACATCTCCGTCCCGCTGCCGCCCATGGCCACGCCGGACGTGCGCCAGTCCATCCTCGAGGTGGTGCTGGAGCTGTGCGCCGACTCGGGCGTGGATGACGTCCACCTCGTCATCGCCAACGCCCTGCACCGCCGCATGACGGAAGGCGAGATGCGGCGCATGGTGGGACAGAAGATCCACGACGCCTTCTACCCGGACCGCTACTACAACCATGACGCCGAGGATCCCGACGGCATCGTGGAGCTGGAGCGCACGCCGTGCGGCTCGCACGTGGTGGCCGTCAACCGGCGCGTGGCCGAGAGCGATCTCATCGTCTACGTGAACGTGAACTTCGTGCCCATGAACGGCGGGCACAAGTCCATGGGCACCGGTGTGGCCAACTACGCCAGCCTCCGGGCGCACCACAACCCGAAGACGATCCGCGAGTCCAAGAGCTACATGGAGCCGGGACACAGCGAGCTGTACCGGCGCAACGAGCGGATCGGCCGGGCCATCGACAAGCACCTCAAGGTGTTCCACATCGAGACGTCGCTGAACAACCGCATGTTCGGCCCCGGCGTGGACTTCCTCCACAAGAAGGAGGAGGACTACACCGAGGGGGACCGGCTGAAGTTCCAGGCCATGCGCTACGCGCTGTCCAAGATGCCGCGGGCGGCGGCGCGCAAGGTGCTCAACTCCATCCCCGCGCCCTATGACGTGACGGGCGTGTTCGCCGGAGCCACCGAGCCCACCCACGCCAAGACGCTGGAGAAGAGCTGGCAGCAGTACGTGGTGCCGGTGCAGGGGCAGAGCGACATCGTCATCTTCCCCATCCCGTTCGTCTCGCCCTACAGCGTCAACTCCATGCTCAACCCGCTGCTGGTGCAGGTGATGGGGCTGGGCTACTTCTTCAACCTCAACCGCGGCGTGCCGCTGGTGAAGAAGGGCGGCGTGCTCATCCTCACCCACCCGGCCTTCGACGAGTTCGACCCCGTCCAGCACCCCAGCTACATCGAGTTCTTCAACCGCGTGCTGCCTGAAACGCGCGACGCCGTGCAGATCGAGCAGAAGTACGAGCGCGAGTTCGCGGAGAACCCCAGCTACGTGCACCTGTACCGCAAGGGCAACGCCTACCACGGCGTGCACCCGCTCTACATGTGGTACTGGGGCGAGAACGGCCGCCAGCACGTGGGCAAGGTCATCCTCGCGGGCGGGGAGAACAACCACGTCCCGGCCCTGCTCGGCTGGGACCGTACCGACACCCTCACCGAGGCCATCGAGGAGGCGCGCGGCTTCATGGGCCGCTCGGCCAGCATCAGCCTGCTGCGCATCGCCCCCACCGTCATGGTCGACGTGAAGTAACCCCCTGGGCTCCCCACGATGAGTGTTTCCGAGCTGAACGTCACCGAGGTCTTCACCGGCAAGCGCCTGCTGTTCGCGGGCTCTACCGGCTTCGTGGGCAAGGTCACCCTGTCCATGCTCCTGTCGCGCTACGGCGAGACGCTGGACAAGCTCTATGTGCTGGTGCGCAAGGGCAGTGCCCCCTCCGCCGAGCGGCGCTTCTACGACAAGGTGGCCACCAGCGAGCCCTTCCAGCCGCTGCGCGACACCTATGGCGAGCAGGGCGCCATCGAGTTCATCCGCCGCAAGGTGGAGGTGCTCGACGGCGACATCACCGATCCGCTCATGGGCCTCACCCCGGAGCAGGCGGATGGGCTCACCGGCAAGGTGCACGCCATCATCAACTGCGCGGGCCTGGTGTCCTTCAACCCGTCGCTGGAGGTGGGCCTCAACGTCAACACCCACGGCGTGAAGTACACCGTGGAGCTGGCGCTCCAGTGGAACGTGCCCCTCATCCACATGTCCACGGCCTTCGTGGCGGGCAACCGCAGCGGGCTCGTCTTCGAGGACGAGGAGGTGGTGGGCTACTTCCCGCGCCGCGAGGACATGGACGGGCGCGACTTCAGCCTGGAGCAGGAGCTGGCGGACGCGGAGAAGATCGTCGCCCGGCTGCGCGAGCAGGCGGATGACAAGGCGCTGGCGTCCACCTTCCGCAAGAAGGCGCTGGAGCGGCTGGAGCAGGAGGGCCGCGACGCCACGGACGAGAAGACGCTGCGGCTGGCCATGGGCCGCGAGCGCAAGCTGTGGCTCACCGGCGAGCTGGTGCGCGCCGGCATGGAGCGCGCGCAGCACTGGGGCTGGCCCAACACGTACACGTACACCAAGAGCCTGGGCGAGCAGGTCATGGCCAGCACCCCGGGCCTGCGCTACGCCATCGTCCGGCCCTCCGTCGTCGAGTCCGCCCAGCACTTCCCCTTCCCCGGGTGGAACGAGGGCTTCACCACCTCGGCGCCGCTGGCCTTCGCCGGCATCAAGGGCCACCGCAACATCCCCGCCGGGGACAAGGCCATCCTGGACATCATCCCGGTGGACCACGTGGCCGGCGCCACCATCGGCATCACCGCCCACTGCATGCAGGTGGAGGAGCGGCGCGTCTACAACCTGGCCTCGGGTGACGTGAATCCCTTCTACGCCAGCCGCTCCATCGAGCTGGTGGGCCTGTACCGCCGCCGCTACTACCGCAGCAAGGAGACGGGCAACGCGCTGATGAACGAGGTGCGCTCGCGCATCGAGCCCGTGCCGGTGAGCCGCGCGGTGTTCGAGAACCTCAGCGCCCCCATGTTCGTCAAGGGCGCCCGCTTCCTCAAGCAGGTCATCGACGAGGTGAAGCCGGCCTGGGGCGCCCCCCGCGTGCAGGCCGCGCTGGAGAAGGCCAGGGAGACGCTGGACGAGGTGGAGAACCAGGCCCTGAGCCTGGTGGGCCTCATCGAGCTCTTCCTCCCCTTCCTCTACGACAACCGCTACGTCTTCCGCTGCGACAACACGCGCTCGGTGTACGCGCGCATGGCGCACCATGACCGGGTCCGCATCCCCTGGGCCCCGGAGATGATCGACTGGCGCGTCTACTTCCTCGACACCCACCTGCCCGGCCTGGAGAAGTGGGTGTTCCCCGGCCTGGAGGAGGAGACGAAGAAGCGCACCGTCATCCCCGCCAGCCGGGACTTGCTGGAGATGCTCGAGGCGAGCGTCAACGCGTGGCGCCACCGGGTGGCCTTCCGCTACGCCGCGGACGAGAAGGAGGAGCGCCTCACCTACGGCGAGGTCAACCGCTACGCCAACCGCGTGGGCAGCTTCCTCCTGAAGGAAGGCGTCAAGCGCGGCGAGCGGGTGATGCTGCTGGGCGAGAACCGCCCCGAGTGGCCCGTCTGCTACTTCGGGATTCTCCGCGCGGGCGGCACCGCCGTCCCCGTGGACCCGAGCCTCACCGAGACGGAGATCGTCAACATCGCCCGGCGCGCCGAGGCGAAGTTCATCCTGCTCACCGAGGAGGCCGCCAAGGACCTGCCGGGCCTGGAGGCCGCGTTCACGGGCGCGGGCCTGGCCACGCGCGTGGCCAGCATGGCCGAGGCGATGAGTGGGGACCCGGCGTACCCGGACGCCATCGGCCCGGTGCGCCGCACGGCCGCCGCGGACGACGTGGCCAGCCTCATCTTCACCTCGGGCACCACGGGCACCCCCAAGGGCGTGATGCTCACCCACCGCAACTTCGCCTCCCTCATCGCGAAGCTGGCGGGTGCCTTCAACGTGGGCATGGGCGACTCCGTCCTCTCCGTGCTCCCGCTGCACCACACCTTCGAGTTCTCCGCCGGCTTCCTCACGCCCTTCTCTCGGGGCACGGAGATTACGTACATCGACGAGCTCACCTCGGACCGGCTGGGCGAGGTGTTCGAGTCGGGCCGCGTGACGGCGATGATCGGCGTGCCCGCGCTCTGGCAGCTGCTGCACCGCAAGGTGACGCAGGAGATGGCCAGCCGGCCGCCCATGGTGGAGCAGGCGCTCAAGACGCTCATGTCCGCCCACGGCGAGCTGCGCAACCGCAGCAGCCTCAACCTGGGCAAGCTGCTCTTCTGGCCCGTGCACCGCAAGTTCGGCGGGAAGATCAAGTTCCTCGTGTCCGGCGGCTCGGCGCTGCCGGATGACGTGCACAAGGCCTTCCACCAGCTCGGCTTCAACATCATCGAGGGCTACGGTCTCACCGAGGCCTCCCCGGTGCTCACCGTCTCCGAGACGAACGTCAACAAGCGTCTGCCCGGCACGGTGGGCAAGGCGCTGCCGGGCGTCGAGCTGAAGATCCTGGATCCGGACAACGATGGCATCGGCGAGGTGCTCGCCCGCGGCCCCAACGTCATGGCCGGCTACTTCGGCGACAAGGAGTCCACCGACGCCGTCCTCAAGGAGGGCTGGCTGTACACGGGGGACCTGGGGCGCATCGACTCCGAGGGCCGCCTGTACCTGATGGGCCGCAAGAAGGACGTCATCATCGACGCCAACGGGAAGAACGTGTACCCGGACGAGCTCGAGGAGGTCTACGGCCCCCACACGCACATCAAGGAGCTGTCCATCGTCGGCCTGCCGGACGAGGCCGGTGGCGAGAAGGTCGCCTGCCTGTGCGTGCCGGACTACAAGGACCGGCCCCGCGAGGAGGTGCGCCGCGAGCTGGAGGAGCACTTCCGCAAGACGGGCCAGGAGATGCCCTTCTACCGCCGCGTGAAGGTGCTGCGCTTCTGGGACGGCGAGCTGCCGCGCACCTCGTCGCGCAAGGTGAAGCGCAAGGTGGTGGTGGAGGAGCTCAAGCGCCTGGAGAAGCTGGCCTCCTCGGGCGAGAAGGCCCGCGAGAAGGTGCAGAGCACCGGCGGCGTCTCCGACTGGCTCTACCCGCTCATCGCCGAGGTGGTGAACAAGCCCCTCTCCGAGATCCGCCCCGAGTCACGCCTCTCCGTGGACCTGGGCCTGGACTCGCTGATGCTCACCGAGCTGTCCGTGGCCCTGGAGCAGGCCGGCGTGCCGCTGCCCGCGGTGAATGACCTGACGCACGTGCAGACGGTGGAGGACCTGCGCAAGCTGGTGGTGGCCAGCGGCCGCCGCCCCGCCATGGAGACGCGCGCCAAGGACATCTCCCGCGAGACCGAGAAGGCCGAGGAGGTGGAGATCCCCGTGCCCGAGCCCCTCGTCTCGGTGGGCCGGCAGCTGGTGCGGCTGGGCCAGCAGGCCATCTTCGGCGGCCTCTTCGACGTGAAGGTGACGGGCAAGCCCTTCATCCCCATGAACCGCAACTTCCTCGTCATCGCCAACCACACGAGCCACCTGGACATGGGGCTCGTGAAGGTGGTGCTCGACGAGCAGGGACAGCGGCTCACCACGCTGGCGGCCCGGGACTACTTCTTCGATACGCCGCTCAAGCGCGCGTACTTCGAGAACTTCACGGACCTCATCCCCATGGACCGGCACGGCTCGCTGCGCGAGTCGCTGCGGCTGGCCGGCAACGCGCTCCGCCAGGGCTTCAACCTGCTCATCTTCCCCGAGGGCACGCGCTCGGTGACGGGCGAGCTGCTCGAGTTCAAGCCCACGCTGGGCTACCTGGCGCTCACCTACGGGGTGGACGTGCTGCCCATCTACCTCAAGGGCGCCTTCGAGGCCCTGCCCAAGGGCCGCATGGTGCCCAAGTCCCGCGAGCTGGAGGCCCACATCGGCCCCGCGCTCACGTACGAGATGCTGCGCGCCAAGACGCAGGGCATGGCGCGCTCGGAGAGCTACCGCTACGCCACCCGGCTGGCGGAGGACTCCATCCAGGCGCTGGCAGCCGGCCGCGTGCTGAGCTTCGATGAATCGGCGACGGTCGAGGAGCAGCGCCGCGCGCTGTCCTCGGGAGGGAGTGAGTCTTGAAGCTGCTCGTCACCGGAGGCACCGGTTTCCTGGGCGCGCACCTGGTGCCGCGGCTCGTCGCCGCGGGCCATGAGGTGCGCATCATCGGCCGCTCCAAGCCGGCCGGCCCGGGCTTCGACAAGGCGGAGTACGTCCCGGGAGACCTGAAGAACCGCGAGGTGGTGCGGCGCGCGCTCGAGGGCGTGCAGGCCGTCTACCACCTGGCGGGGCTCGTCTCCTTCCAGGACAAGGACGCGCGGCGCATGTACGAGCTGCACGTGGACGCCACGCGCGAGCTGCTGCGCGACGTGCGCGAGTCCGGCGTCCAGCGCGTCATCCTCGCCTCCACCTCGGGCACCATCGCCGTGTCCAAGGAGGAGCGCGTCGGCACCGAGGACGACGGCTTCCCCATCAAGGTGGTGGGACGCTGGCCGTACTACCTGTCGAAGATCTACGAGGAGAAGCTCGCGCTGGAGTACTGCCGCCAGCACGCCATTCCCCTGGTGGTGCTCAACCCGAGCCTGCTGATGGGCCCGGGGGATGAGCGGCTGAGCTCCACGTGGACGGTGATGAAGTTCCTGCAGGGCGAGCTGCCGGCCATGCCCGGGGGCGGCATGAGCTTCGTGGACGTGCGCGACGCGGCGGAGGCGTTCGCGAACGCGCTGACGCGGGGCGAGGTGTACGGGCGCCACCTGATGGGAGTGAACATGTCCATGCCGGACTTCTTCGAGCGCCTGGAGCGCCTGTCGGGCGTGGCGGCGCCGCGGCTGCGGCTGCCCTCGAAGGTGAACGTGCTCGGGGCCAAGGTGCTGGAGCAGGTGGCGAAGTGGCGCGGGACGAAGCCCGCGTTGGACCCGCAGGAAGTGGACATCGGCGAGCACTGGTTCTGGCTGGACGCCTCGAAGGCCGAGCGCGAGCTGGGCTTCAAGGCCCGGGACGTCCACCAGACGCTGCACGACACGGTGCAGTACCTGTTCACGCGGATGGCGCCGGGGCACCTGCCGGGCACCAAGGGCCGGCTCGAGGAGCTTCGCGAGGGGACCTGAGCCCATTTCCCCTCTCCCGAAGGGAGAGGGAGCAGAGCTGAGGGTGCAGTGCTGAGGGAGCAGTGCTGACGGCGGCCTTCTGCTGTTACCAGACCACCCTGTTCCGGCCCGTCTTCTTCGCCTTGTACAGGTTGGCGTCGGCCACCTTGATGAACTGCAGCGGCTCCACCATGTCCGGCGTCATGTCCGCCACGCCCAGCGACAGGGTGACCGGAATGTCCTGGTTCTCGAAGACGAACTGCTTCTTCTCGATCGTCTGGCGGATCTTCTCCGCGAAGATGCGCGCCTTCTCCAGGCCGTCCTCGGGCACCACCAGCGCGAACTCCTCGCCGCCGTAGCGCGCGAAGCACTGCTCCTTGCGCACCATCCGCTTGATGGTCTGCGACAGCTCGCGCAGCACGTAGTCCCCCGCCAGGTGCCCGTGCACGTCGTTGATCTTCTTGAAGAAGTCGATGTCGAACATCATCAGCGTCAGGGGGCGCCCGTACCGGTGGCACCTCCCCATCTCCCTCTCCAGGTACTCGAGGAAGTAACGCTTGTTGTTCACCCCGGTGAGCCCATCCACGATCGTCAGCGTGTAGATGGTCTCGTGGTACTGCAGCTCCACGTTGTCACCGGTGAGGAACTTGAAGATGGACCCTCCCACCTTGATGAGATCGCCCGAGCGCAGCGGCGTCTCCTGCGTCACCTCCTGATCGTTCAGGTAGGTGCCGTTGGTGGAGGCCAGGTCCTTGACGAACATCCGCCCCTGCTTGCGGATGATCATCGCGTGCCTGCGCGACACGTTGTCGAGGTCCACCACGATGTGGTTGCCCTCTTCCCGCCCGATGGTGAACTCGGTCTCCTGGAGCGCGTACTTCTTGCCGAGCTCCGGTCCGTGGATCTGAACGATGCAGCATTCAGCCTCGACGGGGGTCGCCAGTTCCTTGATCGAGGAGATCTTGGTTACTCGGGTTTCGTCGCCAGCCATCGATTAGAAGACATAGCACGGCTGGGCAGGTGGAAGCCACGAGGGCCATGCCCCTCCCCCCGGTTTGGATACTCAACGGTGCCCCTCCAGCACCCTTGAAGGGCCCGAAACCGGGGGTAACGTGCCCGGTCATATGGCCAAACTGCTGGCAATGATCCTCGCAGGGGGCGCCGGAACCCGGCTCGAGCCCCTCACCCGTGAACGCGCCAAGCCCGCGGTGCCCTTCGGCGGGCGCTACCGCATCATCGACTTCGTGCTGTCCAACTTCGCCAACTCCGGCATCTACCGGATGAAGGTGCTCACCCAGTACAAGAGCGACTCGCTCAACAAGCACCTGTCCCGGGCCTGGAGGATGTCGGCCTTCCTCGGACACTACGTGGAAGCCGTGCCCGCCCAGATGCGGACCGGCATGGACTGGTACAAGGGCAGCGTCGACGCCATCTACCAGAACCTCAACATCATCACCGACGAGGAGCCGGACTACATCTTCGTCTTCGGCGCCGACCACGTCTACCGGATGGATTGCCAGCAGATGCTGGACTTCCACGTGCAGCGCAAGGCCGCCTGCACGGTGGCCGCCATCCCCGTCCCCATCGAGGAGGGCAAGGAGTTCGGCATCATCGACGTGGGCCCGGACGGACGGATGAAGGGCTTCGTGGAGAAGCCCAAGAACCCCCCGCCCATGCCCGGCAATCCCAGGTACTGCCTGGCCTCCATGGGCAACTACCTCTTCTCCACCGACCTGCTGGTGAAGGAGGTGGTGCGCGACGCCGCCAGCGAGGGCAGCGCCCATGACTTCGGCAAGTCCATCATCAGCGAGCTGTACAAGCGCGAGCCGGTCTACGTGTACGACTTCGCCCAGAACGTCATCTCCGGCCAGGAGGAGAAGGAGCGCGGCTACTGGCGGGACGTGGGCAACATCGACACCTACTACCAGTCCAACATGGACCTGGTGGAGGTGAACCCCGTCTTCAACCTCTACAACGACCGCTGGCCCATCTACACCCAGCCCAACAACTTCCCCCCGGCCAAGTTCGTCTTCGCCGACCGGGAGAACAACCGCGTGGGCCACTCCACCGACTCGCTCGTGAGCGAGGGGTGCATCATCTCCGGCGGCCACGTGAACCGCTCGGTGCTCTCCCCCAAGGTGCGCGTCAACTCGTTCTCCGAGGTGCAGGACTCCATCCTCTTCGAGAACGTCACCATCGGCCGGCGCTGCCGCATCCGCCGCGCCATCATCGACAAGAACGTCGAAATCCCCCCGGGGATGACCATCGGGTACGACCTGGAGGAGGATCGCCGCCGCTTCCACGTCACCTCCGGCGGCGTGGTGGTCATCCCCAAGGGCATGAAGGTGGCCTGAGCCCCCCGCTCGGCCCCCGGGAAGGCCGCCTCAGCGGAAGGCGGCCTTCACCTCCGGCCGGCTCAGCACCACCAGGGCCCAGATGCCCACCGGCACGCCGATGGCGCAGCAGCAGCACGAGAAGCACGGCACCATGGCGACGATGGAGGCGGCGAGCGCCACGCCGTACATCCGGAACTTCGTCATCTGCAGGCCGCCGAAGGCGATGAGCCCCCCGAGCCCCACTCCCAGCAGGCTGTAGAGGATCTCCCCCACGCTCGGGCCCTGGGCCTGGGCGGCCATCAACCGCTCGAGAAACGCCCGGTACGGCGCCAGGTTCGGGTCGCTGTAGAACTCGGGCGGCAACTCCGTCAGCTGGACAGGGCTCCCTCCTCCGAGGACCGACGTCAGCAGGCTGATGAGCCAGAAGAGGACGACCAGGGCCCCCGTCGCCATCAGCAGGTAGCCCGGGATGTTCACGGCGTCCCGCAGCGCCTTGTCGGGCCCAGGCCCCGCCGCCGCCGGCGGGTTGTCCGGAATGTGGTCCATGTGTGTGTTTCCCCTCCCCATCTCGGGGGTCATGCTTCCGTGGGCCGACAGGCCCGCGCGCCCGCCGATTCCACCCGGTGGCGGGGGGGAGCGCCAGGGAATTGACGCTCCCCCCGGTGAAGCCCAGGGGATTCTCAGGCCTTGAAAGTCATCAGCGGGGCCATCCGCGCCACCTCCCGGACGATGCCCGCCTCCACCTGCGAGGCCACCACCGGGCCAATGGGCTTGTAGGCCGCCGGTGCCTCCTCGATGCGGCGCTCGGCCCGGAGGGTGATGCAGTCCACCCCCGTGAGGCCCAGGGCCTCCTCCCGCCGGTCCGCTTCGCCCCGCGCCATGGAGAAGCGCGAGCGCGCCCGCCCCGCCCCATGCGACGCCGACGCCAGCGCCTCCGCGTGGCCCTGCCCCACCATCAGGTAGGACGCCGCCCCCATGGAGCCGGGGATGATGACCGGCTGCCCCTCCTCCGCCGGGCACGCCCCCTTGCGCGCCAGCCACCCGCCCTCCCACGGCAGGGTGAGGTTGTGCGGCACGTCGTACACGAGCGGCGCCTCCACGTCCCCGAACAGCTCCCGCAGCGTCTGCCTCAGCAGCTCCGCCAGCAGCAGCCGGTTGAGGAAGGCGTAGTTGGCCGCCGTCGCCTCGGCCCGCAGGTACTCGCGCACCTGCTCCGGCTCCACCAACGGCAGAATCCCACTCTCCGGCAGGGGCGCCCCCACCGGCCACGCCGCCCGCGTCCGCTCCCGCCACGTGTTCCCCACGTGCCTGCCCACGTCCCGCGAGCCCGAGTGGATCATGAACGCGAGCTGTCCCTCGCGCACACCCCACTCCCACGCCCGCGCCCGGTCCATCACCGCCTCCACCCGCTGCACCTCCACGAAGTGGTTGCCCCCGCCAATGGTGGCCAGGCCGGGGTCGCGAACCACGCCCTCCCGGCGCAGCCCCGTGGGCGCCCACGCCGGGTCTCCCTCCAGCGCCCCGCCCAGGTACACCCGCGCCGACTCCCGCTCGAGCTGCCCCAGGTCCGCCCGGGATACCACGCCCAGTGGCGCCTCCATCGTCTCCAGCAGCCAGCCCGGCAGGCCATCGCGCAGCAGCGCCTCCACCGCGCGCGAGCCCAACGCCACGTCCCGCGTGCCGAAGAAGTAGTGGCCCTTCATCCGCTCGACGAAGGCATCCCGGCGGGCGAGGAAGGTCTCCACGGGCAGGTCCGCGACGTGCAGGCGCATGCCGCAGTTGATGTCGGTGCCCACCGCGGCGGGCACCACCAGGCCCTCCGTGTGCACCACCGAGCCGATGGCCACACCGGAGTCACCCGGGTGGAAGTCCGGCGTGGCGCGCACACGCTTCACCCGGCCCCCCCCGGGGTGCTTCAGCGCCGCGAGCGCGGCCAGTTGCTGGAACGCCTTGCCCTCCACGGGCAGCTCGGGTGGGAGGAGCACCTCGGCGGGCGGCGCGTGGGAATCGCCCTGGAGGCGCACGGTGTAGACACGACCGTCGTACGTCACATCGAGCCCCTCACGGGCGAGTGCCCGCAGGAGCCGGTTCAGTTTCGGCTGCATGACCTTCTCGGAATCTGGCCCGCGCCCGGAAGGGCTCGGGGGACGTGTGCGAATGGATTCGAGACCTCGGGTCAGCAGCCGCGGCCGTGGACGCCGGAGCGTCCGCTGCCACCAGGGACGGACGCGACCGCCACGCCTGACCGGGCGGTCAGCGAGGAAGCCCCAGGTGCTTGGGGCTCCACCTGTGTTGAATGCCATGTCCCACCGGCTCCCGCGCTACGCTTGCGGGGGACGGAAAGGAGAGCCATGGCCTCTACACAGAGCAGTGAGGAGCACCCGGAGCCGGCCGGTGTGGCGGATCCCTCCCCGCTGATCTGGCTGGGAGGTGGCCTGCCCCCCCGGTTCCGCTGGGTGAGCCCCGCCCTCCTCCAGGCCCTCGGTCACCCCCTGGAGGCGTGGAAGTCGCGAGGCTTCGTCTCCCAGCTCGTGCACCCGGAGGATCTCCACGGACTGCTGGAGGCCTGGGGAGCGGTGTCCAGGACGGGAGTGCCCCGGGCCCTCGAGCTCCACGGGGTCTCGGCCGAGGGAAGGCCCGTCCGCCTGGCCGTGGAGCTGAACGCCGTCGAGCCCTCGCCGGATGGGGCCGGGGAGCTCATCGGCACCGTCCGGCTCCTCGCCCCACCGCTCCAGCCCGAGGCCCCGGAGCCCACGGCCTCGAGCCTCGACGAGATGTTCCGGGAGATCACCCGCACCCAGCGCATGCACGAGGAGCTCATCGACGCCATCGACGGCATCGTCTGGGAGACGGACGCGAACTTCCGCTTCACCTTCGTCAGCAAACAGGCCGAGCGCATCCTGGGCTACCCCATCCCGCAGTGGTTGGAGGAGCCGGACTTCTGGTTGAAGCACCTGCACCCCGAGGACCGGGACTGGGCCTCCGCCTACTGCATGAAGTCCGCCCGGGAGTGCAGGGCCCACGAGTTCGAGTACCGGATGGTGGCGGCCAACGGGAGCAGCGTGTGGCTGCGGGACATCGTCACCGTCGTCTCCGAGAAGGGCGTCCCCCGCCAGCTCCGGGGCATCATGGTGGACGTCACCGCGCAGCGCCGGGCCCGGGAGGACCTGGAGCAGAGCGTCTCGCTGCTGCGCGCCACCCTGGAATCGACCGCGGACGGCGTCATCGTCCTCCAACAGGACTGGTACGTCACCGCCATCAACAAGCGCTTCCAGAAGCTCTGGAGCATCCCCGAGGCCCTGCTGGACTGCCGCGATGGCCGGGTGCTGAGCGAGCACATGCGCTCGCAGCTGGAGAACGCGGAGCAGGTCCACGAGCGGACCCAGCAGTTGCTGGCGAGCTCGGAGCAAGAAGGCGTCGACGTGCTGCGGCTCCGGGACGGGCGCGTCCTCGAGCGCTACTCGCGCCCCCAGCGGCTGGGAGACACCATCATCGGCCGCGTCTGGACATACCGGGACGTGACGGTGGAGCGCCGCGCCCAGGCGGAGAGCGAGCGGCTGCTGCGCGAGGCCCGCGAGGCCGTCCGCGTGAGGGACGACTTCCTGTCCATCGCCTCGCACGAGCTGAAGACGCCGCTCACCCCCCTCAAGCTGCACCTGCAGGTGCTGAAGCACCGGATGGCCTCCGGACAGCCCGTCCCGGCCCAGCACGTGGACAAGGCGCTCGCCCAGGTGGCGCGGCTCTCCGGGCTCATCAACGACTTGCTGGACACCTCGCGCATCCAGGCCGGACGGTTGGAGCTGCGGCACGAGCCCGTGTCCCTCGGGGCGCTCACCCAGGAGGTGCTGGCGGACCTGCGCTCGGTCAGCCCCCACCGCCTGCTCGAATACGAGGAGCCCGCCGGGCCGCTCCTCATCCAGGGCGACCGCGGCCGGCTCGCGCAGGTGCTGGTGAATCTGCTGGAGAATGCCCTCAAGTACAGCCCCACGGGCGGCACCATCCGCGTGCGCGTGGAGCGGGACGGGGCGCAGGCCCGCGTCTCGGTGTCGGACTCGGGCATCGGCATCCCCCCGGACCAGAAGGATCACCTCTTCGAGCGCTTCTTCCGGGCACGCAACGCCCCCATCTCCGGCTTCGGAGGGCTGGGGCTCGGCCTCTACATCTGCCGCGACATCGTCGAGCGCCACGGCGGCCGCATCTGGGTGGAGAGCGAGGTGGGCCACGGCTCCACGTTCCACTTCACCCTCCCGCTGTTGGAGGACGAGGCGTCCGCTACACCGCCGGAGACAGCCCCCCATCCACGTTGAGGGCCGTGCCCGTCACGTACCCGGCCCCCAGGTCCATGGCGTCCCTCCCGGCTCAGGCCGGCTGCTTCACCGCGTGCGGCCGCTTCTCGAAGGCCGCCAGCGTCTGGGCGATCTCCTGGTTCACCTGGCGCAGCAGATCCTGCTTCTCGCGGAACGGCAGGAAGGCGCTCTTGAAGCCGGACACGAGGATGGTGGTCAGGTCCTCCAGCGACAGCCCCAGCTCCTTGTGCGCCACCCACAGCTCCTTCGTCACCGTGGTGTCGGTGATGAGGCGGTTGTCGGTGTTGATCGTCACGCGCAGGCCGTAGTCGAAGTAGAACTTGAGCGGGTGCGCATCCAGGCTGGGCACCGCGCCCGTCTGCACGTTGGAGGTGGGGCACACCTCCAGGGGGATGCGGTGATCATTCACGTAGTTGAGCAGGTCTCCATCCTCGCGCAGCCGCGTGCCGTGGCCGATGCGGTGCGCGCCCAGGTAGTGGATGGCCTGGGAGATGGACTCGGGCCCGAAGGCCTCGCCCGCGTGCGCCGTGCAGTTGACGTTGTTCTTGAGGATGAGCTGGAAGGCGTCCTTGTGATCCTTGGCCGGGAAGTTCGCCTCGGCGCCCGCCAGGTCGAAGCCGATGACGCCCCGGTTCTTGTAGGCCACCGACAGCTCCGCCAGCCGCATGGACGTCTGCGGGTTGATGTGGCGGATGCCGCAGATGATGACGCCGTATTTGATGCCCGTCTCGCGCTTGGCCACCCGGAGGCCCTCGAGCACCGAGTCGATGACGGTGGTCATCTTCAGGCCCTTCTGCAGGTGCAGGGCCGGGGAGTAGCGCACCTCGAGGTAGCGCACGTTCTCGGCCGCCGCGTCCACCGCCAGCTCATAGGCCGAGCGGTAGAGGGCCTCGGCCGTCTGCAGCACCGAGAGCGTCACGTCGAAGGCCACGAGGTAGTCCTCGAGGTTCTTGCACACCTCGCCCATGTGGATGGCCTTGGCCAGGCCGTCCTCGGTGTCCGCGGGCAGCTTGACCTTCTGCTGCTCGGCCAGCTCGAGGATCGTCTTGAGACGCATGGAGCCGTCGAGGTGGCAGTGCAGGTCCGTCTTGGGGAGCGCGTGGAGCAGCTCCAGGGTGACGGGAATGGCCGGGGGCGGGGCCCAGTCGGCCCGGCGGGCGGATGAGGGAATACCAGTCGAGCTGGGGAGCTCGTCGTCGCGAATCGAAGCCATGTCGGGTTCCTTCCTTGCCAACCATCCTAGGGTCCTGAAGATCCTCCCTCAACCATGCCGCCACTCCGCCATCAGCGCCTCCTCTTACTGCTCGCCATGGCGGCGCTCATGGCTGCCTGCCGGCAGCCCACCGGCAAGCTCTTCACCTTCTCCTCTGATGCGCCGTCCCGTGCGGGGCTGGTGTCCCTGGAGGACGGTGTCCTGGTGGGCAACGAGGCCGGCCGGTTCCTCCGGTTGGACCGCCAGGGGACGGCCCTCTGGCGCGCGGAGCTGGGCCGGGAGGTGGCGGCGCGTCCGGCGGTGGCGGGGGAAAGTGTCATCGTGGGAACGGTTGGCGGGACTCTCGTCAGCCTCGCGCTCGCCGATGGCTCGGAGCGCTGGCGCCTCACCGGGCAGCCACCCGTGCTCACGCCGCTCGTCGCGGACTCCGGCTCCGTCTACGTCGTGGCCCCGGATGGGTCGGTGCGAGCACTCGCCGTGGACTCGGGCGAGGTGCGCTGGCGCCGGCTCCTGCCGTCGGGTGTCCCCCGCACCGATGCCACCCGGCCCCAGCCCGCGCCCGTGCTCGCCGGGGGGCTGGTGGTGGTGGTGCTCGGGGACGCGGGGCTGTTCGCGCTGTCACCCCAGGACGGCACCGTGCGCTGGCGCCAGCCACTGGCCCGGGTGCTCGGAATGGAGGCCCAGGGAGAGGTGCTGTACGTCTCCACCCGGAAGGGCGAGGTGCTCGCGCTCGGGCTGGCCAATGGACAGGTGCGCTGGCGGCAGACGCCCGCCTCCGCGCTCTCGAGTCCCCCGGCCTGGGCCCAGGGTCAGGTCTGGGTGGGCACGGAGGACAAGCTGCTGCTGGCCCTGTCGCCCCAGGACGGGCGCGAGTCCATCCGGCTGGCCCTGCCCGCGCCCCTCGTGACGCAGGTGATCGAGTTCCGCGAGTGGGTGCTGGTGCCCACTCGCGACAGCCAGGGCTGGTTGCTCGCGATCAAGCCTCGCGAGGGGCCTCCCGTGTTCACCTTGCGGCTGGATACGCCGCTGCTGACGCGGCCCGTGGTGCTCGGGGATCAGCTCTTCGTGCTGGGACAGGACGGGCGGGTGCTCTCGTGGCGGCTCCAGCCGCCGAAGCCGTGAGACACGGCCTCCTCTCGGCGGAGGGAAACGGCCTGGAGTGGACTTCGGTGGTAGACGTCTACCAGTGATGTAGCATTTCGCCCCACATCACTGGTAGACGTCTACCACTGAGCCGCGATAGAGGCCGCCATTCGAACTGCGAGGTGCCGCGTGCTCACCCGTCCCGTTGTCCTGAACGTGTTGGCCCTGGCCGTGCTCGTTGCGCAGTGCGCGTGTGTCACCACCGCGTCCAGCGGCAGACCGGGCGCCTACGGCTACAGCAACACGCCCGTGGGCATCGACTCCCCTTCGGCCACCTGTCGCAACAGTCTCTCCGCCTGCATCGCGCTTTACGGCAAGGAGATGGCCTCCACCACGGCTGTGCTGAAGGTGGTGATCGACGAGACGACAAGGAATTCCATTGAGGAGGAGTTGAAGAAGTGCGCCGACCTGGCTCGCTCCGAAGTGCTCCTCCGGTATCCGAAGCAATTCAAGGGCCCCGCGCCGGACGCTAGCGAGTGCAAGCAAGAAACAAAGGCCCAAGGCAGGCGCGTCACCTGGGCCATGCGGCTCGGCATCGAAATGCATGAAGTCGCCCGGAGCTGTGCCGAAGAGGCTCTGGGCAAGATGCGGCCAGGAAGATTCAGCCTGGAACAGCGCTACCGCCCTGACATGGAGACAGGAGAGAAGGAACTGGTCAGCGCCGAAGAAGAGCAAGCGCTCGAAGAATCCGGCAATGGCGGAGAGTTGAAAGGGACGCTGAAGCCCGATGTGGTCATCCACGAGGGCGACCCACTCCATGCACTCGCCGTCTATGACTTCAAGTTTCCCTGTGTGAACTCCGAATCGGTACCTGAGTGGCATCAATACCCCGATGGACATCCGTTCGCGGGGTTCAGCCAGGGGGAGATGTACCAGAATTTCATCGCCCGTCTCGTCGCTCGAATCCTTCCCCGGCTTGGAGTTGTCCGTGGCTGAGAGCTACCCTCGGATACGAATTCATACCGAGAGCGGGTACCTGCTGATCAGGGATGGCCTGGCCGTGACGTTCTTCATGCGCCATTCCCACGCGGAAATCTCGCAAGGTGTTCGTCGTTCGCTCGAGACGTACCTTCGTGCGGTTGGCCCCTCCGCGCTCTCGATGTACGCGGACGAGGAAGGTGACCACCAATCGCTTGATGATGCGGGCTGGGCACTCATCCATGGCACCCTGCAACACCCTCGCATGGCCATGGTTGACCTTTCGGGGGCGGGGAACGACCAGCAGAGCTATCGGTTCATCTATCGCGGCAGGCTCCTGGAGAGTCCGTCCCTCGAGAGCAAACCGGGCGCGGTCTCCGCTGTCTCCTTCTGGCTACCTACCGAATACCTCGAGGAGCATGGCCCTGAGCGGATACGCGAACTCGCGATGGAGATGGCCGCGCCCCTGCCCTTTTGCACTGGCTACACAGGGCTCTCCTTCAACAGCGCGACCAGGCTGGAACAGATGCAGGGAGACACTCCCAAGCTGCGCTTCCACTACCCGGGCATGGATGTTCCCGACATGAGTTGGGTCTCGTTACACATCGGAACCCAGGTGCGGGGTCCTTCCTGGCTGACCTTCCTCGGGCAGCCCGTGCTGGGAGAATTGGGCGGCGTATCCAGGCTGCGCGCCCGGTTGCGCCATCCGGAAACCACCGTCCAGGAGTTGGAGGGGGATAGGGCCGTTGTCTCCCTGGGCCCCTGGCCCGAGGCGGGCGACACCGAGCAGGGAAATGTCCTGCCCGCCTACCGCGAACTGGCGCGCGTGCTGGAACCCTGGCTCTACCATGAGCCGAAGCTCCATGCCGTCCAGAGCATGGAGGACACGCGCCGCTGGGAGCGCCGGTTCCTGGATTGACTCACGGCTCCACGGGGAGGCTGGAGACGCCACTGCTCACTGAGCCGGCGAGCGGGGAAATGATGCACACCCTCCGCAGGCAGGGACTCGACTCCCGCGCACTCAGGGCTACGGGACGACGTCCGTCGTAGAGCCATGGCCCGTTCCCCCTTCCCGGCTTCCGGGAGGCCCACCTCGAGACCCATCCCCCGGGTGGGGCCAGCGAGGCCTTCCCAAGGACCAGCGTGTTGGCACCGCGCTCGAACGCTTGCCGGTGGGCCGCAACGGGGGAGTCCCTGACCGCCAGTCCAAGACGCCGGGGCAATCCCATTGCCAGCGGAACTCCCTGGATGCATCTCCTTGTATGTCCCGCCCGCGCTACTTCCGGGTACCGTGGATCGTCCTCGGCCTCTCGCTCGCCGCGACCCTCGTGGCCGCGATGGCCACCCTGTGGCTCCTCCACAGGCAGGAGCTCAATCAATTCCACAATCAGGCGAAAGCCGCGCGCATCCGCATCGCCATGCGCATGGACTCCTTCATCCATCTCCTCGACTCCGGCGAAGGGCTGATTTCCGGGGTGAGCAACATCAGCCGGGAGACCTTTCGAGGGGTCGTCACCCAGCTCCTGGGCCAGGCGGACCCGGGGATTCAGGGGATTGGCTACTCGCTCCGGGTGCCTCCGGGGCAGGTCGCGCACGTGGAGGAGCTGGCCCGCCGCGGTGGAATCGAGGACTTCCACATCTGGCCCGCCGGTCCGCGAGACGAGTACCACACCATCTTCTTCCTCGAACCGATGAACGTCCGGAATCGTGCCGCGCTGGGCTACGACATGTTCTCCGAGCCCACACGCCGGGCCGCCATGGAGCGCGCGCGTGACACCGGACAAGCCGCGATGTCCGGCAGGGTGAGCCTGGTGCAGGAGATCGAAGGGCCTCGTCAGCCGGGCTTCCTCATCTACGTACCGGTCTATGAGGGAGGGATCACGCCCGCGACGGTCGAGGAGCGGCGCCAGAAGCTGAGCGGCTTCATCTACAGCGCCTTTCGCGCCCAGGATCTCTTCGAGAGTCTCTTCGGTGAGGCCTTCGACCTCGAGGCGGATGACCCGAAGGTGGCGGTGGCGATCTACGATGGGGCGCCGCAGGAGCGGAACCTTCTCTTCGATGAGCGCTCGTCCACTCCCGGGCTCGGAGCTCGCGGCTTCACCGAGGTCCAGGAGCTCAGGGTGGCCGGGCGCACGTGGACGGTGGTGGTCCGCGGCCTCTCCCCTTCGTACCCCGAGGGCTGGCTCGGCTGGCTTCCCGTCCTGGTGCTCGTGGGAGGTGTCTTCATCACCTTCGTCTGTTCGGGCCTCTCGTTTTCCGAGGCCAGGGCGCTGGAGTTCGCGCAACGGCAGCGGGCCGCCGCGGAAGGCCTCGCCCGCGTGGGCCTGGTGCTTGCCTCCCGGCTCGACACGCAGACCATCCTTCAGCGGATGACCGAGGAGGGCACCCTGCTCACCCGGGCGGAGGCGGGCGCCTACCTGGTGAGACAGTGTCCGGATGCACGAGGCGTGGAGGCGCTGGCGGCCGTTCCCCGTGAAGCCGCCGCCGCGCTCACGTCGGCCGTGGTGATGCCGTGGGTGGAGCGGATCTTCCAGGGCGAGCGCGTGCGCGAGGAGGATCTCCGGGCGGAGCCCTTGCTCGGCGGGAAAGGGAATGGCTGGAAGGGTGCATGGCCCGTGGTCAGCTGTCTGGGCGTCCCGGTGCGCGGGCGCAATGGGGAGACCATGGGCGCACTGCTGTTCGCGCACACCAGGCCCGGGCACTTCCGGCCGGAGCACGTGCAATGGGTGGAAGGCCTCGCGGCGCAGGCGTCCGTGGCGCTGGACAACGCGCGCCTCTACCGCGCATCACAGGACTCGGTCCGGGCGCGCGAGGAGTTCATGTCCATCGCCTCGCACGAGCTGAAGTCGCCCCTCAATGGCCTCTCGTTGCGGCTGCAGATGCTCGAGTCCATGGCCCGCTCGGGGGCGCCTCCCGAGCGGCTGCTCGCCACCATCCAGGGCGGGCGCGCTGGGGTGCAGCGGCTTGCCCGGTTGATTTCAGAGCTGATGGACATGGCGCGCATCACCGGGGGGCGGTTCCGGATCGAAAGGACGGAGACGGACCTGGGCGAGCTGGTGCGCGAGGTCTCGGAGCGGCTGGAGCCGGAGGCCCTGCGAAGCGGGAGCCAGCTGCGGCTCAGCGCCGGCGCGAATCTGACGGGCTCCTGGGACGGCATGCGGCTCGAGCAGGTCGTCACCAACCTGCTGGACAACGCCATCAAGTATGGGGCGGGGCTGCCGATCGACATCTCCGTCCACCGCGATGGGGACTGGGCGGTGCTGGAGGTGGTGGACCATGGCATCGGAATCCCTCCCGCGCGGCTGCCCAGGGTGTTCGACCGCTTCGAGCGCGCGGTCTCCGATCAACAATACACAGGCCTCGGTCTCGGGTTGTACATCTCGCGGCAGATCGTGGAGTTGCACGGAGGCACCATCCAGGTGGAGAGCCAACCCGGCGAGACGCGCTTCACCGTGAGGCTGCCCTGTGCCCCCGCGGGGGAGGAGTTGGGACGTCACCCGCCCGAGGCGGACGCGCCTCCCCCGCCATGAGCCTCCTGGCTTTCGGGGACCTGATCAGCCCGAAAACGCCCGGCGCCTGCCTCCACACCAGGCCCAGGTGAAGACATCGCCGGGAGGCTACGGCAGCACGTAGCTCGCCGTGCAGCCGGAGGCACTCGGGGCGGTCTCCAGGGCGGCGTTGCTCGGGTAGAAGCGGGCGCACGCGGCCACCTTCACCGCGGTCTGATCCGGGGTGTGCACCCACACGTTGCTCTTGAGGATGCTGCTCGGCGGGTTCTGGAGGGTGACGATGCTCGGGCCCGTCTTGTACGGGCTGCCCGTGCTGCCCGTGAGCTGGACGTAGGCGCTCATGACATCCATGTCCACCGGCGCGCCCACCGTGGTGCTGCTGCGCGCGTAATAGACAGACACGCTCTGGTTCGTCGCCGGCTGCTGGCACAGGGCGCGCCAGAGCTGGATCCGGCCGATGATCGCGCCGCTGGACGACAGGATGTCCGCCGCGCTCAGCCGCTCCGAGGGCGCGCAGCGCTGCACGGCCTCATGCTCCAGCAGGGCGATGGGGTCGCCCGAGACCGGTGCGGTGCCGTCCAGGAAGACGGGCTGGATCTCGGTGATGTGCTCCATCCCATCGGCGTGATCCCGCGAGAACCCGATGCTGATGCGGTCCGTGGTGCACGGCGCGGGGAAGCCCAGGGACACATTCTTGTCCGTGTAGCTGAGGTACTGCGGGAAATCGACGGCCTCCTGGTCGCAGAACGCGCCCACCCGGTAGGAGTAGGCCGCCGGCAGGTCCGAGTATCCCCCCACCTGGGTGCGCACCCCGGAGAGCGTCCGCTTGCCGGGGAACTGGAGGTCGATCTTCAGGCGCGCCGTGCTGTTCTCGGCGATGAGCGCGAACTCGCTGACGCTGAAGTTCCCATCGAAGAGCTCGCAGACGCCCGCCCCGCGGGTGTACGCGCCGTTGTGGTGGACGGTCACGGTGATGGGGCCATAGACGGAGTTGGGGCACTCCGTGGCCGTCGACGCATAGGTGAGTGGAGCGCTCCGCCGGGCCAGCTCCGCCGGCATGTCCTCCGCGGCGCAACCCGCGCTCAGCAAGGCCGTGGCACCCAGGATTCGCAGACCCATCTTCATGTGAGGCTCCTTTCGTGGACCGCGGGAGCGGTCCCGTGTCGAGACCCGGAAGTCATACGATGCGGGGATTCCCGGGGAGGAGGTGTCACTTCACGCCAGGGCGTGTCATTTCGCGACAGAGCCGGGTGGTAGCCTCGCGGTCACAGAGGGACACGATGGGAATGCGTCGAGAGCGGAGACATCGCTCCTCGCTCGTACGTGCCGCGTTGCTGAGGGTCGTGCAGGCGGGCGGTGGGGTGGAGGCGCTGCTGCGGGACTTCGAGCTGCCGCGCGGCGTGATGACGGAGCACGAGTGGACCATGCCCCTGCCGAGGTACCGGGAGTTCCTCGCGGCCTGCGCGGAGGCCGCGCGGGACCCGGCGCTCGGATTCCACCTGGCCACCCGGCTGCCGCGCGGCTACCTGGGCGTCTTCGAGATGAGTGCCGCCTCGGCGCCCAACCTGGAGGAGGCCGCGGCGCGATTCGTGCGCTACCTGCGGCTGCTCAGCGAGGAGCTGGAGGCCCGGCTGGAGCAGCGCGGGGATGCGTTCGCGCTGCGCCAGTGGATAGAGGGCGAGCCGCTCGGCCTGGGGCAGCACGGCAACGACTTCGTCACGGCCGCCATCCTCCGGCATGCGCGGGAGTTCACCGGGGTGCACCTCGAGCCGCTCGAGGTGAGCTTCGCGCACCCGCGCCCGGCGGACGTGAGCAGGCTCCAGGACTACTTTGGCAGGACGCTGCTGCGCTTCGACGCGGGAGAGAACACCCTGGTGGTTCGCGCCGAGCAGATGGCCCTGCCGCAGATGACGTTCAACCCGGAGCTGCTCCAGGTGCTGGACGGGCACGCGCACCGGCTCATGGCGAGCGCCTCGGAAGAAGCGCCGGACTTCCTGGCCACGGTGTCGGCGCGGATCCGCGAGAACCTGACGCACTCGCAATCCCTGCTGCCGCGGGTGGCGTGTGCCCTGGGGCTGAGCCCGAGGACACTCCAACGGCGCCTGGTGGAGCACGGGAGCTCCTTCCGCGAGCTCGTCGAGCACGTGCGCAAGGAGCTGGCGCTCTCCTCGGCGGCGCACCGCAGCGTCGGGGAGCTGGCGTTCCTGCTCGGCTACAACGAGCGGGCCAGCTTCGTGCGCGCGTTCCGGCGTTGGACGGGCACCACCGTGGGCGAGTACCGCGAGCGGCACGGGTAGCCAGGGCCCTACGCGGACCCCCGGTCTCCGCGCTGGCGCAGCTCGCTCCACGCTTGATTGAGCTTGCGCGTCTCCTCCGCGGCCAGCGCCTGGAGCTTCGGCCCCAGCTGCGCCACCTTGTCCGGGTGGTACTGGGTGATGAGGGCCAGGTAGACCCGCTTCACCTCGGCCAGGGGCGTGCCCGGAGCCACGCCGAGCACCTCCCAGGGGCTGCTGGGGGCGGGCCTCGCGGCGGCGGGCGGCTCGGGCGCTTCGGGCGCTTCGGCCTCGGGGGCTTCTTCCTCCACGAGCGGGCTGGCCCCGAGCTCCTCCGCGCACGCCGTGCACAGCAACAGCTCACGGGCAGCCGGGCTGGCACCCTTCACCGAGTAGTCGCCGAAGCAGTCGCCACACACCATCCGGCGGCAGTGCTCGCAGCGCGCGGCGCAGTCGACCTGATCGAGCGAGGCCGCGCACGAGAAGCACTCCTCGGGCAGCGGAGCCTCCTCGCCGCACGCGGTGCAGAAGGCCCAGGTGGGCTCGAGCTTCGCCTCACACCCCACGCACACGGGCGCCCCCTCCTCGGGGGAGGGCCGCCAGCGCTGCGCCGTGGCACACCAGGGGCAGTACGGCATCAGCCAGGCCACCTTGCCCTCGCACCTGCGGGAGCGGCAGTCGAAGTCGAGCGCATAGCCCTCGGCGGAGTCCCGGGCTTCGTTCTCCTCCTCGAAGGACTCGCCGCAGGCCCAGCAGGCGTTGAAGGCCTCGTGCGAGGGCGCTCCGCACGCGTCGCACAGGGGGTTGCCGTGCTCGGCCTCCCATTCCAGCTCCAGGCCGCAGGAGGGGCAGCACCGCATCCACCGGACCGCCTGAGGGTGCGTGCAGGCCGCCTGCGCCGCCCGCCTGCGCCGGCCCGGAGGTTCGGGGAAGGACGGCGTCCCGCCGCGAGCCGCGAGCGCATCCCACAGGCAGCTGGCACAAGAGCCCGAGCGCAGGCAGTGCTGGCACACCTCGTCCCCACAGAGCCCGCAGCGGCCCGCGAGCCGCCGGCCCCCCAGGCCCAGCAGGGCGGGCGTCAGGACCTCCAGGCAGCACGGGCACGCGGACATGGGCGCAGTATAAGCGTCACCCCGGCAGCAAGAAGCGGGCGATGACTCGCTTCAGGCCCACCGAGCCACCGAAGTCCACCGTCACCTTCGCGTTGGGTCCGCTGCCGTCCGCCGAGATGATCTTCCCCATGCCGAACTGCTCGTGGCGCACCCGCATCCCGCGCACGTCCCCGCCCACGCCGTCCATGTCCGACGCCTGCGAGTAGGTCCGGTCGATCCGCGGTCCATCGTCCTCCTCCGCCCAGTTCCGCTTGCGCGTCATCATCGGCGAGGACTTCGGCGCGGGTGTCTCCAGCTCCTGCTCCGCGAAGCCGAAGAGCGACTGCGGCACCTCCCGCAGGAAGCGCGAGGGCGGGTTGTAGCGCAGCTCGCCGAACAACGAGCGGCACTGCGCCAGGCTCACGAACAGCCGCTTCCGCGCGCGCGTGAAGCCCACGTAGCAGAGCCGCCGCTCCTCGGCCATCTCCTCCCCGTCCGGGTCATCCGCCGCCAGCGAGCGCGAGTGCGGAAAGACTCCGTCCTCCATCCCCGTGATGAACACCGCGTCGAACTCGAGCCCCTTCGCCGCGTGCAGCGTCATCAACGCCACCCGGCCCTCTCCCACGTCCGCGTCCGCCTCGCCCACCAGGCTGATCTGCTCCAGGAACGCGTTCAGCGCCGGCACGTCCGCCGTCAGCGGCGAGGAGTCCAGCCCCTCCTCCTCCGGCTCCGGCTGCTTCGCGTCCGTGGCCGCCGCCACCGCCGCCGCCGCACGGTTCAGGTCGAACTCCTGCGCCGCGCCCAGGAACTCGCGCAGGTTCTCCGCCCGCGTCAGCGACTCGTCACTGCCCTCCGTGACGAGCGACTCCACCAACCGCGACTCCTTCAACATCTGGTCCACCGCGCTCGCCGCGTCCTTCGCTTCCTGCGCGCACGCATGCAGCGAGGACACCACCGCGTGGAACCCCGTCAGCCGCTTCACCGCCGCCGTGTTGAGCCCCGGAATCCGCTCGGGCGCCGCCGTGGCCTCGTACAGGCTCACCCCCGCCTGGTTCGCCCAGTCCTGCAGCCGCTCCACCGTCGTGTCGCCAATGCCTCGCGCCGGCGTGTTGATGATGCGCAGCAGGTCCGCGTCCGAGCGCGGATTCACCATCAGCCTCAAGTAGGCCGCCGCGTCCCGCACCTCGGCCCGATCGTAGAAGCTCCGTCCGCTCACCAGCGTGTACGGCACCCGCGCCAGCCGCAGCGCCTCTTCCAGCACGCGGCTCTGCGCGTTGGTGCGGTAGAAGACCGCCATCCCCGAGTACTTGATGAAGCCCTCGCGCTGCAGCTCGTGGATGCGGCGCGCCACGTCCTGGGCCTCGGCGCGCTCGTCCCGGTTCATCAGCAGCACCAGGTTCTCGCCCTTGGGCCGGTCGCTCCACAGCTTCTTCGGCATGCGCCGCGTGTTGCGCGCGATGACCGCGTGCGCCGCGTCCAGGATGTTCTGGTCCGAGCGGTAGTTCTGCTCCAGCTTCACCACCCGCGCGCCCGCGTATGACTCCGGGAAGCCGATGATGTTGTCCACGCTCGCCCCGCGCCAGCGGTAGATGGACTGGTCGTCATCGCCCACCACCACCAGGTTGGGCCGCCGCTCCGGGGGCGCCAGCAGCCGCAGCAGCTCGGCCTGCACCGGGTTGGTGTCCTGGAACTCGTCCACCAGGATGTGCTGGAAGCGCCGCCGGTACTGCTCCGCCACGTCCGGGCGCTTGCGGAAGAGCGCCACCAGCAGCAACAGCAGATCGCCGAAGTCCACCGCGTTCGCCGCGCGCAGCAGCCGCTGGTAGACGGGGTAGGTCTTCTTCACCACCTGCCCACGCAGGTCTTCCAGCTCCACCTCCATGTCCTCCGGGAGGCGGCCCGAGTTCTTCTCCTGGTCGATGCGGTGGAGGATCTCCCGCGGCTGCATGATGGGGTCCACGCGGGCCTCGCGGATGGCGCGCTTGACGAGCTGGAGCTGATCGCCATCGTCGTAGATGACGAACGAGGGCGTGAGTCCCCCCACCACCGTCTCCAGCGACTTGTCCGCCGCCACCAGGGGATCCCTCAGCACCCGGCGCAGAATCATGGACGCCGAGGAGTGGAAGGTGCTCACCACCAGATCGTTCGCCCGGCCCCCGAGCAGGTGGACGAGGCGCTCCCGCATCTCGCGGGCGGCCTTGTTGGTGAAGGTGACGGCCAGGATGCGCCAGGGGTAGACGTCGCGCACCTCGACCAGGTGGGCCACCCGGCGGGTGATGACGCGCGTCTTGCCACTGCCCGCCCCCGACAGCACGAGGAGCGGGCCATCCCCATGCAGGACTGCTTCCTTCTGGGGATCGTTCAGGTCTTTGAGGAGTTCGTCGGCGTTCAAGGCAAGGTGCTTTTCTAGAGGCAAACCTTGCTTCTAACGAGTTTCCGTCCATCTGGAAGGACGTTCCACGCAGGGGCTCGCCCGCCCGTCCTCCGAGGGAGTCTTCCCGAGGGCCCTCAGCACCCGCAGTCGCAGTTCTCCACCACGGCGCCGGCCAGCTCGGAGCCGTCCTCGTGCAGCAGCCGCACCGCCTGCGCGGGCCAGGACTCCTGCACCAGCAGCTCCACCTTCCCGTCCCCCTCCAGGTCCAGGACGCCCACCACGTCCTCGCCCGCCAGCGCCTTCGCCGTCAGCGCCCGCGCCCCTCCGCCGCCCGGCTCCAGCACCACGGCCCGCGTCACCTGCCGGTTGTAGTCCCCCCCACACATCGTGTTGCCCTCGCCCGTGCGGAAGCGCGCCACCGTGAAGACGGCGGACGTGCTCCCGGAGGCATAGCGGAAGGACTTCACCTCCTCGCTCAGCCGCTCCTGCACCAGCTCCGCCTGGAGGGAGCCCTCGGAGCGCAGCGCGGCGAAACGCTCGGAGCGCCGGAGCGCCTGCTCCTCGGCCGCCAGCACCTCCGAGGGTGGCCCCTCACCGGCCGCGAAGAACACCGGCGCCTTCGTTCCCGCGGGCAGCGCGAACGCCACCGCGTCCGGAGCCACCGCGCAGTCCAGCTCGGCGAAGGCCCAGGGCCGTCCACAGCCCGGTGCCTCGGGAGGCGGCTCCTGCTGGAAGTAGCCGGCGTGCGGCACGCCCCGGTTGATCCACGCGAAGCCCTTCACCGCGCACCCCGCCTGGAGCAGCCCGGCCGCGCCGTAGACGTCCACCGTCTCCCCCTTCACGAAGAGGCCCATGGGGTCCTCCTCGACAGCGGCCATCCACACGCTCCGGCGCACGTCCACCGGCTCGAGCACGATGCTCGTCCTCGCCTCGCCCAGCAGCATGAAGGTGCGCCCGGCATGCGACTCCACGAAGCGCGGCACCGTCCGCCGGGTCAGCGCCTCGGCCCGGGCCGCTTGGGCCTCGGACTCGACCAGGCAGGTGAGGTCCTTGCGCTCCCGCTCGGGCTCCAGCGGCCCGGCGTTCTTCACGTAGGCCACCACTCGCGCCTGGGAGAGTTGCTCGCGGAAGCCCTCCGCCTCCGCCCGGGTGTCGAACACCTTCGCCACCAGCACCTCCAGGCACGGGCGCAGCTCCTTGAAGGCGTTGGTGGACAGCCGCAGGGGCTCCGCGACCAGCCCCGTCGCCTTCAGCGCTTGCAGCACCCCACTCCCCTCCCCGGGCGTGGACGAGGAGTGGACGATGACCAGCCACTTCTTCGCGTAGCGTGCTTCCAGCGGGGGAGGAGCCACACCCGGAGTGGAGGCCTCCGGCGTCCCGGCATCCGGGGCCACCTGGGCCTGGACGGGCTCGGGCTCGGACGTCGCACAGCCCCGCGACTCCGAGCATCCCCAGACAGCCAGCAGGACAAGGACGAGCAGACGCGGCAGGCGAGGCATGGACGACGTTCTACCAGTAGAGTCGCGCCCATGTCCGACGCCGATGCCCGTCCCACCCAGGAGCAGCTGGATCGCTACGCCGAACAGTTCAGTCAGAGTCAGACCATGCGCCTGCTCGGTCTACGGCTGAGCTTTCCGCGGGGTGACAAGGTGGTCGTCACCCTGCCCGAGGTCCGTGCCGAGCACCTCGGAGGCCTGGGCACCCATGCCATCAACGGCGGCATCATCTCCGCCATGTTCGACTACGCCATCGGCTGCACCCCCGCCCTGGTGGACCCCACCCGCCGCTGCGCCACCGTGCAGCTGTCCGTCAGCTTCGAGCGGCCCCTCCGGGGCACCGCCATCCGCGCCGAGGCCACCATCGACAGCTTCGGCACCTCCACCCTCTTCGCCTCCGCCCGGATGTACGACGACAAGGGGCAGGTGTGTGCCCGCTGCCAGGGCGTGGTCAAGGTGTCCCAGATGAAGTGGGCCTCCGGAGAGAGCCCGGCCGTCAACTGAGCCCACCCGGGCCCCCCTTCCCTCCCCTCCGATATGTCCACCGGCACGGGACGTTTCCCAGGCACCGGGCAGCAGCGAGACCCCGGCGGGCCCGTGGAAGCCCGGGAAGACACGATGGGTGTGGCCTTGGTGCAACCAGTTCGCGGCGGGGTGCGACAGTCGGCGCTACCGGAGCGCCGGGGGCCTCTCCGTGGCCGACTCCCTCGACGTGTGCGGACTGGCGCTCAGCAAAAATCCGCCGCCGCTGCCCCTGGTGGCCGCCTTCCTCGCCAATGACTTCTCCCAGCCACCGCGCGCCATCCAGCAATAGCCCGGCGTGCCCCTGGCGCCCACGCGCGGGTTGTGCTGAGCATCCGCGCATGGACACGCAAACACGCACCGCGCTCGTGGCTGGCGCGAGCGGGCTCGTCGGAGGACTCCTCCTCGACGCGCTGCTCGAGGACCCGCGGTACCGGGAAGTGCACTCCCTGGGCCGCCGGCCGCTGCCCCGGCAGAATCCGAAGCTCGTCCAGCACACGGTGGACTTCGCCCGGCTCGGGGAGGAGACCCTGCCCGCCGCACAGGACGCCTTCTGCTGCCTGGGCACCACCATCAAGAAGGCCGGCGGCCAGGAGGCCTTCCGCGCCGTGGACCATGACGCCGTGCTGGCCTTCGCGAGTGCCGCGAAGAAGGCCGGTGTGCGGCGCTTCCTCGTGGTGACGGCGCTCGGCGCGGATGCGCGCTCGCGCGTCTTCTACAACCGCGTGAAGGGCGAGACGGAGGAACACCTCAAGGGAATGGGCTTCGAGTCCCTCGTCATCCTCCAACCCTCGCTGCTGCTCGGGGATCGCGCCGAGAGCCGTCCAGTAGAGCGCGCGTCCATCGTTGCCTCGCGGATGCTCGCGCCTCTGCTGCGCCCGCTGGCGAGCCGTCCCATCGAGGCCCGCACCGTCGCACGGGCCATGCTCGCCCTGGCGCACTCGGCGTCCCAGGGCGTGAAGGTGGCTCCGTCGGGAGAGTTGCAGCAGTTCGGCCGGTAAGGCGACCTGCAACGGTTCTCATCCGTCATGAAGCCCCTCCAGGAACGCCTGGAAGCTGTTCGCGACGGAGAGAATGGACAGTTCGCTGGTCACGAGGACGACCCTGGGCGAGTCAGGAGCAGTCCTGAAATCGAAGCACAGGTACTCGCCGCCGGGGGTTCTCCCAAAGGGGAAGATTCCTGGCGGCAGATGGGGCCCGAGCACCTCGTGGACTCGCATGACCGAGTACGACTCCCGCCCCTCGATGGGAGTGATGGTCAGGAGGTCGTTGAAGACATCCTCGGCTCCACCGACGTCGAAGACACAAGGCTCGGGGGCCATACCCTGGTAACGGCAGACGAGCTGTTTGTAGGTTTCAGGCAGCCTCACCCCCCATGCCTGCTCGACAGGCATGAGCCTACCGACGTCAATGGGATGAGGCTCGTCTCGGAGATAGGGCTTCCAGCGAATCTCCATGGTCAACGGCCTCCCCCCCAGATGGCCATCCCTCCTGTATGGGAATTGGCCAGCAAGTGGTCTCCATCCGGCACGAGTTGCATCCTTCCAACGTCTTGGTGGTGATGCCATGCGTAGCCATCGGGCGCCCGGACGGAAGTCCCAAGGCCCTCGATGCTGCTCCGGGAAAGACCAAGCTCCCGTGCCAGAGAAGGATCCTCCTCGATTGCCTGGAGAAGCTTCTGGTTCGCGGCTCTGTAGTGCCCCGGCCGCGAGCGACTGCCGATGTGGATGTCGTCCAGAAGGGTCTCGAACTTCGTCTTGAACTCGGGGAAGCCATTCTCGTCGAAGCGGATGGTCCGCTGCCCGTCGGTGACGGACTGCCCAGCGCGATTGCGGCCCAGGTTGGTGATGGGCTCTGGAGGACTCCTCGACCCCTTGTAGGGCACAATCCTTCCATCTTCGGTGAACCGGGGCTTGCGCCAGGACTCCACGGATTGGATCCGGTGCTTGTTCTCGCGAGGAACTGCAGCCTGGGAAGCCTCTTCGTCGTAGCGAGAGCCACCGCCATCACCCGTGGACACCGTGGCCAGAGCATTGGGGGCGAAGGACGCGATGATACCAGCCTCGGAGAGCGCTATCGCCCGTGCCCGGAGGAGAACCAGGAAGCTGGCTCCAGCTTCCAATTCGGCGAGGGCAGGCAAGCCCGGTCCCGGCGGACGCATCATGGCGGCGTGACTGGTGGAACCGAGCGCCATGGTAGTCAGCATCACGAGCACGCGCGCCGTCTGTGTACCTATCAACGCACCAAAGCGCTCACCGGCCGCACGAAGCTGAGCGAAGGAGCGTGCCCGCAGCGCATCGGCCCTCATCTGCCGCCAGCCGTCGAGCAGACTCTTGACCGTATCCATTCCCAGATACGCCACCATCCAGGCGGTGAGGGTGATCACAATGGCTTTCGAGACAGGCTCGGGCAGGACCAGGAGCGTGAGATACGCCGTCAGTGAAGAGATGACCGCATTGTAAAGTTGAGCAGGGTCCAGGATGCCCTGAACAGCGGAATGGGCTCCGGCCCACACTCCGTCCACGGCAAAGGAAAGGGCCATGTCCACTTTCTCGTCAGGGCCCAGGGAGAGCCCCTCCTCGGGCGAGGAAAGGCAGTCACCGGGACGGCGGGTGCACCAGCTCTGGTACTCACTGACGAGAGCGGCTTGCTCACCGTTGGAGAGAGGAGGTGCCCAGGAGAGCGTCAACCTGGGCAACAGGGGACGCAGGGGAGTGGACAATCCGGCCGCCAGTCTGGCCATGGCCAGTTCGAAGTGGGCTTGAGACACCTCCACGGAGGCACGGCGAGGCAGCAGTGGCAACGCGAAGAGCCGGCCCTGACCGTCATCCAGAAAGACCCTCGGTGTGTTGATGACCTCGCAGGAGGCGACTGGCGATGCGTCCCCCGCGAGACCTCTACGTACACGTCGCCCGTCATCCGTGGCGCAGGCCATGGCCAGCAGGAGCACGACCAGAGGCCAGACCTTCACTCCACGTGAGGGCCTCCTGGAACGAGTCAGGAGAGGAACCGATACAAGGGCCTCCCTATCGGGCATCTTCCGTTTATCTCGGCTGGCGGGCATCGAAAGAAGATGATGCCTTGAACGAGCACCCGAGGAAACCAGCGGACCGAGCCCATGTGCGCGCTGGGCAATGACGCCATCCTGGACTTCACGGACACCCAAGAGGGCAGGTGCAACAGCTCGGCCGAGGCTAATGACGCCCCAACTCCCTGTCCCAGGCGTATAACTGCCCGTTCACCGCGTATTTGTCGGCGCTGGAGATGGACTCGAACTTCTCCAGGGGAAGCACGGAGAGGCGCTCGCGCAGGAAGTCCGGATCACGGAGCACCTCGCGGTGTTTGAGATCGGTGTTCGCCTCCACCACGACAGGCATCACCCGGATCACGGCCTCCAGGCAGTCCTCTCGGGTAGCGCGAGCCATGCGCTCCACCGTCAGGGCCATGTGCTCGCGGACCGAGGCAGGGCCTCCGGGGCACCATGCCTCCAGGGTCTTGCGGTAGATATCCTCCATGAACTCTTCCAGCGTGTACTTCTTCCCGGGCCAGAACGCATAGCGAGGGCCCTGGAGCATGTCCCAGAAGCGGAGCACCGAGGCGAGCCGTTTGGCCACGCGCTCCGCACTCCGCGGCGGGGACGGAGACACAGCATAATGGAGGGCGCCCCAAGGGCAGGATTGATCCAAAGTCCGTAGGAGAGGTTTTGAAGAGGGGGAGAGCAAGTCCAGACAATCTCAGGCAAAGAGGGGGCATCCCTCCGGACGGCGCTTGAAAGAAGGGCGCCGTGGAAGGACAGCAGTGAGGTGCAC
>NZ_DASUNC010000201.1:0-24707 GCF_036277355.1 Archangium sp.
CTCGGCAGCGGGAGCTACGGCTACGTCTACAAGGCCGAGCAGGCCGGATGCTTCTACGCCGTCAAGATCCTCCGGGGCCGCTTGTTGAATGACCGGGCCAGGCGCGAGATCGGCATCCTGAACCACATGGATCATCCCGATATCGTCCGCTTCTTCGGATGCGGATACTGGCCGGACCCCATCATCGGTCACCCCTTCATCGTCATGGAGTTCGCCGGGGGCCGGACCCTGGAGACGTATGCCTCCGAGGAGAACCCCTCGGCCAGGAGGTCCGCGCGCATCATCTTGGATATCGGGCTGACCCTCGGGGAGGTTCTCCGGCAAGGCGTCATGCACAGAGATCTCAAGCCCGATAACGTCATCATCCGGGATGGGAACGCGAGACCGCTGCTGATCGACTTCGGAGTGAGCGCGCTCACGGGGCTCCCAGCCCCGACCAGCTCGCGCCTTCCGCCGGGAACCATCGAGTTTCGCGCGCCGGAGGCGTGGCGTTTCAGCAGGGAGAACGACTCCGGGAGCTACGACTACAGCCCAGCGGACGAGCTTTGGGCCCTCGGGGTGTCGTTCTATTGGCTGCTGACGGACATCCTTCCGTTCGGGGACCGGGAGGACGAAGAAGAGGGAGGACTCGCGGAGCGCATCCTCCATCAAACTCCTGTTGCACCGCACGTCCTCAATCCCCGCGTGCCGCGCGCTCTCTCGGACATCTGCATGCGGATGTTGGAGAAGGACCCGGCGGCGCGCTACGGGAGCGTGGTCGGGTTCTGCTCGGCACTGGATGCGGCCATGGCCACCGCCGAGGCCGATGCAAGCTGGGACCTCCCGTTGTTCGAGCCGGACGCGCCCCACAACAGGACGACCGAGGAAGAGCCAGCGCTGGTGGATGTGGCCGACTCGAAGCGCTGGCTCCGACGTTGGCTGAAGAAAGAGCGGCGGAGAGGCCGGAAGCCACTGAAGAAGGCTCCGGCCCCTGTTGCCGAGGCCGAAGTCCTCGCCGCCGTCCCGGAACAGAAGAGACCCGCTGTTGCTGTTGCCCATGCGCCGGAGCCTGTTCCACCAGAGCCAGTTCCGCCCCCTGCATCCCAAGCCCCGGCCCCTCTCCAAGCGCCGCGAGCGGTAGCAGCGGGGGGCGCGGCCGTGGTGCTCGGCGCGTTCTTGTTCGCCACTTCGTTGCGCGCTCCCCCTGGGGCGGTGCCACTCGATGCGTCGTCCGAGGCCGCCACGACTCGACAAGCCGAGTCCGGTCGTGAAGTGGCGCAATCCGCGAAGCCGCTGGATCCTACGGGCGGAGAAGGCGCCGAGCCCGCGATGGGCTCCATTTCCGCGCCGGTTATGATCACGATGCTTCCCAAGGACGACAGCAGCGAGAAGCCCCAACAGAAAAAGACGAAGGTTCTCGGACGCGCCGCCAAGGTCATCGGTACGGGCCTGGTTTGCAATGCGCTGACCGGATGTCCGAGCCCCCAACAAGTACGGCCCACTCCGGAACCAGCTCCATGTCCGGCGGGTGCGGTCGAGACGATGAAGACGCTCGGGATCGACATCGGGAAGGCGCATGGGGTCCACTTCACCCTTGCGACGAAACCCGAGAACATCACCGTGAAGGAGGGAGAGACCACCCTCAGCTTGATTGGTGACTGGGGGAAGTTGCCGGATAGAACCCTCTTGTCCGGGCGGCTGATCTTCGGCGATAGGCGCGTGTACGGGAGATTCACCGAAGCCAAGGTGCCGGGCGGAGACACGTTCAAGGTCTGCCTGGAGATGTGGGACATCGAGGGAGGGCGAGGAACCATTCGGGAGCCGGATGGAAGCCCGGGGAGCGCACGAGTCTTTGGCACGGCGGTCGTGAGAGCCGTCAGCAGCTTCGAATAAGGGCCAGCCGAGCGGTCAGCACCATCGTTCTTCGGAGTCTTCTTCCCGTGTTCGCTTCGTCGCCTACTGCGTTCCTGGTGCTGCTTCTCGCGGCCACTCCCGCCTCCTCGCAGACGTGCCCTCCGCTCGGAGCGAGCGAAGGCCGCTGCATCGAGCTGACGGCGGAAGGGACCAACGAAGTCCCCGAGGTTCAGATCAGTCCAGGACAGCCCACCTCCTTCCGCTTCGACTCGGACGTACGTTCGGACGGGATGACGCTGGAGAATCGCGAGCGCTTCGAGGTAGCGCCTGGAAAGCGGCTCATCACGCTTGAACCCTCGGAGAGAATGCGCGGTGCAAAGCCCAGCACGTTGACGGTGTGTTTCACGGATGGCGCGGCGCCCGCTTGCGCATCCTTCCGGCTGATTGTCCATCCCGCGATTGGCGAGCGCCGATTGGAGATCTTCCGCCACGCGCGCTCGGTGAACTCCGTCCAGGCCGAGTTGAGGAAGACGCGCGAGGAGAACTCGGAACTGCGCGCCGAGAACGCGCGGCTTCATGCGGAACATGACCGGCCTGCTGGACTGCTCGGGCTGTTCGCCTCGGGCATGGTGGACGCGAACGGCATCCCTTCTCAGGACATCACCAAGCTCATTACGACACGCGAGAGCAACTCCCTCAAGTCATGGTGGGTAAAGACCGTCCGCGCTCCTGGCCGGGTTGTCATCGATTTGTGGCTGGAGAATCTGGATGCGGCGAAGTCGTGGACACCAAAAGGCGCGGTATTGGTCGGATCCAAGGGAGAGGTACTGGAGGCATCCTTCTGGCCAGCCGAGCCGCTCCCCCCGGGGGAGCGGCGCCACATCTGGGTCGAGGTGATGGCACCGGACGCGCGGACCGAGGGCACCTTCACCTTGAAGCTCTGGGAGGCTGACGGCCAACGAACCTTCGTCATCGGCAACGTGACCTTCCCTGCATTGGCCGTGAAGCCGGGGCTTTGATTGCAGCAGAAGCCTTGGTAGGCCCCGTGATGGGTTGGGACGGTTGGACGGAACGGGTCCCCGCGGCCTCAATTCGAGCAGCGCAGTCGAGGCCACGGACTTCGAAACCGCGTCGGCGTACTCCCGAAGTTTCGCCGCGCGTTTGATGGCCTCCCGGAGCGAGTCGTCCAATCTCGCCGCCAGCCGAGGAGTCAGTCCCCTTGAGTTCTCGGGGAAGATGATGACGGAGTCCCGGGGGTGGAGCCCATGAGTCGGTGTGACGTGTGCCGATGACGACACTCACGCCATCTACGCGCCAACGTGGGGGCGCGGACGAGGGGGAGAAATAGATATTTCTCCCAGATCTCCCGGCTATAGCCGGCTCGAACTCCGCGGATTTGCTGGGTCTTCTCCCTGATGACCGACGCGCCAGGGTCTGGTGCTGCATGGGGAGAAGCAACTACTCTGAGCCTCCACCCGATAACCCTATGAGGCCGGTCTCCTTCACCCGGCCTGTGGAGTCGGTCATGCAACAAGCCCGTGCCGTCGGTAGCGGCCCAATGCGCCGCCCGATTTGTCTCGCCCTGGGTCTGCTGGCCGTTCTGGCATCTGGTTGTGCATCAACGAGCGGCTCGGGGTACAGCGGCAGCTTCGCGTTCAATCGGGCCGAGTGCAACCCGACCGACAGCACCGTCACCTGTTGCCTCAAGCAGAACCCAGGCCAGTACGAGCGGTGTGGAGCCGTGGCTCCAGCGACGACGCAATCCCAGCCCAACAATCTCCTGCCTGGACGCGTTGAGTCCGAAGCGTCGCCGATCCCCGATCTTCCAACCCAGGAGGAGAGGGAGCGATGGGACAAGGACATCTGCCGACCGCATTACGCGAAGTGCATCCGCGCCGGAGGTGACGGCATCGATGGCCGGAAGTGGGGCGAGACGCAATGCCAAGCCTGTTACGACGCTTGTATGCGTCACGGGTTCTGGCCATGGCAAGCCAACGACAAGCCCTGCCCTGGAGCCTGAGCATGGAACCCACAGGCCGGGAGCGCTCCCCTTCATTTGGTCGTGAGATCGATCTTCTCTTCTTGGCGCTGATCGAAGCCAAAGCGCCCTATGAGGACTACAGACGCGAACTCTTGAAATTGGAGAAGCGGTGGCTTCAGAGGACAAAAACCCCAACCCAGCGACTCGCCGTACAGCAAACCATCGCGAAGACCATCCTTACCGAGGCGTACGGAAGCAGGTTGGCGTGGAAGGAGTTCGGGCGGTGGCTTCGCCGTCTCCAACAGCTCGGCTTCCGCGACCTGGGGATGCGCGTCCACGTCATCTGCCTCTACGTGCAGGCACTTCACCTCTTCCCCCGGCAGGCTCGTGAAGCATGGGCCATGTTGGAGGATACGGAGCGAAGGGTGCGCCGACTCAGTCGACAGAACCCTCTTCGAAAAGAACACCTGGAGGCCATCGAGCACGCGAAGAAGGTTGCCCGCGTGCCGCGCCCCCCTCCTCGATGACGTGATCGACGGCGGGGCCGAGTCGGACCACAAGCCCCGGCCCTTCATGGTCTTGTTCGGCTCGAGATGCCTCCAGGACCCGAGAGAAGTCCGGGCACGGAGCACGCGGTCAGCTCGCGGTTCATCAGCGAGTGACCGAACTCCATCTACTCGAATGGAGGAGGCCCGCATAGGGCCCCCCCTGTCAGGCTGCCTGCTCCCCCGGGGAGCATCAGCTTCCGGTGGCCAGGAACGTCTCCAGACTGGCCGGGTCGATCCTCACAACAGCCCCAACCCGAACGAACCGGAGCCGCCCCCCGGCGCACAGCCTGTGAACGGTGGCAGGAGACACCGTCAGCCGGTCCGCCACCTCTCGCACCGTCAGCAACCGCGCCAACATGGGCCGCGCTTGCAGCACCGGTGCAGCAGAAGCCTTGGTAGGCCCCGTGATGGGTTGGGACGGTTGGACGGAACGGGTCCCCGCGGCCTCAATGCTTCCGAGGGCTTGTGAATGGCTGGTAGCGTCTGGACACAACCCCTCTCCCCTCGGAAGAGGGACGGGGTGAGGGTGCCTGGCTCCCGGGCTCCCCAACAGGAAGGTCCACGGGATGTCCTGGCTGCTCCCCTGCGCGCTGATCTCCGCCACACTGGCCCAGACCGCCTCTGCGCCCGCGGCGCCCCGGGAGACGACGGTGGTGGCACCACGAGTGCCCACGCCGCTGAACCGCACCCCGGCGGCGGTGAGCGTGGTGGAGCGGGAGGACATTCAAGAAGGCCGCGCCACGCTGGGCCTCCACGAGTCACTGGTGGGGGTACCGGGGCTGGTGACGCAGAGCCGCAACAACGCCGCGCAGGACCTGCGGCTGTCCATCCGGGGATTCGGAGCGCGCTCGGCGTTCGGCATCCGGGGCATCACCGTGCGGGTGGACGGCTTCCCGGAGACGCTGCCGGACGGGCAGAGCAACGTGGACAGCCTGGACATGGCCTCGGCGGAGCGCGTGGAGGTGCTGCGAGGGCTGGCCTCGTCGCTGTACGGGAACGCGGCGGGAGGCGTGGTGAGCATCACCACGGAGGAAGGCCCGGAGCGGCCCTTCGTGGAGGCGCGCACGGTGAACGGGGACAACGGGCTGTGGAAGCTGAACGTGAAGGGCGGGGGGAAGAGCGGGGACGTGCGCTGGATGGTGGGCGCGTCGCGGCTGGCGCAGCAGGGGTGGCGGAGGCTGTCGGGCACGGAGCAGGTGCTGCTGAACGGGAAGGTGGGGTGGACGCCGGACGGGAGCTCGGAGTGGAAGGCGGTGCTGTCGCTGGTGGACGCGCCGGAAGCGGGAGACGCGGGAGGGCTGACGCGGGCGGAGGTGGAGAGCGACCCCCAGCAGGCCTCGCCGCTCAACGCGCAATACCGGGCGGGCGAGTCGGTGCGGCAGGGGCGGTTGGGGCTGACGTACCGGCGGCGCCTGGGCGAGGCGCACGAGGTGGAGGCGAGCGGCTTCCTGGCGCTGCGGGGCTTCCAGAACGCGCTGCCGCAGACGGTGGTGGCGTTCGACCGGACGTTCGGCGGGATGTCGGTGCGATACGGGAACCGGACGCCGCTCCTCGGGCTGCGCAGCCGCTTCACGGTGGGAGCGGAGGTGCAGTCGCAGGCGGACCGGCGGAAGAACTTCGACAACGTGGAGGGCCAGCCGGGCAGCGCGTTGCAGCTGGACCAGGACGAGGGTGTGCTGGGGCTGGGCGTCTTCGCGCAGGAGGAGTGGGAGCTGCGCGAGCGCCTGACGCTGGTGGCGGGGGCGCGCTACGACGTGTCGCGCTACACGGTGGAGGACTTCCTGCGGGAGGACGGGGACGGGACGGGGGCGCGGACGTTCCAGCAGCCCACGGGGCGGCTGGGGCTCATCTGGGCGCCGGTGCCGGAGGTATCGGTGTTCGCGAGCGCCACGCAGGCCTTCGAGGCGCCGACGACGACGGAGCTGGCGGTGCCGGCGGGGGCGGGCGGCGGGTTGTCGAGGGACTTGAAGCCACAGCGCTCGAACGGGGTGGAGCTGGGGGCGCGGGGGTTGCTGGGGGGCCGGCTGCGTTACGACGTGGCGCTGTTCTCGGTGTGGATACGGGACGGGCTGGTGCGCTTCGAGGACGAGCGGGCGCGGGCATACTTCCGCAATACGGGGCGCTCGAGACACATGGGGGCGGAGGTGGCGCTGGAGGCGAAGGTGACGGAGGAGCTGAGGGTGAGGGCGGCCTACAACGCGTTGCAGGCGACGTTCCGGGACTCCGTGTCACAGGGCCGGCAGCTGAGGGGCAAGCAGGTGCCGGGGATACCGGCGAACCAGGTGAGCGCGGAGGCGGTGTACCAGCACGCGAGCGGGGCGCGGGCGGCGGTGGAGGTGTTCAGCGCGGGAGGGCTATACGCGGACGACGCGAACACGGTGCGCGAGCACACGGCGTGGGTGGTGAACGCGAGGCTGGGGCACCGCTTCACGATGGGGGTGTTCGAGGTGAGCCCGTTCGTGGGGTTCCAGAACCTGCTGTCGGCGCGCTACAGCGACAACGTGCGGGTGAACGCGAGCCGGGGGCGCTACTTCGAGCCGGCGCCGCCCCTGTCGGTCTACGCGGGAGCGGGCCTGTCACACCGCTGGTGACACCCCACCAACACAACCCCCCGGGCCCATCTCCCCTCTCCCCCCGGGAGAGGGACGGGGTGAGGGTATCGGGGGCCCCGGGTTGCACCCATCTCCGTGCACCGGGCGCGCCCGTGGGATAACACATGCCCCATGACCGCCCCCGCCTCGAACCCGCTGCTCTCCGACCGTGACGTGGACTTCCAGCTCTACGAGGTGCTGGACACGGAAGCGCTGTGCCAGCTCCCGGCCTTCGCGGACCACTCGCGCGAGACGTTCACGCTCTTCCTGGACAGCACGCGCCGCTTCGCGCGGGACGTGCTGCTGCCCACGTACCGGTTGATGGACAACGAGCCGCCCTCGTTCCGGGATGGCCGCGTCCACGTGCATCCGCTGATGCGCAAGCTGTACCCGCAGCTGGTGGAGCTGGGCCTGCTGACGGCCACGCACCCGGTGGACGTGGGAGGCCAGCAGCTGCCCATCACGGTGTACTCGCTGGCCTCGGCGTACCTGATGGCGGCCAACCTGAGCGCGTATGGCTTCATCGGGCTGACGAGCGGCGCGGCGCACCTCATCCAGGCCTTTGGCAGCCCGTGGCTGAAGGACGAGTTCATGGCCCGGATGTACCGGGGCGAGTGGACGGGCACCATGGCGCTCACCGAGCCGCAAGCGGGCAGCAGCCTGGCGGACGTGAAGACGCGGGCCACGCCGGCCGGGGACGGGACGTACCGCATCACCGGCTCGAAGATCTTCATCAGCGGCGGGGATCAGGACTTCACGGAGAACGTGGTGCACCTCACGCTGGCGCGCATCGAGGGCGCTCCGGCGGGGACGCGGGGCCTGTCGCTCTTCGCGGTGCCCGCGCGCCGGCCCGAGGGCGGACGGCTGGTGGACAACGACGTGCGCGTGACGGGAGCCATCCACAAGATTGGCTGGAAGGGGCTGCCGAGCCTGGCGCTCAACTACGGCGAGGGTGGGGACTGCCGCGGGTGGCTGGTGGGCGAGGCGGGCAAGGGCCTGGCGCACATGTTCCAGATGATGAACGAGGCGCGCATCATGGTGGGCCTCAACGGCGTGGCGACGGCCTCGGTGGCGTACCAGGAAGCGCTGGCGTACGCGCAGAACCGGCCGCAGGGGCGCCCCGCGTGGGAGAAGGACGCGGCGCGGCCGCAGCACCCCATCATCGAGCACGCGGACGTGCGGCGGATGCTGCTGCGGCAGAAGGCGATCGTGGAAGGAGGCCTGTCGCTGCTGGCGATGGCCTCGTGGCAGGCGGACGTGGCGGCGCACGGGAAGACGGAGGAGGAGCGGCGGCGCGCGGGGCTGCTGCTCGACTTGCTCACGCCGCTGGCGAAGACGTTCCCCGCGGAGAAGGGCTTCGAGGCCAACGCGCTGGCGGTGCAGGTGCACGGGGGCTACGGCTACTCGAGCGAGTACCTGCCCGAGGCGTACCTGCGAGACCAGAAGCTCAACAGCATCCACGAGGGCACCACGGGCATCCAGGGGTTGGACCTGCTGGGGCGCAAGGTGATGGCGGCGGGGGGCGAGGCGATGAGGGCCTTCGCGGAGGAGGTGGGGGCGGCGGTGGAGCGGGCGAGGAAGGCGGGCGTGGAGCCGGCGTGGGGCGAGGCGCTGAACCGGGCGCTGCAGGAGGTGGTGGAGCTGACGATGGAGCTGGGAGCGGCGGGGATGGCGGGCGAGGTGGAGCGGATGCTGCGCCACAGCGCGGACTACATGGAGCTGTTCTCGGTGCTGGCGGTGTCGTGGCGGTGGCTGGCGCAGGCGGCGGCGGCGCGCGAGGGCCTGGCGCGCGGCGGCGAGGGCCGGGACTTCTACGAGGGGAAGCTGGCGGCGGCGCAGTACTGGCTGAACACGGAGCTGCCGCGGGTGACGCACCTGGTGGCGCTGTGCCGCTCGGGGGAGGACTCGTACACGCGGATGAAGCCCGAGTGGTTCTGAGAAGACGGTGAGGCGCTAACGCTGGCGCTAACTCCGTAAGTAGGTCCGCGACCATTTCCCCTCTCCCTTCGGGAGAGGGACGGGGTGAGGGTGCCAGGGCCCCGGGTTGAACCCCTGTCCCCACTGTGGGCCGCGGGTTGGAAGAACGGGCTCGGATACCCTCACCCCAACCCTCTCCCGGGGGGAGAGGGAGCATCGAGCCCCTTCGCTCATCTCCCAGAAGACGATGAGCCTCCCGAGGAACCGTGTCCGTCTCCTTCCACCTGTGCCAGCCCGGCCGGGGCGCCTCCTGTGGTGCCTGCTGCGGCCTCTACAACTTCCGCGACCACTCGCGCGCCACGCTCACCGCGCAGCTCGCCGCGCAGACCGAGGCCCTGCGCACCGTGCCTCATGAGCCGGAGGCCTGGCACACCACGGCCCGCGCGCTCCTGGAGTCCCGGCGGGAGAGCTCGCTCTTCCCCGCCGTCCGCGTCTGCCCGCTGCTCGGCTTCCTCGACGCGGAGCACACACGGGTGGGCTGCCTCGGCCACCCGAAGGTGACGGGGGGCGCGGACCTGCGCGACTGCGGCGTCTACCGCGCCGACATCTGTGAAACCTTCACCTGCCCGTCCTTCACCTGGCTCACGGACGCGCAGGCCCGGCTCGTCCAGGCGGCGTGCGCGGACTGGTACCTGTACGGGCTCGTCATCACCGACGTGGAGTTCGTCCGCGGCTGCCTGCGCCTGCTCGAGTGGGAGCTGGCGGGGCCCGTGGACCCCGAGGTGCTCGCCGCCCGCCCTGAGACGCTCGAGGCCGTGCGCCAGCTCTTCGCGCTGAAGGAGACCGCGCCCGGCCGGGGCACCCACGCCGCCGTGTTCGGCCGCTTCACCCCGGACACCGAGGGCGAGCCCCTCTCGCGCACGCTCGACTACGCCGCGCTGGGCGCCCGCGCCGCCCCCGAGGACGAGGTGGTGCTGTGCCTCGGCTATGTGCCCACACGCCTGGAGGAGCTCACCCGGGCCCGCGAGCTCGTCCACGCCCACGTGAGGGCCGTGGCCCACAACCTCGGAGCGTGACGCCATGGACAACCTCACCCACGGGTTGCTGGGCCTGGCCCTCGGCGCGCTCCGCCGCCCCGAGTCCCCCGCTGGCGCTCCCCTCTCCCCCACCGACAAGGCCGTGCTCCTCGGCTCCGTCCTCGCCGCCGAGATGCCCGATCTCGACACCCTCCTCCCCGCCGCCAACTCCGTCGACCACGCCCTGCGCGCCCACCGCGGCCTGTCCCACGCGCTCGCCTTCGCCCCCGTCGTGACCCTCGCCGCCACCGGGATTGCCCTGCTCGTCTTCCGCCGCGCCCGCTTCCTCCCCGTCTACCTCTCCAGCCTGCTCGCACTCGCGGTGGCCCACCTGCTGCCCGACCTGTGGACCGGATGGGGCACCCGCCTCCTCCTCCCCTTCTCCGACCGGCGCCTCACGCTCGACTGGACGATGGTGGTGGATCCACTCGTCACCCTTCCGCTGCTCGCCGGTGCGGTGTGGGCCTGGCGCCGCGGGGGACAGTGGCGGCGCGCCCTGCTCGTGGGACTCGCATGCTCGGCCGCGTACGTGGGCCTGCGCGGCGTGCTCCAGGCCACGCTGACGTCCCGCGTGCACGAGACCTGGCCCACGGCCGAGCGGGTGCAGGTCTTCCCCGCGTGGTTCTCGCTCACCACCTGGCGCTATGTGGCCGTGCTCCCCTCCGAGTACGTGGCCGGCTCCGTGTCCCCCGGCGAGCCCCCGCGCGAGGAGCGCCGTGTGCCCCGGCCCTCGGTGGAGGCACTCCCCGCCTCCGTGCGCGCCGTGCCCACCGTGCACGAGGCGCTCGCCTGGGCCCGCTTCCCCGTCATCTCCTCGGCCCCGGGTGAACAGGGACGCACCGTGGTGCGAATCGGAGACCTGCGCTACCACCTGCGCGGCGAGCCGACGCTCACGTTCGTCCTGGAGCTCGGGCCGGACCTTTCGGTGACGGATGCACGGCTCGAGCGCGGTGGCAGTGCTCGCGAGTTGATGGAACGGTGGCGCGGGTCTCGCGGGGGGAACCCGTGAGACGAATACCCTCACCCTGACCCTCTCCCGAGGGGAGAGGGGAAATTGAGCGCACGGTGGCTCGCTTGCTCTCCCGCGGCCCGTAGACAGGGACATGGGCCGGCGGCTTGCCGTGCTCACGCCCGCGCCCCACCTTCCCCCCGGGCGAGTGTGAGGGGGGCGTGGGATGGCGAACTGGATGGGGTGGGCGCTGCTCGGCGGGTGTGTCCTCTGTTGGACGGGATGCCGCAAGCCGGAGCCGGCACCGGAGCCGGCACCGGAGCCGACAACGGAAGTCACGAAGGTCGCGGTGGCCGCCGAGGCTCCGTCGGAACCCGCCCCCGTCCAGACCATCGACTTCGTCGAGCTGCCAGAGCCGCCAGCCCCCGGCACCGAAGCAGGACAGGCCGGACCGTCCGAGGAGCACCTCGCGCGCGGAACGGACGCGGAGACCCCGCCCTCGCGGCTGCTGGAGACGGACTCCGAATCCTGGGAGCGGCCGGGGAGACGCCCTGAGCTGCCGGATGAGGAGCGAGCCGGCTTCCTGGAGGCCGCGGAGGCGGCACGCGCCGGCAACGCGAGCATCTCCGCCACCGCGCCCGCCGAGGAGGTCACCATCGCCACCGGCACCGTGGACGGCCGGGTGAAGCGCGTGCGCCCCGGCACCATCGAGGTGAGCGACGAGGAGGGCAACATCTACGAGCTGCGCATCGACGGCCGCAGCCGCGGCCTGCGCCAGGGCCGCCACATCCCGCTCCGGGACATCAGCGAGGGCACTCCCGTACGGGCCTCGTTCGACCTGGTGGGCGGAGGCGAGAGCCTCGCGCGGGACATCCAGCTGCGGCGGTAGCCACGCCGCGAAAAGACGACGGGCGACCCCCACGAGGAGAGCCGCCCGCCCGTCATTCCATCCTGCTCACCAGGACTACGGCCGGGTGTAGTTGATGTTCAGGCTGTACGTGGCCGCGGTGTAGCCGCGCACCATGACGTACGCGCTGCTCTGGCCCGCGGGCACCGTCAGATCGCACGTCTCGGCGGCGCCGGAGCTGTACGGACGGCAGTTGTAGGTGCTGGTCGTGGGCGCCGCGCCGAAGCGGACGTAGAGGTCCGGGTCGCCCGAGCCCGACATCACCACCTTGAACTGGGTGCCCGCCACCACGCTGTACGGGCCGAAGTTGTCCGCCGCGCCCGAGGCCACGCTGTCGTTGATGGTCAGCGTCACCGGCGTGCCACTACTGCCCGTCCCGCCGTACGTGCCCTTGAGGGTGACGCCCGAGAACGCCGAGTAGGGGTTGAGGAACACGTACCAGGTGCCCGCGGCCGGGTTGGTGAAGGAGCAGTTCTCCGTGTTGCCACTGGCGTACGGACGGCAGTCGTAGGAGCTGGTGGTCGGCAGCGCGCCGAACTTCACGTGCATGTCCGCGTCACCCGTGCCACCGCTGATGTCGAACACGAGGCTGGCCTGGCCGGCGGGCACCTGCAGCGCGTAGTACTTCTTGCCACCGGAGATGCCGGTCACCGTCACGCCGTTGGTCAGCGGATCGATCACCGGCGGCGGAGGCGGCACGCCCACGGCCTTCCAGGCCTCGTTCACCGCCAGGGACTCGGCCGAGCCCGCGCCGTAGAGCGCATCGGCGGCCTGAATCGTGTACGTCTTGGCCTGCTCGAAGGTGGTGCTGGTGGTGAAGAGGTCCGTGTTGGCCTTGTAGAAGATGCGGCCGGCCTTCTCCGGGCCAATCGCCGGCACGGAGTTGGTGGACTTGCCGCGCGGATGCACGCCCCCCTTGCTCAGCAGCGAGAACACCAGGTTGCTGATGCCGGAGCTGTAGTGCACGTCCACGCCCGGGGAGTAGTCGCCGTAGAAGTCGAGCGACACCCCGTCCCTGGCCGGGTCATCCATGTAGCGGAGCGCGTCGCCCGCGGTGCCCGGCGTCCAGATGTCCTCGCCAATCTTGAAGACGTCCGCGTCCACCGCCCAGCTGCGCGTCCAGCTCTCGCACACGCCGGCGAAGATGTCGGACATGGACTCGTTGAGACCACCGGACTCCCCCGAGTAGATGAGGTCCGACTCGGAGTCCGTCACGGCGTGGGTCAGCTCGTGGACGGTGACGTCCAGGTCCTTGCCCAGCTCGATGGAGTCCGAGTTGTTGCCGTCGCCGTACACCATCTGGGTGCCGTCCCAGTAGGCGTTCACGTAGTTGCTGCCGTAGTGGACGGTGCTGGTGAGCGTGGCGCCCAGGTTGTCGTACGAGTCGCGGTTGAAGAGCGTCTTGTAGCAGTTGTAGGTGACGCCCAGCATGTCGTAGTTGATGTCGACATGGGCGTCGCCGATGGCCGCCTGGCCCTCGCTGCGCTTGAGCGTGCCCGGCGTGGTCGTACCGTTGTTGGCCGAGTACACCCGGCGGTTGAGCGCCGTGTGGATGAGCGGGTTCTCCAGGAGGACGCCGCCGCGCTGCGCGTCCACGTAGACGAGGTCGTTGGCGGGCATGCCCTGACGCTCGCCCTTCACGGACACCTCGTAGGCCAGGCGCAGCTCGGAGCTGCCCTCGGCGCGCACGTAGACGAGCTTCGCCTCGCCCTGGGCGGAAGCGCCCCGCGCGGTGGAGCCGGCCTCGGCGGCCCGCAGCGCGGCCTCGGGAGCCACGCGCGCCGCGGCGGACAGCTGCTCACCCGACCGCAGCGAGCCGTTGACCGCGTAGATGTTGCCCGCGCCATCCGCGTGCACGACGAGCTCGCCGCCCACCACGCGCAGGCCGTTGAGCGTCTGCTGGAAGCGCAGGTGCCGGTGGCCCTGCTCGTCCACGGTGGCGCGCTTGAACACCAGGTCCTCGCCGCTCACGCGGAACACCGGCGCGAGCTCCACCACCGCCTCGCGCAGCTCGTCCTTGGCGCGCAGCTCGCCCACGCTGCCCGCGGGCGACAGCCGGCCCAGCTGGCCCGTCACCGCGTACGGGACGCCGGCCTCGCTGCCCACCACGCGCGCGTCCTTGAAACGCGCCAGCGCCGCCTGGATGTCCACGTCCTTCTCACCCGCCCGCACCGCCTCCTCGTTCACTTCCGTCGTCGAACCGCAAGCGGCGAGGCTCGCACCCAGCCAGGCCACACACAGGGTCCGCATCAGTCGATGAGCCAAAGCAATACTCCTCGGTAGAAGAGACTGTTCACTTGAACTCCAAACTAAGCCGTGAACAAGGGGATGTGATGGTTTTCAGGAATTTTTCTGTGACGAGCGCTGTAAACGTTACCTCCACCCCCCTTGTCTCCTCCCCGAGGAGATGGAAGGTTGCGAGATTTTTCCGTGCGGGACGCAATGCGCTGGCCGTGTGCGGGCTGGCGGCGCTGGCGGCCTGTGCCCCTCGCCACACGCGGCCCGAGGTGCCGCTGCCCCCGCGCGTCACCGTGGAGCAGGCCACGCAGCTGGTGCCGCCGGGTGAGAAGGAGCGCGAGGGCTGGGCGGAGGACGTGCTGGCGGCGCTGGAGGCGCACCGGCTGTACCCCTCGGCGGAGGCGGTGTGCTCGGTGCTGGCCGTCATCGAGCAGGAGTCCGGCTTCGAGGCCAACCCGGCGGTGCCGGGACTGGCGCGCATCGTGCGGGAGAAGCTGGAGGCCTACGCGGACAAGCTGGGCCCGCTGGGGCCACCGGCGGTGAAGGGGCTGCTGGAGGGCAAGGCGCCGGGCCACTCGCAGACGTTCGAGCAGCGGCTGGCGCAGGTGAAGACGGAGAGGGACCTGGACCGCATCTTCCGCGAGCTGCTGGAGTACTACGAGACGGAGTTCCCGAAGACGTACTTCGCGGCGCAGGTGGCGAGCAGCCTCTTCAAGTCCACGCGGCTGGAGGACCTCAACCCCATCACCACGGCGGGCTCCATGCAGGTGAGCGTGCGTTTCTCGGAGGAGCTGGCGGGAGGCGACGAGCAGGCGCTGCAGCGGGTGCGCGAGGAGCTCTACACCCGGAGCGGCGGGGTGTACTACGGCACGGCGCGGCTGCTGGGCTACGAGGCGCACTACAGCGAGCCGCTCTACCGCTTCGCGGACTACAACGCGGGCTTCTACGCCTCGCGCAACGCGGCGGTGCAGTCGCAGGTGAGCCGGCTGACGGGCATCAAGCTGGTGACGGACGGAGACCTGCTGGCCTACGACAAGCAGGGCGAGCCGGTGGACGAGGACAGCAACTCGCTGAAGGCGCTCCTGGCGTTCCGGGAGCGGTACGTGCCGGACGACGTGAGCGAGCGGCGGGTGCGCAAGGACGTGGAGAAGGAGAAGGAGCTGGCCTTCGAGGAGACGGACACCTGGAGCGCCATCAAGCGCGTGTACCAGGAGCAGACGGGCGAGACGCCGGCCTACGAGCAGCTGCCGGCGGTGACGATCCGGAGCCCGAAGATGAGCGGGGACAAGTCCACGGCGTGGTTCGCGCAGTCGGTGAACAAGCGCTACAAGAAGTGCATGGACCGCTACGCGGCACTGCCGAAGTAGGTGGGCAGCCCCACATCGGAGAGGACCCACAACTCCCTCTCCCCTCGGGAGAGGGCGGGGGTGAGGGTGCCTCGCCCCCGTCCTCCCGACCCGTGGAGAAGACCCGTGCCTACTGTGCCTTCACCGTGCCCCGGGGAGCGAAGTACGGGTCCGTAATACGCATCTCCGTCACGGGCCCGTACTTGCGAGCCACGTCCCGGATGGCCGAGGCCTTGCCGATGAGCACGACGGTCAAGTCCTCCTGGGCGGGCATGACGCGCTGGATGGCGGCGAGGATGCGGGCCTTGTCGGTGGCGGCCACCTTCGAGGCGAACGCATCCACGTCGCTCGAGTCCAGGCCGTAGAAGGCGAGCTCGGACAACCGGGAGGCGATCTGCTGGCTCGTCTCCAGCGTGGGAGGGAACTGGCCCAGCACGTACTCCTTGGCGGAGGAGAGCATGGCGTCGTCCATGCCCTGCTGGCGGTAGCTGGCGAGCACATCCAGCGCCATGTCCAGCGCCTGGCCTGTGGACTCCGTCTGGGTGTACGAGGAGACGGCGAAGGGGCCGGGCTGGATGCCGGGCAGCACGGCCGAGCCCGCGCCATACGTCAGCCCGGACTTCACGCGCAGGGCCGTATTGAGCAGCGAGGTGAAACGGCCGCCGAGCACCGTGTTGGCGAGCGTCACGTCCACGCGAGCGGGGTCGGTGCGGGAGATGCCCGTATTGCCGGCCCAGAAGTACGTCTGCGTGGCGTCCGGCTTGTCCACCAGCAGGACGCGGCGGCCCTTCAGGGGCTGGGTGGGAGGAGCGGCCGGGACCGGAGTGCCCGCGCGATTCCACCCGCCGAGCGCGGCCTCGAGCTGCTTCGCGAGCTTCTTCGCGTCGAAGTCACCCACCACGGAGAGGATGAGCCGGTCTCCGCCCAGGTGCGCCTTCGCGTACGCCAGCACATCCTCGCGCGTGAGGGTGGCGAGCGAGGCCTCGCTGCCGCCCACGGGCCGCCCGTACGGGTGCGTCCCGAAGTGGAAGGCCTGGAAGTACGTGCCGATGATGCCGCGCAGGTCTCCATCCTTCGCCGCGGCGAGCTCCGACACCATCCGCTCGCGCATCTTGTCGAGCTCGGCGGCGTCGAAGCGGGGCCGCATCAGCATGTCCGAGAGCAGCTCCACCATGAGGGCGGTGTCGCGCGACATGAACTGCCCGCCGATCTCCAGCGACTCGCGGCTGGAGGCCACCCCGAGCACGCCGCCCACGCTGTCCACCGCCTCGGCGAACTGCGCGGCGTCGCGCTTGCCGGCGCCCTTCTGGAGCAGCTCGGCGGCGAGCGCGGCCACGCCCTCCTTGCCCTCCGGGTCCCCGAGCGCCCCGCCGCGCACCTTCGCGCTGAAGGACACCAGCGGCACCTCGTGCTTCTCCACCAGGAGCAGCCGCGCGCCGTTCTTCAGCTCCAGCACGGTGGCCCTGGGCAGCTTCACCGCGTCCTTCACCGCGTCCTCGCGCACCTGCTGCGCCGCGGGGGCCTGGGGCTTCGTCTCCTGTGCTCCCGCCGAGGAGGCCACCAGCAGCGCCGCGAGCGCCACCTTCCCGTTCATCACCTTCATCGCGCCGCCTCCTTCTTCGCCTCGTCCGCTTCGGCCTCGGGCACCAGCACGCCCACGGAGCGGTTGTTCCTCGCGAATACCCGCGCGGCCACCTTCTGCACCTGCTCGCGCGTCACCGCCTCGTAGCGCTCCGGCGCGCTGAAGAGCTTCTGCCAGTCGCCGTGGAACACCTCGTAGGTGCCGAGCGCCTGCGCCCGGCCGCTGTTCGTCTCCAGGCTGCGCCAGAACTCCGCCACGGCGATGTTCTTCGCCTTGCGCAGCTCCGCGTCACTCACGCCCGCGGACACCACCTTCGCCAGCTCCTCGTCGAGCAGCGTCTCGGCCTTGCCCAGGTCTCCTCCCGGGGGCAGGTCCACCAGCATCCACGTGAGCGAGGGGTCGAACCCCGCGCCCCGGTAGCCGCCCACACCGATGGCCACCTGCTCCTCCTCCACCAGCCGCCGGTGCAGCCGCGAGGAGTCGCCCTCGGTGAGGATGCGCACCAGCAAGTCGAGCGCGGGCGCTTCCGCGTCACTGGCCTTGAGGCCGTGGAAGGCCATCTGCAGCAGCGGCGCCTGGGCCAGCTTGCGCACCACCACGCGGCGCTCGCCCTGCTGCGGCGGCTCCTGGGTGCGCACCGGCTCGGGCGCGGGCTGGGCGGGGATGGGCTCCAGGTACTTCTCCGCCAGCGAGAAGATCTCCTCGGGCGTCACCGCGCCCACCACGATGAGCGTGGCGTTGTTGGGCGCGTAGTAGGTGCGGAAGTAGCGCTCCAGGTCCTCCTGCTTCCAGCTCTCGATGTCCGAGGGCCAGCCGATGACGGGAATCTGGTAGGGGTGCGCCACGAAGGCGGTGGCCTGCACCTGCTCCATGAGCAGCCCGCTGTTGTCGTTGTCCACGCTGGAGCGCCGCTCCGAGTAGACGACGCCCCGCTCGCTCTCCACCACCTTCGGATCGATGGCGAGGTTCTGCAGCCGGTCCGCCTCCAGGTCGAAGATCTTCTCCAGCGCCGAGCGCGGGAACCAGTCCTGGTACACGGTGACGTCCTCGGAGGTGTAGGCGTTGTTGCGGCCGCCGTGCGCCTCCATGACGCGATCGAACTCACCCGGGCCGTACTTCTTCGCGCCGTTGAACATCATGTGCTCGAAGAAGTGGGACAGGCCGGTGATGCCGGGGCGCTCGTTGCGGCTGCCCACGCGGAACCAGTTGTAGAGCGAGACGCTGGGGTTGTCCGGGTCCGCCCAGACGATGACCTTCAACCCGTTCTTCAGCGTCTTCGTCCGCACCTGGGCGCCGGGCTTTTGCGCGGCGGGGGTGGCCTCCGTCCCGGCCGTCACGGACCGGCCCTGGGCACACGCGGCCGTCCCGGCCAGCAGCACCAACCCCGTGACGAGCAACTTCTGTCTGAGCATCCGCTCTCCCTCCATGCCTCGAAGAGCCCACCCAACGGGTGGACCCATTTGAAATTCCCCGGGAGCCGGTCCCGGCCGTCAGCCCACCGACGACTTGAGGGCGGACGCGGAGGCGGGCGGCGCCAGGGCGCCCGGAGGGCCGTGGATCCACCCGCGCAGCGCCGTGGACAACGAGGCGAGGTGCGAGCCCCTCACGGCCCCGTAGAGGTAGCGATCCGGACGCAGGACGGCGATCTCCACCTTGTGCTCGCGGAACCACGCGTCGAGCTTGCCCTCGGTGTCCACCACCTCCCCGGGCTGGGCCTGGCCGGAGCGCGGGGGGATGATGCGCAGGCACGGGGCGCCCAGGCTGTCGGCGAGCACCTGGGCACCGCGGCGCACCGTCTCGCGGGTATCCGGGTGCACCAGCACGGCGAAACCGGGGCCCAGCAGCTCGTCGAGCCGGACCACCTCGCCGCCCGGAGCGCCCACGCGGGGCTGGGGGAAGTAGGTGCCCTCGGGGGCCTGACGGTGGGCGCGCGAGCCGCCGAGCATGAAGCCGCGGGAGATGAGGGGCCGGGGCTTGAACTCGAAGTTGCGGATGAAGCGCTGCGCGCGGGGGATGCGGTCGAGCGCCCGGAAGACGCTGTCGCGCAGCATGGCCATGGGGCGGCTGCCGGTGAGCACGACGCGGCCCATCTGGACGCTGGTGTCGAGCATGGCCTCGACGTGGGGGCGGCGCTCCTGCTCGTAGGTGTCGAGCAGCGGCTCATCCGCGTGGCCATGGAGCACGGACGCGAGCTTCCAGGAGAGGTTGTGGGCATCGCGCAGGCCGGAGCACAGGCCCTGGCCGAGCACGGGCGGCATGAGGTGGGCGGCGTCGCCGAGCAGGAAGAGGCGCCCATCGCGCCAGCGCGAGGCCATGCGGCGGTTGAAGACGTAGGCGGCGGCGCGGAGGATGGTGGCGCGATCCGGGTCCACGAAGGGGGCGATGAACTCGCGCAGGCGCTCGGGCCGGAGCAGGTCCTCGACCTTCTCGTCGTGGCGGATGGTGGCGTCCACGCGCATCTCGTTGCCGGAGCAGCGGGCGACGAAGATGTGGCGGTGGGGATCGCACACCATGCGGCAGATGGGGGGCGGGGGCTCGGGAAGCAGGAGGGAGATGGCGAGCATCTGCTCGTCATAGGTGGAGCCCACCATCTCGATGCCGGCGAGGCGGCGCAGGGTGCTGCGGCCACCGTCACAGGCCAGCAGGTAGCGGGCGCGCACGGTGCGCTCGGAGCCGGTGCTGGCGTCGAGGACGGTGGCGGAGATGCCGTGGGCGTCCTGGGACCAGGCCTCGAGGGACTGGCCGAAGCGCAGCTCGACGTGGGGGAAGCGGGCGAGGCCCTGGCGCAGCACGTCCTCGACGTAGGGCTGGCTGAAGAAGCGGAGGGCGGGGAAGCCGTTGCCGAAGTCGAGCCCCTGGATGACGACGCGGGCGAAGAGCTCACCGTCGGCCCCGGTCATCTGGACCTCGGGGACGGTGTACATGAGGGCATCCATGGGCTCGGCGAGGCCGGCGGCCTGGTAGATGCGCAGGGCCTCGTCGTCACAGGTGATGGCGCGTGGCAGACCGTGGGGGGCGGGCTGGCGCTCGATGAGGAGCGTGCGGACCCCGTACAGCCCGAGGAAATTGGCCGTCAGCGCACCCACGGGGCCGCAGCCGACGATGAGGACATCCGTCTCTTCCACACGTGGTGTCATGGAACTCCCTGCCGAGACACCCCGGCTGTGGGGTCCTGGCGAGAGGGAATGTACCGGATGCAGGCCGTCCCACCACGTCCGTTGTCACGGGGCTACCCGGCTGGCACGCGGACGGGAGGTTGAATGCCCACACCCGGGGTGCACCTACACGAGCCCCGCCCGCTCCATGTGGCGCAGGAGGACGCGGCGGCGCGCGAACTCCTCGCGCAGGCGCGAGAGCTCCTGCTGGAAATCGGCCAGGGAGCCCCGATGCCGGGCGAGCTCCCTCAGGTCCGTGAGGAGCTGGAGGCCCCGCTCGTGGTCGGCGGACTTCTGGGTGGCCAGCAGGGAACGCACCTCACGCCAGACCTCGGGCTCCCGCTTCGCGAGCGCCTCGAGCTGGCGGACGCGCGTCCGGGCCGCCCGCTGGGCCTGGCGCCGCTCCTGCTCGGCCTCGTGCGCCCTGGCCGAGGCGTGGAGCTCGCCCAGGGTCCGCCGAGTCCCGGCGGCCCGGGAGCCCTGCTCGGGGGGATGGGCCTCGCGGTAGCGGTGGAGCAACTCCGCGCCGAGCAGGGGCTCCGGGCCCTGGATGACACGCAGGAGGAGCGCGTCCTTCTCCGCGGTGGGCAGCGAGGAGAGCCACCGGGCCAGGGCCTCCTTGGGCACGGCGCTGGAGGCGGGAGCGGGGTTGGCCTTCGCGGCGGCGGCCACGAGGCTTCGGGGGACGAAGAGGAAGTCGGCGAGGGCCCGCAGCGGCTTCGAGGCCTCACCCAGGCCGGGCGGCACGGGGGGCTCCTCATCGGCATCTTCCTCGTCCCCGGATCTGCCCGCGAGCCATCCGATGTAGAGGGCACGCAGGTCGCCACCGATCAACGCCTCGCGCAGCGGGAGGAGGGAGTCGAGCCACCCCTCCCCTTCCGTCCACTCGCCGTCATCCTCCACGTCGACACCCAGCTTGAGGATGACGTGCTCGCGCGTGGTGCGCAGCGAGAGGACGTCCTCGAGCAGGTAGGGCTGGACGAGCGCGGGGTCGAACAGCTTGCGAGGAAGACGGAGCTGCAGCTCGCGGGAGCCCCAGCTGGCCAGGTAGACGAAGGCGTCGAAGTACCGCTCCATCAAGCGGTCCGGGTCCCCCCTGAAGTTCCCGTAGTTGTAGACGTTGACGAGACGGGTGGCGGTGATGTCCGCGCGGGTGGAGAGCTCACGCAGCTCCTTCTGCTGGGCGGAGGTGAGCGGCCGGTCCACGGCCCGGAACTCGTAGTACTGGTAAGTGCTCATGGCCGCCGGAGCATGGGCCACTCCACATGACTTGAGAAGTCACATCGTCGATTGGACGTTAGGCGTCCCACAGAGTACCAAACGCCATGGATGCACGCCCGAATCCGGGTTAAAACGTTCCCGCCCCCACGCATCCTCCAGCACCAGTTTGCTCTGCTGTAAGAATCACGTCATGCCGACGCCGTACTACAACCCGCCCAAGAGGCTTATATCCGAGGACAGTGCCCCTCCCAAGATTCGGCCCATCGCGCAACGAAGGCCAAGTCGAGTCGGCACGAACATCCATGGTGAGCGACGAAGCCCGCCCAACTCGTAATCAGCGGTGCCTGAAGTCGAGCACACCACCAGCAACAAAGAGGCGAACTGGCGCTGATGCATCTCCGCCATCCCAATGCTGCAACAGCCGTACGACAAGACCCACTGCGGTGGTACCATCACCAGGGCAGCCTGTGGTATGGTGTATGCGTGACCACCTCCTTATAGAAGATACTCTAACCTTATAGAAGATACTCTAATAGGAAAGGAGGGATGGCCCGTACATATATAATCTACTGGAATCCCGCCCCATGCTCAGTGAGTTGCAGACAATCGATTGTGACTTGATCAGAGGTGGAGTGGACCCAATTTTGGCAAAGCTTCCTAGTAGCGCTGGCGTGTATGCTTGGTACAAAAAGTTACTTCCGCCAGATCCGCTCAAGAGCGACGCGGCGTCGTTCGCCGAGTTTATCCTAAAAGAAACTTCGTTGCCGCACATGCTTCCCCGAACGGCACGACTTCCTCCCCTGTACAAAGTGACCGTCCGCAGTTCTCGGAATTTCTCTGAAGGTAAGCAGGAAGCCCTCGTCAGACTCTGCGCCAATCCACAGTTTCGCCGATTCACGGCAGATTTGATGAAGAGCGGCTCCGTCACTTTTCAGAATCCGCTCTACATCGGCAAAGCAGACTCTTTATCACAACGAATCGGTGAACATCTGAGAGGGCAGTCAGAACTCAAGGATCGTCTTGCCCGAGCATCTGTTAACATTTTCAGATGCATCCTCGTCTATATTGAAACCCCTGTGTTTTCAGGGGGCGAAGACGAAGAAGTCGCCACAAACTTGATCATAGAAGAGATGCTATCGAAACTCTTCTGCCCACCATTCACAGAGAGGTACGGTTAGACATGTCAATCAAACTCGGAAAGCCAATTCCACAAACCAAGTTCAACAAGCCAATCTATGGACTACATGGGGAGTACACACTCTCACCGCATGTAACCGTTCCATATTTGAACGCAAGTATAGAGATTGAGCGCGCCGTTTTGGAACTCCGCACATACGATCAGATCCCCCCCAACCTGGAGCAGCGCTGGTCTCTTGAAGAGCTATACCAGCGTGAAATTGATTACGACCGAATCGAAAAAGACATCGTAAATGGCTACCTGAAAGACCCAAACAAGCTAAAGTTCTTCAACGCTATCACCATTTTGCTTTTCCCCAAAAACCCTGATGGAAGTGGGGCATCTGGGTTCCAGGATTACGAAGGAAATGATCCTCGAATTCCGTATGAGGACCAGGACTTCGATAGTAGCTTCGGCCAGGACAATGCAAAGCGTGTAGTCTTTGGCGGTGTTCAGTATGTCCGCCTCGAACAATTCGGCCGTCTACGATGGGACTTGGCCCGCGTTGATGCTGTTGCTGTCGATGGACAACATCGACTGGCTGCACTGCGGAAGTGGTATGAATCGAAGCAGCAAACACTAGAGCCATTTGAGCGCAAGACTGTTGTCCCCATTCTCTTCTTGTTGATAAACGAGAAGATTGGCTTCAAAATGAAGTCAGAGGGAAACAAGTCATCGATGCGCGCGATCGCTCGCGAAATTTTCACTGATCTTAACAAGAACGCCAAAAAAGTTGATGAAGCACGCGAGATCATTCTAGACGACAAAAGCCTTACGGCGCTCTGCGCGCGAACGCTGGTCACTCGAGAAACGTGCAAAGATGATGCGGAGTTACTACCGCTCAGCCTAGTTCGTTGGCAGGAGGCAAACAATCGCTTCGACCAGTCTTATTATTTGAATAGTCTACTGAATCTCCATCAACTTGTTGATCTCGTTCTGAATCTAAAGGTACCAAACGATCCTTTGGATGAAGATGAGGTGGGTGCATACATTCAGAGTCTAGATGCATCTCTCGGCGGCGAATCAAAGGCTCTTGATGATGGGGATGTCGCGCTTAGCGAGTATTACAAAAAGAATTACTTCAATGGCGATGAGCCAGCGCGTCCATTCCTGCACCTTCCCGAGTCGTACTTGAAGGCCGCGGTCAGCAACTTCGAGGCACTTCACAAACCCTACATCCTCAAAGCCATCCGCGATTTCGCACCGTACGCTCGCGTGCTTGAATCTGCCAGACAGAAAGAGATGGTCACCGGATTCTTTGCAAAGTGGAATGCGCAACCCGAAGACCACAAATCACAACTCGGAAGCCAGCTAGAAAAAGAAGACACCCACTGGAAACGAAAAAGGATTGAGACGCCAATCGATCAAATCCAGGAACTCAAAGGTCTTGGCGACAACGAATCGTGGTCATTCAAAGTTATTTTCCAAAAAGCGCTCGTCCGCCTAATGCGGTTGGTCGCCTTTGAATACGCACACGAGTCTGAACGCCTTGGCACGCCCGAAGATGTTCTCAAGATACTTGGTGCGCTTGAGGCCAAGGGATTCTTCAGGCTTCGCTACCCATTGCCTGATGACGATTATAGCCTGTGGACATTCATCGGGCTCAATCCTACCAACCTCAAGATCAAGGCAACCAAGAAAGTAGAAACCAACATCTTCTGGTTACTTACACTCATCTATTATGCGAACCGCAAGTATGTCGCCGACACAAGGGCGGGCCAAACACCGATTACAGATCCCGCCACTCTTCTGCGCTACTTCTACTCAGAAAGCTCTCTTGGCCAAAAGCCCCGTATGCTTTGGCCGCAGTGCGACAAGGCAGCGAACGGTTTGTTGGCTGTATTCGAAAACGCTGCTCATTTGTTGGTGCGACGTCCAAGCGACATCAAAGAAACCAGGAAGAAATCTGAAGCGCGCAAGCGACTTACAGCAATTCTCGCAGAAGGCTGCGTAGAATTTGCCCCAACAGGGGGAGCCCCGTCTGACAACGCAGACGATTCTGCGGATAGCGCAGACAACCCCACTGCCGATGACCCTGTTGCATAACTAGTACTACAGTTGGACTTCCAAAACAGATTGAGAACCGTCGCGCTGGCCGGGGGCAATAGAGGAACCGCACCTTGAGGCAGGCAGACCTCGTCATTCATAGGAGTAACGGCGTCGCCCCTGGCTCGCAACTTCTCAGG
>NZ_DASUNC010000202.1:0-63752 GCF_036277355.1 Archangium sp.
GGTGCGCCTGTACGAGCGGGTGCGCGAGCGCGGTTACGCTTCGCTCACCGCTTTCGCCGAGGCGCGCCCCACCGCCTCGCTGCTAGCGCTGGCCGAGGAGCTTGGCAAGGATGACATCGCCGCAGTACAGGTATTTAGCGGGTTGGTCGCCGAGGCGGAGCGGAGTCGTCGAGTCACACGTCTGGTGCGCGCGCAGATTGTGCGCGAGCTGTCCGAAGGTCTGCCCAATGGCTGGCCAGCCGTGTTGAATGACGCCAACCGTTTCCAAGTCGCCAAGGCGCTCAGCGCGTGGATTACCTACACCCCCGATACGCATCAGGACAGAGCAAGACAGGTCAGCGCAGCGCTCCTCGCCAAGCCACCACCGCCCGGCTGGCGCCCGCTTGGTCCCGACGACGAGCTATTGCTCACGCTCCTGCCCGACGAGGAAGTCTGAAAGTTCCCCTTGGAGGGGGTCATGAGCGACAGACATCCTTTTCAAGGTAACTGGGTGGCGCGCCTGTATGAGCGGGTCCGCGAACGGGGTTACGATTCACTCACGGCCTTCGCCGAGGCACGCCCCACCGCCTCGCTGGTGGCTCTGGCCGAGGAACTTGGCCCGGACGACGTCGCTGGAGTGCAGGTATTCAAAGGACTGGTAGCCGAAGCAGAGCGAACTCGCCGGGTCACGCGTTTGGTGCGCAGTCAACTCGTGCGTGAACTGTACGAGTGCCTCCCCGGCGGCTGGCCCGCTGTGCTGGACGACGCCAACCGTTTCAAGGTTGCCGAGGCGATTGGCTCGTGGATTGCCTTTACCCCCGAAACTCATAAGGAGCGCGCCAGGCAGGTCAGGACAGCGTTCCTCGCCAAACATCCACCGCCCGGGTGGCGCCCGCTCGGCCCCGACGACGAACTACTGCTCACGCTCCTGCCCGATGAGGAAGTCTGAACTGCATCCACTGGAGAGGACGATGAGCGACGGACGTGCGTGGCAGGGCGACATCAAGGTGCGTCTGTACGAGCGGGTCCGCGAGCGCGGTTACGATTCGCTCACCGCCTTCGCCGACGCACGCCCTGCCGTGCCGCTGTACGTGCTGGCCGATGAGCTTGGCAAGGACGACGTCGCTGCGGTGCAGGTGTTCAGTGGATTGCTTGCCGAGGCAGAGCGGCGCCAACAAGTCACGCGCTTGGTGCGCGATGTGCTCGTACGAGAACTCGCCGAGAACCTCCCAGAAGGCTGGCCGACTGTGATGGACGACGCCAACCGTTTCAAGGTCGCGGAGGCGCTCGGCTCCTGGTTTGCCTATACCCCAGAAACCCACCGAGAGCGCGTCGATCAGGTCATGGCAGAGTTCCGAGCCACACCACCGCCGCCCGGCTGGCACCCGCTCGCTCCCGACAACGAGCTGCTGCTCACGCTCCTGCCCGACGAGGAAGCCTGAACGTTCCCCGTGGAGAGGGCCATGAGCGACAGACATCCTTTTCGAGGTAACTGGGTGGCGCGCCTGTATGAGCGGGTCCGCGAACGGGGTTACGACTCATTCACGGCCTTCGCCGAGGCGCGCCCCACCGCCTCGCTGGTGGCTCTGGCCGAGGAGCTTGGTCCGGACGACGTCGCTGGAGTGCAGGTGTTCAAAGGGCTGGTGGCCGAAGCAGAGCGAACTCGCCGGGTCACGCGTTTGGTACGCAGTCAATTCGTGCGTGAACTGTACCAATGTCTCCCCGACGGCTGGCCGACCGTGATGGACGACGCCAACCGCTTCAAGGTTGCCAAAGCCCTCGGTTTCTGGTCCTCCTTCACCCCAGAAACCCATGAAGAGCGCGTCACGCAGGCCAAAGCAGCGCTCCGCGCCACGCCGCCCCCGCCCGGGTGGCGCCCGATCGGCCCCGACGACGAGCTACTGCTCACGCTCCTGCCCGACGAGGAAGTCTGAACGTTTCCGCTGGAGAGGACGATGCGCGACGGACGTGCGTGGCAGGGCAACATCAAGGTGCGTCTGTATGAGCGGGTCCGCGAGCGCGGTTACGACTCGCTCACGGCCTTCGCCGAGGCGCGTCCTGCCGTCCCGCTGTATTTGTTGGCCGAGGAGCTTGGTAAGGATGATGTCGCCGCAGTGCAAGTGTTCAGCGGGTTGCTTGCCGAGGCGGAGCGCCGTAAGCAAGTCACACGCTTGGTGCGCGATGTTCTCGTGCGCGAGCTTGCCGAAGGTCTCCCCGGTGGTTGGCCGGCTGTGCTGGACGATACAAACCGTTTCGAGATCGCCATGGCGATTGGCCGATGGTCCGCCTACACGCCAGAGACGCATCAGAAGCGCGTCGAACAAGCCAGGGCGGCGCTCCGCGCCACGCCACCACCTCCCGGCTGGCGTCCGCTCGGTCCCGACGACGAGCTACTGCTCACGCTCCTGCCCGACGAGGAAGTCTGAACGTTCGCCTTGGAGGGGGTCATGAGCGACAGACATCCTTTTCAAGGTAACTGGGTGGCGCGCCTGTATGAGCGGGTCCGCGAACGGGGTTACGATTCACTCACGGCCTTCGCCGAGGCGCGCCCCACCGCCTCGCTTGTGGCTCTGGCCGAGGAGCTTGGTCCAGACGATGTCGTCGGAGCGCAGGTGTTGAGCGGGTTGCTCGCCGAGGCGGAGCAGCGCAAACAGCTCACTCGCTTTGTGCGCGATGTGCTTGTGCGCGAACTGGCCGTATGTCTTCCCGACGGCTGGCCGGCCGTGCTGGACGACGGCAACCGCTTCAAGGTTGCAAAGGCGCTCGGCTCATGGATTGCCGATACCCCGGTGACCCATAAGGAGCGTGCCAGGCAGGTCAGGACAGCGTTCCTCGCCACACCTCCACCGCCCGGGTGGCGCCCGCTCGGCCCCGACGACGAGCTGCTGCTCACGCTCCTGCCTGACGAAGAAGCCTGATCCTCCCCTGCCCCTCCAGGAGAGAGCACTGGCAAAACGAGCCAGAGCCACGGACGAGCCCAGCGCGCACGACAGGCGACATCTACTGAGGAAACGTCACGTTGCCGAGGGTGACCGTGCGCTGGCGATCCGCGTCCCAGAGGACGAGCGTGTACGTGCCCCGCGCCTGCTTCTCCGTGGCCAGCAGTTCCACCACGACGCGGCCCCGCTTGCCCTCCTCTCCAGGCACGGCAGGCAGGATGGGCTCGGACGCCCAGAGCGGGAGCGGCTTCAACACCTCGCCATTGGAGCCGCGCAGGACCGCGCCCGCCGCCGTCCACGGCACCGAGCCAGGATTCGTGAGGTACACCTCCACCGCCACCCGCTCCTTGGCGCGGTAGCTCGTCACGGCGGCATGGATGAGAGCATTGCCCTCTTTCTCCTTCACGTCCCACGTCAGTTCCTTGAGGGCAATGCCCCGCTTGCGGTCCACGAGGCCGGAGGCGATGGCGCCCCGCAGCCCGTCCGGCACGACGCGCTCGGCGCGGAGTTGTCGCAGTTCCTCCCGGCATTGTTGGGCGTCGGCCTCGGACTCCTCCGCCACCTGCTGGAAGTCGGTCACCGAGCGTGCCTGACGCAGCACCTTCACCTCCTGCATGCCGAGACCGGGATGCACGAGGAGCGTGAGGGTGGTGCATGGCGGTGCGGCCTCGTCCGTGAAGCACACCGTCACGTCGCTCCGTCTGCCAGAAACCAGGTTGTCGCGGGGAACCAGCGTGACGGTCTGCTGCCCCACGGCCCAGTCCACGAACCAGCCCCGGTCCTCGAGCTTCAGGGACTCCCGCTGGAGCGGCGAGTCGAAGCGGAAGGTGATGGTCAAGCCCGGGCCGATACACACCCCGGGTGACTTGCCCGGGGGGAAGGCGGACAGCTCGATACGCGGGCTCTGCGACTCGCACTCATCCACGGCCGTGGCCGCGGACACGCTGGCGGGAGTGGACACGAGCGCCAGCGCCAGGAGGCCGACAGGAGATGCGGGGAGCACGGACGGTCAACCTCCAGGAAGGCGCGGAAATCAGCCTGGGAGGATGGGCCTCTACCACACCTCCGTGCTCGAAATGCCCGACCTGCTGCCTGCCGGGCCCACGTACGTCTCTACTCGAAGCGGTCCACGGCCTGGACCTCTGCCACGGACCCGACCACAGGGGAGGCAGGCCCGCTGTCACGCATATATCCGGTGCCCCGTTGTCCTCGGTACTGGAGCTCCAAACAGACGGGGTAGGTCTGTCCGCCCTTCGACCTGGCCTGCCTGGCCTGCGTGAAGCGCCCATAGACGCGGTCCTGCCCAAAGATGAGTCGTCCGGACAGGACGGTGCCCGCCTTCAGCTTCCCCAGGTCGTCCTGCAGGGCGAACGTCGTGGACTCCTGTACGGGGACGGGCTTGGCGCTTCCGACGACGGGGAAGGTGCCGGCCGCTTCGTCGCCAATGTCGATCTCCAACTCCTTCATGGTGGCCAGGGCCTTGGAGGAGCACGCCTCGGGCTGGGGCGAGGGGCGCACCGGGGCGCCGGTGCAGGCGCCGAGGACGGCGCAGCAGGCCGCGCCGACGCACTTCTCCATGAAACGGGCGCGTATGCCCTTGCGCTGCGGCAGAGCAGCGGGCGTCTCTTCGGGCCTCGAGCGGGAGTCTTCCTTGCGAAGCATGGTGGCGAGTACGGACGCGGGGGTGGGGGGCAGGGAGAAGGCCGCGCCCCCCCCAGCTTCAGGCCACTCCTGGAAACCCGCCACTTCACGGACGGCACAGGCCCGCGCGGGAGGGCCCTCTCGCGGGGACTCGACACGTGGTGAAGCCAGGGCCACCGGCCGCACCGTGGAAGGAGAGCCGGGTGCCGGGCGCGTATGCACCACCCATGCGCCGACGCCCGCCAGGGCCAGCGCCCCCACCGCCACCACGAGGAGCGCCGCGGGGCGGAGGATTGCCACCGCCGCGGCGGAAGGGACTCCAGGCGCCGGCGGAGCGGACTCGGGCACCGGGGGCGGCAGGCCCTCCCAGGCGTGTCGCGGCGCCACTTCCGCCAACACCGCCACGAGGGCCTCGGCTGGCGAGACCGCACCCCGCGCCACCTTCGCGGGGGCAGGCGGCTCGGCCAGCTTCGCCGACGGGGGCTCGGGGACAGCGGGGGGGCCGCCGCGCTCCGGCACCGGCCGCGGCTCGCGGGCGGCCTTGCGCCCACGCCGGGGACGGTCCGCCTTCCAGACGAGGCCCGCCTGCTCCTCGCCCGCCGGGGGCCCCATGCCGGGCACCTTCACCGTGGGCGTCGCGTCCGGCGCGTCCGGGTCCATCAGCGGCACGTCCCAGCGCTCGTCCGCCGAGGCGAGAGCGGCGTCCAGCGCACCGCACAGCTCCCCGTAGCCGGAAAAGCGCGCCCCCCGGCGCTTCTCCAACATGCGCATGCACACGGCACTCAGCGCCAGGGGCACGCGCGGGTTGAGCGCATGCGGCGCAACGGGCCTCTGGTGGAGAATCCTGTCGTAGAGGCCCCCTTCGGCGCGGTGGCCGAAGGGCAGCACGTCGGTGAGGAGCCAGTAGAGGGTGACACCCAGCGCCCACAGCTCGTCGCCCACGCCGGGCCGGTAACCCGCCTTGCCCGGGGTGTTGTCCTGCTCATGGCGGACGAATTCGGGGGTGCGGTACTCGTCCGTCCCAGGCAGGGAGCGCTCGCCGGTGAGGGTGGGCTCTCCCGCCAGGTAGCCGATTCCGAAGTCCACGAGGACGGGCCGCCCGTCCGAGTCGCGGATGAGGATGTTCTCCCGCTTCAAGTCCCGGTGAAGCACTCCCTGCTCGAGAATCTCCGCGAGCGCGAGCGCCACCTCGAGCAGGACGCGCACCACCTGGCGCGCCGTGGGGTTCTCCTCCAACGCCCACTGCTCGAGCGTCCGGCCCACGACGAGGTCCATGATGAAGCACAGGTAGCCATGGTCCGGGTCCGGCCACCTGTCGCACGCCCGGAAGCGGACGACGTTGTCGTGCACCACGTGCCGGAGAATGGTGATTTCCCGCTGGCCCCAGCCCTCCAGCTCGCGGGCGCGGATGACCTTCATGGCGTAGAAGCGGCCCGCGCGCTCCACCCTGTAGACGAAGCCGAAGCCACCGTCGCCCAGCTTCTCGTCCACACGGTAGTCCCCCACCCTGTCACCTGGCTGGGGAGGCTTGAAGGGCGGAGCATGCATGGGAGCGGGACGTCCTCGGGGCTCGCGAGGCTAGCACGGCAGGGGGCCTACTCCCCCGCGGGACTCTCCAGCACCTTCGCCACGCGAATCAGCCGCTTCACCTCCCCGGGGCTCCACCCGCGCAGCATGCGGACGAGCTGCCGCAGCTCGGGCGACAGGCCGCCCTCGGGAGGAGGCACCGCCAGGGAAGGAGCCACCTCCGTGCGGCTCAATTCCAGCAACACGTCGGCGGAGATTCCGAGGGCGAGGGCCAGCTTGCGCAGTGTGGGCACGGACGGCAACAGGCCGCCGCGCTCGATGCGGCCGTAGACCTCGGTGGCGAGGCAGACCTGCCTGGCCACCTGGGCCTGGGTCAGCCCCAGCCGCTCGCGGGCCATGCGGCATACATCACCGAGAGACTTCTGCAGGTGTTCGAGTTGCATGGGTTGTCTCACCCGCCGCGCGGCGCCCGCTTGCGTGGAGGGGCCACCATGGAGCGCGCCACGGTGGCGAGCGCGGCGAGCTGCCGCTCCGTCAACGTGCGAATCGCGCGGCGCAACTGGCGCACCTCCGGGGTGCCATCGGCGGCATCTTCCGGAGGAGTGAGCCAGGAGGGCGGCTCCCGTGAGGAGAAGCCCAGGAGCGTGTTCGCATCCAGTTCCAGCGCGCCGCACAGCCGCAGCAGCGTGGACACGCTGGGCATCATCCGAGCGCGCTCGATGCGACCGTAGACGATGGGAGCGAGGCTGGCGCGTCTGGCCATCTGGGCCTGGGTGAGGCCCAGGCGCAGCCGGGTGTCCCTGGCCACCTTTCCGAGGTGGCGTTGCAATGCCGTGGGCATCATCGCTCCTTCAGCGTGCGGCCTTGTCCAGTTCGCGGTTGCCCCGTGTCGTGCGGGCCGGGTCCATGAAGCGGGCCACGAGGGTGAGCGCATGGACTTGAGCCACCCCCAACCGGCGCACGGAGCGCAGCAGACGGCGGAGGGCGGGTGGATCGTCGGACGGAGGCGCGGCCGACGCGAGCCACTGCGGCGGCGTGCCGGCGACGAGCCCCAACAGGGAGTTGGCATCCACGCCCAGAGCGCGGCACAGCCGCAGCAGGGAGGGCACGCTCGGGAGCATCTTGCCGCGCTCGAGGCGCGCGTACACCTCCGTCGCCAGCTCGACGCGCTCGGCGACCTCCGCCTGCGTCAGCCCCGCGCGGGCACGTGCCTCACGGGCCACTGCCCCCACGTGCCTCGCGAGTGAGACGTTCATCTTGTTGAAGCTGCCCACGGTGCACCTCAGTGAACGCCGCCGGGCTCGTCGCCCTTCAAGTCCGGTGGCAGGGGCAGCACGCCCTTCTCCACGTCCGGGTGGGCGGTCAGCTTGCGCAGGTCCGAGGCCTCCTTGAGGATGTCGCTCAGCTCCGCTTCCGCCTCCTTCGCTCCATAGGGCCGGCCATGGCGGGCATGCAGGAAGTCCCGCAGGTCGTAACGCATGTCGTCCGCTGAGGGGTAGCGCTCGGTGGGGTTCTGCCGCAACGCCCGGGCCACGATCTTCTGCAAGGCGGCGGGCAGATCCTTCGCCGCGTGCTCCACTTCTTCCGGACCGAAGTGCAGCACGCGATTGGCCAACGTCTCCAGGGGGAGCAGCGAGGAGCGCTCGGCGCGCACCTCGGGAGGGAATCGCTCGTCGAGGTCCTCCCACAACCTGTCGGGCGGGTCCAACGGGTAGCGGGCGAGCAACATCTCGAGCAACACCAGGCCGAGCGAGAAGATGTCGGCCCTGCCGTCCAGCCGGTGGGGGGTGAGTGGGTCGCGCTGGCGGGCCTTCGGCTTGAGGAAACCCAGGAGGATTTCCGGGGCGATGTAGGCCGGGTCTCCCCGGAGCAACCCATGGCGGGTGGGAATGCGACCGAGCAACTCCGAATAGGCCGCGCCGAAATTGGTGAGCTTGACGCGGCCATTGTCCCCCAGGCGGATGCGCATGGGGCCAACGGCGCGGTGGACGAGCTTGAGGAGGTTGCCGTCCTCGTCCTCGCAGCGGTGCGCGTAGTCGAGTGCGTCGGCTACCTCGGCGGCGACGTAGGCGGCGAAGTCGGGACTCAACTTGCGACCCACCAACCAGGCCGCGTCCATGAGGGTGAGCAGGAAGCACCCGCGCAGGTGTTCCATCACGATGTAGGGCAATTCTCCGTCCACCACGTACCCGTACACGGTGGCGATGTTGGGGTGGCGCAGGGACTTGGAAAGACTCACCTCCTCCAGTGCCCGGTGCCGGGCCTCGCGCCCGTGCTCCATGACGATGGGCTTGAGAACGACGAGCTTCACCGGGCCACCCTGCAGCGGCTCTCGCGTGGCGAGCAGCAGGGTGTCGTAGTCGGGGTGCTCGACGAGGTGGCGGACAATCGCGTAGCGGAAGTCGCCGACCGCGAAGGACTTGCCGGGCCCGGGACCATCGGGCTTCTTCGATTCGGACATGAGAGAGAGTGGAAGCGGGAGAGGAGTGCCTAGCGCGCGACGGTGGAACCAGGGACGGACACGGGCTGCCAGTTGTCCGTCTCGTCCTTCCTGTAGAAGGTACCCACCTCGAAGGAGCCCGCCCGATACGCCCCGTCCTGGACGCCCACGGGGCCCACGCACTGCAGTTCCCTGCCACTGAGCGCAAAGGCCAGGTAGCCATCGGGCCGCAGCACCACGAGCGGCTGGAACTCCTGGACACGGCGGCCCAGTTCCGCCCGGGAAACAGCCTCATTCTTGAGCACCACATCGAGCAGCAGCACGTCCGCCACCAGCCACGGGGCGTATTCCGATGCCTTGGGCGGAAAGAGGTGGAAGTGAAGCCGGAGCTGCCTGGCGTGCTCCGGGGACAAGTCCCGCCCCTTGGGCAGTAGTTCCGCGGAGAGCCCGGCTTTCAGCAGCAGGGCACCGAACTCGTCCAGTTCCGCGAGCGCGTCCCGGGTAGTGGCATACGCCGGGAGCGGCGTACCGCTGGCGCATGCCAGGGGGCACAGCAACACGAGAGAGAGCACTGCAAACAAGCCCGGCGGGAGACGGACGACTCCCACGGAAACACGACTCCACTTCCGACACGAAAGAGATTCGCTCGGCACGATGGCACCTCCAGAAACGCCTGCTGTGGATTGAGCTGACGACCAAACAGGTAGCACAGCCAACACAAGAAGGAAAGCCCTGCCCAACCGCCCAGGTCATACAAACAGGCCAACCCGTCAGAGCGGCAGAAGCCTGTTTTTGAGACAGCAAAGCCCTCCTCGGTGGTTTGGAACCGATAAGTGAGTCCGAGCCCCCCAACCTGTGACGTCATGCTGAAGCGCGGGCCCCACAACGGGCGGAGTCAGGGGACAAACGGAGCCAAAGAAAAGGGCGTTACCTGCGGTGGTGCGCCACGACACAGGGATGGGAGGGCAACGAGCCGGCGCCTCCTCCGCCTCACTCGTTGACATCAACGAGCATCACACCTCCCCCCACACCACTCATTGACGTCAACGAGTGCGGGGCCCGAGCGCGAGGTCACGTATGAGCACGCAGACCCTGGCCGTCACCCCGGACACGCTACGGCTCGGCTCGCCGGAAGAGCTGAAGCACCAGCGCTCCTTCATCAAGGAGTCGGACACTTCGCGAGGGCTCCTCTTCAACTCCATCCTGGAGGTCGTGCGCTGGACGAAGAGCGAGGCCGAAGTGCGGCACTGCCAGGAAGTGGAGGGGGAGCCGAAGTTCGTGGACGTCTTCAGCCATCCACTGAGCAAGTTCGTCACCCTCATCTACGCGGCGGCACGCCTCCTGAGCGCGGAGACGGGTGACTTCGAGGGGGCGCTCCGGCAGTTGGGCCAGCAGACCGCGGCGAACTTCCTCACCTCCGCGTCCGGCAAGCTGATGATGTCGCTGGTTCAGCAGAACCCGAAGCGGCTGTTCAACAGCCTGCGCGCGAGTCTCCAGGTGGTGGCCACGAGCATGGAGCAGCTCACCACGCGGATGACGGGACCGGCGAGCGGCATCCTCACCTACAAGCACGACCTCCTCCCCCGGCCCAACATGGAGGGCGGGCTGCTGGCGCTCTTCCTCTCCGCGAACGTCCGCGGCGTGAGGGTCCGCTCCTGGGCGACGGGGCCCCTCGATAGCGAGTACGAGATTTCCTGGGAGTGAAGCCACCCCGCCAGGTGGGTTGCTTCCAACCCTGGGGACTCCCCTGATTTCGGCCCGGAAGCGGCGAAAGCCGGCCGGGTTGCGGTAGATTGGGGACGTGCCGCGTTGTGTGACATGCGGGCAGCGTTGGGAGGGGACCCATGCGCACTGTCCTCGAGGAGCCACCCCGACCAACGCCCCCTCCCCGGGGCGTGGCCGGCCGTCGCCGTCCCTCGTCCTCTCCGGCTACCGGCTGGAGGAGGAAGTCGCGCGCGGTGGCTTCGGCACGCTCTACTCCGCCTGGCGCGAGCGAGACGGCCTGCGCGTGGCCATCAAGGTGGCCCACCCGGAAGTCCCCCTCGCCCGCGCGCAGCTCGCCCGCGAGACCGAGGTGCTGCGCGTCATCGGCCCTCCCACCGTCCCCGCCGTGCATGACACGGGCACCCTCCCCACGGGCGCCCCCTACCTCGTCATGCAGTTCATCCCCTGGCCCACCCTCGCGCAGCGCATGGCGCAGGTCGCCGGCCCCATGCCGCTCGCCGAGCTCTCCTCGCGCGCGCTGGCCCTGCTGGACGCGCTCGCGGTGGTGCACGGCCACGGCTACCTCCACGGGGACCTCAAGCCGGAGAACGTCTTCCTCGATGAGGCCGCGCGCTCCGCCGGCTTCTTCGACTTCGGCCTCGCGCGCTCCGTGAGCACGCCGGCCCTCTCCTCCGCCGACGAGCCCACGCCTCCCATCGGCGACTCCTTCGCGGGCACCGTCGAGTACATGTCCCCGGAGCAGTGCTCGGGCCAGTCCGGCCTGGACATCCGCTCGGACATCTACTCCCTGGGCATCCTCTTCTACGAGATGCTCACCGGCCGCCCGCCCTTCTTCGGCACTCCGGCCGACGTCATCCACGCCCACCTCGCGCGCCGGCCCCTGCGCCCCTCGGAGCTGGTGCCCGTGCCCGCGGCGCTCGAGCAGGTGGTGCTGCGCTGCCTCACCAAGGAGCGCGAGCGCCGCCATGACTCCGTGGCCGCCCTGCGCCTCGCGCTCCAGGAGGCCCTGGCCAGCACCGGGAAGCCCTCCACCCCGGTGCCCCACGCGCGCGAGAAGGCCGCGCCCACGCCGCCCGCGCCCGTGCGCCGCTCGGTGGCGGTGCTCTTCTTCCGCTCGGGCGCCAACCCCGTCACCGTGCAGAAGGCGCTCGCCAGCTTCGGCGGGCAGATGGCCTCCCACGAGGGCACCCGCTTCGCCGGTGTCTTCGATCCGGACGCGGGGGAGAATCCCGTGCAGCGCGCCCGGCAGGCCGCCGAGGGCCTCGCCGCGCAGAACCTCGCGCCCGCAGCGCTGGTGGACGTGGCCACGGTGACGGTGCAGCGCCGCCCCGGTGGCCCCGCGCGCTACCTCGGCCCCATCTTCGCGCGCAAGGATCGCTACCCCACCGACGAAGATCCCTCCACCCTGCTGCTCACCACCGCGGCGGCCGAGGCCCTGCCGGACCTGCCGTGCGAGCCGGTGACGGGCCGCGACGGCGTCTTCCGGCGCGCGCCGGCGAGCCTGGGCCGCGAGGACGTCACCATCCTCCAGCATGGCAGTGGCGTGCTGGTGGGCCGGGGCAGCGAGCTGGCCGAGCTGATGGAGAGCGCGGGCATGGCGCTGGTGGAGGGAGCGCCCACGCTCGTCACCGTGCTGGGGGACCGGGGCCACGGCAAGACACACCTGAGCGCCGCGCTCGCCCAGCAGCTGCAGGTGGGCCTGCCCAACGCGCGGGTGACCACGTGGCGCGCCCGCGAGCCGGTGCAGGGCGATCCCGAGGGCACCCTGCGCATGCTGCTGCGCGGCGCCCTCTACGACTTCCGCGGCGACGCCGAGCTGACGGGCTCCGACCACGAGGGCCGCGCCGCGTGCTTCGAGCTGCTGGGGCCCCCGCTGGCCACCGAGCTGTGGCCCGGCGTGGCCTCCACCCTCGGATGGATGGCCCCGGGCGCCGCCGGACTGCAGAACTGGGCCGCGGCCCCTGGCGCCCTCCGCTCGCTGGCCATGCGCGCCGCCGGTGAACTGCTGGCCGCGCGCGCCCGCCGCCGGCCCCTGTGCCTCATCCTCGACGACGCCCAGTACGCCGAGGAGACGGCCCTGGACGCGCTGGAGTACGCCGCGCTCGCCGAGTCCCGCCTGCCCCTCTGGGTGTGCGTGCTGGCGCGCCCCGGCTTCGAGCGCCTGCGCCCCTCCTGGGGTACGCGCGCCGCCCGCAGGCACGTGCTGCCGCTCGGCCCCCTGTCGCCGCCCAGCGCCGTGGAGCTGTGCCGCACCCTGCTGCGCCCCGCGGAGAACATCCCCGCCGCCGCGCTCGAGTACATCTCCGAGCGTGCCCAGCGCGTCCCCCTCTTCCTCGTGGAGCTGGTGCGGGGCCTCAAGCGCCAGGGCCTCGTGCGTCAGCGCGCGAATGGCGGCAGCTGGTACCTGGCCACGGACGAGCTGGACCGGATGCCGGAGCTGCGGCTGGTGGACTGGCTGGCGGACCGCGAGTTGGGCGCGCTCCCGGTGGAGCTCGCGGCGCATGCGCGGTTGTGCGCGCTGCTCGGCCCGGACTTCACCGCCGCCGAGGCCGAGGGCGTGGTGCACGCGCTGGAGGAGGACGGCGGCGCGGCGGACTTCCCGTTGGATCCCCGCCATGCCACGCGCCGGCTGTTGGATCTGGGCCTGCTGGTGAGCCACCGCCAGGAGGGCCTCAGCTTCCGCAACGAGCTGCTGCGCGCCACGGTGGAGCGCTCGCTGCCGGAAGCGGACCGGGCACGCATCCACCGCGCCGCGTTCCGCTACTACCAGAGCAAGGCCGGGGCCGCCGAGCGCCAGCGCCTGCCCCGCCTGGCCCTGCACGCCGCCGCCGCCGGCCTGCGCGACGAGGCCGCCGCGCTCTACATCGACCTGGCCGAGTCCGCGCGGGGGCGCCACGCCTATATCGAGGCCGAGTCCACCTATACGCGCGCGCTCGAGCTGCTGGAGGCCGATGACCGGCGGCGGCGCCTCACGGTGCTCCGGGGACGGGGCCTCATGCGCTACCGCGTGGGGCGCTACGAGGACTCGCTGGCGGACTTCGCCGCGGCGCGCGAGCTGGCCCGGCAGCTGGAGGCGGTCTTCGACGAGGTGGACCTGCTGCTGGACGAGGCCATGGCCTACGATTGGATCAACGACTACGCGCGCTCGGAGGCTCGGGTGTACGCGGCGCAGGAGCTGGCCTTCGCCCGGAAGCTGCAATCGCCGCTGTTGCAGCTGCGGCTGCTGCTGGGCCTGGGGCGCGCGCAGTTCCGCAACGGCCAGTGGGTGGAGTGCTGCGAGCCGCTGCGGGAGGCGGCCGAGCGGGCGCGGAAGCTGGGAGATGCCGGCTACGAGTCGCTGGTGGTGGCGCAGCTGCTGCTGGGCGTCATCCTCCCCAACATCGGCCACATCGACGAGGCGGAGCACATCCTCGAGGAGGTCATCGCCGAGTGCAGCGAGCGCGGGGACCGGCTGCACCTGGGCAGCGCCATCAACAACCGGCGCAACCTGTGGGTGGCGCGCAACGACGTCCAGGGGGCGATGCAGGACCAGGAGCGCTTCCTGCACCTGGGGCGCGAGCTGGGCATGGTGGGCTGGGAGTACTTCGCCGAGCACAACATGGGCGAGCTGCTCCACCAGGCGGGGAACGTGGAGGCGGCGGCCCCGCACATCATCCGCGCCATCGAGCTGGAGCGGCACCACCCGGAGATGGCCCCGAGGCCCTGGGCGCTGCTGCTCCAGGCCCGGGCCCTGGCCTACCTCGGACAGGACGAGAAGACGCGCGTGCTGCTGAAGGAGATCCGCCAGACGTTGAAGCAGAGCGGCGCGGAGTTCAGCCCCTCGGAAGAGGTCATGTTCGACGCGGTGGAGCTGGCCACGCGCGACGCCACCGACGCGGAGTGGGAGGCACTGCTGGCGCGCTCCAACGAGTTCTCGGTGGAGCAGGAGCCCCTGGAGGTGCTGGAACTGAGGGGGCGGGCCTTGCGACAGCGGGGCCGCTGGAAGGAGGCCGTGCGCATCCTGGAGGAGGCCCTGCGCCGGGCCGAGACCATCCCCAACGTCATGAGGGAGCGGCTGAAGCACAGCCTGGAGAGCGCGCGCCGCCCCCCCGAGGCGTGAGGCCGCGAACCAGCGGGGCGCTCGCCTGGAAGCCCGGTGGAAGGTCCGTGCCGTCCACGCCCCATGAGGTAGAGTCGCGCCCTTGCCATGAGCAGCGACCCCTCCGCCCCGACTCCCTCCGTCCCCGACTCCACGACTCCGGGAAGGCGCCTTGGCTGGCTGGCCGGAGTGGGCTGTGGGGTGGCGGTGCTGGCGCTCACCTTCGCGCTCGCGCCCGAGTACTGGCAGGCGCGCGGCTTTCCACTCGATGACGCGTGGATCCACGCCGTCTACGCGCGCAGCGTGGCCCGGGGGGACTGGCTCAGCTACAACCCCGGCGTGCCGGCCACCGGGGAGACGTCCCCGCTGTGGGCCTTCGTGCTGTCGGTGGCGCACCTCGGCGGGGCGAGCGCGGGGCGGGCGGTGCTCGTCACCAAGCTGCTGGGCTTCCTGCTGCATGCGCTCACCGCGGCCGGCCTGTACGCGGTGCTGCGGGGCGCGGGCCGGCTCGTGGCCGTGAGCGCGGCCCTGGTGGTGCTGGTGAGCCCGCACCTGGTGGCGGCCAGCATCTCCGGCATGGAGGTGCCGCTGGCCACGCTCGCGGCGGTGGGCTTCGTGCTCGTGCTGCGAAGTCAGCGCCCCTGGCTGTATGCGCTGTGCGGAGCGCTCGGTCCGCTCGCCCGCCCCGAGGTGGGTGTCTTCCTGGTGCTCCTGCCGCTCGTGGTGCGCCCCCAGCCCGGGTGGAGGCCCGTGGTGAGGCGCTGGCTCGAGGCGGCGCTGGGGCTCATGCTCGGCGGCGGCGCGTGGGCCGCGTGGAACCTGTATGCCTCCGGCCGGCCACTGCCGGCGACGTTCTACGCCAAGGTCACCTCCTCGCGCGCCCCGCTGCTCCCCGCCCTGCTGCACTCGCATCGGGTGGGCTACTCCGAGCTGCTGCCGGAGGTCTCCTGGCCCTGGCCCGTGCTGCTGGTGCTGGGGGCGCTGGCCGTGTGGACCGTGTGGCGCCGCCAGTCCGCGAGCAACACGGAGCGGCTGACGGCCGGGCTCGTGGCGGTGGCGCTGGCGTTCTGCTCCACCTCGCTGGCGCTGCGGCGCATGGGCCAGGTGGAGAGCTTCTATGCCCAGCGCTACGTGCTGCCCGCCTTGCCCTTCCTGCTGGCGGCCCTGCCAGTGCTGCTGGGCGGGTGGCTGCGGCGGCGTCTGGCGAGCCACGGCCCCCGGATCCCCGCGCTGGCCGTGGCGGTGCTGCCCCTCGTGATGGCCACGGGACTGGCGCCCCGGCTGGCGCGGCTGGAGAACGACGCGCACAACATCGACGACCTGCAGGTGCAGGAGGGCCTCTTCCTCTCGCACGCCTCGCCCGGGGACGTGGTGTGGGTGCTCGACGCGGGCGCCTCGCGCTTCTTCGGCAACGCCTTCGTGGTGGACCTGCTCGGCCTCAACACGCCGCAGATGCTGAGCGAGGACGCGCAGGCCTGGCTCACCCAGCACCCGCCGCGCTTCCTCGAGTGGACCAAGGGCTGGGCCGCCATCCAACCCGACGACAAGTCCGGGCTGCGCATCGCGGGCACCTTCCAGACGAGCACCGCGTACACCGTCTCGCACCAGGAGGAGATGGGGACGCGCCTGTTGATGGAGTGCGCCCCCGGCGTGGGAGGCGTGTACGCGCGCAAGTCGAACCGGTGGCGCTACACGTGCGCGGCGGCGCCCTCCGCGCAGCCCATGGTGGAGGACGCCCAACCCTGAGCCGCGCTCACCCCTGCTGGATGAGACCGGCGGCGACGAGCGCCGCGATGAGGACGCTCAAGAGGGACTCGCCGATGATGGCACCCGCGCCCGCCGACTGCACCGTCTGCGTGGCGGAGGGACGGAAGCGGGCCACCGCGGCGGCCAGCAGGGCCCCGAGGCACAGCGTCACCGCGTAATAGGCCGGCACGACGAAGCCGATGCCCATGGCGGCCGCCGAGGGCAACAGCTTCGCCAGCCGTCCGCGAGCGCCCACCGTCAGCAGCACGCCCGCGAGGAAGCCCAGGCCCGTGGCCAGCGCGGAGGAGCGCGGAAGCTCTCCCAGCCCCTTGGAGGCCAACTCCGCCACGGCCTTGAATTGCTGTGCCGTGGGCATGGGCAGCGTCTCGGAAGCCAGCCCGTGCGCGGACACCAGCAGCGCGTAGGTGGGGATGGCCACGGCGGCGCCCAGCAGCAGCCCCGGAAGCTGCACGAGCAGCTGGCGCGAGGCGCTGGCCCCGAGCAGGCGCCCGGCCTGGAGCGACCACAGGCTGACGCTGGTATGCGACGCGGCGCCCGACACCACACCACCGGCCGCGACGTTGAGGCCGGGATGTCCCGGCACGCCCAGGCCGAAACCCACCTGCGCGAGCTGTCCCACGGGGCTCATGGGCGCGATGTCCGTCTGGCCCGTCGCCCGCGCGCACACCGCGCACAGCGGGAACGTCAGCAGCAGCGCGAGCAGGAAGTACAGCGGGCTCAACTGGAAGGCGAACCACGCCATCACCCCGGTGAGCACGATGGCCGGGAGCACCGCCCTCGCCACCCACCGGCCGGCCGTGGACTCCCAGCCCGCGCCGTCCTGCCCCAGCTTGCGCAAATCCCGCATCACCGAGGGCAAGGCCCCCACCTGGGACAGGAGCGACGTGGCCGCCGCGCCCACCATCAGCCCGACACCGGGCCACAGCAGCCAGCCGAGGAGCGCGGGAAACTCCTGGCCCTTCACCACCTCCACCACACCCGTGCTCACCAGCCAGGGCGCCAGTCCGGCCCACGCGAGCGCCGAGCCCAGCAGGATGCTCAGCCCCGTCTGCGGGCCCACCAGCACGCCGATGCCCAGCATCATCGGCTGCCAGCCGATGCCCAGCATCAGGGTGTTGGCGCCCAGCCCCCCCAGCGTCAGCGACCCGGGCAGCATCGACGCCTGGGGCACGAGCTTCAACGCATCCCTCGACAGGGTGAGCCCCATGGAGGCGAGGCCACTCACCCACAGGCCCCGGACGCGCTCCGCGTAGGCCGAGCCGGTGGAGTGCAGCGTGGAGATGAGCTCCGCGGTGGCGGCGCCGGTGGGAAACGGCAGGGCCTCGTCCTCGAGCAGGCGCCTGCGCAGCGCGAAGGCGAACAGCACCCCGAGCGTCCCCAGGCCCACGCCCCACAGCGCCACGGCCCAGCCGGGCGGCTGCGTGCCCAGCATCGCGAGCGCGGGCACCGCGCCCAGCAGTCCGGCGGTGGCGGGCACCGCGCCCACGGAGACGGCGGCCGTCTGGGAGAGGTTCGTCTCGAGCGGGGAGACCGGAGGGCCGCGCCGGGCCATCGCCGACAGGCCACCGAAGGCCAGCAGCGAGGACAGCACGCACCCCGACTCCCAGAAGCCCGTCTTCAGGCCCGTGTAGACGTTGGTGACGGCCACCACGGCGCCGATGAGTCCTCCGGCCACCAGCGCACGAGCCGTCAGCTCGGGGGGAGTGGGCACCGGCGCCACGGCAGGCACCGGGTGGAGCGAGGGAGAAGAGGACTCGTCCGGAACGAGCACGGGGGCGGCCGCGGCGCGCCCGGACTGCCGCTCACTCATCTCACGCCTCCCTGGAGCACGGCCACCGGTGCGCCCGCCGACGGTGTCGCGGCCGAGGCCGGCGACTGCGCGGAGCGGCTCACCAACGCTCTCAGCTGGCGCAGATCCAACGGCTTGCTGAGCTTCGGGTTGGACACTTCCTGCAGGAAGCTCAACGCCCTGGGGGTGAAGGCGCCACCCGTCATGAAGACCACGCGCTGGGCCTGGTCCGGCGTGGAGCGGTTCAGCTCGGCATACAGGTCCATGCCCGTCATCCCCGGCATCATCACGTCGCAGAGGATGAGGTCGAAGCGGTTGCCCTGGTCCATCAGCTTGAGCGCGGCCCGGGCGCCGTTGACGGTGGCCACCTCGTGGTCCGGCGACAGCGAGCGCTGGAGCGCCCGCGTCACATAGGGCTCGTCATCCACCACCAGGATGCGCGCGCGGCCCGCGGTGGGCACGGGCGCGGGCTCGACCCGCACCTCGGCCGGCACACCGGCCACGCCCAGGCTCACGCGGAAGGTGCTCCCCTTGCCCGGCTGGCTCTCCACCGCGATGCGCCCGCCCATGGAGTCGATGATGCCGTGGCAGATGGACAGCCCCAGCCCCGTGCCCTCGCCCACCGGCTTGGTGGTGAAGAAGGGATCGAAGATGCGCGCCTGCACCTCCTGCGACATGCCCACGCCCGTGTCGCGCACCTCCACCACCACCTCGCCCGTGCCGCTCTCGCGGATGACGACGCGAATCTCATGGTCCTTCGCATCCCCCTCGGGAATGGCGTGCGCCGCGTTGAGCAGCAGGTTGAGGAACACCTGGCACAGCCTCGACTCGTTGCCCTGCACCGAGGGCACCGGCTCGAACTGCGTCACCAGCCGCGCGCGGTGCTTGATGACGTTGTCCGCCATCTTGCACGCCAGCTCCACCGCCTTGCTCACCTCCACCGGGCCCAGCCGGTCCTCCTGCTGGCCCCGGGCGAACGTCTTCAAATCCCTCACGATGGAGGCGATGCGCTCGGCGCCCTCCACCGTCTCGCGGATGACCTGGTGCAGCGGCTCCACCGTCTCCGCCACCGGCGAGCTCCTCAGCCTGTCCAACCCCTCGGAGATGAGGTGCAGGTTGACGAGCATGTACGCCAGCGGGTTGTTGATTTCGTGCGCCACGCCCGCGCCCAGCGTGCCCACCGAGGCCAGCCGGTCCGCCATCTGCAGCCGCGACTGGAGCAGGCGGCGCTCTGTGGTGTCGCGGTGGACCATGATGTGGGCGATGGTCCTGCCCTCCGCGTCCCGCAGCGGCGCCACCACGGACTCGCAGTAGCTCTGCGTGCCGTCGGCCCGCTTGAAGTCCATCTCCCCCGTCCACCGGCCGTCGCGCTCCAGCGCCGCGAGCACCTCGCCCGTGCGCTTGTCCTCCACGCCCGGGTGCAGCAGCGAGAAGAGCGTCTGCCCGAGCGCCTCGGCCTTGCCCCGGCCGAACATCTTCTCCGCGCTCGCGTTCCAGTCGATGATGCGCCCGGCCCGGTCCGTGACGACGACGCCCTCGCACAGGCTCTCGAAGATGAGCGCCTGGCGGCGCAGCTCCTGCTCGGCCACCTTGCGCTCGGTGATGTCCATCACCGTGCCCGTAATACGCACCGGGGTGCCCGTCTCGTCGCACAGCACGTCACCCTTGCAGGACAGCCACCGGCCGCGCGCGCCCGTCAGCTCGATGCGGCACTCCACGTCCAGGTGGACGCGCTGGGCGAGCGCCGTGGCCAGCGCCTCGCGCACGCGCTGCAGGTCTCCCGGGTGCACCACCTCGGACAGGTCCGTGGGGCGCCCCGACAGCGAGCCCACCGGCAGGCTCAGCAGCCGGTCCACCTGCTCGCTCCACGTCACCGCGCCGGTGACGGCGTTCCAATCCCAGATGCCCACGCGCGCCGCGCTCAGGGCCTGGCGCAGCTGCTCCTCGCCCTGCTCCACCAGCTCTCGCATGGAGAAGCGCAGCACCGTCACGGTGCCGATCTGCACCCGGTCCCCCTCGTGCAGCTCGGCGGACGCGATGCGCACGCCATTGAGGTAGGTGCCGTTGGTGGAGCCCAGATCCTCCAGGTGGAAGCTGCCCTCGGGCGCCCGGGTGATGCGCGCGTGCCGGCGCGACACACCATGGTCGTTGATCTGAAAGCCCGCGTCCGCTCCCCGTCCCAGCACGTGCTCCGCGGACTCGATGCGGAACACCTTTCCGATCGCCGCCGGCGTCGTCGTGCTGGTGAGGATGAGGCACGCGCTCTCCGAGGACTGGAGCGGCTTCGCGGGCCCTCCGCACATCGTGAGATCGTCCACCATCTTCATGGCCATGCTCTTCCCGGGGGCAGGAGTGGTTCGTCAGCCGAGCGAGTATCCCGCAGAGTCGGGGCTCGGGGCACCTCACCCTCCCGGTGTCCCGAGAGCCCATCCATCCACCAGTGGACACCTCGTTGCACGAGGGCAACCCAAGTGCCCTGCGCTCGACAGAGGGGGACCCCCCTCCTGAGTCCCTCGTGCGGGGGTGGTAAACTTGAAGCAATGGCGGACACGGACAGCACTTTTCACATCCTCCCCCGCACCGAGCGGACGCCGCCCCGAGAGCATCCCGCCCGCGTGCAGCTCGCTCCGGGTGCCCTCGCCGGTGAGTACATGCTCAAGGCGGTGCTCGCCTCGGGCGGCCATGGCGCGGTGTACGAAGCTGAACATCGGATTCTGGGCCGGCGCGCCGCGGTGAAGGTGTTGCATCCGCACCTGACGGATCAGGGCGAGATGCTGCAGCGCTTCGTGCGCGAGGCGCGCGTCGTCAATCAGATACGCCACCCGCACATCGTGGACGTGTACGACTTCGGCATGCTGCAGGACGGCAGCCCGTACTACGTGATGGAGCTGCTGCCGGGGCGCACGCTCAGCCAGTTGTTGCAGGAGCGCGGGCGGCTGTCGCCGGAGCGGGCGCTGGCGTACCTGGAGCCGGTGTGCGCGGCGCTGGAGGCGGCGCACCAGGCGGGCGTGGTGCACCGCGACCTCAAGGCGAGCAACGTGGCGGTGGTGTCCGAGGGCGAGCCGCCGGTGGTGAAGCTGTTGGACTTCGGCATCGCCAAGTTCATCCACCCGGAGCCGGGGCAGGAGGGGCTGACGGTGGCGGGCCAGCGGCTGGGCACCTCGCAGGCCATGGCGCCCGAGCAGTTCCGCAGCGGCCACATCGGGCCCGGCACGGACATCTACGCGCTGGGCGTGCTGCTGTACCAGATGTTGACGGGCCACTACCCCTTCCAATCCGAGGACCGGTTGGAGGTGGAGCGGATGCACCTGGAGGCGCCGGCCCCGAGGCCGAGCACGGAAGTGCCCGTGGCGCCCGCGGTGGACGCGGTGGTGCTGCGCTGCCTGGAGAAGGAGGCGGAGCGGCGCTACCCGGACGTGGCCTCCTTCCGCGCCGCGCTGCGCGAGGCGGTGGACCCGGCGAGCCCCGGCAAGATGACGGCGCAGGGCCGCAGCGTGCGCGCCTTCGCCCTGCACGCCGAGGTGGTGCTCGAGGACGGTGCCGAGGACGACGCCGCGTATGCCGCCGTCTCCGAGGTGCTCGACGGGCTGGAGCAGGAGCTGCGCGCGGCGGGCTTCGTGCTCGCCGTGCAGACGGGCATGGCGCTGCTGGGCGTGTGCCCGCTCGACGAGCCCCCGCACGCGGATGCGCGCGAGCTGCTGGAGAAGGCGCGCGAGCTGCACCAGCGCGCGCAGAAGCTCGCGGCCGGCACGCGCGTGAGCGTCCACGCCTGCGTCCACGTGGGCCAGGTGGATGCACGGCGCGGCCCCGAGGGCCTCGACATCACCGGTGGACCCCTGGCGGACATCGCCGGCTGGGTGGTGCGCGACGCGAGCGGTTTCGGCGTCACCCCCTCGGCCGCGCGCGCCTGCTCCCTGCCGCTGGCCGGCTGACTCAGGCCGCAACTCCCCTTCCCCTCTCAATCCCAGACGACGTGAGGCCTCGCGCGCCTCGCGTCGTCCTCGCACGTCTCCCCGACGGGACGTGAAATGCCTTTCACTGCCCGACGCCGCACGTGGGTCGGTTGCCCGGAACCGACGTTTCGGGTGTCTCAATTTTGACCGATTAGACTGTTTTCGCGGGGGTATCCTTTATTTCATCGCTCCCGGTAATCACACTGATGACGTGGAGTTCAGCTTGTCGGGCTGGAATTCCGAAGGACTCCACGAGGGGGAGTGACAGGCAGAGCGACATCTCCCGCGTCATCCGTTCCCAGGGGGTGGACCATGCTGTTGAAGACCTTCGAGTCTCGGCGCAGCGGTTGGGAGTTTCTGGCACTGGTGCTGTCCTGCGCGGTGGGCTGCGGACCAGCGGAGGGGTGGCCAGAAGAAACGGGCGGGCAGGAGGAGTGGGGGTGCACGGCCCAGGAAGTCATCGTGGGCAACGGGCTGAGCCTCAATGGCTTGAGCCTCAACGGGCTGAGCCTCAATGGCTTGTCGACGAGCAGCTTCGACAGCTGGTTCCAGGGCGACCCGACGGTGCGCAACGAGGTGATGAAGTACGTGGTGACGTGCGCGGTGCCCGCGGGCCAGACGCGCACGTACACGGGAGGGGGCACCACCTATACGTGGAACGGCCTGCTGGGACTCGCCCCGAGCTGGGCCAGCGGCTCGGCGGCCACCACGGCGGAGCTGCAGGTGGTGTCGGCGTGCATGGCGGCGCACGCCAACAAGTTCGGCATCCACGTCACCATCTCGCTGCTGGGGCTGGACGGGGCCGGCAACACCATCACCTATACGACGCAGGAGCTGGCGGACTACAGCACCCAGGAGGCGTGCTTCTTCGGCAACCTCTTCGACGGGAGCACGGGCGTCTTCGGCGGCAACGATGGCCTGACGCTGACGAGCAGCCAGAGCAGCCCGCGCGTGTGTGGCATGGCCGGCTCGCCCAATGCCTCGCAGTGCACGCCCATGACGTACGTGGGCAGCTGCTCCACCTACTGCACCCGCGACGCGACCAACACCTTCTACACCTCGTGCAGCTACAACGGTGTCACCTACCGGCCCGTCACCACGCGCATGAAGCCCTCGGACTTCTACAGCTGCGGCGACGGCACGTGCCAGGCCACGGAGAGCTGCGGCACCGGCACCACCGCGAAGAGCTGCGCCGCCGACTGCGGCGCCTGCTGAACGTCACCGCCCTGAGAGGGATTGGACGCGCCGGAGGCGGAACACGTCCACGTCGACGCCCTCCGAGAAGAGCGCCATCGGCGGCTCGGCGGGGCGGGAAATGCCGGCGGCGGCCAGCAGTGACTCGTCCAGGCCCTCCACGTCGGCACCGCGCACCTGGTAGGGCGGGTGGTGCACCTGGCCGCGGAAGAGCGAGCCCCGGGCGGTGGAGTAGAGGAAGTAACGCTCGACGAGGAAGTGCTGGAGCGTGCCCGGAGTCGACGGCGCGGCCGGCCCCCGGGGCGTGCAGCGCACGGCGCAGGTGGCGGGCGTGGGCCCGGGCCACAGGCGCTCGGAGCGGTAGGCGATGGGCTCCCCTTCCCCGCCCCGGGTGAGCTCCATGCGCGCGTACTGGTAGGGCAGCTTGAACCACGCCCGCGCGAGCCGCACCGCGATGGCGTTGGCCGCCTCCAGGCTGAAGAACCAGACACCCGGGTCCTTCCCCTGGAAGTGCACGTACGTGCGCACGTTGGTCTCGTGGAAATCCGACAGGAAGCCCACCGCGGGCAGGCCCCGGGGACGCACCCCGCGCATGGTGAAGGGCACCAGTCCCACCCACGCCTTGCCATCGAAGGTGTCCAGCGTCAGGCCCGGCGGCAGCAGCGGCGCCATCACCTCCGGCGGCAGCGCCCAGTGCAGGAAGAGCAGGTGGCGCCAGCGCTGGTACATGACGGGCCGCTCCTCCGGCCGGCGCGTGGGACTGAGGCGATCGATCTCGGGCACGGACCCCTTCATACCCCCGGTGCCTTCCTGGATGGGGCCCCACATGCGCCCACCTTGTCCCCGGGACCAAGGAGCCGGCGGGGGGTGGAAACGCACCCGGCCGATGGGTCAGACTGTTCCCCCCCCCCACTTTCAGTGTCCCCCCACTGAAGAATTGAAGGAGTGCTGGATGCAGGCAGGACTGGAGAGCCTTGGTATCGCGGTACCGCCCACGTACGTGGAGTTGGCGGAGCTGGCCAAGGCGCGCGGAGTGGCGCCGGGCAAGTACGTGGACGGGCTGGGCGTGACGCGGATGGCCGTGCCGCAGGTGGAAGAGGACACGGTGACGCTGGCGGCGCGCGCGGCGCGCATGGCGATGGAGGCGGCCGGGTGCACCGCGGACGACGTGGGCATGCTGGTGGTGGGCACCGAGACGGCGGTGGACCACTCCAAGCCGGTGTCCTCGTACGTGCAGGGCCTGCTGGGACTGTCCACGCGCTGCCGCGTCTTCGAGACGAAGCACGCCTGCTACGGCGGCACCGCGGCGCTGCTGCTGGCCATGGACTGGGTGCGCTCGGGCAGCGCCAAGGGGAAGAAGGCGCTCATCATCTGCTCGGACATCGCGCGCTATGGCGTGGGCACGCCGGGTGAGCCCACGCAGGGCGCGGGCGCGGTGGCCCTGCTCGTGTCCGACAAGCCGAAGCTGCTGGCCTTCGAGGCCGGGAAGACGGGCGCGTACGCCAAGGACGTGATGGACTTCTGGCGTCCGCTCTACTCGAAGGACGCGGTGGTGGACGGGCACTACTCGGTGCAGTGCTACCTGGACGCGCTGGAGGGGGCGTACAGGGCCTACCAGGAGGCGGCCGGGGACGCGGGGGGCGAGGGCATGTACAGCGATCGCTTCGCGGCGCTCGTGTACCACGTGCCGTACGGGAAGATGTCGCGCAAGGCGCACCGGCACGTGCGCGCGCTGGACGGGGACAAGGAGCCGGACGCGAGCTTCGACCGGCTGGTGGGCCCGAGCCTCGTGCTGCCCTCGCAGGTGGGCAACATCTACACGGGCTCCATGTACCTGGCGCTGGCGAGCCTGCTGTCGTGCTCGCGCGAGGACCTCACGGGCAAGCGGGTGGGCCTGTTCTCGTACGGCAGTGGCTCGTGCGCGGAGTTCTTCAGCGCGGTGGTGCAGCCCGAGGCCCAGGCGCGGGTGAAGGCGCTGGGCCTGGAGACGCTGCTGGAGAAGCGGCGCGCGCTGAGCATCCCCGAGTACGAGGCCATCATGGCCGCGCGCGAGAAGCTGGACGACAAGCCCGCCGAGGAGACGCCCGGCGAGGGCTTCCGCTACCAGGGCACGCGCGACCACAAGCGCATCTACGCGCGCTGAGGCGGTGCGAGCGGGAGGCGGCTACGGAATGAGGTAGTACGCCTCCTGCCGGGGGACGAAGAAGCGCCAGCCCTCGGGGGTGAGGTACGCGGGGTCCTCCTGCATCGCGAACACCTCCTGGCCGTCCCACTCGGGCACCGGGCCGCGCGTGTTGAGCTCGATGGAGATGTACGAGCCCTCGCGCAGCTTCTTCGGCTCGTCCTTGCGGCTGGCCGAGCGGAAGTCGATGGAGGCGCCCAGCGCGTGCCCCTGGTTGCCCAGCGGGTGTGAGTACACCTGGGCCACGATTCCCTTCTCCTTCATCGCGGCCATCACCGCCTCGTACACCTCGCCGGACGAGCGCCCCGGACGCGACTCCCTCACCATCGCGTCCTGCAGCGTGTTCGTGTTGGCCAGCACCCGCTTCAGGCCCTCGGGCGCGTCCTGCTCGCCCTCGCGCAGCACGTAGGCCATCTTCTGCCAGTCGCTGTGCAGGCCCAGGTAGCTGACGCCGAAGTCCACGTGCAGCAGGTCTCCCCGCTGGATGACCACGTCCTCCCTCGCCACCGCGAGGAAGCCCCGCGACGAGCCACCGTCCTGCCCCTTGCGCTGCACCCGCAGGTCCGGCTGGAACCAGGTGCCCACGCCGTGCCGCCCCAATTCGTCATACAGCCAGCGGCGCACGTCCCCCACCGTCGTGACGCCGGGCTTCACCACCTCCGGCGAGAAGGCCCGCTTCACCATCCGCTCCGTGAGCGCCACCAGCGTGCGGTAGTGCTCCAGCTCCTCGGGGATGCGCGTGTCCAGGTACTCCTCGATGAGCGGCGCCGCGCTGACGAAGCGTGCCTCCGCCTCGGGCCCCAGCGCCTCGACGAGGTACGTGTACGCATCCCGCGTCAGGCTGTGCGTCACCGCGCGCCTGCCGCCGATTCCCAGCGCGATGGTGGCCGGCTTGTACTGCTTCTCGAGCTCCCCCAGCACCTGCTTGTAGACCCGCGTCTGCTCCGGCACATCGAAGAAACGGGTGAGGTTCTCCTCCTCGTAGGCCGGGAGCGCGTACTTCTTCAGCCCCTGCTCGCCCGCGTCGATGAAGACGAAGACGTCGCGCAGCCCCGCGTAGGGCCGCGGCGGCGCCACGTACTGGGTGAGCGGATCATCGTGGAACTCCTCGTTCACGATGATCCACATGCCCACGCCGTGCTGACGCATCATCGGCAGGAGCAGCGCGTGGCGCTTCTTCAGCCAGGCCTCGCGCACCTCGAGCTGTTGGGACCAGGACAGCAGCCGGGGAGCCTCCGCGCCGGTGGGAGCGGGGCGGGCCGTGGCACACGCCAGGTTCAGGGCAAGCAGACAGGTGACGACTGCACGACGGTCCAACGACATCATCGAGCGACTCCAGAACGAGGGGCGCCCAGGTTACTCCCGCGAGCCGGTGGCGCGCGGCTTGCTCCACTCCCTCCCTGGCCCATCTGGAGGCGCAAGTCTTGCGCCTGGAATGGCCGGGGGGAGGCTGCCCATGAAGGAACTGCGCGAAACGGAAGGAAACTGCTTGTCCATCCACCGGGTGTCGACCGGGTTCGGCGAGAACGAGGAGGAGATCCGCTGGACGGTGAAGTGTCCGGACTCCCACCACGTGGTGGAGCTGGACACGTGCGAAGGCTGCCCACACCTGGAGCACATCCAGCGGGGAGTGGCCGGGCCCGAGCGCCTCCAGTGCCATCCCCAGGTGAGGCCGTCCGCCCCCCCACCGAGCGAAGCCTACGATCCACTGCTGCCCCCGCTGCTCGAGCACACCCGCGTGCACGAGCTGATGACGCAGGACGTCTACTGCGTCGACGAGGAGGTGATCGCCGAGGAGCTGGCGGAGCTGTTCGCCACGCGCAAGGTGAGCGGCGTGCCGGTGCTGGACGAGGACGAGCGCCTGGTGGGAGTGGTGAGCCGGGCGGACCTGCTGCGGACCTCGGAGGAAGAGGAGGACACGCCGAGGCTGCACCCCGAGCGCGCCGGAGCCACGGCCTCCGAGTTGATGAACGCCTCGCCCGTGGTGGTGCATGAGGGAACGACGGTGCCCCAGGCGGCGGCGGTGATGGCGTCCGCGAAAGTCCACCGTGTGCTGGTGGTGTCCGCCGAAGGCAAGGTGGTGGGAGTGCTCAGCGCGATGGACGTGGTCCGCTGGGTGGCGCGCAAGGCGTGTTACGCGGTGTGAGCCCCCCGCACCGTCGAACGCCTCGTGGGAGCCGGGTGGGCTGGCCCGTGCTGCACCGTGCTTGTAGAGTGCGCCCGCGCCAGCGCTCCAGGTGAGCCACCGGTAGCGCTCGTGGCATGCGAGCGGCGAGGCAACAGCGTGTCTGAGCGGACTCCGAAACTGAGCGGCATGGCGGGCTTCACGACGGTGTGGCTGGGCCAGGTGGTGTCGGTGCTCGCCACGCAGATGACTGCGTTTGGCGTGACCCTGTGGGTGTACGAGCGGACGGGGAGCGCCACGGCGCTGGGGCTGACGCAGTCCTGCTACATGGCGCCGCTGCTGCTGTTGTCTCCGCTGGCCGGGGTGCTGGTGGACCGCTACGACCGCAAGTGGCTGATGGTGGCGAGCGACCTGGGGGCGGGGTTGGGCACGGTGACGATGCTGGTGCTGCAGTCCCTGGGATGGCTGGAGACGTGGCACCTGTACGTGGTGAACGCGGTGATGGGGGCCTTCCAGAGCCTGCAGTGGCCCGCCTGGTCCGCGGCGGTGAGCACGATGGTGCCGAAGGAGCAGCACGGGCGGGCCAACGGGATGATGTCGCTGGTGGAGGCGGGGCCGGGCGTGCTGGCGCCGCTGCTGGCGGGGGCGCTGATGCCGCTGATCCACCTGCGGGGACTGCTGGTGCTGGACGTGCTCACCTTCCTGGTGGCGGTGGGCACGATACTGAGGGTGCACGTGCCCGCACCGCGGGCCAGCGCCGAGGGACGGCGGGCACGGGGGAGCATGCTGGAGGAGTCGCTCTACGGCTTCCGCTACATCGTGGCGCGGCCGGGCCTGCTGGGGCTGCAGCTGGTGGTGTTCGCGGGCAACATGGTGGTGGGAATGGGCTTCACGGTGCTGGCGCCGCTGCTGCTGTTGCGCACGGGGCACGATGGGCTCGTCTTCGGCACGGTACAGTCCATGGGCGCGCTGGGCGGAGTGGTGGGTGGGGTGCTCATGAGCGCATGGGGAGGACCTCGGCGCCGGGTGCACGGGGTGCTGATGAGTTGGCTCATCGCGGGGCTGTTCGGCCAGGTGCTGCTGGGGATGGGACGGAGCCTTCCGGCATGGGGCACGGCGATGTTCGTGCTCGGGCTGGTGGCCGCGGTGAGCAGCACCTGCAACCAGACGCTCTGGCAGGCGCAGGTGGCGCCGGACATCCAAGGCCGGGTGTTCACGGCGAGGAGGCTGGTGGCGTGGCTGGCGGTGCCGCTCGCGCCCCTGCTGGCCGGCCCGTTGGCGGACCACGTCCTGGAGCCGGGCATGAAGGAGGGTGGAGGCCTGACGGGGCTGTTTGGCGGCTGGGTGGGCACGGGCCCGGGAGCGGGCATGGCGCTGCTCTGCGTGCTCTCCGGCCTGCTCATGGCGCTGGTGAGCCTGGGAGGCTACCTGTGGCCGGCGGTGCGGGAGGTGGAGGGACCTCGAGCCGAGCCGCAACCGGTCTCCCTCGAGGGGCAGGTCTGACCGCTGTCCCTGGCTCGATGCGTGCCACCGGGCCACGGCACGCCGTCCTGCTGGGAGGGCGGCCCGGGGCTCCTTGCGGGTGAGGTAGCGGGCGGTTACACCCATGGGGTGACCGACGTGAGAGACCCGCACGTACAGGACGCGCTGCGGCAGGCATGTGACGAGCTCGGGTTGCCCCTCACCTACCGTGGCTGCGTCCATCCGCTCCTGCGAGACCCCGAGGGCGAATGGCCCCAGTGCTGCGGCGGGGGCTGCTACCCGTGCTCGCAGACGCTCGTCGATGTCGCGGTGCGCACGCTGGAGTTGCTCGGCACTCCGCGCACCTCACCCTTGTAACGCTCGATCGAGCTCCTCCAGGGCCGCGCGCCCGCCGCGGAATACAGGCCAGCCATCCCCCACCAGCACCGTGTCGATGCGCGGCCATGCCGTGAGCAGCTCACGCACCGAGGCCCGGGCCCGGTCCCGGTCCTTCAGCTTCGCGTCCGGCAGGAGGTTGAGCCGGCCACCCATGTGGCCGCGAATCAGGTCTCCCGTCACCAGCGTGGTGTCCTCGAGGAGCAGAGCCAGCTCGCCGGGCGTCTTGGAGCCGTGCAGTTCCATCGCCATCAGCCCGGGGACGAGCTCATCCCCCGTGACGAGCCACCGGTCGCACTCGAGAGGAAAGGTGTCCGCCTCGGCGCGGGGACCGGCCACCTTCGCGCCGAAGGTGGAGACCAGCTCGCGGGTGTTGCGCACATGCTCCGAGTTGGTCACCACCACCCAGGCCACGCCACCGAGCGAGCGCAGGTGCGCGGCATCGTGCGTGGACTGAGGGAGCGGGTCGATGACCACGTTGCCCTCGGGGCGCACCCACAGGACGCTGTGGAAGTCGAGGTTGCGCGCCTCGTCAAACACGGACCAGCCGAAGAGATCTTTGCGGTGCAAGGCTTTCATGATGCCCGAGACTACGCGGGCTCAACCCGTGGTCCGCAACGCTTCCGGCAAGGGTGTGCGTTCGGACAACCACTCCACCGCTCCCGGCGCGTAGAAGAGCGCGCGGATCCACGGCAGCTCGCGGAACCGGCCCGGCTCCACCCCGTACACCCCGCCCTCCTCCCGCAGCCAGCCCACCGCCCGCGCGTGCTCCAACTGCGGCCCGTACAGCGTCTCCAGCTCCACGCCCGCGAAGGCCCGGAAGCGCGCCGGGTCGATGAGCCCGAAGTTCAACGAGAGCAGCACGTACTTCGCGCACCGTTCCGCGTCCGGCAGCGTGTACCCGTCCTCCTCCGGCAGCACCGCCCCGCCCTCCACCGCCCTCACGTACGCGTCCACCTCGTACGGCGCGAACCACCAGCGCGAGCCCACCAGGCTCGATGCGTAGTTGCCCGCGCCCACGTACGGCAGCCCGTCCAACAGCCGCCCCTCGAAGTACGGCGACGTCCCCGTCTCCCCCGCGTGCCGCGAGAAGTTCACCGAGCCATAGGGCGCGTGGAAGCCGTTCGCCGTCAGGTGCTCATACGCCAGGTCGTACAGCGTCCCGTAATCCCCCGGCGTGGGCCGCACCGCCGTCAGCTTCGGCATCGCGCGCCCCGCTCCCCGGTACAGGCAGTCGTACGTCGTCACCGAGTCCACCGGCAGCGCCGTCACCCGCTCGAGGTCCTGCCACCAGTGCTCCCGCGTCTGCCCCGGCAGCCCGAACACCAGGTCCACGTTCACCCGGCGGAAGCCCACCGCCGCCAGCGCCTCCACCGCCCGCTCGCCCAGGCTCCGCTGCGCACGCCGGTTCACCTGCGCCAGCGTCTCGTCATTCGTGCTCTGCAGCCCCATCGACACCCGATCCACCCCACCCGCCTTCAGCACCGCCAGCCGCTCCCCGTCCGTCGCCGCCACCCGCGGCGTCGTCTCGATGGACACCGGCCACGCCACCTCGCACCGCCGTCTCCACGGGCGCAACGCCTCCAGCACCCGCTCGAGCCACTCCGGCGCCAGCAGCGTCGGCGTCCCTCCGCCAATGTCGATGCCCGGCACCGTGCACCCCGACGGCAGCGCCGCGTCCAACCGCTCGAGCTGCGCGCACAGCGCGTCCACGTAGCGCGCGTGCACCGCCGCGCCCTTCCGCAGATCCACCGCGAAGTTGCAGTAGAAGCACTTCGCCTCGCAGAAGGGCACGTGCACGTACAGCAGCACCCGCTTCAGCGTCTCCAGCGTCACGCCCGCTCCAGCCGGTGACGTGAAGCGCTCACGGAAGTACTCCCGCGAGGGCGGGTACTGAATCGTGAAGTCCAGCGGCCGCGCCGAGGCCAGCGCCAGCGCCCGCCTCCAGCTCACCGCCGCGACTCCTCGGCGATGATGCGCGCCACCGCCGCCACGTCCTCCTCCGCCAGCGTCTGGTGGATGCCCACGAAGAGCGACGCCTCCGCCAGCGCCGTGCAGTTCGCCAGCCCGTCGTGCGGCAGGTCCTTCCACGCCGGCTGCCGGGTGATGGCTCCGCCCATCAACGTGCGCACCTCCACCCCGCGCCCCATCAGCCGCTCGGCCAGCCCCGCCGCGCTCCCCTGCTTCACCGAGAACGGGAACACGAAGGGCGAGCCGTTGTCCTCCGGCGCCGCGTACACCGTCAGGCCCCGCTCGTCCCGCAGCGCCTCGTACAGCGTGGCGTAGTGCGCGCGCCGCTTCGCCTCGTGCGCCTCCCATTTGCGCAGTTGGAAGCGCCCGAAGCATGCGTTCAGCTCGGACATCTCCAGGTTGTGCCCCATGCGCACGTAGTGGAAGTTGTGGTGGATGCCCGGCGGCGCCGTGCACGCACCCGGGTCATAGTGACAGGTGCACTCGCGGCCCCAGTGCGTCACCGACTCCACCACCCGCTGCCAGCTCGCGTCCGGGCACACCACCGCGCCCCCTCCGAACGAGGACAGGTGGTGCGGATGGTAGAAGCTCCACGTCGCCAACGTCCCGTACGCGTGCGCCGGCTTCCCGCCGATGCGCAGGTCCATCGTCTCGCACGCGTCCTGCAGCACCAGCAGGTCCCGCTCCCGCGCCAGCTCGAGCAGCGCCTCCAGCGCCGCCGGGAAGCCCAGGAAGTGCGTCACGCACACCACCCGCGTCTCCGGCCGCAACGCGCGCCGCACCGCCTCCGGGTCGATGCAGAAGCCGCCCGGCTCCGTGTCCACCACCGTCACCGCGAAGCCCGCGGTGCGCAGCGACGACACCGTCGTGGGAAAGGTGAAGCCCGCCGTCACCGCGTGCGCCCCGGGGCCCGTGCGCTCCGCCAACGCGAGCGCCGCCGCCAGGTTCGCCGAGCTGCCCGAGTTCACCAGCGCCAGGTGTCCCGCACCCAAACGCCCGCCCAGCTCCCCCGCGAAGGCCTTCAGGTTCGCCCTCGCGGGGCCCAGCTGCTCCGCCACGAAATGCTCGAAGCCCTCCGTCTCCACCGGGCCGGTGCAGGGATACCGATAGCGCGCCATCTCGCCTCCGCGCTCAGCGCGCCTGCTTCTGCGCCGGCTGCGGCAGATCCGGATCAATGCCCCGGGCGATCCAATCCACCGCCTTCGTCTCCCACTCCGGATCCTTCAGCGCGTCCAGGTAGCGCTCATAGGCGTACACGCCCGTGGCCTTCGCCAGCCGGAGGATTTGAATCAACGCCACCGTGCTGTCCAACACCACCACGGAGCGCTCCATGCCGTGGCCACGCAGCCACACCATCGACTCCTTGATGAGCTCCTGGGTGTCCGGCGGGTTGGCCTTCTGTGATCGCGAATCCACCAGCAACCCGAAGGGCTTCCCGTTCAGGGCTACCACCCGCGAGCGCAGATCCTCGAACCAGGCCCGCGCCTCCGCCGGAGTGATGTACCCGGGCGCGTGCACCCGGAAGCCGTAGTCCGTGACGACGTTTTGTGGGACAGGCATCACTTGCCTCGTGTTCCCGGTGGGAGGCGCCCCTCGCGCCCCGCTCTGCCGGAATGGGAACGCCCAGCTTAGCCCGAACTCTCTTCCACTCGGAAATTCAAGGGGTTGGACGCGGGGCGCGCGCCCCTATCACATCCAAAATCCAGCCGAATTGAAATCTTTTAACTTACTTGTTTTCCCGCTGAAGAATCTGGGGTAATTTGCGCAACCGACACACCGCGTCGCGCGCACGCGCTCCTCGAAATCTCAGTACCCGAGATTTCCTCGAGGTCCACAAACCCGCTGTTCTGGGGAAGCGCGCACCCCGAACGTCGAATGAAGAAAGGGGAATCCGTGTCCCAGCCCGCCCTCGCCAAGGCCCTCACCCGTGCCCTCCTCCGTGGAGAGAGCACCTCCGCCCTGTTCCCGCAGGGGATGAGCCCGCTGAGGGACGGGAGGATGGAGGCGGAGGGAGCGGAGCCGCACGCCCGGCAGGAGGAGCCCCAGACGCGGCTGGCGCTGCGCTCCTTCCACTCGTTCGAGGATCTCACGGTGGCGGAGGCGCTGCTGGCGCACCTGGAGGCCGAGCAGGTGGACGCGGTGTTCGGCATCCCCGGGGGCAACATCGCGCCGCTGGTGCAGGCGCTGCGGCGGCAGTCGCGCATCCGCTTCATCATCGGCAGCCACGAGGGCGGCTCGGCCTTCATGGCGGACGGGTACGCGCGCGCCACGGGCAAGCTGGGCGTGTGCGCGGTGACGGCCGGCCCCGGGGCCACCAACGCGATGACGGGCGTGGCCTCGGCGCATCTGGATCAAGTGCCGGTGCTGACCATCAGCGGGCAGGTGTCCACCGAGCGCTTCGGGCTGGGCGCCATCCAGGAGAGCACCGACGAGGGCGGCATCAACACCGCGGAGATGTTCCGCCACTGCACGGCCTCGAGCACCACCATCGTGGACGCCAGGAGCTTTCCGCGGCTGATGGAGCGGGCGCTGAAGACGGCGCACGCGCTGCCGCACGGCGCGGTGCACGTGAGCCTGCCCACCAACATCGCCCGGCAGAAGCTGGCGAAGGTGTGCGTGCCCACGGCACCGGGCTCCTGGAAGGGCACCCTGCCCGCGGCGCCGGCCTCCGAGGTGTACACGGCCTTCGAGTTGCTGCGTCACGCGAAGCGGCCGCTGGTGTACCTGGGCTCGGGCGCGCGCGAGGCGCTGGAGAGCCGGGGCGCGGAGTTCTCCGCGTTCGTGCGCCGCTATTGCCTCCCCGTGGCCACCAGCCTGCGCGGCAAGGGGCTGTTCTCCGAGGAGGATCCCCTCTCGCTGGGTGTGCTGGGCATCGCCGGCAGCAAGCGCGCCGAGCAGTACCTGGGCGAGGGCGTGGACGTGTTGATGGTGCTGGGCAGCCGCCTGGGCGAGTGGGCCAGCAAGAGCTTCTCCTCGCTCTTCGAGGCGGCGCACACCGTCATCCAGGTGGATGCCACGCCGTCGGTCATCGGCCAGTTCCTGCAGGTGAACCTGCCCATCGTGGCGGACGTGGGCTCGGTGGTGGCGGGGCTGGTGGAGTTCGGCCACGGGGCCACGCCGGGCAGCGAGGCGCAGGTGCGCGAGCGCCGCCAGCACCTCAACGCGCTGAACCTGGCCCACCGCGCGGCCGCGCCCGTGCTGCCCGAGGACGGCCCGCTCAAGCCGCAGCACGTGATGGAGGAGCTCAACCCGCACCTGCGCGCCCACACGGACCTGTACGTGGACATGGGCAACTGCACCGGCTGGGCCACGCACTGTCTGCGCATCACCCCGCCGGCCCGCGTCTTCTACCCGTGCGGCCTGTCCTCCATGGGCTGGTCCATGGGCGCGGTCATCGGCGGGAAGGTGGGCAGGCCGGAGAACACGGCGATTGCCCTCACCGGGGACGGCTCGTTCCTGATGAATGGCACGGAGCTCGTCACGGCGGTGCGCTACGGGGTGGGGGCCGTCTACATCGTCCTCAACGACAACTACCTGGGGATGGTGAACCACGGCGAGCACGCCCAGTCGGGGGGCGAGTACGAGCTGGACGACCCGTACTTCAGCCTGGGAGATCCGGACCTGGTGAAGTTCTCCGAGTCGCTGGGCGCGCGGGCGTACGAGGTGACGCGGCCGGGCCAGCTGGCGGAGCTGCTGCCCGAGGTGCTCCAGCGCGCGGACACGGAGCGCCGGCCGCAGGTGCTGGTGTGCCGCATCGACTACCGCGAGGTGCCGCCGTACGGGGACCGGTTCGCCGCCGTCGCCTCGGCCCCGAAGGAGGGCTGAGCGCGGATCCGCCTTCGCGGGTAGAGTCCGGGCCCAGGAGCCCGGAATGAACCAGCCCCCCGCCACGCCGTCCGCCAGCGAATCGGCCGTCCCCCTCGCCGCGACAGGAGCTCCCGTGCCGGAGCCGCGGGGCTTCTTCGGCCACCCGCGCGGGCTCTCCACGCTCTTCTTCACGGAGCTGTGGGAGCGCTTCAGCTACTACGGCATGCGGGCGCTGCTCTTCCTCTTCATGACGGCGGCGGTGGAGAAGGGCGGCCTGGGCTTCGACACGGGCAAGGCGGGGGCCATCTACGGCCTGTACACCTCGGGTGTGTACCTCACCGCCATGCCGGGCGGGTGGCTGGCGGACCGGCTCATCGGCCAGCGGCGCGCGGTGCTGTATGGCGGCATCATCATCGCCCTGGGGCACTTCAGCATGGCGCTGCCCGGGACGCTCTTCTTCTTCCTGGGGCTGCTGCTCATCGTCATGGGCACGGGGCTGCTCAAGCCCAACATCAGCACCATGGTGGGCGGCCTCTACCCCGAGGGCGGTGCCCGGCGGGACGCGGGCTTCTCCATCTTCTACATGGGCATCAACATCGGCGCCTTCATCGCGCCGCTGCTGGTGGGCTACCTGGGGGAGAAGGTGAACTGGCACCTCGGCTTCGGCGCCGCGGGCGTGGGCATGGTGTTCGGCGTCATCCAGTACCTGGTGGGCGGCAAGCACCTGGGCAACGTGGGGCAGAAGCTCCCGAGCGAGCCCCCGGCTCCCGGACAGGCGGAGCGCGGCGGCGGCTCGCGCACGCTGGGGCTCGCGGTGGTGGGGGTGTTGGGCGGGCTGCTGGTGGTGCTGCAGCTGCTCGGCGTGGTGGACCTGACGACGGCGGTGGGCCTGGCCAACGCGGGCGGCCTCATCATCGTGACGCTGGCGCTCGCCTTCTTCCTCTTCCAGTTCACGGCGGGTGGGCTGGACGCCACGGAGAAGCGGCGGCTGTCCGTCATCGGCGTGCTCTTCATCTGCTCGGCCATCTTCTGGGCGGGCTTCGAGCAGGCGGGCTCCTCGCTCAACCTCTTCGCCCGCGAGCTCACGGACCGAACGGTGTTCGGCTGGCAGATGCCGGCGAGCTACCTGCAGGCCGTGAACGCGCTGCTCATCATCAGCTTCGCGCCGGTGTTCGCGTGGCTGTGGGTGTGGCTCAACAAGCGCGGGCTCGAGCCGTCCAGCCCGGCCAAGTTCTCGCTGGGCCTGGTGCTGCTGGGCTCGGGCTTCGGGGTGATGGTGGCGGCGTCACTGGCGGCCGCGGGAGGCCAGCAGGTGAGCCCGCTGTGGCTGGTGCTCACCTATCTGCTGCACACGCTCGGGGAGCTGAGCCTCAGCCCGGTGGGACTGAGCACGGTGACGAAGCTGTCCCCCCAGCGGGCGGTGGGTCAGATGATGGGGGTGTGGTTCATGTCCATGTCGCTGGGCAACCTCATCGCCGGGCGGGTGGCCGGGCAGTTCGAGGCGATGCCCCTGCCCCAGCTCTTCGGCGCGGTGGCCGCCGTGGCCATCGCCGCGGGCCTGGTGCTGTCGCTCTTCGTGCGCCCCATCCGGCGGATGATGAGCGGGGTGCACTGAGCCCGCGGACGGCTCAGCGCGAGGCCCTGAACTCGGCGGCGAAATCGAGGAACTTCAGGGCCGCCTTCCGGTGGTCCCCCTGGCAGTCCTGAAGGTATTTGACGTGCCAGCCCTCGCCCGGGGCCTCCTTCTTGACGTCCCGGAGCCAGTCCTGGAAGGGCTCCACCGTCAGGTCCTTGCTCTGGTTGAAGACGGAGTTCCGGATCCATCCCGTGGTGAAACAATAGAGGGATTCGACGGTGTCCTGTCCCGTGAGAAAAGACAGGTCCTGCCCTTCGTGCATCCGCTGCCGGAGCCAGAGCAACGCATCGACCAGTTCCACCTGACGCCCCCCCCACTCCCTGGGAAGAGGTCCGTAGGTCGCGGCGATTCTCCCGTCCAGGGCCCCGGCCTTGCCTCTTGGAGCTAGACCGAAACGCTCCACGTACCCGGCAACCAGATCGAGCAGCACCAACGCGGCTTTCTCATGGTCGCCCTGGCAGTCTCGCAGAGGCTTGACGTACCAATCTCGATGCAATGGCTCTCCCTGGCTGTCGTGGTACCAGTCCAGGAACTCCTGCCATGCCAGGTCATACCCCCCGTTGAAATGGGTATGAGCGCTCCAGCCATGAATGAAGGGAAGGATGGAATCAGCGCTCTCACTGCCGGTGACGAACCACAACGCATGCCGCTCCATCACCCATTGGCGATCCCGGACCAGCACATCGAGCAGCCCCACCCTCCGCCCACGCCATTCCTCGGGGAGAGGAACCGTCTTGACGACCTCTTTGCCGCTCACAGTGTCTCCACGATTTCGTGAACGATACGACTGCCCGAGTCCGTGCTCAGCCTGGCGATGTATTCGCGAAGGGGAAGACCCGCCAGCCCTGTATAGGCATCGATGACCCTGTCATCCAGCTGCACCGCCACATGATGCCCGGTCGACGAGATCTGTAGATTCTTGACCAGCACTCCGTCCTTGAGCACATCGAAGCCCAGGTTTTTTCGTGAGCCTTCCACGGTGAACCGGATGAACACCGGCTTCTGCGCGAGCTCGCGCAGTCCCTCGTGGATGGCCCTGGCCACCTTCTCGCATTCACCCGCGCGGCGGTTCGCCACGGCGAAGGCATTCTGGAACGCCACCAGCCAGCCCGGCATCCTGCCCAGGTCCCTGAGCAGCAGGTACTGCTCGACGACACACTTCATCTCCCCCATGAGCAGACAGGCCTTGAGCCGGGCACGGATCGACTCGTCTTGTGGCCCGGGAGCAGAAGCCCGCGCCACCTGACAGAAGAGCAGCACCACCAGGAGAACAGACCCGCTCCACCTGTGGGTGCTTCTCGCCGTGCTCATCGTCCAGACAGCATAGCGGGAGTGACCCGGTCCGGTGCAGCCGCACCGGCGGTGAATTCACCCGCCCAACAGCCGTGGCCAGTCGTCCGCGCTGTCGAACAGGTGCACGCCGAGCCGCTCGCAGACCTCCTGGTGCACCCGGGCCGCCGCTCCGCCCACCCAGATGGGCGTCTCCTTGGGCACCCCCGCCACGATGCGCGCCAGCGACTCCTCGAAGTCCTGCGCCCCGTGGTCCGTCACCGCCGACAACCCCACGAGCTCCGCCTTCAGCTCGCGCGCCACCCGGCCCACCTCCGCCGCCGGCGTCCGCTGGCCCAGCAGCGTCACCGACAGCCCCCCATGCCGCATCCGCAGCGCCGCGCCCAACAGGCCCAGCTCGTGCTGCTCGTCCGGAAAGCATGCCAGCACCACCCGCCTGCGCCCCGTGTCCGGCGCCGCGTGCAGCAGGCTGATGACCCGCGCCCGCACCTCCTGCGTCACCAGGTGCTCCTGCCCCACCGAGAACGCCCCCGCGTGCCAGCGCTCGCCCACCTCGCGCAGCAGCGGCACCAGCACCTGCTCGTAGGCCTTCAGCGGTGTCAGCGACGCCAGCACCTCGTCGAGCACCCGCGACACCCGCCGCTGGTCCAATGCCGCCGCCGCCCCCAGCACCTCGTCCCGCCAGGCCGTCAGGCTCGTGGCCCCTGGCTCCGGCGTGGCCTCGGGCGCCGGCGGCGCCGTGTCCAGCTCCTCCTGCAGCTGCGGCAACATCGTCGCCGCCTCGCTGATGGACACGCCCTCCTCGGTGAGCTGCTTGAGCCGCCGCAGCAGCGCCACGTCCCGGTCCGTGTACACCCGGTAGCCCGACGGCGTGCGCCGGGGCGCCAGCACCCCGTAGCGCCGCTCCCACGCGCGAATCAGCTCCACCCTCACCCCCGACAGCTCGGCGGCGACGTGGATTCTATAGCTGCGCTCGGCCATCCCACTCCTCCTCCGCCCCCAACCTCCTCAGGTGCGGTTCGACGCGCCGCGCGCCTGCTGCCAGAGGGCCATCAGCTCCTCCGTGGACTCCGCGTACTGTGCTCCCACGTTGAAAATGACCTTCAGGTGCTCACGCGCGCCCGGCCCCCCTACTACTACCATCGCCGGAGCACACGCCTCCACCGCGCTCTGCAACACCTGGCGCAGCTCGTCCGCCTCCCGTCGTCTCACGCACGAGAGCGCCACCACGTCCGGAGTCACCTGCACGCACGCTCCGCGCAACGCCTCGGCCGGAGTGTCCGCCCCCAACAGCGTCACCTGCCAGCCCCTGCGCTTGAGATGCAGGCCCAGTGCCAGCAACCCGCCCTCGTGCATGTCACGTTCTGGACAGGCCAGCAGCACCCGGGGGCCCCCCGGCCGGGAATCCTCGGCCAGCAGCAGCGCCCGCAGCCGCTGGCGGATGAGCGCCGAGGCCAGGTGCTCCCGCGCGATGTCCAGCCGATGACCCATCTCCCGCAGCAGCGGCATGAGCACGGTGTCCACGTAGGGCTCCACCGCCAGGGCCGCCTGCGCCTCGCCCAGCACCCGGTCCGCCGCGTCCCCGTCCAGCACCATCACCGCCGACCAGAAGCGCTCCTCCAGCCGCTCGCGCACCGGCAGCTCCGCCACCGGCACCGTGCGCACCTGGGCGATGGCCTCACTCACCGACAGGCCGTCGGAGATGAGCGTCGCCACCCGGCGGACGTTCTCCACCTCTTCCCGCGAGTAGACGCGGTAGTTGCTCTCGTTGCGGTGCGGGCGCGGAAAGCCATAGCGCCGCTCCCACGCCCGAAGCGTGGCCTCGCGGATGCCCGTCAGCCGGGCGATGGTCCGGATGCGCAGCAGCGTCATGCCGAGGGCGCCCTCCCCCGCACCGCGTCCCAGCGCTCCGCCACGCCCATGCCCCCCGACACCACCCGCGTGAAGCCCTCCAGGCCCGTCACCTCCGCCAGCCGGCGCACCGCTCCCTCCAGCTCCGACTGGAAGCGCGCCAGCGCCCCCGCCCCGTGCGGCGTCCCCACCTCCACCAGCACGTCCGGCCGCTCGTGCTCGAGGAAGACATAGCGGATGGCCAGCGGCACGCACTCCACCTGCCCCACCCGCGCCAGCAGCTCCACCCCGCGCTCCAGCTTCAACGGCAGCACCCCGAAGGGGCGCAGTCCGCCCTCCGGGAAGATGCACACCGCGGCGCCCGGCTTGCGCAGCAGCTCACGCGCGTAGCGCAGCGTCTCCAGCGACGAGGCCGCCTCGCCCCGGCGGATGCTGAAGGCGCCCAGCCTCGACAGGAAGCGGTAGCGCTCCAGGTTCTGCTCCTCCATCACGCAGTACGCATCCCAGCCCGCCGCCTTCCCCAGCTGGTGCAGCACGAAGCCGTCCCACCAGTTGGAGTGGTTCGCGTACACCAGCCGCGCCCCCTCTCCTCCCGGCAGCTGCCCGCGCACCCACAGGCCCCGGAACGCCGACCGGAACTTCCACCCCACGTACCCGTCGAGCACCCACCCGAAGAGCCCTCCCTTCGCCGCGCGTATCACGGCACCCGCGCCTCCCGCCGCGAAAGGAGGACCGTGAAGAGCGTCAGCCCGAGCGACACCATCACGCTCGTCAGCAGGAAGAAGAGGATCTCCTCCAGCGGCACCCCGGCCACGTACACGCCCAGGTGCTTGCCCTCGCCGAAGTTCCAGATGCCCACGCGGATGGCCAGGTGGTCCGCCACCGCCAGGTACGTCCCCACCACCAGCGCCGGTGGCAGCACCGCCCACAGCACCGCCCCCGTGCGGCTCCGGAAGTGGTGCACCAGCACCGCCAGCTGCAGCACGATGAAGGGCACCGCCCACGACAGCAGGTGGATCATGTACGCCCAGCGCGACTCCATCATGACGCCACCTCCTTGGCGTCCGCCGGCCGAGGCTTGGGCACCGCGGCGCCCTCGGCCGGACGGCGCTGGGGCTCGGGAGACTCGAGCACCCGCAGCAGCCGCGCGCGCGCCCACAGCCCCACCAGCAGCGTCTGCAGCCCGAAGAAGAGGTACTCCTCCACCGGCAGGTAGCCCAGCTTGATGCCCCAGATGAGCTCCGGCTTGAAGCCCCACAGGCCCCACTTCACCGCCAGGTTGTCCCACGGAGACGTCGCCGCGTAGACCACCACCATCAGCAGCCCCATGGGCGCCAGCCCCCGTGGCGTCAGCGTGCGCCGGTAGCGCACCAGCTGGAAGAGAATCGGCAGGACGACGAACAGTCCCAGGAAGCGTGCGTACGTCATCCCCGGCCTCCACCGAGCTCCGGCGACATGCGGCCCCCGGAATACAACGCGTAGGTGCGGCCCCGCCACGTCACCCGCGACGGCCGCACGAGAGAAGTCATGAACGCGGCGAGCAACAGGGCCTCGCCGAGCAGCCAGTCCCACAGCAACGGGGCCGGAGGGGTGAACCCGATACCCTCACCCCGTCCCTCTCCCGAGGGGAGAGGGGAAGCAGGCGCAGTGGGCGTGGTGAGCACGGTCAGGCGCCAGGAGAGCAGGGTTCTCACCATGAGGAGACCCGCGACTCCCGCCGACAGCCACATGGAGCCCATCAAAAGGCTGAGCGCCAGCAACGGCCACGTCGGCGTGAAGAGCAGCGGCACCGTCGGGTACAGCCCCGGCCGGTGGCTGCTCAGCACCTGCATCCACCTCGTGAAGCGCTCCAGCGCCGCGCTCCACGTGCCCGGCGCCATCGGCACCAGCGCGGGCACCTCGCACAGCTCAACCTCGAGCCCCTTCGCGTGCAACCGCTTGGACAGCTCCAGGTCCTCGCCGATGTGGTCCTCCAGCGGCCGGAGCTCCGCGATCGCCCGATCGCTCAACCCGAGCGCCTTGCCGCACACCGCCTTGGCCCCCGCGCTCATCACGTGCAGCGCCCGGAAGCTGTGGTGCGTACGGCGCAGCAGCCCCGCCACCGCCCGGTCCGCCAGCGCCCGCTCGCCCACCGGCGTCGGCACCGCCGTGCTCAGCGCCGCTCCCGCCTCCACCGGCGCCGCCAGGCCCTCCACCAGCGCTCCCGTCACCGCCACGTCCGCGTCCACCACCAGCACCACCCGCCCGTCCCGCGGCAGCTTCTCCAGCGCGTACAGCAGGTGCCCCACCTTCCGGTTCGGCGCCACCGGGTCGCTCTTCAGCCACAGCACGTCCTGGGGCAGCCTCGGCCGCTGCGGCGAGAGCACCACGTGCGTCAGCGGCCCCGCGTAGTCGATGGGCCTCGCCAGGTTCTCCAGCTCGCGCTCCGTGGGCGCGTCCACCGGACGCAGCAGCAGCACCGGCACCCGCGTGGACCCGGGCGCACGGCGGCGCTGGCTCAACAGGCGCCCCAGCGCCACCGCGCTGAAGCCTCCCGCCAGCACCACCCAGCCCAGGCCCATGGCCACCAGCGCATTCATGCCCCACGCTCCACGCGCGTGCGGAAGTGCGCCATCCAGCGGATGAAGGGCGAGTGGAAACGGCGGAAGTCCGCCACCTCCCCCATCACGTCCAGCCCGTCCCGCCGCGCCTCCACCCGCGCGTAGAAGGGCGAGGACTCCAACAGCCTCGGCGCGCCCACCGCCTCGTTGCCCGCGTACAGCTTCGCCGGCACGCGCAAGCCCCAGCCCGTCAGGCTCGTGTCGCGCGCCTCGGCCAGCAGCGGCCTCCGCTCGGCCTTCGTGCCCAGCGCGCCCGCCGTCACGCGCAGCGGCGCCACCCCGCCCGGCAGGTGGTAGTCCACCACCGTCTCCTCCAGCCCGTGCACCCGCGCCCAGTGCCACCCCGGCAGCCGCGCGCCCAGCAGCTCCTCGCCATGGTTGGTGTCGTGGTAGCCCATTCCCTCCGCCACCACGCCCTCGGAGGACACCTCCAGCCGAGCCTTCGCCCGCGGCGCCAGCGCCCGCCAGTAGTGCGGCAGCCCCGGCACCAGCTGCACCTCCTCCGCCGCCGTCACCTGGGGCTCCAGCTCCAGCCGCGCGCGCAGCGGCCCACCGAAGGGCGCGCACCGCTCGTCCACCTCCATGCGCACCGCGCCGTCCAGCCCGTACTCCAGCAGCGAGCCGCCGACGCGCAGCGCCCGGCCTCCCCGCTGCACCTGCACCGCCGCGTGCGGGTACTCGCTCAGCACCCAGCGCCGGCCCGTGCCCCGGTGGTACAGCGCGAAGTTCACCGCGCAGTGCTCCAACGGCAGCGCGCCCCGCTTCACCCCCGCCGAGTAGCGCGGAGAGAAGAGCGAGCCCACCATGAAGATGCACACCGCGCTGTACTCGCCCGCCGTCACGTCGGCGTAGAACCAGCGGTACGCCCCCGGGGTGTCCGGCAGCGGCGGCAGCGCGTCGCGCCACGCATACCCCTTCGGCGAGCCGGGGACGGCGAAGTCCATGCGCCTCATGCGCTCCTCCGCAGGTGCTCGGACGCCATCTCCGCGGCGAAGCGGCCGGACAGCATCACCAGCGGAACCCCGCCGCCCGGGTGCGTGCCTCCGCCCGCGAAGAAGAGCCCCGGCGTCCCGCCCCGGATGCGCGGACGGCGGAACGGGCCGAACTTCCCGTGCGGCAGGAAGCCGTAGATGGAGCCGCCCGGCGCGCCCAGGGCCGCCAGGTCCACCGGCGTGCGCTGCCCCACCACCCGCATGCGCCCGCGCAGCTCCGGGTAGTGCACCAGCAGCTTGTCGAACATCTGCGTCTTCACCCGCTCGGCCTGCAGCTCCCACGCGGCCGCCGCCCGCTCGTACGCGGCCGGCTCGCGCGGCAGCGCCGGGGCATTCACCATGACGAAGAGGCCCGTCTTGTCCGGCGGTGCCACCGTCGGGTCCGTCGCCGAGGGGTTGCAGAAGTACACCGTCGGATCATTGGCCAGCTGGCCCCCGAAGAGCTCGTCGAACTCGCGGCGGTAGTCCCGGCCGAAGAGCACGGTGTGGTGCGGCAGCGCGGGGCGGCCATCCACCTCCAGCAGCAGCACGTAGCCCGACAGCGACAGCGGCTCGCTTCCCCGCCCCAGCTTGTCCAGCGGATCCGCGTTCACCACCACCGAGTCGAAGCGCTCCTCGCCGCCCGGCGGCCCCACGCGGTAACCCCGCGCGTCGCGCGTGTAGCCCACCCGCACGTTGAGGTGCACCTTCACGCCCTGGCGCTTCACCGCCGCGCCCAGCCCATCCACCAGCGCGCCGATGCCGCCCTGTACGTGGTGCACGCCATACGCGCGCTCGATGTGGGGGATGAGGGCGTAGGCCGCGCTCGCCTCGTAGGGCGAGGCCCCCGCGTACGTGGCGAAGCGGCCCACGAACTGCTGCATGTGGTCCGTCTTGAAGTGGGCCCGCGCCAGCTCATCCAGCGTGGCCAGCTTCATCCCCTTGGCCATCGCCGTCACGCCCCGCCGCGCCACCCGCGTCATGAAGCCGGCCAGGCCCTCGAAGGGCGCCTCCAGGTACGGCTCGCCCGCGGCGCGCCAGATGGCCTCGGCCTCCTCATAGAAGCCGTGCACCCCGCGCCGCTCGCTGGGCCGCATCTCACCCGCGCTCTGCGCCGTGCGCTCGACGTCCTTGTACGCCACGAAACCGCACCCGTCCGCGAAGCGATAGGTGCACTGGGGCTCCAGCTCGGCGATGGGCGGCAACAGGTCCGCACCGCCCAGGCGCTCGAACAGCCCCTTGACCACGTCCGGCAGCGTGAGCAGCGTGGGCCCGGTGTCCAGCCGGAGCCCGTCCACCCGCACGCACTGCGCCTTTCCTCCGAGGGTGGGGCTTCCCTCGAAGAGCGTGACGTCGTGGCCCTCCTTCGCCAGGAGCCCGGCGGCCGTCAGCCCCCCGATTCCGCCGCCCACCACCGCGACACGCATCGTCTTCATCGCACGGTCCCCTTCCGACGGGCCTCCTCGGCGAGGATCTCCCGCGCACGCTCGGGCCGGTAGACGCGCTCGCGCGCCAGCCAGCGCGACTCCACCAGCCGCGTCCGGCGGCGCTCCGGCGACTGCCGGTAGAAACCCGACAGGCGCGAGGAGCGCTTCACCTTCAACGTCTGTACCTTGTCGTCGCTCATAACCTCACTCCCGTGGTGACCCCCCTGGGAAGAAGAGGCACCGTCACCTCGGGCGTCGGCGGCGCGGGCAGCACGGCCGCCGGCCGCACCAGGATGGTGGAGGCCAGCGCCAGCTTGCGCTTGCCCGGCACCGACAGCCGGCCCTTGAAGACGTCGTAGTCGTTCTGCTCGATGACGCGCAGGATGTCCCCGTAGATGGAGCCCATCAGCTTCACCATGCGCTGGCAGCCGAAGCCGGTGAGCGCGGGGATGCCCGCCGCCGCCCGCGCGTAGTAGGCGCGCGCCCGGTCGATCTGGAAGCGCATGAAGTCGCGCCACCGGTCATCCACCACGCCCGCGCGCAGGTCGTCCACCGTGAGGCCGAAGGCCTCCAGCTCCTCCCGCGGCAGGTAGACGCGGTCGCGGTCCAGGTCCTCCTTCACGTCCCGGAGGATGTTGGTGAGCTGCATGGCGCGGCCCAGGTCCGCCGCCGGCCCGAGCGCCCACTCCGCCGAGCACCCCAGCATGGGCGCCATCATCAGCCCCACCACGCCGGCCACGCGGTAGCAGTACAGGTCCAGCTCGGCCCAGCTCTCGTAGCGGCGCTTCGTCAGGTCCATCTCCATGCCGGAGATGAGGTCCTGCATGGGCTGCTCGGGGACGCGGAAGCGGCGGATGACGTCCTGGAGCGCGGCGAACTCGGCCGGATCCCACGGGCCATCGCCCCCACTGGCGCGCGTGGAGGGCGGAGGCATGCGCGGGTCTCCCAGCTCCGGCACGTCCACGAAGAGCTCGGCCACCGCCCGGCGCGCGCGGCTCAACCGCTCGCCCAGGTCCTCGGGCACCGCGCCCCGGTCCGCGCCGTCCGCCACGTCCACCATGTCGTCCAGGCGCCGGCAGTAGGCATAGAGCGCGAAGGCCGCCTTGCGCCGCAGCCCGAAGAGCATGAACGAGGCGAAGAAGAAGCTCTTGGCGTGATGACGCGTCACGCGCTCCGCCATGTCGTAACCACGGGTCACCAGGATGTTGTCCGACTTCTTCATGCCGCCTCCTCGATTGCTCCGCGCCCGTCACTTCCGGGCTCCTTCACCACTTGCGCCGCGCCCGACCACTCCAGGATACGCTCCACCACCAGCCGCGCGGAGATGAGCACCGTGGGAAGACCGGTGCCCGGCTGGGTGGAGGCCCCCACGAAGAACAGATTCCGTACCCGGGCATCCTGGTTCGCGGGGCGGAAGGGGCCAATCTGGAAGAAGTTCTGCGCCAGCCCGAACGCACTGCCCCGGGCCAGGTTGAAGGTGGCCGCCCAGTCATCCGGCGTGTAGACGCGCTCCACCTCGATGTCCCGCTCCAGCTCCGGGTAGCCCAGCTCGGCCAGGCGCCGGAACACCTTGGCCCTCACCTTCGGGCCCTCCACCTTCCAGTCCAACCCCGGGTGCTGATGAGGCACCGGCACCAGGACGTAGAGCGAGTCCTTGCCCGGAGGCGCCAGGCTCTCATCCGTGTGCGCCGGAGCGTTGACGTAGAAGCTCGGGTCCTCGGGCACGCGGAAGCGCTCGAAGATGTCGTCGAACGAGCCCTTGTAGTCGCTGCCGAACACCACGTTGTGGTGCTGGAGCCCCTCGTACCGGCGCTTGAGTCCCAGGTAGAGCATGTAGCCACTGGACGTGTAGCGCAGCTTCTTCGCGCGCTTGAGCCGGGTGACGCCCGGGTCCAACAGCTTCTCGTACGCGTAGGGCAGATCCGCGTTACAGAGCACCACGTCCGCCTTCACCACCTGCCCGTCCTCGAGCCGCACGCCCACCGCGCGCGCGCCGTCGGTGAGGATGCGCTGGACGGGCGTGTTGTAGTGCAGCCGCACTCCCTCCTCGCGCGCCACCTTCTCCAGCGCGAGGGGAATGGCGTACAGGCCTCCCTTGGGGAACCACACGCCCACGCCCAGCTCCGTGAAGGGCAGCAGCCCGTACACCGCGGGCGATGCGAAGGGCGACACGCCCAGGTACATCGTCTGGAAGGTCATCGCCGCGCGCAGCCGCTCGTCCTGGAAGAAGCGGCTGACGTCCGCGTACATGCGGCGGTGGGCGCGGACCTGGAAGATCTTCTTGAGCACCGAGGGCGCGAAGTAGTCGGAGATGCCCGCGTAGTTGCGGCCCACCAGGTGGTCCAGGCTGGTGCGGTACTGGGTGCGGCCCTGCGCGAGGAAGGCCAGGTAGCGCGCGTAGCTGCCGGGCTCTATCCGCTCCAGCTCGCGCCCCATGGCGCACAGCTCGGAGGTGAAGGTGATGGCCGAGCCGTCGCGGTAGTGGATGCGGTAGTTCGGGTCACACCGCAGCAGCGTGAGGTAGTCCTCCAGGCGCCGGCCGAGCGAGGCGAACGTCTCCTGGAACACCTCGGGCATGAGGACGATGGTGGGGCCGATGTCCCAGGTGAAGCCGTCCACCTGCAGGCGGTTGCAGCGCCCGCCGGGGCCGCCCGTCTTCTCGAACAGCTGCACGTCGAAGCCCTGGTGGGCCAGCCGCGCCGCCGCCGCGAGCCCACCCACGCCCGCGCCCACCACCACCGCCTGTCGTTTGCCACGGCTCACGGTACGGCTCCTCTCAGACGATACGGTGGGCCAGCTGGCCGATGAGGGACTGCACCAGCTCGCGCAGACCGTTGGGGTTGGGCAGCTCGGCCAGCGCGCGCACCGCGCCGTGCGAGGCCCGTGTCACCAGATTCTCCGTGGCGCTCCGCCCCCCGCCCTCCTCCACCAGCCGCCGCACCCGCCCGAGCGCGAGCTCGTCCCTGCGCTCCACGGGCAGGGCCCACAGCGCCTCCAGCTCCCGGCGCACCTCGGGCAACGCCCGCGACCAGGCCGCCGCCACCGGGAAGGTCCGCCGGCCCCGGAGGAAGTCGCACCGCGGGGCCCGGACGCCCACCCGGCCGTCCTCGAAGAGGCCCAGCACCTGCTCGCGCAGCTCGTAGGCGAGCCCCACGTGGCAGCCCACGCGCGCCAGCCGCAGCCGCAGCCCCGCGTCCGCCCCCGCCAGCATCGCCCCGCACACCAGCGCCGGGGCCAGGCCCTCGCGCACCACCTGCATGCGCGCCAGCCGCCAGGCCCGCATCACGCCCCCGGGGCCCAGGCACTCGCCGCCGCGCTCCAGCTCCACGTAGCGGCCCACCGCCGAGTAGCGGCACAGCTTCAGGTAGTACTGGCTGGCCTGCGTGGCGCCCGGCAGCTCCGAGCCCAGCAGCGTCTCCATGGCGCGGGCGAAGAGATGATCCCCCACCACCACGGACAGGTGCTGGCCCGTGGCGCCCGGCCCCAGCAGGTGGTGCAGCGTCAGCCCTCCGCGCCGCAGCACCGACTGCTCCGTCGCGTCGTCATGGACGGCCGCGAAGGCGTGCAGCAGCTCCACGCCCGCGGCGAAGCGCCACAGCCCCGCCGGCACGGACGCCGAGCCCCGGGCCAGGCAGTAGCCGGCCAGCAGCAGCGCCGGGCGCATCCTCCAGGCGGGGCGCGACACGTACTCGCGGACGTGTCCCAGGGCTTCCGTCCAACGGATGTCCAACCTGCTCTCGTCCGGCAGCTCCAACAGCTCCGCCAGCGACGCATCCACCCGGGCCTGCACCAACTGCAGCCACGCCTGCTCCACCGAGGGAGCCGGCATGGGCGCTGCAGAGATGAAGGGCGTGAGCCCCATACAACCTTCCTCCCGGCGGATGGATGACGACTGTCCTGGAGGTAACCTTTGTGTCCAGGCTCTGTCAAGGTTATGTTCAAGGTTCGTACAAGCTTCGTTCACAGGAGGCCCCGATGACTGCACGGATTGCTGGCATGCTGACGGCTGCTCTGTTGGCCGCGAGTCCATCGCGCGCCGCCGAGCCACAGGTTGGACCGATGGACGCAACCTTGCGGGGCTCCAATGGAAAGGAAGTGGCGATCTCCCGATGGCGGGGAAAACCCGTCATTCTCTTCTATGAGGATCGCCACTCCACGACACTCAACTCGCCCTTGAAGGAGGCCCTCTTCTCGAAGGGTCAGAAAATGGGGCTGCTGGACGCGGCGTTCGTGGTGGCGGTGGCCAACCTGGAGTCGTTCGACTTCTTCCCCGCGCGGGGAATCGCGTTGTCCTACGTGCGCGACGAGGAGAAGAAGTGGGGCATTCCCATCCTGGTGGACCTGAAGGGAACGCTGGGGGCCTCGCCGTGGAACCTGCCCACCAAGACGTCCTCGGTGTTGCTGTTGGATGGGAACGGAGCGCTCGTCTACCGGTACTCCGGCCGCATGGGGGACGAGGACCAGAGGGCCTTCTTCCAGACGCTCGGTGGGCTGCTCGGCCGGGAGATTCCCGAGGAGGAGCACCCGTGAAGGTCGCCCTCACCGGAGCCAGTGGCTTCCTCGGTCCCCAGCTCGTGCGGCGGCTGTTGGACAAGGGCCATGCCGTGCACGTGCTGGCGCGCGACGTGGAGCGCGCGTTGAAGGGGCTGCCGGCGGGAGTGAGCGGCGCCTTCTTCGACGCGTCCACGCCGCTGCCGCCGGACGCGCTGGGGGGCGCCGGCGCGGTGGTGCACCTGGCGGGCGAGCCGGTGGCGCAGCGGTGGACGGAGAGCGCGCGCCGGCGCATCCACGACAGCCGGGTGGTGGGCACGCGGCTGCTGGTGGAGGCCATGCAGGCGGCGGGCACGGTGCGGCACTTCGTATCGGCCTCGGCCATCGGCTACTACGGGGGAGACCGGGGCGCGGAGCCCCTCACGGAGAGCAGCGCCCCCGGAGAGGACTTCCTCGCTCGGGTGTGCCGGGACTGGGAGGCCGAGGCGCAGCGGGCCGCCGCGGCGGACATCCGCACGGTGGTGGCGCGCATCGGCGTGGTGCTGCACCCGGAGGGCGGCGCGCTGAAGCAGATGCTGCCCGCCTTCCGCCTGGGCCTGGGCGGGAAGATGGGCTCGGGGCAGCAGTACATGAGCTGGGTGCACCGCGACGACACGCTGGGCCTGCTGCTCTTCGCGCTGGAGCAGCCGGAGCTGACGGGCCCGGTGAACGTGACGGCGCCGGAGCCGGTGACGAACGCGGACTTCTCGCGGGCCCTGGGGGCGGCGCTGCACCGGCCGGCGGTGCTCCCGGTGCCCGGCTTCGCGCTGAAGGCGGCGCTGGGGGAGATGTCCGAGGTGGTGCTGGGAGGCCAGCGGGTGCTGCCCCGGCGCGCGCTCGAGGCCGGTTACCGCTTCCAGCACCCCGAGCTGTCCGAGGCCCTCCGCACGCTCGTGGGGTGAGGGCCCGGCTTCACGTTTCTTCACGTACGATGGGGTTGCGGCGCGCGGAGCGCCGGTGAGTATTGGGACCACCATGCGCTTCACCCTTCAGTCGCTCATCTTCTTCGGCACCATGTCCCTCATCGTGGTGCTGGGGCACGTCTACCTGTACCGCCGGCTCTTCCGGGACACGGCGAAGCACCCCCACTGGCGGCGGGCGGGCGTGGTGCTGATGGGCCTGCTGGCCACGCTCATGACGAGTTGGTGGTTCGTGCCGCGCCTGCTGCCCCAGGAGACGGCGTCCGTCCTCTCGCAGCTCAACTGGTTCTGGATGGGCGTGGCCACCTACCTGCTGCTGGCGGTGCTGTCGCTGGGAGGCCTGCGCACGCTCTCCGGCTGGCTGGAGCGCCGCCGCGTGGAGGAGACGCCCGTGGCCGCCCCGGTGGTGGAGCCGGTGGTGGATGAAGCGCGGCGGCAGTTCCTCGCCCGGACGACGGCGGGGGTGGCGGTGGCGGCCGCGGGAGGCATGGCCGGCTATGGCGTGTGGCGCGCCTTCCACCCGCCGGTGGTGAACGAGGTGGCGGTGAAGCTGCCCGGCCTGCCCAAGGCGCTGGACGGCTTCAGCATCATCCAGCTCAGCGACGTGCACGTGGGGCCGCTCATCCAGCGCCGCTTCATGGACGCGGTGGTGGCGCAGTGCAACGCCCTGAAGGGGGACCTCGTGTGCATCACGGGGGACCTGGTGGACGGCCGGGTGGCGCAGCTGGCGCACGGGGTGGGCGCGCTGAACAACCTGCGCTCGCGGCACGGCACGTACTTCGTCACGGGCAACCACGAGTACTACTCGGGGGACGAGGAGTGGGCCGAGGCGCTCACGCGCATGGGGGTGACGGTGCTGCGCAACCGCCACGTGCGCATCGGCGAGCCGGGGGCCTCGTTCGACCTGGTGGGCGTGGATGACTGGGGCGCGCACCGCTCGGGCTATCCGCGCGAGCGCAGCTATGACCTGGCGGCGGCCACGGCGGGGAGAGACCCGTCGCGAGCCGCGGTGCTGCTGGCGCACCAGCCCTCCGGCTGGCGTGAGCACGCGCTGAAGGCGGGCATGGGGCTGCAGCTGTCCGGGCACACCCACGGGGGGCAGTTCTTCCCCTTCAACCTGGTGGTCTCCGCCATCTGGGAGCACGACGCCGGCCTGTTCCGCGAGGGCGACAGCCACATCTACGTCAGCCGCGGCACGGGCTTCTGGGGCCCGCCGCTCCGGGTGGCCGCCCCGCCGGAGATCGTCAAGGTGACGCTCCTGGCGTGACACGAACGTGACGCCACATCTCGAGCCTGGGTAGGATATCTAACTGGATGCGTAAGGCAGCGGAGAAGCGGGAGATCAAGCAGGAGCGCGCGGCTCGGACGCGAGTGGAAATCCTGGAGGCGGCCATCACGTTGTTCGCGCGACGGGGAATCCTCGCGACGACGATGGCCCAGCTGGCCAAGGCCATCCGGATGACGCCGGGGGCGCTCTACTGGCACTTCCCCACGAAGGAGGATCTGCTGCTGGCGGCCATCGACGAGCTGCACGGGCGCTACTACGCCGAGTTCGATCCGGTGCTGACCGAGCAGCAGACGTTTCCGGCGAGCGTGCGGCTCAAGACGTTCATGGAGCGCACGCATCAGTTCCTGCGCAGCCACCGCGAGTACGGCATCTTCTTCGGGATGGTGGCGGCGGAGTCGGCGGAGAACAACGACCGGGTGGCGGAGGCCCTCCGGGAGAAGCTGGGCATCTACGTCACGGCGGTGGAGAACATCATCCTCCACGGCCAGCAGCAGACGAAGGAGTTCCGCCAGGACGTGGACGCGAAGCATGCCGCGCACGGCATCATCGGCGCCTTCATCGGCGCGATGCTGCATCAGAACCTGTTCCGCGAGTCGGTGCCGTACGACGGCATGCACACCGCGCTGGCGCAGCTGCTGGTGGAAGGCACCGTCACGCGCTGAAACGGCAACGCCCCCCGCGTCACCCGGACTGCGTGACACGGAGGGCGTTGGGACTTCACCGGCCCCGCCCGCCCCCCGGTGGAGGCGGACGGGCCCGGCATCCGTCAGGGCTGCTCGGTCGGGCTCGAGGAGTTCTGCGGATCGCGCGTGGTGCGCTGCAGGAAGTCCACCGAGTTGTCGTTGGAGTCGTAGCCGTTGCCCTTCGCCGCGTCGGCGCCGCCCGTGGCCATCGTGGCGGCCGTCGAGGTGGCGAGCGCCTTGCGCTCGAGGCTGCCGCCCGGAGACGGGTGCGCGGGGCCGTACCTGGTCTCGGAACCCACGGCGGTGGAGCCGTAGCCGAGCGTATCCACCGCGTTCGGGTCATCGAGCGACGCGCCCACCTCGGGCTTGCCGATGCGCAGGGCGCCCGCCGAGCCCGACATGTTGAGCGCGTGGGTCGCATCCGGGGTGACGGCGCCACGGTAGTTCCCGTTGGCGAGCAGGAAGTACCCATACGCCGGGATGCTCTTGCCGTCCGGGATGGTGTAGGTGTTCGAGCTGCCGTAGGTCGTCCCGCCCGCGCTCTTGTACTGGAGCTTCCAGCCGCTCAGGTCCACGGGCTCACTGGACGGGTTGTAGAGCTCCACGAACTCGTCCTGTTGCTCGTCCGGGCTGGTGCTCGTGGGGCCGCCGCGCGCGGAGATCTCGCTGATGACCACGTGCGGAGGCAGCGCCGCGACCTCGATGTTGGCCGTGGCCGAGCTGCCCGCGCCCAGGGTGTTGGAGGCCACGAGCTTGCCCGTCACCTCCTGCTCGCCCGCGGTGAACGTCACATCCACCGTCTTGGCGCCCGAGGCGATGGTCGCGGTCGCCGCGTTGAGGGTGCCCAGCTCAGGAGGCGTGAGGGCGAGCAGCACGGTGAAGCCGTCGGTCTCGGCCGCCTTGTCGAGCGTCACGGTGAAGGTGCGCGAGGCCTTGGGAACGAGCTTGGCCTGGGCGGGGGTGATGCTGGCGATCCTCGGGAAGGGCAGACGCACCGTCACGTTGGCGGTGACCTCCTTCGCGCCGAGCGAGGCCTTGATGGTGCCCGTGCCACTGCCCGTGGCATCCGCGGTGAAGTCGAAGACGGCCGTGCTGGCCCCCGAGGCCACCGGCACCGTGAGGGGCACCGTCCCGAAGGCCGCTCCCGCCGTGGGAGGCGTCGCCACCAGCCGCACGAGCATGTCTCCCGGAGCCGCCCCACTGAGCGTCACCGTGAACGGCTGGGTGGTGCCCTGGAAGACGGCGACCGGGCTCGGGGTGATGCTGACGATCTCCGGGAGGCTGGCGGTGGCCAGCTCGATGGTGGAGCTCTGGGACGCGGTGGTGCCCGCCACCCGGGCGGTGAGCGTCCCCGGGCCGGTGCCAGGCGCCGCGGACGTCTTGAAGGTGAAGGGGACCAGGAGGCTGTCGGTGCCCACCGTCACTGGATCGATCGTGCCGAGCTCCGTGGGCAACACCTCGAGCTCGAGGGTGGTGCCCGCCGGAGCCGGGATATCCAGGGTCGCCAGGAGCGTCACGTCGTTGGACGCGGCGGTGACGATGCGGCCCGGGGCGAGCGTGGTGAGCCTGGGCTGCTCCGCGGCGCCCAGCACGCGCACCGTGGTCTCCTTCGAGGAGGCACCCATCGTGGCCTTCAGCGTCACACTGCTCGCCATGGCCACGGGGATGAGCTTCACCTCGGCGCTGAGCTGCCCCTTGGGGATGATCACCTTGCCGCTCTGAGCCACCCGCAGGCTGGCCGTGTCGGACGAGGTGACGGTGACCTCGACGTCCTCACCGTAGGCCGCCGGCAGCGACACCAGGAGCTTCGCCGGCCCGATGATCGAGCACCCGTTGGGGTCACACGCGGGATTCACCCGGATGAACGGGGTGGAGGGCAGCCCGAAGGAGGCCAGGGGCGGCGGAGGCAGGAGCAGATCGTCCGCGCTGCGCGGCTCGAGCTTGGAGTTGCCATTGCGCCACTCGAGGATGCCGCGCACGCGGCGGAACTCCGTGCCCACCTCGGGCATGGGGTGGCGGTACATGAGATCGTTCACCCGCAGGCCCTGCGTCTCCGTGCCATCCGCCCGGGTGTCCACGACGAACTCGTACGTGGGCGCGTAGTCGGCCGTGCCCGGGGTGGGCTCCTGCTTGGACACGAAGACGTTGGTGACCTCCACCAGCACGCTCTCGAGCGCCGCGGCGCGCGAGCCGCCCGTGTTCACATCGGAGGGGGAGACGGCGACGGGCGCCGGCAGCGGGGCGGTGCCCAGCTTCGTGAAGGTGACGTTGTTGAGCTGGAGCTGCCCGAAGTAGTCCTTCACCAGGGCCGTCTTGATCTCGATGAGATCGCCCACCGCGGGCTTGGCGGCGGTGGAGGACGAGGAGAAGACGTAGACGCCGGACCAGTCCGGGCCGGAGGTCAGCTCCGCCGTGGGAATCTGGACGTAGTAGCTGTTGCCCGCGATGGCCGTCACCACCGCCTTGGGAATGGTGACGGTGTAGCCCATGAGCGGGATGGCGCCGGACACCGGCCGCTTGACGTCGTAGAGGGAGACCGAGCAGAGCACGTCGTTCGGGTTGGCGTTGGGGCACGCGTCGCACGCGTCACCGCGGCCATCGCCATCCGTGTCCGTCTGCTCCGGGTTGGCCACACCGGGGCAGTTGTCACCGGGGCTGAACTTGCCATCACCGTCCTCGTCCGCCGGGTTGGGCGCGGTGCAGGTGGAGACACCGGCCTCCAGCGGGCACGGGTCGCACGCATCACCCACGCCGTCGCCGTCGGTATCCGCCTGCTTGCGGTCGTCCAGGGGGCGGATGGGGTTGAAGACGATGGGGCAGTTGTCCTCGGCGTTGGCGACGCCGTCACCATCGAAGTCGGCGAGCCGGCGGATGCCGCTGTAGACGGTGGAGCCATTCTGCGAGGCGGCCACCGGGGCGGTGGCCGTGCGCTGCGGCTCGCAGGAGGGCTCGTTCGTCGGGGTCACATCGGCGCAGAAGAACAGCTCGTATGCGCTCTTGTTGACCTCCCTCAGCTCGGCCAGCGTCTTGCCCGTCTCGGACTTCACGCACGCCGCCTTGGCACTGCCGCACATGGGAAGGTCCTCACAGGGCTCCGTCGCGCCCACGGTCAGCGCGGCCACGACCGCCTTGTCGCCGAAGAGCGGCTTGCCGCCGCGCACGGTGAGGACCACGTCGTCCGGCCGGGCCTCGATGACGGCGCGGTGCGGGGAGTAGGCGAAGGTCTTGAGCTTGAAGATGGCCAGATCCGCCACCTTCTTGGGGGCGATGCGGCCAATCTTCTCCCAGGTCTCCGTCAGGTCCGCGGCGTTCGCCGTGACCATCCGCCACAGCTCCTCGTCGGTGAAGGTCCGCGAGTAGTGCACCTCGTTGAGGTAGCTGGCGCAGCGCAGCTCGCGCAGGATGTTCATCGAGCCCGACTGCAGCCAGTCCGTGCCCAGCGCGATGTTCACACCCAGCTGCTTGTAGGCGGTGACCATGGCCGTCTCGCCGTACAGGGAGATGTTGGAGCGCGGCGACCAAATGAGGCCCGTGCCCTTCGCGGCCATCTTGGCGATGTCCGCCGCCGTGAGACCGATGCCGTGGATGATGGCCGTGTTCGACGCCAGCAGCTGCTGGCTGCCCGTGCCCTCACCGGAGAGGCAGCGGAACTCGTTGCGCGCCGACTCCGCGATGCCCTCGGCGATGTGCGGCAGGTAGGCCGACAGGGGCGGAATCTCGCTCGGCGTGTCGAGGCTCGTCCTGTAGTTGCACCCGCTCGACAGCTCCTCGCCGCCGGAGTCACCGATGGGGAACGTCTGGAAGTTCAGCTCCGGCTCGGCGAGGCCCTCCTGGGCCGTGCCCGAGGAGTTCAGATCGCGCAGGAAGCCGGGACGGCCGCCGCTGCTGGCGATGGCGGTGGTGCCGGCCATCACCTGGCGCAGCTCGGCCCAGCGCACGCCGAGGTCCGCCGCCGTGGAGCCCGCGGACAGCTTGGTGTGCCCGTCATGCGCGGCCCCGCCCACACGCCAGTCGTGGCGGTGCTCGTAGCGCTCCGCACGCCCGGCCTCCGGCGCCTTCTGGTAGTCGATGTGATCGTGCGCGTTGATGAGCGCCGGGGAGATGACGCCCTGCGGGCAGGCAATGACCGTGGCGGTGTCCGCCCCCGCCGTGCCCGAGCAGTCGCACGCCGAGCACTGGATGATGCCCTTGTCGTCCACCAGCACCTGGCCGCCATTGAGCGTCTTGCCATCCATCAGCACCACGCCCTTGTAGAGGCGCGCCGTGCCGGTACCAGCGAGCACCTTGCAGGTCTCACCGGCCGTCGGCTGCTCCTCTGCCTTCACCGTCCAGTTGCACTGCTGCGGCGCCGGACGGGTGACCACGCAGGTGCTCTCGCACCCGTCACCGTCCGTCGTGTTGCCGTCGTCGCACGCCTCGGAGATCTCCCGCTTGCCGTTGCCGCACACGGCCAGCACTTCCTGATCCGGCGTGGTGATGCTGCAGTCGTTCTGGCAACCGTCACCGTCCACCTGGTTGCCGTCGTCACACGCCTCGCCGACCTCCTGCTCTCCATTGCCGCAGACGGCCGGCGCGCTCTCGGTGGTACAGCTCTTCGAACAGCCGTCACCGTTGGCGGTGTTGCCGTCGTCACATTGTTCCTTGCCCTCGACGCGGCCATTGCCGCATTCCTCGGGCGGGGTGCACGCCGAGAGCAGGAGAAGTCCTGCACTCAACAGTGCCAGGAGATGGCGGGGGTGATTGCGCATGCAGTTCCTGGGGGGGTTGGGGGTTGGACCTGCGCAGTGGGCTCCCGCCTGGTGACAACGGCGTGAAGCACACTGAAACATTCAAGTGACACCTTACGCCGGAGGTGGGCCGGGTGAAAATCCGTGCCAGCCGTTTGGACGCCTGCTTTCGGCCGAAAACGCCCCTCTCAAACGCGCACTCTTGGACAACCCGGCGACTCCGGACACCCGAAGCAGTGGCGATCAGACGCCGGAGGTGTTTCTCTCCCCTCATGGCGCGCTCCCTGCTGCTCTCGCTGCTCGTGCGGCAGCACCTCGCACTCAAGGAGAAGTTCCGGGCCCGCTACCCGCACTGCTGGCTGGTGTGGGAAGCCGGGGTCTGGAACGTTCCGGAGAACAGCGAGCAGAACCACGGCACCACCCGGCTGCCCACCTCGGATCTCCGCGACTGCCTGCCGTCGGGGGATGCCATGTGCTTCGAGCTGGCCGTGGCGCCGGGGAAGGACACGCTGACGCTGGGGCGGGCCTCGCACAACGTCTTCGTCATCAACGACGCCACGGTGTCGCGCGAGCACCTGGCGCTCCACCCCCAGCCCGACGGGAGCTGGACGGTGGAGGCGCTGGCCCAGGGCGGGCCGGCGATGCTCGGCGGCAAGCGGATGCGGCCCGGGCAGCACCTGCCGCTGGAGTCCGGCATGCAGCTGCAGCTGGGCGACGTGCGGCTCACCTTCCACGACGCCGAGAGCTTCCACACCCGCATGGGCCACACGGCCGCGCTGATGATGGCCCACCAGCGGGGCGGCTCCCGGGAGACCCCGGCCTGAGCGGGGCCCGGGCCCCCGGCTGCGGCTAACGCACGGTGCCCAGCGTGGTGGGGCGCGGCTGGGGAGCGGTGGCCGCGTAGATGACGCCGCCGGCGAGCACCGCCACGGCGCCCGCCCCCGCCCACACCCACCACTTCGTCAGCACGCTGTCTCCCTTCACCTGGGCCTCGGTCCGCGCGGAGGTCCTCGCGCCGGGCACCAGGGCGCGCTTGCCCTCGCCCTGCTGGACACGGCGCGCGGCGATCGCCTCGGCCTGGGCCCGCAGCGCCGCGGCCTTCGCCTGCTCCCGCGCCGTCTCCTCGCGCGCCTGGCGCCGCTCCTGCTCCCGGAGCACCGCCTCGTCCATCTCCGCGATGAGCTCCCGCGCCAGCGCGGCGTTGGACGGCTCCTCCTTGGAGAGCGTCAGGTAGCGCCGGTAGAAGAAGCCGGCGCGCTCGGGACGGCCCATCTGCCGGTGGCACTGGGCGATGTTGAAGAGGAAGCCCGGCAGCGGCATCAACCGGTACGCCTCGCTGTAGGCGTCCAGGGCCTTCTGGAACTCGCCCAGGTCGTAGGCGATGTTGCCCTCGGAGAACCTGGCGCGGGCCTGCGACTCCACGTGGGCGCCCACCTCCCCGTTCGCGGCGCGCGCGGACAGGGGCGACACGGCGAGCGCCACCGCCACCAGCACCGGCAGCAGGGAGCGCTCAGCGAGCGAACGGATCGATGACGTCATCGCGCACTCCGGGGTTCTGCTTGCGGTGGACAGCGGGGCGGACGGAGTCGCGCGCCTGCTTGCGGCCCGTCCGCGGCTCCGCCTCCTGGACGAGCGGCGCCTCGAGCGGGGCGGACGCGCCGGGCGGCTCCTCGTGCCCGGTGGCGAGGGTGACGGGGGCCCGCGCGGCCACCTCGTGCGCCCCGGAGGTGGCACCCCGCCGCACGCCCCACGAGAGCACCAGCCCCGCGAGCGCCAGGGCCACCATGCCCGAGGCGATCAGCGGCCAGGGGCGCCGCGCACCGGACAGGGCCGCGGGCACCGCCATGGGCTGGGTGGGACGCTCGTCCTCGGAGAGCTGGGGGGCCCGCGGCTCCGTCCCCGTGTCCGACAGCAGCGCGGTGATGACCTCGGCGAGCTGCCGCGGCCGGTCCGCGGGCTCCTTGGCCAGGCAGCGCAGGGCGAGCTGGGCCAGCACCTGCGGCACCGGCTCTCCCGCGGGCGTGTGCGAGGGCAGCGCGGGGGGCGGCTCGGTGAGGATCTTCACCATGAGCTGGCCGAAGTTGGAGGCCTGGAAGGGCGGCCGTCCGCCGAGCAGCTCGTAGAGGACGGTGCCCACCGCGTAGATGTCCGCGCGGTGGTCCACCGGCAGGCCCGCGGCCTGCTCCGGCGACATGTACGTGGGCGTGCCGATGATGGTGCCATCCAGCGTACCGCTGGTGTTCTCGGCGGTGAGCAGCTTGGCCACCCCGAAGTCGAGCACCTTCACGAAGTCCTGCTGCCCGGCCTTGTGGGCCACGAAGAGGTTGTCCGGCTTGACGTCCCGGTGCACCACCCCCAGCTGGTGCGCCGCGCCCAGCGCCGCGCACACCTGCACCAGCATGCGGCGGATGCGCTGCAGGGTGAGCTTCTCCTCCTGCAGCAGGGCGGAGAGGCTCTGCCCGCGCAGCAGCTCCATCACGCAGTAGACACGTCCGTGCTCCGCGTCCTCGATGAAGTCGAAGATCTCCACGATGTGTTCGTGGTTGATCTGATTGACGGCACGCGCCTCCTGGAAGAAGCGCTGCACGAAGCCGCGGTCATGGGAGAAGGCGGAGCGCAGCACCTTGAGGGCCACCTGGCGCCCCAGCCGCGTGTGACGCGCCTGGAACACCTGGCCCATGGAGCCTTCGCCCAGCAGGCGCTCCAGCTGGTAGCTGCCGAGGATGTCGCCTTCCTGAAGCTCGCGGTCCACGACCGTCGAGCCGCCTGCGGCTTGGAAGCTGCCTGAGAGCACCGTGCCCGAGATGAAGTCGTCGCCGCGCATGGGCGGCAAACCTTTTCATCCTCTCATTCCTCGGCAACCCACACAGCCAACGTTGTCGCCAGGGTGACGACTCTTCTGTCCCGCCCAGGGCGCAGAAGGCCTCCTGGGTTCCATCAGTGGGAACAGGCCCGCCCCGGGGGGCGAGCCTGTGCTCAGGTGTGAATCAAGCACACACCGTCAGGCGCAAGAGCCGTTGTTCTGGCAGGTGCCCGCCGCGCCGTTGGTGCGGGTGCAGGCGGTACCGGCGGGACAATCCGTCTTGTCCGCGCAGTCGGTCTGGGTATCGCCGTCGTTGTCCGTGCGGTCGTTGCAGATGGTCTCCTTCTTGGCGCAGTTGTTGAAGGAGCAGCCCGCGCCACAGACACCGCTGACGCAGTTGGAGTCCGAGTTGCCGACGATGCAGTCGGTCCTGCCCGCGTTCCCATCGTTGTCCTTGGCGTCGGAGCAGGCCACCTCCACCCGGGTCCCGGTGTTGGTGCACAGGGTGCCGTCACTGAAGCTCTTCCAGTAGCAGTCGCTGTCCGCGCAGTCGGCGCCGTTGTTGCCGTCGTTGTCCAGGCCGTCATTGCACACGGTCTCCGTGGCGGCGCCACCCGAGCACAGGCAGCCCCCGGCGACGCTGCAGTCCTTGCCGTTGCAGTCGACGGTGTCCGCGCAGTCGGTGCCCTCGGTGCCGTCGTTGTTGATGCCGTCGCTGCAGATGGTCTCCACGGCCTTGCTGCCCTGGCAGAGGCAGCCGGCGCCGCACGACTGGTTGGCGCAGTCGGGGTCCGCGCAGTCGGTGCCCTCGGTGCCGTCATTGTTGAGGCCGTCGCCGCAGGCGATCTCCTTCTTCACGTAGTTGGTGCAGACGCAGCCGGTGCCGCACGACTTGCCAGAGCACTCCTCCTCGACGCAGTCGGTGAATCCATCCGGCTCGTTGTCGACGCCGTCGCCGCAGTTGGCCTCGCCAATCGCCCGGCCGACGCAGACGCAGTTCTTGGCCGTGTCGCCGGCCTTGCACACGCGCGTCTGGTTGTCGCAGTCGCTGTCCGCGCAGTCCTTGGCGCCGTCCCCGTCGTCGTCGGTGTTGTCGTCACAGAGCGTCTCGCCGCGCGTCTTGCAGGCCCCATCCACGCACAGCTGGGTCACGGCGTTGCAGACGTTGCCGCACCGGCCGCAGTTGGCGATGTCCGTCTGGACGTTGAAGCCCTCGTCCGTCTCGCCGTCGCAGTCGTCATCGACGCCGTTGCACGACTCGGCGGAGGCGGGCAGGACCTCGCCGGTGCAGACCATGGAGCCGTCGGCGCCGCAGGTGACGCGGCCGGCCTTGCAGCCGCCCACGTCCTTCGTGCCCTCGGGGCCGGTGTAGCAGCTGGCCGCGGTCAGGTCGTCCAGCTGGCCGTTGCAGTTGTCGTCCTTGCCGTTGCACACCTCGGTGGTGGGCGTGCAGCAGTAGCCGCGCAGGCCCGCGCCGCGGGGAGCGCACACCACGCCCTGGGCGGCGCAGTCCTCGGCCGTGTCGCAGCTGAAGAGGGTGTCGTCCGGAAGCTCCGGCACCCAACAGCCCGCCGCGGACAGCGCGAGCACCAGACAGCAGAAGAGGGAAGAAAAGGACTTCATGTTCAGAAGCTCCCGCCAAAGACGAAGTGGAGGGCCGTGCCACTGGTGCCCTTCCCGCTGGAGACGGGGGCCACCGAGGAGGACACCGGCTCGGAACGCGCCGGGACGACGAGGAGCCACAGCAGGCTGCCGCCCGCCACCGCGCCACCGCCCGCCATGAGCGCCGTGGAGATCATCGACTGCTGCCGGGCGGCCAGGTACTCGGCGCGAGACACGTCCATGATCCCGTCGCCGTTGGCGTCCCGCACCTTGCCCTGGAGGCCCATGCCCATGGCCACGCCCGCGCCCACCGCCGCCAGACCCAGCACCGTGGTGTAGAGGGCGGGACGGCTGAAGACGGAGGGGCCGGAGGGGCCGCTGGACTTCTTCTTCTTCACGCTCGCCACGGCGTCCGCCGGGGGTCCCTCGGGCGCGGGGCCATTGAGCTCCAGCCGCACCGCCACCTCCTGCGTCTCGCCCGGCGCGAGCGTCAGCGTCTTCGTATAGGTGGAGTACTCGTCGGCCTCGACGATGAGCTGCACCTCGCCGGGCGGCAGCTTCGCCTCGACGGTGCCCACGCCCAGCATGCGCTCACCCACGCGCACCACCGCCTGCGACACGTTGCTGGACACCTTCAGCATCGAGCGCGGCCGGGCCAGCTCCGTCACGCGCTTGGAGAGCACCTCGCCCGCCTCGCGGATGAAGTTGCTGTCGGTGGGCTTGCGGCCCGTCACCACGTCCGTCTCCACCGCGCCCCGGTCCCGGTCATACGTCCACAGCCGCAGCGTCCAGCCCTCGTCCTCCAGCGCCAGGCGCGCCGTGGTGAGCAGGTCCGCGTCGAGCGTGTCCGCCGGTCCACTCAAGCACGCGGCCTCCTGGCAGCGCAGGGCGGTCTCGTAGTCCGACGCGAGCTGCTCGCGGACTTCCGCGGGCTCGGAGGCCCTGGCCACCCGGCCGGTGCGCAGCGCCACCGCCTGCAGCCACCCCATCCACCGCTTCGCCGCCGCGGCCCCGGCGCGCTCGGGCGTGTCCAGGCCCACCAGCGCGAAGCGCGGCTGCAGGTCCGCTCCGGGCGTGCCGCTGCTCAGGTCCAGGCCCAGCCCGCCCTGCTCGGCGTCCTGAGGAGTGCCCTCTCCGGAGTCCTGCTGCTGCTCGTTGCTCTGGGTGTTGGAATCACCGGACAGGTCCAGCCCGAGGCCCTGGGCCCGGGCCGGGCCGGCGGTCAGCGCGAGTGCCAGCAGGCCGGCCACATACACGACGGGGGTACGCATACACACTGTTGTACCGCGAACAGCGCCCGCTGCGGAGCACCGCCGACGTCGCATCCCGCTCTTGCCATGGGAGCAGGCAGGTGACTGCCACGTCCGGGTCCGCCATGTAGCCCCCAGGCACACCTGCAACCCTCTCGCGGGCCCACCCGTGGCAGACTCGCGCGAGGAACGAGGTGCCGCGCACGGGCACGCCGGGCCGAGGAGGAGGTTGCTGTGTCAACGGATGAGACGGGGTCGTCTGGCAACGGCGGGCAGCACAGGGTGGCCGGGTATCTGGGCTCGCTGGCGTTCCACATCAGCTACGTGACGCCCATCTTCTGGTTCGTGGAGCTGCTGCAGAACCAGCTGTACTGGAAGCTCACCGGCGAGCCGGGGTGGACGTACCCGCGCTCGCCCTACCACTGGTTCTCCTTCGAGAGCGTGGGGCTGTGGGCGGGCTCGGTGACCATCATCTGGTGCCTGAACTTCTTCTGGTTCCTGCGCCGGGACGTGGGGCTGGTGAAGCGGATGGTCATCGCCGGCACGGTCTGCTTCGCGGGCGAGTGGCTGGCGGGCTTCGTCGCCGACCGCGTGTTCGGCCATCCGATGCAGATCTGGACGAACGCGCCGCTGGTCTACATCCAGTTCAGCGCGCTCTTCTTCTGGTGGTGGGACGTGCTGCTGTACGAGCTGCTGACGGTGGACATCGCGAGACTGGGCCGGCCCGCCACGGCGACGCCGGAGCCGGGTGCGAAGGCGGAACCACTTCCCGGTTCGAGCTCCTCTTCGTCACTGCGGTAACGGGCATGGCGGACAGGCTCGGCAGGAGATGAGGACTCGCCAAGGAATGGGCGTGCTGCTCGCCCTGGCCCTGCTGTCCAACGCCTGCGCGTCGCTGACGCCACCGCCCGGCCGGGGGATGAACCTGCGCTACACGCACGGCGAGGGCGCCACGCCCGCCTGGGCGGGTGGCACGGGTGAGCCGCCCTCGCCCGAGCCCGGGGGGACACAGCGGCTGCACCGCCGCCAGCAGGCACGGCAGGCGGTGACGGCGGTGGACCCGGGCGATGCGGACACCCAGGCACGGGGGAGCGCCCTGGCGTCCCACCTGGCTTTGCTGGGGGCCGTGGACGAGGTGTCCGCCTCCACCCGCCGCCTTTCCCGTGAGCTGCCCAGACTCCGGGCCAGCCACCAGGGCAT
>NZ_DASUNC010000203.1:0-60441 GCF_036277355.1 Archangium sp.
CCGCCGCCTTTCCCGTGAGCTGCCCAGACTCCGGGCCAGTCACCAGGGCATCGCTCGTGCGGGCAACGGCATCTTCGTCCGCTACATCGAATATGGGGAACGTCAGCTGCGGTGGATGGACGCCGAGCTGGCCGCCGCCACCCGCCTGGCCACCGCCGCCTCCCAGGTGGAGGACCCGGACATGCATCTGGCCCTGCTGCGACTGGCCGGTCCCCGGCTGGAGGCCGCCATGCTCGGCTCCCTGCTGCTGGCCGTCTGGTTCGACTTCCTCCTCCTCACCGACGACGCGCTCTCCCGCCGCCTCTACAGCGTGGAGTGGTTGTACGTGGACATGGAGCGCTTCCAGACGCTGCTCGAGCCCGCCCTGACGGCGCTCTCCTCGCTGGAGCCCGCGCGGGTGGAGGCGGCGGCGGAGGACATGCCCGCCCTGGTGGGCCACCTCACCCGCGAGTTCGCGGCATTGCGAGAGACCGTGCGCAAGGGAGCGGAGACCCTCCAGAAGATACTGGTGCTCAAGGAGGCCGCGGAGGCGCTCACCCTGGTGTCGGCGCTGAAGTTCACCCTGCCCGCGCTGCGCGCGGCGGCTCCCGTCACGCTGGGCATGGGTTTCATGGTGGGCTCGCACGGAGTGATGATGGGCACGCGCGTTGTCGTCTCCGCCGAGTGGGTGGAGATGATGCAGCGGCTGGTGCGGGCCGGCGTCCTGTCACTTCCCGCCGTCAGCGCGGCGGTACGGATACAGGCCGGCCAGGTGATGATGGCGCACGGGGAGCTGCCGCGCGGCGTGCGCGAGGCCCTGGGCGAGGGGCCGGAAGTGCGCGGCATGCGCGTGACGGACAAGGCGGGAGCCGGCATGGCCGAGCCACCAGGGCACCACGTCATGCCGCAAGAGTTCCGCGAGTGGTTCAACAAGCGCGGCTTCACCGGCGAGATGGATATCGACCAGTTCTGCGTCAGGCTGGAGCAGGCTCATCACCAAGCCATCCATGGTGGGGGGAACTGGAAGCTGGGGCGCACCTGGCCCGGTGAGTGGAACCGGATGATCATGAAGGCACTGCGCGATGCCGAGATCGACGCCGGACGGATGTTGACACGAAATGAAATACTCAAGAACGTCGCGGAGCGCATGAAGGAGTACGCAATCCCGATGAACTTCATCAGCAGGAGAGGGCGATGAGCGACGGACGTGCGTGGCAGGGCAACATCAAGGCACGCCTGTACGAGCGGGTCCGCGAGCGGGGTTACGATTCACTCACCGCCTTCGCCGAGGCTCGCCCTACGGCCTCGTTGGTGGAGCTGGCCGAGGAGCTTGGTCCGGACGATATCGCCGGGGTGCAGGTGTTCAGTGGGTTGCTCGCCGAGGCGGAGCGGCACAAGCAGGTCACTCGTCTGGTGCGCAGTATGCTCGTACGCATGTTGTTCCAGAGCCTCCCTGAAGGCTGGCCGTCCGTCATGGACGACGCAACCCGTGGAGAGATCGCCCTGGCGCTCGGCTCGTGGTCTGCCTACACCCCTGAAACCCATGAGAAGCGCGTCGAGAGGGCCAGAGCAGCACTCCGAGCCACACCGCCACCACCTGGCTGGCGCCCGCTCGGTCCCGACGACGAGCTGCTCCTCACGCTGCTGCCCGACGAAGAAACCTGAACATCCCCACCGCGCATAGGCGCCGGTTTCGGATAGGACAGGGCCCATGGAAACGGGACTGCTGACCTCCCTGGGCCTCTTCGCGGCGGGCGTCGTGCTGCTGCTGCTCGGCGGGGACCTGCTCGTCAAGGGCGCGGTGGCCCTCGCGGAGCGCCGTGGCGTGCGGCCCCTCACCATCGGCCTCACCCTGGTGGCCTTCGGGACCTCGGCCCCGGAGCTCGCGCTCAACGTGGCGGCCGCGTCCGGTGGCGACACGGCGCTGTCCTTCGGCAACATGATGGGCTCCTCGCTCACCAACATGGGCCTGATTCTCGGCCTGTCGACGCTGGTGCGGCCCATGAAGGTACAGTCCTCGCTGCTGCGGCGGGAGCTGCCCGCGCTGCTCGGCGCGGTGGTGGTGCTGCTGGTGCTCGCCCTGCTGCCGCCCATGCTGGAGGCGGAGCGCCCCGGCCTGTCGCGCGTGGACGGCCTGGTGCTCATCGCGGGCTTCGGCCTCTTCCTGGCCATGCTGCTGCGCTCGGCGAGGAAGCCCGCGCAGGTGGGCGCCGAGCTCGCCGAGGACCTCCGGGAGGTGGCGAAGCGCGAGCCCGTCGTCTCGTGGCAGCTCGCCTCCGCCATGGTGGCCGGCGGCCTCGCGCTGCTGGGCTTCGGAGGCAAGCTGGGCGAGATGGGGGCGGTCGGCGCGGCCCGGGCGCTCGGCATGTCCTCGCAGCTCATCGGGCTGACCGTGGTCTCGCTGGCCACCACCATGCCCGAGCTCTTCACCAGCCTCATCGCGATGCGCCGCGGCCAGGCGGACATGGCCCTCGGCAACATCATCGGCTCGAACATCTTCAACCTGCTGCTCATCCTGGGGACGGTGGCGGTGATGGCCACCGTGCCGCTGCCGGCGGGAGGAATGTCCATCCTCCTGGTGCTGCTGGGCTTCACCCTGCTGCTCTTCCCCCTGTCCGTCAGCTTCGACTGGACCATCACCCGGCCCGAGGGACTGCTGCTGCTCGTGCTCTACCTGGCCTTCATGGCCTGGCAGGTGTGGATGGGAGTGAGCGCGGCCACATGAGTCTGCCTTCGCCCCAAGGGCTGCCTGCCGGGCGCTGGTGCTCCAGCCGTGTGGTGCTGACGTGGGCCCTGCTGGTGCTGGGCGGGTGCGCCACGGGCGCGCCGCTGGCCGGGCTGCTCCCCGGACACGGCTCCCGCCGCCTGACGCCCGCATTCTCCACGCATGCGCGCCCGTACGGGCCCGTGGTGGACGCCGTCCGGACGGCGGTGCCGCCCGGGGACTCACCTCCGCCCGACGAGGAGGATGACCCGGAGGACGATGTCGACGAGGGGCTCGGTGCCCCGGCCATGAGGGCGGACGCGCCTGGGGACGAGTCCGGCTCGCGGAGGCGCCGCCCGGTGCGAGGGGAAGACGCGCCGCTGGAGGACGAGGGCCTCGTGGGCTGGAGGGATGGCGTGGGGGACGGGCGCCCCTGGGCAGTGCCCTTCAGCGTGGACCACTTCCAGGGCCTGCTGGTGCAGGTGGGCGTGTCCCCCGAGGTGTTGCCGGAAGACGGCAGCACCCTGTCGCCCCAGCAGGCAATGCGGCTGTTGGGGCACCTGCTGGAGGCGGAGGCGGGACTGGGGGAGTTTCCCCGCCAGCGCATGGCGGCGCACCTGCTGCTGGAGGTGGCCACGGGCGAAAGGCCGGTGACGCGCGAGGAGTTGCACGCGCGCATGGACCGCTTCCACCGGCTGCGGGTGGTGCGCCCGGACGGCTACCTGGTGCGGGCGGTGACGGGCGAGGCGGTGCAGCGGGCCGGCGAAGTGCGGCTGGCCGAGGACGGTACGCTACGGGCGGGCCGCTACGAGGTGGGCCCCTTCTACGCGGTGGAGGACGGGCAACTGTGGCCGGTGGACACGGGGCTGGAGGTGCCCCGTGGCGTGAAGCCCCTCGGCCCCTACGTGCCGGATGACGGCGTGGTGCTGCCCGCGCTGGAGGGAGCGGGGCTGGCGCTGGTGGACACGCTCGAGAGCCTGGGCCAACTCGTGTTCCACCCCGGCGAGAGTCTGGAGGGACTGGCGCGGCTGCCGGAAGCGGTGCGCGTGCTCTTCCAGAACGCGCCCGAGTATCGGGAGGCCTTCCGCCAGAGGCCTCGGGGCGAGCAGGTGCGAGAGGTGTCGCGGCTGCTGGCCAACGTGCTGCTGGCGGTGGGGACGTCGGGAGCGGGGGCGGTGAAGGCGGTGGGGTGGGGCGAGAAGCTCGGCCGGCTGTCGGTGCCGCTGCTGACGCTGACGAAGCGGGGCGAGCTGGTGCTGCGGCTGGTGGCGGTGCCCGGGCGGGCCGTGACGATGGCGGGCCAGGGGCTGGGCGTCACCTGGGGCCTGCACCTGGCCAAGGTGGGCTCGGGCGGAGGTGGCGGCTGGGTGCCGCCGGTGGGCGGGCCGGGGCAGTGGGTGCCCAAGAACGAGCGGATGTCGCCGCGCTCACGCGCCTTCCAGCACAAGGTAACGAAGGCGCCCGCGGGCTGGGTGTACCGCGTGTGGCGCAACGGCGAGAAGGCCGACTTCGATGGCTTCGACCTGAACCAGCGCGTCCTGAAGGAGACCAAGGGCCTGGGCTACGACAAGCACTTCGATGCGGACCTCAAGGCAAGAAAGTACTTCAAGGGGGCCGAGAGGCTCATCAGACAGGCCAGGCGGCAGAGCCGGGTGGCCAACGGCACCCCCATCCGTTGGCATGTCGCGGAACCCAGGATGGTGGACATCCTCAAGGGGTTGTTCCAGAAGGAAAGCATCAGGGGCATTGACGTGGTCTACACACCGCCGTAGCCCTCGGGCGTGTCTCAGACGATGGATACCTACGACGCCGCTGTCTATTGGGGATGCCGGGTGGAGTCCGCGGAGGTGTGTGCCCGACGGGCCGAGACCTTCTTCCGCCTGCTCTCGGAGTGCGATCCCATCTACACCCGCTGGTTCGAAAAAGCGGACTCGCGCAAGAAGGCGCTCCAGCTTCGATTCGAGCCCTCCGCCGAAACATTCACACGCTTCTTCAAGAAGAGGGGATACAGGCTCGGAAATGTCGGCTTCATGCTTGGAGCCTGGACGGGGCATGAAGAGGATGAGCGGGGTGGCGCGGTCAGGTTCACCTGTGGTTATGACGCCGTGGGGTCCTTGAACAATTGTTTGCTCAATCTGCCCAGGGAGGAGCCGGGCTCGGAGCGAGTGCTCACCGTGCCTGTACTGGCCAGACTCCTCCGCGCCATGGTGCTGGCCTGGGAGCCTGACTGTGGTGTCGTCTTCTCGGACGCCTATCAGCGGGTGCGAGAGCATCCCGTGGGCCAGCCCTACACGGGCTGGTTGATGTACTTCTCACACCGGATGGGCGAGGTGCCGCCCCTGCCCGAGCCCGTACGCGTCGAGCCGATGGAGGACCAGGGCTCTCTCATCATCCTCACGCCGGAACGCTTCAACGGACACGAGCCGGCGCACGTCGCCCTGGCCGACCACGTGCGTGCGGTGCTGGACGGTGCTGGGATGCTCAAGAGCCTCTTCTGAGCCGACCCCTGCTTCACCCAGGCGCGCAGCGCACGCGCTCACGTCCCCGCGCGAGGCGGAACGTCCGTCACCCTCGCCCCGGTGAACGTCTCCATCTCGTGCAGCACCCGGAGCGCCGCGTCCACCAGGCCAAATGCCAGCGCCGCGCCACTGCCCTCCCCCAGCCTCAGCCCCAAGTCCAGCAGCGGCCGCTGCCCCAGCAACTCCAGCACCCGCGCGTGCCCCACTTCCACCGAGAGGTGACTCGCCAGCAGGTACGGCGTCACCTGGGGACACAACCTCGCCGCCACCAGCCCCGCCACCGAGGCGATGAAGCCATCCATCATCACCGGCACCCGCCTCGACGCCGCGCCCAACGCCACGCCCGCCAGCCCCGCCAGCTCGAAGCCCCCCACCTTCGCCAGCGCCTCCAACGGCCGCGCCGCCTCCGGCCGGTTCACCTCCAGCCCCCGCCTCACCGTCTCCACCTTGCGCGCCAGCCCCGCGTCGTCCACCCCCGTCCCCCGCCCCACCACCGCCTCGGGCGCCAGCCCCGTGAAGACGCACGTCAGCGCGCTCGACGCCGTCGTGTTCCCAATCCCCATCTCCCCCAGCCCCACCAGCCCCACGCCCTCGTCCGCCAGCCCCACCGCCACCTCCACCCCCACCTCCAGCGCCGCCCGCGCCTGCGCGAGCGTCATCGCCGGCCCCCGCGTGAAGTTCGCCGTCCCCGGCCCCACCCGCCGCACCTTCACCCCCTCCAGCCCCTCCACCGGGTGGCGCACCCCCACGTCCACCACCTCCACCCGCGCCCCCACCTGCCTCGCCAGCGCGTTGATGGCCGCCCCGCCTCTCGCGAAGTTCGCCACCATCTGCCCCGTCACCTCGGCCGGATAGGCGCTCACCCCCTCCTCCACCACCCCGTGGTCCGCCGCCATCACCACCACCGCCTTGCCCGGCAACGGCGGCACCGGCCTGCCCGTCAGCGCGGCGAACCGGCAGGCCAGCTCCTCCAGCCTCCCCAGGCTCCCCCTCGGCTTCGTCTTTTCGTCCAGAAGTGCCTGACACCGCCGCGCCGCCCTGGTGTCCGGCTCGGGAATGGCTGAAAGTATGGAGTCAAACGAAGGCATGGCGTCTCCCCTGGTGGGAGCGCGCGCGCCCTAGCCCGCCCTGGCCCGCCGGGCAATGCATTTTCCAGGCAGGGAAGGCCTGGATGAACTACCTGTCCGGGAGGGAGTACGCGACAGGAAGGTAGAATTTGGGGGACACTGTAGAAATGAAGCCCACTGACGAGGCCACCGAGGCCACCCAAGCGGACAAGTCCAAAGGCCCCCCCCTTGGCGAAGTGTTGGAATTCATGCGCCTGCTCTGGGCGGTGGATCACGGTCTGCAATCCACGTCGAAGCGAATGGAGGCCACGCTGGGGCTGACGGGCCCGCAGCGGCTGGTGCTCCGGCTGGTGGGCCGTTTCCCCGGCATCACCGCGGGACGGCTCGCGCAGATCATGCACGTGCACCCCAGCACGCTGACGGGGGTGCTCAAGCGGATGGAGAAGCGCGGGTTGCTCGAGCGCAAGTCGGATCCGCTCGACGGGCGCAAGGCGCTCTTCGCCCTCACCGACGCGGGCCGCGCGCTGGACGTGCCGTCCGAGGGCACCGTGGAGAGCGCCGTGCAGCGGGCCATCTCCCGCGTGCCGCGCGCCCGCCTGCAGAACGCCCAGGAGGTGCTGATGGCGCTCGCCCAGGAGCTGGGCGCCGGGGAGCCCCAGGACCACCCCACCGGCCACTCGCCCAAGGACGACGAGCAAGGGCCGGCGGGAGACGCGGGCGAGCTGGCCTCCTCGAAGAGCGCCAGCCGCTGAACCCCCCGGCTTCCTGGTCAGCCGTCAAGCTTCCACCGGCGGACACCCGGCACCGGAAGCAACCCCCCCGGTGGACAGGGGGACGCGCCGTGCGCTCGGGCCTGCTACAGATTTGGGAAATAGGCGGCCCGGCCATGGGTTGCCACGCGACCGAGCGGACGTGACAGCGTGAACCTCGAATCCCCGCAAACCCCAGGCGCGGAGCTCCCGCCTCCGCCTCCCCCGCAGCCCCCTGCCCCGCCTCCGGCGCCCGAGGCGGAGCCGCGCTCGCCGGGCGTGGAGCGGCTGCTCGCCGCGGTCCGTGCCCGCCAACGCCGCCAGCTCTGGCTGCAAGGCGCGCTGCTGGGCACCGCCACCCTGCTGGTGCTGGCCGTGGCCGGTGGCTTCCTGGCCCTCGCCGCCCCGGCGGCCGGCCGCTGGTTGCTGCTGCTCTCCCCGGTGGCCGGCGCGCTCGTGGCCTGTGCCTTCGGCGTGTGGCTCTCCCTGCGCACCGTGGGCGATGACCAGCGCACCGCGCGCCTCATCGGCGAGCGCCAGCCGCAGCTGTCCCTGGACGTGCTCGCCGCGGTGGAGCTGTCGCGCGAGCGCGGCCGGCAGCCCCAGCACTCGGCGGAGCTCGCCGAGGCCTTCCTGCGGCAGATGGACCTGCGCGCCGCCCAGGTGGACCCGGGCACGGTGGTGGACTCCACGCGCCTCAAGCACACGGGCCTCGCGGTGGGTGGCGTGGCGCTCGTGCTGATGGGGGTGCTGGGCCTGGCTGGTGCGTCCTGGCGCGCCGGGTGGGACAAGGCGCTCAGCTCCGCGCGGCAGAGGGTGCGGGCAGAGCAGCGCGAGCCCATCACCGGCGACATCGAGCTGACGTACCGCTACCCGGCCTACACGGGGATGGCCCCGCGCACCGTGCCGGGCACCAACGGTGAAATCAGCGCCCCGGCCGGCACCGAGGTGCTGCTCAAGACGCGCTCGGACCGCGAGGTGGAGCGCGCGGAGCTCGTCGTCAATGGCGAGACGCTCCCGCTCACCGTCAACGGCAAGCGCGAGCTCACCGGCACCTTCGTGACGAAGAAGACCGGCAACTACCACTTCGTCTTCTACGGCACGGGCCGCAAGGCCATCGCCACCGGCCCGGACATCCCGCTCAACGTGGAGGCGGACACCCCGCCCCAGGTGACGCTGCTCACGCCCGCGGCGGAGATTGAAATCGACCCGGGCCAGAAGGTGACGCTCAAGTACGAGGCCAGCGACGACTACGGCCTCAACGGCCTGGCGCTCGTGTTCCGCACGCCGGGGGCGAAGGAGGAGACGCGCATTCCCCTGCCCCGCGAGGACGGGCGGCGCGACAAGGGCACCTATACGTGGGACCTGGGCTCGCTGAAGGTGGACGCGGGGGACCGCATCTCCTACTACGTGGAGGCGAAGGACAACGACGCGGTGGAGGGCCCCAAGCGGGGCGTGAGCCGCACGCAGGTGCTGCGCGTCTACAGCGCCGCCGAGCACCGCCGCGCCGCCCTGCAGAAGGCCGAGGCGCTCTGGGGCCGCATGGTGGACCACCTGGCGGACCGCATGGAGGGCCCGGACCGGGACAAGACGAAGGACGTGCAGAAGGTGACGGCGGCGCAGACGGTGGACACCAGCGGGCAGACGCTGGTGACGGACATGCGCGCGCTCGCCCAGGAGCTGGGCCGCGAGCGGGACAACCCCGCCGAGCTCGTCGCGGCGCTCGCCAACGTGGCGCAGACGCTGGGCCCCAGGGTGCGCGCCACCGGGGACCTGCGGCGCATCTACCTGCGCACCCAGCAGCGCCGCACGGGCGGCGATGACTTCGGCACCGGCGCCCGCCTGGGCGTGCTGGTGGAGGAGGAGATCGCCGAGCTGGAGAAGGACATCCTCTACCTGGAGTCGCTGCTGGACCGGCAGAAGCTGGAGGCCCTGCAGGAGCTGGCCAGGCAGCTGGCCTCCGAGCGGCGCGAGCTAGCCAACCTCATCGAGCAGTACAAGCAGAACCCGGACGAGCAGGTGCGCGAGCAGGTGATGCAGCAGATTCAACAGGTGCGCAAGCGCATCGACGAGCTGATGCAGCGCATGGCGGAGATGCGCCAGGGCATCCGGGACGAGCACCTCAACGCCGAGGCCCTCCAGGAGATGATGAAGGACCAGGACATGCAGAGCGCGCTCGACGAGGTGGAGCGGCTGATGCGCGAGGGCAAGACGGACGAGGCGCTCGCGAAGCTTCAGGAGCTGTCCATGCAGATGGACGAGATGCTCAACGGCCTGAACGAGGCGCAGGACGAGTTCGGCAACGAGCAGTACCCGGAGCTGGCCAGGAAGTTCGGCGAGTTCATGGACGAGCTGCAGAAGACGGCGCAGGAGCAGCAGCGCGTGGCGGACGCCACCAAGGCGCTGCGAGACCAGGCGCGGCAGCAGAACAAGGACCGGCTGGCGGAGAAGGGCCGGGGGATGAAGGAGGAGCTGCAGCGCCAGCTGGAGCAGGTGCAGAAGCACTACCAGGAGCTGAAGCCGGACGAGCTCAACAGCCGGGCGTCGCGGCCGCTGGAGGAGGCGCAGGCGGAGCTGGAGAACGCGAAGAACGCGCTGAAGGTGGATGACTTCGACCTGGCGGCGGAGGCGGCGCAGCGGGCGTCGGAGGCGGCGCAGCAGCTGTCCAGCTACGGGGAGCAGCAGCGCGCGCTGGACGAGCTGTACGGCAACCCGGACGACGTGCGCCAGCAGTCGGCGCAGCTGGCCGAGCAGCTGGAGAAGGACGCGAGGACGGTGGAGGACGTGAACCGCAAGCTGCAGTCGCTCTTCCCGCCGCCGGGCTCGCAGATGGGGCAGCAGGAGAAGCAGCAGTTGCAGCAGCTGGCCCAGCAGCAGCAGTCGCTGGAGCAGAAGGCGCGGGAGCTGCGCCAGCAGATGCAGGACATGGAGCAGATGGCGCCCATCTTCGGCCAGGAGGCGGGAGACCAGATGGACGAGATTGGCCGGCGGATGGGCGAGGCGGCGCAGCGGATGCAGGGCAAGGACGCGAACCGGGGCTACGGCGAGCAGCAGGCGGCGCTGGAGGGGCTGAAGCAATTCCAGCAGCAGATGAAGGAGAGCCAGCGGGGCCGGGGCAAGGGGCGCGGACTGCCGTTGCCGATGGGCATGGGCCGGCAGCAGGGCAACGGGCGGGATCCACGTGACAAGGTGGAGATTCCGGACGAGGAGGCGTACCAGGCGCCGAAGGAGTTCCGGAAGGACCTGCTGGACGCGATGAAGGAAGGGACGCCGGAGAAGTACCAGGACCAGGTGAAGCGCTACTACGAGGAGCTGGTCAAGTGATGAACCGGGTTGTCTTCGCCCTGCTGTCCCTGTTCCTCGTCACGAGCGCCCAGGCCCAGGACGCGCTGAAGGCGGAAGCCAAGGAGCGGCTGGGGAAGGTGGAAGCGGCGCTGGACGCCTGGGACGTGCCGGGAGCGCGGCGCGAGCTCCAGGCGCTGGAGGGAATCGTCCCGGAGGACGTCGAGCCGCTCAAATACTTCCAGGGCCGGGTGGCCTTCGAGGAGGGCCGCTACGACGAGGCCATCGAGCTGTTGCAGGCGGCGAACATCGAGGACAAGCCGGGCAGCTACCTGCGGCTGGCCAAGGACACGCGCGCCATCGTGAAGGACTACGCGCGCGCGGAGAGCGAGCACTTCATCTTCTTCTACCCGAAGGGGAAGGACGAGGTGCTGGTGCCATACGCGCTGGAGACGCTGGAGTCCATCCACCGCGCCCTCGCCGAGGACCTCGGACACCGGCCGCCGGGAGGCAAGATTCGCGTGGAGGTGGTGAACAACGCGCGCGAGCTCTCCAAGGTCAGCACGCTCACGTACCAGCAGATTCAGACGACGGGCACCATCGCCATCTGCAAGTTCAACAAGCTGATGGTGACGAGCCCCAAGGCGGTGGCGCGGGGCTACGACTGGCAGGACACGCTGTCGCACGAGTACATCCACCTGGTGGTGAGCCAGATGAGCCACAACACGGTGCCCATCTGGCTGCACGAGGGACTGGCCAAGTTCCTCGAGTCGCGCTGGCGGGGCAAGCCGGGGCTGGCGATGACGCCCTCGACGCAGGCGCTGCTGGGGCGGCGGGTGAAGGAGGACAAGCTCATCCCCTTCGAGAAGATGCACCCGTCCATCGCGATGCTGCCCACGGCGGAGGACGCGGCCACGGCCTTCGCCGAGGTCTACTACGCCATCGACTACGTGTACGAGACGCAGGGCAACAAGGGCCTGCGGGAGATCATCCTCGGCCTGCGGGATGGGAAGCCGGACCGCAAGGCGGTGGAGTCGGCCACGGGGATGTCCTTCGCCCAGTTCGAGAAGAACTGGCTGGCGCACATCAAGAAGCAGCCCTTCCCGCAGGAGCTGCTGCCGCAAGAGAAGGTCGTCCTCAAGGAGAACGCGAAGGAGCAGGACGAGAAGAAGAAGGGGCGGGAGATCTCCTTCGGGGACTTCGCGGAGGTGACGGAGGTGCCGGCGCGCAAGTTCGCGCACCTGGGCGAGCTGATGCGCGAGCGCAACCGCATCAAGGCGGCGGCGGAGGAGTACGCCAAGGCGCACCGGCTGGTGGGCGACAAGTACGAGTCCGTGTCCAACAAGTACGCGCTGGCGCTGCTGGAGCTGCGGCGGCTGGACGAGGCGGAGAAGGTGCTGCGCGGCTCGCTGCGCGTGCACCCGGGCTCGCCGAGCACCAGCGTGCACCTGGGCCGCATCCTGCTCTTCCGCAAGGACTACCCGAAGGCCAAACAGGCCTACCTGGAGGCGCTGGCGGCGGACCCGTTCGACCCCGAAATCCACATCGCGCTCATGCGCATCCACGGGGCACTCGGGGAGACGGCGCTCGTCACGCGCACCAGGGCGGCCAGCGTGGTGCTCACCGGCCTCAAGCCCGAGGATGTGGAGCAGGTGTCCCGCGAGTTCATGCGCGAGGACAAGGAGCTCGTCGAAGGCGAGGCCTCCCTCAACACCCCCGCGGGCAAGGACGCCGCGCCCGCGCCCGCGGCCCCCGCGACGGACGGCGGCAGGTAGCCGACAGCGAGCGAACAAAGACGACTCCTCCAGATGAGCGGGTCCTCCAAGCTCCCGGACATGGTTTCTGTCCACATGGCCCCGGGTGCGCTGGCGCTGTTGGTCGTTGTGCTACAGACGACATGTGCCACGGGCTACCCCATGGGCGGAACGCTGGCGTCAGCGGTCGCCACTGGGGGCAGGTACAGCTCAAGAGGCCAGTGCCAGAGGAGCGCGCGGTTGAGGCTCGGGTGGCGGCCGCAGCCAGAGCCGACGCTCCCAACGAAGACCTGGAGGCCGCGAACGCCGACGCAGAGGAGCGCGAGGGCGCTGGGAGCGCGGCCGAGGGTGGTGGGGCGGCAAATCGGCCGCGCCTGGCCCACCGAGCGAGCGACATAGACGCTCAGGAGGGTTTGGAGGGGAGCGGCATCGGATGGCCGGATGGGGTGAGCGACGGTCGGCCATTCGAGGTGCCCATGACCCTCGACTACTTCCAGGGCTTCCTCGTGCAGGCCGGGGTGCCCATCACCGCGGTGCCCTGGTACGGGCGCACGTTGTCGCCCCAGCAAGCGTTGGAGCTGATGCCCCACCTGCTCGCCACACCGGTGACGCTGGGCAACTTCGGCTTGCGACGCATGGCGGCACACCTGCTCCTGGAGGTGGCCACGGGTGGGGAGTTGGTGACGCGGGACGAACTCCACGCGCGCATGCGGCGCTTCTCGGAGCTGCTGGTGCTGCGCCCTGACGGCTACCTGGTGAAGGCCACTTCAGGAGTAGCGGTCCAGAAGGCCGGGGATGTTGTGCTGGCCGAGGACGGGACGCTGCGCGCCGGGCGCTTCGAGGTGGGTCCCTTCAACGAAATCGACGGCGGGCTCCTCTTCCCGGTGGATGAAAAGCTTGAGACCCCGAAGGGGGCCCGTCCAGCGGGCATCTACGAGCCGGACGACAACCCCGGGCTCGCGGTGGCCGAGGGTGCCGTGCTCGCGGCCGTGGATGTGGTGGAGGGCCTCTACCGGCTCGTCTTCTACACGGGCGAGATGCTCGAGGGGATGGCCCAACTCCCGGGTGCGGTGAGGCAGCTCTACGAGAACTCGCCACAGTTGTGGGAGGAGTTCCGCCACAAGCCCTATGCGGAGAAGGTGCGGACCGTCTCGCGGCTGGCGACGGGCATGGTTCTGACAGCAGGCACCTCGGGAGTAGGGGCAGCGAAGGCAGCATCGTGGGGCGGGAGAATTGGGGCAGGCTCATGCGTGGTGGCCCGTAGAAGGTCACGGTGAAGAACTCATCGCGCAGGCGCATCGACTTTTGTGCCTGCTATACGTAAAGGCCGCCCATCGGGCCTATACTCGTCAGTCCACCATATGAACGAGAACTCCACCGCTGCCGGCGGCCGCGCTACCGAATCGGGCATGGCCTTCCAAGCAGCCGTCACAACTTGGTTCGCCGTCCAGATGCTCGCCGACGTCCCCATCGGTTCGGCCTTCGGTCTGACGGCGGACCTGAAGATTTCCGGCTTCCAATGCGAGACCGGGGACGCTATCGACGACCTCGTCGTGCGGCTCGAAGGCGGCGGGGCGCTCTACGTGCAGTGCAAGACACGGCCGGACCGGCCAGCTCTGGCGAAGGGGCTTGACCAGGTCGTCGACCTGTACGTGCGTCAAAAAAAGAGGAGTCCGTCGCCCACAGGCCAAGTCCGGGCGTTGCTCGCCGTCGCCGAAGACGCGCCTCGCACGCTCGATAAGTTGAATGCGGCTTGCCGCCTCTTCGACCATGGCGGCGCCTGGGGTGACGTGATCGCCCGAGCGACGGCTGAAGGGCGCGATGCCCTGACCCTATTCGAAACCCACGTCCAAGCAGCTTGGCCTACCCATGTAAACGCGCCGCTTGAGGCGGAGGACCTCGTATCGCTCGCGCGCCTGTTCCAGATCCGGCGGTTTCCCGAGGACGCGACGAGCGAGGCATGGCGCACCGGAGTACACATCCTTGGCCGAAGCCTTTATGGCTCCGACGGCGCCGGCGAAGCGCCGATGGCGACCCTCCTCGGGCTCAGCCGTCAGTTCATTCGCACGGGCGCCCCCGTCGATCGTGCTGGCGTGCTACGAGGGCTTCGAGCGGCGGGGCACGTCGACATTTCCGCCCCAGGATTCGACAAGGACATAGAGATACTCCTCGCCTATTCACGTGAGGAACAGAGGCGCCTGAGCAAGCACATGAGCTTGCCAATCGATGGCGGAATCGAAATTCCAAGGGATTGTCTCGCCCCCCTCCGAGCAGCGGCTGAGAGCGGAAGTCTACTCGTCACCGGTGAGCCTGGGGCCGGAAAGACCGGTGTACTGCTGAGGCTTGCGGAGCAGATGGGAAAAGCGCCGGGGCCGGTCCTCTTTCTGTCCGTTGAGCGATTCTCCGGCTTCCGCACGCGGAGCGACTTCCGCAGCGAACTCAAACTGGACCACGATCCGCTGGAGGTCCTGGGCGCATGGCCTGGCACCGACCCTGGATTGCTGATTGTGGACGCCCTTGATGCCTCAAGGGGGGGGCCATCCGAAGCGCTCATCGCGTCGTTCATCGAAGAGGCTGTCCAGAAGCTGGGAGCACGCTGGTCTATCGTCGCGTCTATCCGTAGCTTCGACCTTCGTAACGGCCGCCGATTCCGCGAGATCATGCCCGGCCTGCCTCCCAACCCGAGTTTCGCCGAGCAGGACCAGGGAGGCGTCCGGCATTTCCACGTGCCACGGCTCTCCAGCGGCGAGTTGGCGGCAGTGGCCGCAGCGTCACCAATGCTCCGCGAATTGGAGGCGTCGGCGCCAGACATTCTGAGCGACCTGCTCCGCAACATCTTCAATCTCTCGCTGGCCGCCGAGCTTCTTAGCGCGGGTGAAAACCCACAGTCCATCCGCACCGTAGCCACTCAATCGGAGCTCATCGGCCTGTACGAGGACATCCGGCTCCCAAGCCAACGCCTTCGCCTTGCCGTGAAGGCGGCAGTATCCGCCATGGTCCAGCGCCGACAGCTCACCGTCCGCGCGACCGATATCGAGAACGATGCGGTGGACGAGGTGCGCCAAGCCGGGGTGCTCACATCGGCGGGCGACCGCGTGGCCTTCGCCCACCATGTACTCTTCGATCACATAGCCGCTCGCTTCTATCTTTCGGGTGACGATCCCGGGGCACTGCGCACGCAAGTCACCCAAGATCCTACACTCGGGCTCATGCTTGGACCCGCACTGCGGTTCGCGCTTGAGGAGGTGTGGGAGGCAGATAAGGAGGGACGGCCGAAAACCTGGCGCTTCCTGACGGACCTCGCCGGGGTGTCCGCCCCGGATCCAGTAGTGCTGAGCATCGCCATCAGAACCGCTGCAGAGCGCGTCGCCACACCATCGGACGTCGATGCCCTCTGCACCCTCATTGAGTCCGAGCAGAGATCAGAGGCCGTCGGCCAACTCGTGGGCCAATTGTCACGGTTCGTCGGAATGGCGGCTGGCGAGCATGGCGGTCTCCTATCGTCTGCGGCCGAAGCATGGGCGCGCGTCGCACGCGTCGCTGCGGTGGTCAAAGTTGGTCGGTTGGCGGATGCATCCCGAGTGCTGCTGATGACTCTCGCGGAACGATCCGACCTCTCGGCTCCGAAGGTCTTGAACACATTCGGCGACGCTGCGCGGACTCTCTTGAACACTGCATGGTCACTCTCCCCAGAGCACCCGGCCCTAACCACAGCGGGCATCCGCTTCGTTGCAAGATCCTATGGAACGGATCCCGACGCCTCTCGCGCACTCCTCGGTCGCATACTGGACGACCGCTTCGAGAAGCACGCCTCGGAGGAAGCGCCCTGGCTGGCAGAAGGCGTCACATCGATCATCCCGCACGACCCGGTCTTCGTCGCCCGGATCTACGCGACACTATTCGGGCGCGATGTGACAGACGACGCGATGACCTGGATGGGCGGCTCACCCAGCCGGATTTTGGCGATGACGTCTACCCGTCGGCAGGACTACCAGCACGCCCGCTGGCGTTTGAATAAGGCGCTCGGGTCGTTCCTGAAAACCGCCCCGATGGCCGCCACTGCAGCGGTGATCGGCACCGTTCAGGGGATTGACGCCGCAAAGCGGCGCGGCCTCAGCAGTCCGCAGAAGCTCACGCGATTGAGGATAGGCGAAAAAGACATCCAAGTCTTCGACGATATCCTATCGCTCCAGGATTGGCGAAGGGAGAGCACCCACGAAGAAGAGCCCCTGAGCACCTTCGTAACCTTTCTCCGCACCTGCCCTCGGGAAGCCTTCCGCGAGGCGGTGATGGCTGCCCTCAAGCTTCCCACGAACGCGGCGGTGTGGGCCCGCCTGTTCGGCGTGGCCGCTGAACGCCCCGAGGTTGCTGATGACATGCTCTGGCCGTTGGCAGCAGAGCCGCACTTTACGGCGCTCGAGGGTCTGTATCGCGACGCCGTGAGCTTCCTCTCCGCAGCCTATCCACGGCAGACACCAGAAAGCCGCTCGGCCTTCGAGACTGTGGCTTTGGCGCGAGACCTCTTCCCAAGCGAGCCGGAAGCAAACTGTTGGGACCTAGTCCTCAAACGATTCCTGGCGATCGTGCCTGAGAACCTACTCGTCACGCCCGAGATGCGCACGCGTCGCTCCGAGCTTGCGGCGTTGAACGAACTTAGGGGAAATCCGCCGCGCCTGAGCATAGAGGGCGGATGGAAAGCCTCGCCGGATGATATCGTGGAAAGCCTGCTGCGAAGCGAGGGTGCGGACCTTGAGCGAAGCCCTGACCGCGAAATCCGCGCGGCCAGCCGCCAGCTTGAGGACCACCTGAAGCAGAACGAGCAAGACGCCGACGCCGTCTTCCTTGCGCGGCTCTGGGCCGACATCTTGGACGTTGTCGTGCTCCTCGACAAAGGGGCGGCCCAGGAGCCTCATCCCAGGCTCGTTCATTCAAGCTGGGGAGCGGTCAGCAACGGGGTGGAGCGGCTCGCCAAGAGCATCGCCTATTCGCCAGGAGCCAAGGGGTTACCGGAACTTGATCCTCTGCTCGCCTTGATAGATCGCCTGTCGGCGAGTCCCTATCCCGAGCGTACGGACACTCCGCCAGAGCAAATGGCTTGGGGTAACTGGGATGTTCGCGTCTATGCGGCATTGAGCCTCGTAGCCCTCGCGCCGAGGTTCGCCGGAGAGCGGCCCGACATCGTCAACCGGATGGCAGTATGCCTGCGCGATCCCGCCCCCACGGTACGGCTTCAGGTCACGAAGTCACTGAACGTCCTATGGAAGGTCGCTAGAGAGCGAATGTGGACTCTGGTGGCCGATGTAGCCGACCACGAGACGCACTGGGGAGTGCTCCGCTTCTTCGTCGCTGGATCGCTGCGGGCACTGTCGCGCGCCGAGCCCGAGCGGTGCGCAGAATTCCTCGACCGGGTGCTGCAACGCGATTGGGCCTTGCGCAGGGATGCGCAAAGTTCAAGCCATCATCCCGACGGCGATGCATTCGCGCACTTGGTGGCCTTCCTATACGTGGCCCTCGGCGAGGTTCGCGCTTGGAAGTGGATTGAGCACTGGGCCTCTGACTTGCGCCGTGGCAAGGCTCATATCGCCCCGATGCTGCATGACCTGCGAGAAGTGTTCTTCTTCTCGTACTTGAACGAGCCGAAGCCTGACCAGCTTGAGATGGCATCGCGAGCGCGAAAGCTGCTCGATCTCGTGGTTAGCGCAGCAGTCCGCGCCTTGGATGAGGCCCACCCCCATCTGCTCGGAGCCCCCTCACAGGAAGCAATTGAGACTTGGCGCCCCCTCTATGAGGCTGGCGACCGCGTGATCTACGAAGTCTGCAGTCAATTCTATTTCGGCTCAGGCGCGTTTCGCTCGCCAGGAAACCGCGAAACCAAGATTGGTCTTTCAACTTCTGCAGCCAAGCGGCGCTTCCTAGCCGACCATTCCGCGACTCTTGACGCGATCGCTGCCCATGCCCAAGCCCGCACGGTCCACAATCTCCTTGAGTTGCTCGCGTATCTCGTGGACGGCGACCCTCCCGGGGTGTTCGACCGGGTCGCAAAGCTCCTGCTCGGGCCAGCCGCAGCAGACGGATACCAGTTCGAAGCTCTCGGGCTGGACAGCTTGGTGAAATTGATCCGTCTCTACCTAGCCGACTACCGTGAGATTTTCGAAGATGCCGCGCGCCGTCAAACCCTGGTTGCAGTCCTGGAACTGTTCTCGTCCGTAGGTTGGCCTGAGGCGATGAAGGTACTCTTCGAATTGCCGGACTTGCTGCGATGAGCGAGGAGAGCAGAATCGCTGCTTTTGGAGATGCGCTTCGTACGGCCTTCACCCAGTTCAAGGCCCAAGAGGCGGTAATTCGGCAGCAGGCGACAACTGCCCTGTCGGACAAGCTGATTGTGCCGGGCGATGGCGAGGCGCTACTTGAACGCCGAACACGGCGATTCCTGATCGATCCGATGTTGCGCGCCCTCGACTGGAATCCGGACGATCCCAACAAGGTGACGGAAGAAGCCAGAAGCTGGGCCGAGAATGGGGATCGACTCTATTTCGACTACCTAGGTGTCAGCCAACGCGGCGCGCCGACCCTTCTCGTGGAGGCGAAGGGCGCGGACTCCGTGAGCGCTCGACCGCCGCGAGAGGACAACGTCAGCGCCTCACGGATGCCGCTGCTGATCAGCGAGGCGCTCGGCAAGCTGAAGACCGGTGATAACCCCGGAATTCTGGCGCAATGGGTCGATTGGCTTAAGGACCTTCGCTCCTATGTGACCTCGTTTGGCGAGGCAGAACGCGCAACTCTCAAGCGCGTGGTGATCACGGCCGGTCGCTGGCTCATCATCTTCAGGAATCCCTCAGCAGCATTCATTGATGGTGGGGCACCAGATTGGAGCGAAATTCACTGCTTCGTCTCGCCAGAAGAGATCGTCGAGCGGCACGGCGAAATCCACAAGCTCCTAGCCCGTCGCCGACTCATCAACACACTCCCACTTACAATGAACCTGGGAGAGGCACTGCAGATCCTTAATCCCACTGCCCTGAGCAAAGCCTATAGAGGCGTGGTGGTGGCAACCAGCATGACAGGCAGCAGGCGCAGTGAATTCCCACTGCGCGCCGTCTATCCGGCGATCGTGCTGCTCAGCGGCGGTCGCGCATTCGCGGTGGTCGACTACAACGCGAACCCGGCCATCGAGCCGCGCGACGCTAGTCAGCTCGGCACATTTACTGCTGATCTCACGGCGAAAGGCGAACGATTCCAACAACGCGTGCTGAACGCTTTCAACCGACTCGATCTAGAGATGTCGTCGGCCGTCCACTTCCCCATCAACATTCGGGAGCCGGAGTTCGGGTCGGCATTTGCGCCGGAGCCCGGGTCGACAGATGCGCTCGCCCCGGCGGCGCCAGTCCGACCACAACTGGTACGACAAACGGGAGAGCACAACACACAGCACGAGTTCCTCGTCATCACCGGCCAAGGCTGGTTCTACAAGGCGGCTCCCCCAAAGGGACCGGAATGCGATTTCCACAACTTTCCGATCGCTAAGAAGCGCGGCTTCGCGGGCAGCGACGGGCGGTTCGAACACGTCGCCGACAGCTTCACGCTCTCGGGGGATCCACAAAACTGCCAACACGCCGATCTCCTGGACCTCCGGCGCTCGCGCTGCCAAGTGCTCCAGCTCGAGTCGCACCTGTGCTGTCGAACGTGCATCTTCCACGAGGTCTGCTGGGAAACCACAGAGCTGAACCGGCTTCCCTGCGGAACGTGAGTCCCTCGGGCTCGAAAGCGCTCAGCTGTAAGGAGTCGCATGGAGACACCGCTTGAGCATGGGCTCAGTCGACGGCTAACACGCTCTAAACCCCCGGATATAGTTCCTGTCCACGTCGGACTGATGGAATGTCCACGAAGTTCTTTGACATCGTCGCAGAGCGAATAGAAGGACTACTTCCGGGCGCGAACACGAGCAACTGGTCCGACAGTCAGACCAAATGTAACAGTTCGCGGCCGGAGGGTGCAGCGCGCCAATTCCCCCACATCCATCCATGGCCAATTCATAGTGATGGGTGGACACAATCCATGCCCGGGGGATTAGTGTCCCGCCGCATGAATGCCCGGCTTCCGACCTTCTCCCTCGCCGCCGCCGCCGTATTCCTCCTCGCCTCCCCCGTGGAGGCCAAACCCTACCGGGCCATGGTGACCCGCACCGCCGAGACGACGCGGAGCGGGAACCTGGAGCTCGGCCTGCGCTACCAGGGCTTCTTCAACCTCGAGTCCGAGCGCTCCCTCCCCTACCAGCAGCTCTCCCCGAGCATCCGCTGGGGCATCCTCGACAACCTCGAGGCCAACGTCTATTTCGAGCTGCTCGGGCTCGGCCTGCCCGGCGACAACGACTTCCAGCTGGCCTTCGGTGACATTCCCCTCGGCCTGCAGTGGACGTTCCTGGAGACGCGCCCCTTCGCCCTCGCGGCCTACGCGCGCGTCACCTTCCCCACCGGTCCCAGCAACCAGGACGCCATCCCCCCCAACCTGTCCGATGGCACCTGGGACTACGAGGGCACGCTCGTCGGCGAGCTGCGGGTGAGCAAGGATCTGCGCTTCATGCTCAATGGCAGCTACCTCCACCAGGGCACGCGGGACCGGGGCGCGCTGGCGGACTTCGACGTGCCGGATGCCGTGCAGTTGGGCCTGGCGGGCACGTACAACATCGACAACTTCACCCTGGTGGGCCTGGAGGTCATCGGCCGCATCTACTTCGAGCCCGCCATCACCCCGGTGTGGACGAACAACGCCAACCAGGTGGAGATCATCCCCGTGGTGCGCCGCGAGGTCTTCCCGGGACTGGTGCTGGAAGCGGTCGCCGGCATCGCGGTGACGCCGGACCTCTCCAACATCTACCGCTTCCGCGCGCTGATTGGCGGCACCTACGAGTTCGACCTCGCCTCGGGCCCGCGCCTGCCCGAGGACGATGACGACGACAAGAAGCCCACGCCGAAGAAGAAGAAGCCCTCGACGCGCAAGCGCTGAGCCGGGCTCAGGCCGGAGTCAGCTCCACGGGCAGCCGCGAGAGCCCCCGCAGCTGGATGGAGGGAGTCCATTGCAGCGGCTCCGGCCCACGCGACAGGCGCTGGATGCGAGGCAGCAGGGCCTCCAGCGCCACGCGCGCCTCCATCCGCGTCAGGGCCGCGCCCAGGCAGAAGTGGATTCCATGACCAAAGGCCAGATTGCCCCGCTGCGGACGCTCCAGGATGAACCGCTCCGGGTCGGGGACATACGCCTCGTCCCGGCTGGCCGCGCCCAGGAGGAGGATGAGCACGGAATGCTGGGGCAGCCGCACGCCGCCCAGCTCCACCTCCTCCAGCGTCAGCCGGAAGGTGGACTGCGCGGGTGACTCGTAGCGCAGCACCTCCTCGATGAACGCGGGCACCAGGGCCGGCTCGGCGCGCAGGCGCTCCAGCAGCCCCGGTTGGTCCGCCAGCAACACGGCGCCATTGCCCAGCAGGTTCACCGTCGTCTCGAAACCGGCCACCAGCAACAGGAACAGGAAGGCCATCAGCTCCGCGTCGCTGAGCGCCTCGCCGTCCACCCGGGCCTGGAGCAGCGCACTCACCAGGTCCTCGCGAGGCTCGCGGCGGCGCTCCGCCACCACCTCGCGCATGTCGTGCTCCATCTCCTGGATGGTGTGGCGGATGCGCTTCTGGCCCTCGTGGTCGGACTCGGCGGTGGCGCTGACGGCCCCGAGGTCATCGGACCAACGCTTGAAGCGCGGGAAGAGCGAGGGGTCCAACCCCAGCAGCAGGCCGATGGCGGCGGCGGGCAGCGGCAGGGCCAGCGCGGGAAGGAAGTCCACCGTGCGCTGGGCCAGCATGGCGTCGACGAGCTGCCCGGCGGTGGCGCGGAGCATCGGCTCGAGCCGGGTGAGCATGGACGTGCCGAAGGCGCGGCTGACGAGCGTCCGGGCCCGCCCGTGCTGGGGCTCATCCATCACCAGCAGGGAGTGGGCGATGGGGTTGTGGTCCAGCCAGGGCGGCAACATGGAGCGCTGGAGCCCCGCCGAGGAGAAGACCTGGGGATTCTTCAGGACGTGCATCACGTCCGCGTAGCGCGTGACGGCCCACAGCCCGCCCGGGTCCACCTGGCACACGGGCGAGTCCCGCCGCAGCCGCGCGAAGTGCGGATAGGGATTGGCCAGGACCTCGGGAAGCACCAGATTCAAGCGCCCGCTCATGCCGTCATTCCACCTTTGTCTCGGGGAGTGCACGGCATGCTACGGGAGCGAGGCCGGGGGCTCCAGCCCCGGCGGCCCTCAGGCCTCGACGCCCACGCCCACCATCGGGCCGGGCTCGGCCGTGGCCGGCTGCTGCGCCCGGACACGGCGCGGCTCCGGAGCCTGCTGCGAGCCCTCGCGCCAGTCGAAGCGGCCCTTGAGCTTGATGAACCAGCTCTCGAAGTAGCGGTGGCTCAGCGTGGCGGCCACCACGCTCGCCGCCAGCGTCAGCACGAAGTAGACGGCCACGTGCTGCCCCGGCAGCGCCTTGCGCACCACGTTGAGGGTGAGCATGTGCAGCAGGTAGACGCCGTAGCTGACCGTGCCCACGTAGCGCACCCACGCGTGGCCCAGCACCGGCGCCAGCGGATGCTGCTCGCGGATGCAGGTGGCCACCACCAGCGCCGTCATCACCAGCGAGACGAGCCAGTTCGGCGCCTCGTGCCACACCACCACGCCGGCCAGCGCCACCGCCATGAGCGGCACGCTCCACGCCCGGCCCAGCACCCGGGACACCCAGGCGAAGCCCTTGGGCGAGTGCGTCAGGTGCGCGGCCAGGCACCCCAGGCAGATGGACGCCGAGACGCTGGTGAGCACGCGCCCGCCCAGGTGGCTCGCGTCCAGCAGCCCCGCGGACACGGCCCACGGCGCGCCCACCGACACCGCGAGCAGTCCGCCCATGAAGAGCACCGGCGTCCACGTGCGCCGCGACAGGGCCATCACCAGCGGCCACACCAGGTAGAACTGCTCCTCGGTGGCCAGCGACCAGGCGAAGTAGAAGATGACGCGCTTGTCCGCGGCCGGCGGGACGAACCAGTTGGACGTGTACGTGAGGAAGGCCGGCAGGTTGGCGAAGAAGTCCCCGCGCACCACCGCGTCCTTCTCCGACACGAACACCAGCGCCGCGTACAGGCCGAGCACCGTGTAGTACAGCGGGAAGATGCGCAGCGCGCGCCGGGCGAAGAAGCCTCGCAGCGAGATGTGCCCCGCCTTGTCCCGCTCGCGCAGCAGCAGCGTGGTGATGAGGAACCCGCTGATGGCGAAGAAGAGCGAGACGCCCAGGTACCCCCGCCCCACCAGGCCCTGATGGCTGCCCGCCACGTGGTAGGCCACCACCGCCACGATGCTCAGGCACCGCAGTCCGTCCAGTCCGGCGAAGAAGCGGCTCTTCAGGAAGGCGTCATGGGCGTTTGGCATGGAGTTCCCGTTTCGTTGGGACTCCATGTTTAGCAGCGTTACCAGATTGTGAAAGAATAAATGTTGAACCCAAACCACGAAATTTCAACAGGTGTACATTTCGTGACAGGCCTGTTGCACCGGCCCCCTCAGGGCTTCGAGGCGCCCACCTGGAGCCGGGGCCCGGGAGCGAAGGTGCTCCAGTCCGGGCAGGACACCTGACGCGGCGCGTAACGCTCGTTCCGGGCGCCCTGGGGGGAGTGGTACTGCAGCTGGGCCTCGAGCTGGGCCGTCAGCACCTGGAGCAGCGCGGCCGGAATGGGGGCCTCCGGGGAGTAGAGGTCGCGCGCCTCGCCCGGGTCCTCCTGGAGGTTGTAGAGCTCGTAGTGCTGGGACGAGCGGTCCAGCGTGAGCTTCCACGGCCAGCACACCACCCCATCCCCGAGCCGCAGCCCATGCAGGGTGAAGAAGATGGCCGGGTGCGGGGCGCCCGGACGCTCCAGCTCCGTCAGCGGCCGCCCCTGGAAGGACGGGTGCGGCGCGAGGCCGAGCAGCTCCAGCACCGTGGGCAGGACATCCAGCTGGGAGAGCGGCACGTCCACGTCGCGGCTCGCGATGCGCCGGGGCCAGTGGATGAGCAGCGGCACGCGCAGCTGGATGTCCGTCAGGGACTTGCCATGGGTGACGCGGCCGCCCTCGTAGAAATGCTCTCCGTGGTCCGAGGAGAGGATGATGAGCGTGTCCTCCCACTGGCCGCTGGCCTCGAGGTGGCTCAGCAGCCGGCCCACCTGCGCGTCCACGTACTCCAGGGCGTTGTCGTAGCGGTTGAGCACCACCTCCAGCTCCTCGCGCGGGTAGTGCAGGAAGCCGAAGGTGCCCGGGTTGGGCTCGGAGGGCTGGTGGCGTCCGGTGAAGCCCGGCGGAAGCGCGTACGGGAAGTGGGTCCGCTGGAAGTTCACGTACGCGGCCCACGGCGCCTTCGACTGCTTGCGCAGCCACTCGAGGAAGACATCCACGGTGAGGTGGTCCGGGAGCTTGCGCTCCTCGCCCTCGCCCATGTGCGGGCCGGGATGGTCGTTGGAGTCCCGGTAGAAGGTGGGCGTCCCCGTGTTCTGGAAGCGGCGCATGCCCTGCCAGTTCTCGTTCTGGCTGGAGACGGTGGCGGTGTCGTAGCCGAGCGTGTGGAAGACGTCGTGGAAGAGCATCCGCGGGTAGTTGATCTGCTCGTACTGCTCCAACCACGGCCGGCGGCGCGGCAGCAGCGAGGACAGCAGCGCCATCTGCGCGTAGGCGGACGCGGGGGCGGTGCTCCACACGTGGCGGAAGCGCAGGCTCCGGCTGGCGAGGCGATCGATGTTGGGCGTGGCGGCCCGCGAGTAGCCGGCGTAGCCCAGGTGTTGGGCCGGCACGGACTCCAGGAGGATGAGGAGGACGTTGGGCCGGGGTCCCTTCCACTCCCGGGCGGACGCGAGCCACGCCTCACCCGCGGAGAGCGGCGGACCGGGCGGCACGGACGGAGGAGGCCGCGCATCCCTCCGCGCGGAAATCCCCGCGTCCCCGGAGTCATCCCCGAGCGAGCTCAGCAGCGTCAACTCGGGGCAGGCGTCCCCCACGGACCGGAAGCCCGGCGTGGTGGCGAGCACGAACACGGCGGCGCTGCCTCCCAGGCCCACGGCCGCGAGCAGCGCCAGCGGGTACGGCCGCTGCTTCGCGGAGGGGCGGACGAGGAGCAGGAACAGCAACGCCGCCAACACGAGGGCGGACGCGCCGAGGGAGAAGATCTCGGTCCGGTGCCCCACCAGCGCGGCGTGGAAGAACTGCGAGGGGCTGGCGAGGAACATCTCCAGGCCGGAGAACGTCGGCAGCGCGCCCGACAGGATGCGCACGCCCGTGGCCATCACGTGGTGCGCGGCGGTGAGCGTGAGCCCCGCCGTCACGAGCCCCGCGGCCAACGGGCGGCCTCCCCGCAGGTGAATCCATGGAGCCGTGAGCGCCGCGCCCAGCAGGCCCACCAGCGCGAAGACGCCCGTGGACACCAGCACGGCCGCGGCTCGAGCTTCCTGGCCCGACCACGCAACGACTCCCTGCCCCAGCACCGCCAGGACCAGCCCCAACCCCGCTCCCACCTGGAACGAGCGCGTACACCACACCGCGCGGGAGGGCCTCTCGGCTGCGAAAAGCATGGGGGTCGGCATCACGTGGAAACCAGAACAGTATCACCTGGGGTCTCGTCGGATACCATCCGCGCCCATGACCGAGCGAGTCCTCAAGTGCCCGCAGTGCAATGCGCCCATCGCGCCTGCTCGCCTGGCCCGCTCGGCCGTCTGCTCGTTCTGCGGGGCCACGGTGCAGGTGGACCCCACGGCCGTCTCCGCCGCGCGCTTCCGGGAAGCCTTCCAGGCGTGGAACCAGCCGTCCAACCACGGCTACCCGGCCTGGTGGACCCTCGGCGATGGCCACTGGGCGCCCGGACAGCTCCTCGCACGGGGTGAGCTCTCGACCGTCTATGTCGCACAGAGAGCCCGCTGGCCCACCGAGCGAGTGCTCCTGAAGGTGCTGCGCGACCCGGAGGACGCGCCGCTCTTCGACCACGAGTGGGACATCCTTCAGGAGCTCCAGCGCAGCACCGCGGCCGGGGCCGCGACCTTCACCACCCGGCTTCCGCAGCCGGTGGCCCGGGGCGTGCTGCGCGATGGGCCGCACACCGGCTCGCGCGCCATGGCCCTGCGGTGGCATGCGGGCTTCGTCCACACCTTCGAGGCCGTGCGCAACGTGTACCCGGGAGGCGTCGACCCGCGCGTGTCCGTGTGGATGTGGCGCCGGATTCTCGAGACGCTCTCGTTCCTCCACAGCTCGGGAGTCGTGCACGGCGCGGTGCTCCCGCAGCACCTGGTCGTCGAGCACGGCGAGCATGGGGTGCGGCTCGTGGGCTTCAGCTGCGCGGACCGCGTGGGGGCGCCCCTGCGCGCCCTCTGCACCCGCTTCAAGGACTACTACCCCGCGGAATTCTTGCGCTCGGAGACGCTCACGCCCGCGGCCGACCTGAAGATGAGCGCGCGCTGCATCGCCGCGGTCCTCGGGGGTGACCCTTCACGAGGCTCGGTGCCGGGCTCGGTGCCAGGAGCACTGGCGGCGCTCATCCGGCAGGTCGCCGCGGGGGACGGGGTCGAAACGAGGGAGGACGCCTGGACACTTCGCGAGCGCGTTGGTGAAGTGGGACACGCGGTCTTTGGCCGCCCGAGCTTCCACCCGCTCGTGATGCCGTGAGGGCGAGGCCGCTCGCGGAGACGAAGGAGCACTGACGATGGGACACGGCAATTACAGCAGCGAGGCACACGAGGCCCTCCTTCGCGGACGCGCCCGGCTTCCGGCGCAGCAGGTCTTCCAGCAGAAGTCCTGCCACGCGCTGATGAACCCGAAGGGCGTCCGCCTCCGGGAGAGCCGCGACAGCGCCGAGCATCCCAACTCGCTGGGCATCGTCTTCGCGCTGGATGTCACGGGCTCGATGGGGACGATTCCCAAGCTGCTGGCCACGCAGCTGCTGCCGAAGTTCATGAAGGTGCTCACGGACTGCCATGTGCCGGATCCCCAGCTGCTCTTCATGGCCGTGGGGGATGCGACGAGCGACAGCGCGCCGCTGCAGGTGGGCCAGTTCGAGTCCACCGCCGAGCTGATGGACCAGTGGCTGACGTGGAGCTTCCTGGAGGGAGGCGGCGGAGGGACGGGTCACGAGACGTATGAGCTCGGCCTGTACTTCCTGGCCCAGCACACGGAGATGGACTGCTGGGTGAAGCGGAAGAAGAAGGGCTACCTCTTCATGACGGGTGACGAGCTGCCCTATCCGAGCCTGTCCAAGCACATCGTGGACGGGATCATCGGGGACAGGCTGGACGACGACTTGAAGACCGAGGAGATCGTCGCCGAGCTGCAGAAGACGTTCGTGCCGTTCTTCGTCATCCCGGACCTGGAGCGCCGCAACAAGTGCGAGCGGCGGTGGAGGGACCTGCTGGGAGACCATGTGTTGTGCATGGAGTCGCCGCAGGACATCTGCTTCGTGACGGCGGGAGCCGTCTGCCTCTACGAGGGGCTGGTGAAGGACGTGGACGGACTGAGCCGCGTGCTGAGGGACGCGAACGTGCCCGGCGATCGGCTGGCGGCGACCGTCCGGGCACTGACGCCCCTGGCGGAGGCGCTCGGACGCACCGGAGGCCCTGCCCTGTCCGGCGCTCCGTCGGAGGGAGGAGGCCTGCAGAAGCTCATCCATAACGTCTTCAAATGAAGACGCCGGGTGGACGGCGAGCCTCCATCGTCATCGACCTGGGTTTCGGTGACTGCGGGAAGGGGCTGCTGACCGACTTCCTGGTGCGGCGGACGGGAGCGTCCGTCGTGGTGCGGTACAACGGCGGCGCGCAGGCGGGACACAACGTGGTCACGCCCGAGGGCCGGCACCACACCTTCGCGCAGTTCGGTGCGGGGACGTTCGTTCCAGGTGTCCGGACGTTCCTGTCGAGGTACGTCGTCATCCACCCCACGGCCCTGCTCGTGGAGGGCGAGGCCCTGCGCACCCAGGGCGTGGGGGATGTGTTCTCGCGCATCCGCATCAGCGAGCGCGCACGCGTCATCACGCCCTTCCACCAATCGGCCAACCGCCTGCGCGAGCTGGCTCGGGGTGAGTCGCGGCACGGCAGCTGCGGTGTCGGCGTTGGGGAGACGGTCCAGGATGCGCTGGAGCATCCGGAGGAGACCGTGCTCGCCGGGGACCTGCGCGATGCGGCACGGGCGCGGAGGAAGCTCCAGCGCATCCGTGAGCGCAAGTACGAGGAATTGCGTGCGCTGTGGGATGTGATTCCCGCGGGAGGCCCGGCCGGACACGAGCGCGCCATCTTCGAGCACGAGGGCGTCATCGAGGCGTGGCTCGAACAGGCGACGCACCTGGTGAAGCTCGGCGCGGTGGTGCCCGATTCGCTGCTGGGCGCCTGGATGGCGGAGTCCCCGGCCACGGTGTTCGAGGGAGCGCAGGGGGTGCTGCTCGACGAGTGGCACGGCTTCCATCCGTTCACGACGTGGTCGGACTGCACCGCCGCGAACGCGTTGGCACTGATCGCCGAGAGTGGACTGGATGCCGAGGTGGAACGGATCGGCGTGTTGCGCAGCCACATGGCCCGGCATGGCGCGGGGCCATTGCCAACGGAGACGGAGCTCCTGCGGCCCGTGATGTCCGAGCACAACACCCACAACGCGTGGCAGGGGAACGTCCGCTACGGCTGGTTCGACGCGGTGCTGGCCCGGTACGCGCTCGATGTGGTGGGTGGAGTGGATGCGCTGGCCATCACGCACCTGGACCTGTTGAAGCAGCTGCGCACCTGGAAGGTCTGTGCCGGCTACCAGCGGGAGCCGATGCGCGGAGACTCCGAGTTCATCGCGCACCGGAGCGAGGCCGGTCTCGTCACGCGGCTGGCCGTTGCCACGACGCCATCACTCGACAGGCAGGAGCGGCTGGCCAGGTGGCTGGGGCACGTGACGCCTTCTCTCGAGGAGTGTACAGCGAACGACGACGCGGTCCTGGAGCACCTCGAACGGCTGCTAGGCAGGACCGTGGATCTCGTGTCACACGGACCTCGCGCCAGTGACGTCTCGTTTCGAAGCCAGCGCGCTACCACCTATGAATAAAGCGATCATCGTTCTCGCTGTTCTGTTCGCGCATCCGGCCGCACATGCGCAACCCCATCTCTCTTGGGGCGGGCAGCACGCTGGCGCGCGCCCCCAGTTCAACCAATCATGTGGCGCGGCCTGTGGCGCTCCGATCAATGCGAGTACCGGGGAGATCATCGCTCCGGGTGCGGTCCGGGCTGGACAGGTGCTCGAGACAGTCATTCAAGCCACCGAGGCCCTTCAGGGCTTCATCACCGTGAGCAAGTTCCTCGACGAAACCCAGAAGAAAGCCGTCGAGGAGATCCTGGTCGCGTGCGTCAAGGAGGCCAATACGAAGGTGGATGATGAGCTCTTCGGAAAGGGGCGCTCCCTGCCTGATTCCGAGTGCGGCAAACAACCCACCGTCAGGGAGAAGCTCGCCCCCACCTGGCGCAGGCATCTCGGAAAGCTCAAGCACGCCGCCGCCTTCGAGTGCATTCAACGCCGGCTCTCGGAAAAGTTCCCCGACAACGTCTCCATCGAGCCACGTCTTCGGAAAGACGAGCTCACCAAAGAGGTACTGCTGACTGACAGGTGGGACGGCTCGTTGCAACCCGACATCGTCATCCACTTCACCCGGAACATCACCCGGGTTCAGTGCATCTACGATCTCAAGTTCCCCTGCGGCTACGACGTGGGTTCCAATCCATGGACCGCTGAAGTCGTGGCACAAATGACGTCCTATGCACGCCTTGGCGGTGAGTGCCTTCCCGCGCTCATCACTCCTCAGCGTGCGATCGTTCGCCAGTAGATGAGCCCATGACCTCCATCCGTCCGCGAGTCCGAATCCCTGGGCCCATCCCCTACACGTCCTGGGCTCCCGAGACAGGGGACGTCACGAGCCATTGGAACCGCCTCATCGCCCGGGATGTCGTGCGCGCCGTCTTCTTCGTGCCCCGCGACCACTTCGACATCGCCGCTGGGGTGTCCCACGCGCTCGACAGCTACCTGCATGCGGTCAGCGCCTACCCGGCTGCTCTCTCGCAATACACCTGCTGTGATTGGGAACCCAGCGGGCTCGATGACGGAGGCTGGGAACTCATTCGAGCCACCCTGAACCCAAAGGAGCACCGATACGCGGAGGATTACACGCGCGACGAGGTCTCCCAGGCCTTGAAGGATGGTGCGGACCCCTACTTCGGCATCTACGGCACGCAAGACAGCGGCTTCTCCTTCGAGTACCACGCCCGCGTTCCCTCGCGGCAGGCCTCACCCGATAGAGCAAGCGTCCTCCGTGTCACCCTGCCCACGGAGTACCTCAAGGAGCGCGGTGCCAGCGCCATACGGGAGCTCGCCCTCGAGCTGGCCTCTCTCCTTCCCTTCGCCTCCGGACATGCCGGGCTCGCGCTGGACGTCGCTTATCCCAGGCTCGGCCGGCTCGACACCCTGCGCCCTCTGCTCTTCCGCCACCCTGGCTTCGATGTTCGCGACGCCGGCATTCGCGACGAGCTGGGCGTGAAGGTGGATGGCGTCCACTGGATGAATTTCCTCGGAGAGCCAGTGCTGGGTGGGCTGGGAGGAGCCTCGGGCCTCCGCGCCCGGCTCCACTCCCCTTCCACGGAGGTGCAGGCGTTGGACAGCGAGCGTATCCTCGTGCTGCTGGGGCCAGAGCCTGAAGCAGGAGACACGGCTCACGGTCAGCCGCTCCCCGCCTATCGCGAGCTCGCACGAGTCTTGGAGCCCTGGCAGGAGCCATTTCCCTGGGGCTACCTCGGCGACCAGGGCAAATCCGCTGATGAACAAGAGTGGCGCCGCTGGTGGCGCCGGTTCCTCGACTGAGCGATGGGTGTGCGCAGCACAACGGCGGCGCCCGTGAGCACCAGGGAGCGCTCGCGCTCGTGTACAGTGCGCCGCCATGCGCTCCGCACCTCTTCCCACCGACCTGATCGGCCTCATCGGCAACACCCCCATGGTGAGGGTGACCCAGCTCGACACCGGCCCGTGTGAGCTCTACCTCAAGCTGGAGAGCCACAACCCCGGCGGCTCCATCAAGGACCGCATCGGCCTGTCGATGGTTTCCGCCGCCGAGCAGGCCGGCCAGCTCGGTCCCCACCAGAAGCACCTCGTCGAGGCCACCGCTGGCAACACCGGCCTGGGCCTCGCGCTCGTCGCCGCCCAGAAGGGCTACCGGCTCACCCTGGTGATTCCAGACAAGATGAGCCAGGAGAAGGTGCTCCACCTCAAGGCGCTCGGCGCCGAGGTGGTCATGACCCGCTCGGACGTGGAGAAGGGCCACCCGGACTACTACCAGGACATGGCCGAGCGCATCGCCCGCGAGCTGGGAGGCTTCTACGTCAACCAGTTCGCCAACCCCGCCAACCCCCTGGCCCACGAGACCAGCACCGGCCCGGAGATCGCCGCCCAGCTCGGCAACCGTCTGGATGCGATGGTGTGCGGCGTCGGCTCCGGAGGCACCCTGGGTGGCCTCTCGCGCTACTTCGCCAAGGCGATTCCCGAGTGCGAGATGGTGCTCGCCGACCCCGAGGGCTCCGTGCTCGCCGAGTACGTGCAGACGGGCAGGATGGGCAAGGCCGGCTCCTGGGTCGTCGAGGGCATCGGCGAGGACTTCCTCCCGCCCAACGCGGACCTCACCCGCGTGAAGAAGGCCTACACCATCTCCGACAAGGAGAGCCTCGAGACGGCGCGCCTGCTGCTCAAGAAGGCCGGCATCCTCGCGGGCTCGTCCTCCGGCACGCTCATCGCCGCGGCGCTGCGCTACTGCCGCGAGCAGACCACGCCCAAGCGCGTGTGCACCTTCGTCTGTGACAGCGGCAACAAGTACCTGTCCAAGATGTTCAATGACTTCTGGATGGCGGACCAGGGCTTCCTGCCCCGCCAGGCCCACGGCGACCTGCGCGACGTCATCACCCGCCGCTACGCCGAGCGCGCCGTCGTCACCCTGTCCCCCAACGACACGCTGCTCGTCGCCTACGGGCGCATGAAGCTCTACGAGGTCTCCCAGCTGCCGGTGCTCGAGGGCAACAAGGTGGTGGGGATGATCGACGAGTCGGACCTGCTGCTCGCGGCCATCGACGACGAGACGCGCCTGCGCCTGCCGGTGCGCGACATCATGACCACGCGCCTGCAGACCGTGGATGTCCGCACCCCGGTGCGCGAGCTGCTCCCGATGCTCGACAAGGGCTTCGTGCCCATCGTCGTGGAGGGCGAGGAGTTCATCGGCCTCATCACCCGCATCGATCTGCTCAACCACCTGCGGCGCAAGCTGCGCTGAGCGGGCCGTACGAGGTACCTCGTACAGGGCGTAAACCCTGGCGGCGAAGGAGCCCGCTCTCACGGAGAGCGGGTGGCCCACCTGCGCGCGTGGATGGTATGTGCTCCGCCCTTTTCTGGAGGAGACCCCCATGCGGACCCTGAGCATCGCCCTGCTCGCCCTGGCCATCACCGGCTGCGAGACGACGTCGGGCACCACCCGCCGGAAGAGCGCCGCCGAGCGCGCCGCGGAGATCCAGCGCTATCGCGAGCAGAAGGCCGCCGAGGAAGAGGCCCGTCAGAAGGCCCTCGCCGAGGTCAGAGACCCGGACGCGGGCAACACGCAGGACACGGCCGGGACGGCGCCCGCGACCCCCGCCACGCCCGAGACGCCCGCCACCCCGGCCACTCCGGCGGCGCCCGCCACTCCGGCCGTGACCCCCATGGCCCCCCTGACGCCCGCACTGCCGGTGGGACCGCGCATGGGGCTGTTCGGCCTGCGTGCCTCGCTGCTCGGCAGCACCCTGGGCCTGGGCGAGTCCGCGGGCACCAGCTCCAGCGTGGGCATCCGGTACTTCATCAACGAGCGGGCAGGCATCGACCTGGATGCAGGCTTCGCCTACGCGTCGCAGGGGAAGACGTCCCTCACGGGCCTGTCGCTGGGTCTCGGGCTGAACATCTACAGCGACTCCCCGGGCAAGGCGCTCCGTCCCTTCTTCTCGCTGGCGGGCTCACTCAACCAGGTGGGTGCCGCGAACACGAGCACCAGCGTGTTGACGCTCGCGGCCGGTGGCGGCCTGGAGTACTGGCTCGCGCCGCAGCTCTCCGTGAGCACCAGCCTGCTGGTGGGCCTGGCGACCGTGCCCAACGCGGACACGCTCGTCATCGGCACGTTCCGGCCCGGCCTCGGTGTGACGCTGTATACCGAGTAAGGCGTGCCATACTGACCGCCCCCCATGCTCTCCCGGCCGCTCGAGAATGGAACCCGGACGTGGACCTCCCCCAACGGGGAGCTGCGTCAGTGGAACCCCGCCTCCCATGTCCTCGTGTTGAGGTTCCGCGGCGCTTTGTTCGAAGCCGAGTTCTCCCGCATCGCCGTGGCCGTCATCAACGAGTTCGCCGCCAGCAACCTGGGGAAGATGGACATCTTCCACGACTGGGAGGGCATGGCGCTCTACACCACCGAGGCGCGCACCGGGCTGACGGAGCTGGGCATGCGCCTCATGCCACGGCTCAGCTCGCTCAACGTGCTGTTCAGCTCGAATGTCGTCGAGATGGGCGTGACGATGGCCAACATCACGTTGGGTGGCATCCGCATGTTCACCCAACGTGAGGAGTTCGAGCGGGCCATCCGCCAGGCCGTGGAGTCGCGGGGCGGCACGTACACGCCCCTGCCCCCGGGGTGACGACCCTCGGCCGATGCCGAAGCAGGTGAAGCCCTCCCCGGTGCCCGAACCAGCCGCGGCCCTCGAGCTTCACCCGCTCGACCCGCGCGCCCTTGGGCCCACCGATGACCGCCGCCTCCAGCGCCTTCCGCTCGCGCATCCATCGTCGTTGCCTCTCCTGCGCCTCGGTGTGTGAGGAACGCGAGGTGACTTGGGCCCTGAGCGGGAACAATCGCACCCTGGGCCACCCTCCGAACGCCGTGCACAGGAGAACGCCATCGCTGCTGTCTGCCGTACGCAGCCGTGCTGGCATGTCGGGCAATCAACCCACGCATCCTCGGGATGATCGGCCACCGCTCCCTGGAAGCCCTGTGCGGCCCCAGCCTCCCGTGCATGAATCGAATCCACGGGAAACGGGCGGTTGTCTTGGGGGGAGCGGGCTTCCTCGGATCTCACCTGTGCGAGCGGCTGCTCGCGGATGGAGCCTCCGAGGTCATCAGCCTGGACAACTTCGTCACCGGCGATGAGCGCAACCTCGCCGGGCTGAGGATGAACAAGCGCTTCATCTCGCTGCACCACGACATCACCGAGCCGTTCAGCTTCGACGGGCCGGTGCACTTCGTCTTCAACATGGCCTCGCCGGCCTCGCCCATCGACTACGCACAGCTGCCCATCGAGACGCTGCGCGTGGGCTCGCTCGGCACGGAGAATGGACTGCGGCTGGCGCACCACAAGGACGCGGTGTTCCTTCAGGCGTCCACATCGGAGATCTACGGTGACCCGCTGGTTCACCCGCAGCGCGAGGAGTACTGGGGCAATGTGAATCCCATTGGCCCGCGCTCCTGCTACGACGAGTCCAAGCGTTATGGGGAGGCCATCGTGGCGGCGTACCGGCGCGTGCACCAGGTGCGCACCCGCATCGTGCGCATCTTCAACACGTATGGGCCGCGGATGAGGCTCAACGAGGGACGCGTGGTGCCCGCCTTCGTGGGGCAGGCGCTCCGGGGCGAGGACTTCACCGTCTTCGGCGATGGGAGCCAGACGCGCTCGTTCTGCTACGTGTCGGATTTGATCGACGGCATCGTGCGGCTGGCGATGTCGGACGTGGAGGAGCCGGTAAACATCGGCAACCCGCGCGAGATGACCATCCTCCAGTTCGCGGAGGCCGTGCGCGACGCCATGGGTGGAAGCAGCCGCATCACCTTCCAGCCGCTGCCCAGGGATGACCCGAAGCAGCGCCAGCCGGACATCTCCCGGGCGCGCACGCTGCTCGGCTGGGAGCCTCGAGTGCGGCTGGAGGATGGGTTGAGGGAGACGATCCGGTACTTCCGCGACCTGGCCGAGCGTCCGAGCCCGGTGCACACGCCCCCTGAGCTGGCGGACGCGGGTTCAGCGATTTGACGTCATCCCCTCGCAAGGGAGGGATTCGACAACGCCCGCCACCGCAGCAGGAGTCCCTCCTCCTGGGCCTTCAACTCCTCGCTCCGAAGCCGACCCGCCACCGGCCGCCTGACAGGATGCCTGCACACCGGGCGCGCACTGCATGACATCGGCCTCACACGGAGGTGGCCCCCTATCTTGTCTCCGAAACGCGGACGGCCTCCCGGGCCACGGCGACGGGAGCCGGGCAAGCAAGAGGCGGAGGGGGGAAACGGCTCCATGCTCGTCTACGGAGACCATTCGCGGGAGGTACGGCCCTCCGAGGTGCTCACGGCCCTTCGTGGACGCCTGCGCCGGGTGGAGGCCGTACCCGCGGGCATCGCCCGGCACATGGCGCTGGTGTCCCTGTTCATCGAGGCGGGCGAGCTCGCCCAGGGACTGCTCGATGCGGACTTCGCCGAGCGGCGCCAGGACGAGCCGGGCCCACGCGGCGCGTCCTACCTCGCGCTCCCCATGGCCTTCGCACGCGCCGTCCGGGACTCCTACGTGAGCGGCTTCATGCGCTACGGCCCCGTTCCCGACGAAGTACTCGACGCACTCGAGCGCCTGGAGTTGCCGGAGCGGGTGACGGTGAAGATGCCCGAGGGCTACGCCTACTACGCGCTCTACCCGGAGCTGTACCTGGAGGCCGCGCGCTCACTGAGACTGCTGCCACGCCCGCCGGTGGTGGTGGGCATCCACGGCATCGGCACGGGCCTCGCGTGCGTGGTGGCCGCCGCCGCGAACACCCTGGCCCCGCCCTTCACCGTCGGGCCGGGAGGCCATCCCTTTCAGCGCCCCCTCAGCCTCGGGCCCGAGCTCGAGCGCGAGCTCCTGGCGCGCGCGCGGGAGTCCCACGTCGCCATCGTGGACGAGGGGCCCGGGTTGTCGGGCAGCTCCTTCGGGGCGGTGGCGGACTTCCTCGAGGCGCGCGGCATCCCCGAGGACCGGCTGCTCTTCTTCCCGAGCCACGCGGGGGAGCTCGGGCCCGTGGCCAGCGAGCGCCACCGGGTGCGCTGGGCCCGGGCACGCCGGTACACGGCCGATTTCGACGCCCTCTTCGTCCATCCGGAGGACCCGCCGCCGCCGCTCGCCGCCTGGGTCGAGGACCTCATCGGCCCCGTCCACGGCCCGCTCGTGGACGTGAGCGGAGGGGCCTGGCGGCACAAGATCTTCCCGGACGAGCGCCACTGGCCCGCGGTGCACGTGCAGCAGGAGCGGCGCAAGTACCTCGTCCTGTCCGAGCGCGGCGCCTTCCTGCTCAAGTTCGCCGGCCTCGGGCTCTACGGAGAGCGCCGGCTCGCACGGGCGCGGCAGCTCTCGGAGGCGAGCCTCACGCCGCACGTGGAGGGGCTGCGGCACGGCTTCCTCGTCCAGCGGTGGCTCGAGGGCGCGCGGCCCCTTCCCCTGGCACGCGGGCTGGACCGCGCGGAGCTCGTGGCGCGCGTGGGGGCCTATCTCGGCTTCCGGGCGCGCCGCTTCATCGCGGAGCCCGGGTGGGGCGCCTCGCTCGCGAAGCTGCTGGAGATGACGCGCTACAACTCGGCCCAGGTGCTGGGAGACGGGTTCGCCGAGTCCCTGGGCCCCTGGGCTCCGCGCCTGGAGCGGCTCTCCGCCGAGGTGCGCCCGGTGGAGACGGACAACAAGCCGCACGCGTGGGAGTGGCTCGTCCTGCCGGATGGACGGCTCCTCAAGGCGGACGCGGTGGACCACCACGACGCGCATGATCTGATCGGCTGCCAGGACGTGGCGTGGGACGTGGTGGGCGCGGCCGTGGAGCTGGAGCTGGACGCGGCGGAACAGAGCATCCTCGCCGAGTACGTGGCACGGGCGAGCGGCCACGCCGTCAGCGGGCCGCTCCTGGACTTCTACCGGCCGTGCTACCTGGCCTTCCAGTTGGGCCACCACACGCTGGCGGCCTCGGCGCTGGAGGGCCTCGTCCCGGAGGAGGCGGTGCGCCTGCGCCGGGCCGCGGAGCGCTACGCCACGCTGCTGCGCAGCACCTGCTTCGCGTAGCGGCGCGTCATGCGCGCGCAGAAGTCGGCGAACTCCTCGATGCGGTGGGGCGGGCTGGTGTGGTGGTCGTTGATGCCGCACGAGCCCGGCGTGAAGCAGTACGTCAGCGTCACGTCGAAATCCTCGAGCGCGCTCATCTGCCGATCGAACCAGGCCTCGTAGTCGGGCACCAACTCGCAGATCGCAAGGACTTCAAACGGAAGCACTACGGCACGGTGAAGGCGTAGAGCTTGTTGTTCGGGGTGCCCACCTGGAAGTTGGAGTAGCCCGAGCCCCAGAACACCGTCCCATCCGCCACGGCCGGGCCCGCGTTGCACGAGCCGCCGCTGACGAAGGTCCACAGCACGGCGCCCGTGCTCGCGTCCATCGCGTACATGTGGCCCCGCGGGTCGATGGAGCAGCCGAACACCACACCATTCGCCGTGGTCACCGGGGCCAGGTCCTGCGCGCCCTCGAGCGGATCCGGCGTCTGCCAGACGATCTGCCCGGTCGCGGCATCCAGCGCCGTGAAATTGCCCCAGGAGCTCGTCTGTCCATTGGGCAGGGTGTAGGGCAGGTGATCGTAATTGACGTTGGCCGCGTAGATGCGCCCGTCCGCCATGGCCGAGCCCCACATCATGCCGCCGCCCACGCCCCCGGGCCCCACGCGCGTGCTCCACACCGTGGCGCCCGTGTCCGGATCCAACGCCCAGTAGATGCCGCTCTTCTGGCCCGCGCCCACCAGCTCGCGCGGGGCTCCATCGGCGTGGTGCGTCTTGAAGAGGATGGCACCCTGGCCGAAGTCATAGTCGGGGCCACCCGGCGGGGGGCAGTCCTCGGGGCGGATGAGGCAGGTCAGGATGAAGACGTCCTGCGGGTAGAGCTTGCGGCCCCACTTGATGGCGCCCGTGCTCGCGTCGAGCGAGAGCATGGCGTCGAAGTAGTCGTCCGGCGCGAGGCACGCCGCCGCGGTGGCGTCATCCGTGGCATCCACCAGGCACTGGCGCACCTCGGGCGGCACGTTGGAGTTGTTGCCCGTGGTCACGTAGAGGGAGTTGCGCTTCTTGTCGAGCACGAGCGTGCTGCCCCAGACGCCCCCGCCGGAGTAGCCCTCCGGCATCACGAAGGTGCGCCACACCACCGCGCCGGTCGCCGTGTCCATGGCCACCACGTTCCCGCGGAACGTGCAGCACGGGTAGGAAGGATCCGCCGCGTAGCTCTCCTCGTACGAGGCCACGCCCACGTAGACGCGGGTGCCATCCACGATGGCCGACTGCGTGATGACAGCCGCCGGGTGCGCGTCCGGATGGGACTTCCAGAGCAGGTCGCCGGTGCTCGCGTCGACGGCCAGGAAGTCGCCGTTGAGCGTGCCGAGGTAGAGTCGCCCCTCGTGGAAGGCCGGCGTGTTGCGCGAGCGGCTGCCGGGGATGCCCGTGTACTCGGAGATCCGCCGGGACCAGATGCGCGCGCCCGTGGCGGCGTCCACCTTGTGCAGCCAGCCGCCCCAGTCGGGGAAGTACACCGCGCCCTCCACCACGGACGGAGTCGCCGAGACGTCGCCCTCGGTGGTGAAGGTCCACTTCACGTACAGGTGGGGCGCCGTCTGGGGGCTGATGTGCTGCTCATCGCCCGCGCTTCGCGTGTTGTGCAGGTTGCCGCCCGCGAACTGCCAGAGGCTCGGGCCCAGGAGATGCGCGCAGGCAATCACTGGCAGGCTCGCCAGCACCAGGCCCCAGGCCCGGTGCGTGAAACGTCGGTTGGAGGTCATGGGCGGCCAGATACACCCCGGCGCGCGGCGCACTCCACCCGGCGGCCGCTGCCCCTTGCGCCTCCAAGAAGGACACGTTCCCGCTGGGATCAGCCCCGCCCGCGGCTCGGCATGTAGGCCTTTCACCTGAATCATCGGCACAGGACGCGGAGGGTGGCCCTACTGCACTCCGAGAAAAATCAGGGGTTTTCTCAATGCTTGGGACATCAAAGAAGGAATACCGTTTAGAATCGGAAACTCCCGCCCGAGAGAGGCCGCGCCATGCCGTTCTCCCGCCGTCGCTCCCTGTCGCGCTCGACGCTCCTGCAGATGGGGGCGCGCATCGCGGGAGTGGTGGCCCTGGCCACGCTCTTCAGCTACCTGCACGTGCTGCAGTCGGTCCGGACCGAGAACCTCGCGAGGCTGGAGCGGTACGTGGTGGAGCGCAGCCAGCGCGAGCAGGGCATCTTCGTGCTGGCGCAGGACAACCACGCCGTGCTGCTGAAGGCATTGGAGGAGAGGCTCCTCGCCCTGACTCCGGAGGAGGTGGACGCGCGTTTCGACCGCCTCTTCGTCCAGCTGGCGGATGGCAGCGTCCGCAACCGCCCCGAGCGCTTCGACGGTACGAAGATGCCGGGCCTCATGGTGCCCAAGGACGTCCGGATGGGCGCGGGGCTGCGCCGGAGCATCCTGGCCGCGTATGACGTGCTCGCCCAGTACGGGCCCGCCCTGCACACGCGCTTCACCAACACCTACGTCGTGCTGCCGGAAAACGTGCTGGTGCTCTACTGGCCGGAGCGTCCCACGTGGACCCAGGAGGCCGAGAGCACTCAGTCCTTCCTCACGCTCGAGTTCTACGAGCTGAGCCAGCCGGGGAAGAACCCGGAGCGGAAGACGGTCTGGTGCGGCGTCTACTCGGATCCGGTGGACAAGAGCTGGATGGTCTCGGTCTCCACGCCGCTGGACCTGGAGGGCCGGCATGTCGCGACGATTGGCCACGACGTGCTCATCCAGGAGTTGATGACGCGCACCATCAACGACCATCTGCCCGGCGCGTACAACCTGCTCTTCCGCGACGACGGTCAGCTCATCGCCCATCCGCGGTTCACCCGGGAAGGAGACACGGGCGTCTATTACATCCCGGGCAGCGGCGGGAAGAACAGCGAGGAAGCGCCCAGCGTCACCGAGGAGGAGCAGCGCGGCCTGCGGAGCATCTTCGAGCAGGTGCGCCACGGTCCGCCGGGCCAGACGGTGGCGGAGCTGCCGGAGCATGAGGAGTACATCGGCATGTCCCGGCTCGAGGGACCCGGCTGGAACTTCGTCACGGTGCTGCCCGAGCGCGTGGTGTCCCAGCCCGCGCTCCGCGCCGCGCGCCAGGTGCTGCTGGTGGGCCTCGTCGCGCTGGTGGCGGAGCTGGCCATCATGTCCTGGGTGCTCCGTCGGCACGTCACCCGGCCGCTGCTGGCCTTCAGCCAGGCCGCGGAGCGGGTGGCCGCCGGTGACTTCCAGGTGGAGCTGAACACCTCACGCGAGGACGAGCTGGGACAGCTGGCGCGGGCCATCCGGTCCATGGCCGACAAGGTCCAACAGCGCGAGGAGGCGCTGCGTCAGGCCAACGAGCACCTGGAGCAGCGGGTGGAGGAGCGCACGCGCGAGCTCCAGGACGTGCATGTCCGGCTGGTGCAGACGGCGAGGCGCGCGGGCATGGCGGAGATCGCCACCAACGTGCTGCACAACGTGGGCAACGTGCTCAACAGCGTCTACACCGCGGCGCAGCTCGCCCGGGAGCGGATGGGCCGGATGAAGCTCGAGCAGGTGGGACGGGTGGCGGGCATGCTCCAGGAGCACCAGGCCGACGTTGGAACCTTCCTCACGCAGGACGAGCGCGGCCGGCATGTGACGCCCTTCCTGGGCAAGCTGGGAGAGACCCTGCTGAACGAGCGCAAGGAGCTGCTCTTGCTGCTCGATGACGTGGGCCGGTACACCGAGCACATTGGCGACATCGTCAAGGTGCAGCAGAACTACGCGCGCACGCCACGGATGCACGAGCCCGTGCACCTGGAGGAGCTGCTGGAGGACGCGCTGCGCATCAACGCGGCCGGGCTCGCCCGTCATGGAGCGCGGGTGGAGCGGCACCTGACGGCGCTCCCTCCGGTGCTGACGGACAAGCACAAGCTGCTGATGATCCTCGTCAATCTGATCAGCAACGCCAGCCATGCCCTGGAGCGTGCGGCCACGGGTGAGCGGCGGTTGATCGTGACGCTGGAGCGAGGCCCTGGAGACTACGTCCGCATCGACATCCGGGACACGGGCGTGGGCATCTCACCGGAGATGTTGCTGCGCATCTTCCAGTACGGCTTCACCACGCGGGAGGACGGGCACGGCTTCGGTCTGCACTCCAGTGCCCTGGCGGCGCAGGAGCTGGGGGGCTCGCTGAAGGTCCACAGCGAGGGGCCAGGACGAGGGGCCACGTTCACGCTGGAGATTCCCTGCCCCATGGCCGAGGCCCAGGGAGGCGCGGCCTGAGGGGCACCAGGCGGTGCCCATGGACTCAGGGCAGGTTGCCCAGATCCCTGCCCAGAAGGGCATCGAGCAACGAGGGCTCTCCTCCATTGAGGAAGTAGACGCATCGGCCGGGAACAGGCTCGTTGGCCAGTCCGAGCGGGAATGGCTGGTAGCCGAGTGCCCGCTCCAGCTGATGCACGAGCAGTTCCGCGTGCGGCCTGATTTCGTCCGGTGGCTGCAAGAAGAGCTGCGGCCGGGTCCGTGTGTCATCGGCCCGGATGTGCTGCACCGTGACGTAGACGAGATAGAGCGGGGCGAGCACGCTCACAGCACCAGCCAGACGGGTCAGAACCCGCCCTCCCTCGGGTAGTGGCTTCTCCAGGTACACACAACACCGGAGACAGGCGGACATACCAGGTTGCGTCACGTCCCCGACGGGACGGCCGGGAAATGCAGCCATGAGTTCACTGAGAAGAGAGTCCCAGGGCTCCCAGGCCAGCGCCGTCTTCCAAGCAGCGGACCAACGCTGGAATTCGGGTGTGGACCTGTCGATGTCGACAAAGACGGTGCTTCCGGGAGGGTAGTGCTGGTGCGCAATGCGGATGAGCTCCGCCTTCGTGAATGCCTTCATGATTTGGAAGGCCTCGGGATGTCGAAGAGGACGGTTTCGATACCTTCGGAGACACAGGCTCCCACCAGAGCGCCCGGATGCTTCTCCCTGAGCATCAGGTCATAGAGGGTTTTGAAATTGCTACACAGCGTGAACATCATTTCTCCACGCGGAGCGTTGGAGAGGACCTTGTACGCAGCGCGATTGGCCATCTCCGCCGCGTCCCGCCGAGCCACCCACAGAGGAATTTCCCTCTGGCCGTTTCGTAGAGGGAGGCCGACCTCGAACTTGCAGACGGTCGTCGCCCCCGAGTCGCCCTCCGTGATGCGGGCGTGGATGCAGACGGCTTGCCATCCACCCGGTTGCGCATCGGACCTCTCAACGGTCGTCTTGAACCAGAAGTGCTCAGGAGTGATGCGCCCGACCACGCTGTTGCGATCGGTGCATCCTGTCTGGCCGTTGGCCTCCCACAGCACGAGGCCAACGAGCAACCACGAGCGTGGGAGACAGCAACGCGGCGGGGGCACCATGAACTCCCTCAGGCCTTGCCCACGACCTTCTTCAGGAAGCCCCAGAAGCGGCCCGAGCGCTCCTTCAGGTCCTGGCCGCGCCGCTCCTCCGCCGCCTTCGCCGCGTCCGAGGCCACCCCCAGCCGCTGCCGCAGCTCCTCCGGCGTGTAGCGCGTCGCCAGCGTTGCCTTCATCTCCTTGCGCGTCGAGTACTCCTGCGCCGTCACGTGCAGCACGCACTCGGAATCCAGCCGCAGCGTCACCGCCACCCGCACCGAGCCCTTCGGCCCCCTCGGCAGCCCCTCCAGCCGCACCGTGCCCAGGTACTCATTCGCCGAGATGTGCGTGTCCTCTCCCTGGAAGATGGACAGCTCCATCACCTCTTCGTTGTCCCGCGTCGTGGAGATCGCGAACGAGCGCTGCGCCGGCAGCGGCGTATTGCGCTCGATGACCCGCGTGAACGCTCCACCGGGCATCGCCACGCCGATCGTCATCGGCAGCACGTCGATGAGCACCACGCTGCTCACCTTGTCCACCGCGCTCGAGTACAACGCCGCGCCCAGCGCCACCGCCTCGTCCGTGTTCACCCCCGCGTGCGGCGCCTTGCCGAACACTTCCTTCAGCTTCTCGCGCACCAGCGGCATGCGCGCCTGCCCGCCCACCATGAGGATGTCGTCGATGTCCCCCGGCCTCATCTTCGCGTCCAGCAGCACGTCCCGCACCACGTCCAGCGTGCGCATCACCATCGGCAGGCACGCCTTCTCCATCTCCGCCCGCGTCAGCGTGACGTGCAGGTCCCTCGGCTGCCCCGACTCGTCCATCATCAGCATCGGGATGTGGACCTCGTAGGAGCTGGACTCCGATAGCGCCACCTTCGCCCGCTCGGCCGCGTCCGTCACCCGCGACAGCGCGATGCGATCTCCCTGGAAGCTCACCTTCTCCTGCTGCTGGAAGCGCTCCAGCAACAGGTCCACCAGCACGTTGTCGAAGTCCATGCCGCCCAGGAAGATGTCGCCTCCCGTGGCCAGCACCTCGAACACGTTCCGGTCGATTCGAAGGATGGTCGCGTCGAAGGTGCCGCCGCCCAGGTCATAGACGAGCACCTTCTTCGTCACCTCGCGGTTCAGCCCGTACGCCAGCGCCGCCGAGGTGGGCTCGTTGAGAATCCGCTCCACCTTCAGCCCCGCCATCCACCCCGCCCGGCGCACCGCCTCGCGCTGCGGCTCCGAGTAGTACGCCGGCACCGTCACCACCGCCCGCTCCACCTTCTGCCCCAGGTGCTGCTCCGCCAACTCCTTGCACTCGCGCAGGATGATGCCCTGCACCTCTTCCAGCGACAGCACGTGCTCGCCCATCCGCACCGCCGCACGGCCTCGCGCGTCGGGGATGATCTCGTAGTGGAAGCGCTCGCGCACCTGGTTCACCACCGCGCTGTCGAAGGGACGCCCCACCAGGCGCTTGGCGCCGTAGATGGTCTGCTCGGGGCGCAGCAGCACCTGGCTCTTCGCGCGGTGGCTCACCAGCAGCTTGCCCTGCGACGAGAGCGACACCACCGAGGGGATGGTGTTGTAGCCCTCGCGCGAGCGCAGCACCACGGGCTTGTTGTTCGTCACCACCGCCACGCACGAGTTGGACGTGCCCAGGTCGATGCCAATCACCGGGCCCTTGCTCTCGAGGCTCGCCGGCGGCGTGAGGAAGACGGTGCGCACCTGCCCGGGGGAACTCTTGGGCTCGGGAGGCAGCGGGGCCGCCGGTTTCGCGGCCACCGGTGCGAGCTGCGGGGCCGCCGGCTGCGCCTGGGGAGCCCTGGGTGCCACGGGAGCGGGAGGGGCCACAGGAGCCACTGGAGCCGCGGGGCGGGCACCAGGCGGTGGCGCGGGCTTCCTCGCCGCGGGCCGCATGGGCTGACCCGCGACGGGCCGTGCGAACTCGAGCGGCTCGTCGTCGTCGGAGGACTCCAGCTCGAGCTCCACCGCACTGCTGGCCTGACCGGCGCGCGCGGGCGGAGACGGCGTGGCGGGCCCGGGCGTGGCCGCCGCCGAGAGGTCCGCCAGATCGAACTCCTGCATGCTGTTGCTCTGGCGAACGGGCGGCTTCGCGGCGGGCGGAGGCTCGGCTCGCGCTCGCTCGGGCGGAATCGTGGCGGCGATGAGCTCGTCGAGCGGAATGTCGACGGCGGTGACGGGCGGCGGCGGAGGCGGAACGAGGGGCTCGGGCGGACGGGCCGCGGGAACGGGCCGCGTGCCGGGGGCCACGGGCGCCACGGTGGGAATCGCCTGCACCGGCGCCACCCCAGGAGCGGCCGCCGGCCTCGCGGCGGGAGGAGCGGCCAAGGGCGCCGCCGGAGACACCTCGCCCTTGCGCTGCAACATCCGGTCGACGAGCGACTGGGAGGGCGCGTCCAGCTCCGTGAATTGGATGCCCATGCCGGGAGGCCCGGACAGGTCCTCGGGCGGCCGCACCCAGCGCACCACCGCCGAGCCCTTCATCACCCGGAGACCATCGGCGATGCGCACCTCGAACTTCACCGGAGTGCCCACCGGCTGCGGCTCGCGCGAACGGATGAACATGCCCCCGGGGCTGATGTTGACGGCGAACTCCTCGACGAAGTTGCCGATATCCGTGTGCTTGAGCTTCACCAGCAGACCCACGGCCTTGCGGTCCGCGGCGCGCCGTCCCTGATCCATAGCTTCTGACTGTCGCGGGTAAGACCCGCCCGCTCAAGTCTTTCTCTCCTCCTCCGCTCCCCTGCCTGCCGCGCTCCCATTCCAGGTGCGCGCATGGGCGACCCCGTCCCACGCCTCCCCCTCGCACGAGACGTGCCCGGAGGGTTTCAGCGGGGGAGACCCACCGGGTTCTTTCCGATTTCTGGGGAAACAGGGGACGGCGGACGGCTCACGGAGCGAGCAGCCGCAGGAAGGCGTCCTGGTCCCACGCCTCGCCGGAGCGCACGCCGTGGCGCTGGTAGCCCGCGAGGGTGAAGCCCCGCCCCGGGACGAAGTCCAGCGTGGTGCAGGCCACCGGGCAGCCGCCCTCGGGGCACTCGCCGGGAGACACCGTGCGCTGGTCCCGCTGCGAGCCCTCGGGGGCGTACGCGCTCAACGTGCCGCCACAGACGGCCACCACCTGGCCCGCCTCGTCCAGCGCCACCACGGGCGAGGCCGGCTTCGAGTCACAGGCGAGCGGTCGGGCCCAGCGCTCGGCGCCGTCCGGGCCCGCCGCGAGGACGAAGGCCTCGGAGCCCGAGAGCCGCGCGCCGCCCCAGGACAGGGGACCGCGCAGCTCGCCCACCAGCACCACGCCCCCGTCGCGCTCCGGCCGCAGCCCGGTGACGTGGCCGTCCACGCCCCGCAGCTCCTTGCCCCACGCGAGCCGCCCATCCCGCTCGAAGGCGAGCAGCAACAGGGCCTGGCCCCCCGCGCTCCCGAAGGCCCGGCCATCCACCGTGAGCGGGCCCACGAGGCGTCCGGCGAGCAGCGTCCGGCCCGAGGGCGCGAGCGCCAGGGCGTGCAGCTGCGTCCCCTCGTCCACCCGGTCCAGCTGCCGCGCCCAGAGGAAGGCCCCCCGCGCGTCATGGTGGGCGAGCACCGGCACGGGGCCCTCCGGCGTCCACTCCTCGGCCGTGACGAGCACCCCGCCCTCGCCATCCGCCGCCAGGCCGTACACCTTCTGGCCCGCGCGCCGCTGCCAGAGGGGCTGGCCCTCGCCGGAGAACTTCACGACGAAGCCATCGGTGGCCGCGCCCAGGCCGAAGTCCAGGGGGTACAGGAAGGCGTTGCCAGAGAGGAACACCTCCCCCGAGGGCGAGGCCGCCACGCGCGGCGAGGCCACGCGCATCCGCGAGAAGTCCCGGGCCCAGCGCTCGGCCCCATCCGGGCTGTACTTCGCCAGCGTGAGGCCCCGGCGCTGGCCCGGCACGGACTCGCGCTCGTCGTCCTCGCGCGGCGTGGAGAGCCACACCACGGAGATGTCCCCCGCCCCATCCACGGCGAGCCCCGTCCCGGAGTCGTCCTGCGGCCCGCCGAGCCGGTGGAACCAGGGCTGGACGGGAGGGGGCTCCGGCTGGAGCGGCACGGGAGCCGGCTCGGAGGGGGTCGAGGCAACCGGACGGGTACCGCTCCCTTCCTCGCCGGACGAGGCCTCCTCGGAGGGGGAGGACGTGCCGGAGTGGCCCCGAGGGACGAACCGGGGGAAGGTAAGGGGGTCATTCCCTCCGGCATCCCCCCGGTCTCGGGTCCGGCCGACCCCCCCTGGGGGGTAGGGAACCGGACACAGGGTGTCCTGGAGCGGACGAACGTCCTGTGGCAGGAATACCCGCCCTCTGGAACGGTTGGCATCCCACGTTCGTGCCGCGGACCCCCCGCGAACCCCTTGGACCGCGCGCCGCCCGAGATTAAGAGAACCCTTCTCATGGAAAACGCCGCCCCCATCGCCCCGACACCGGTACCGGAAGCCACCAGCGAGGACCTTCAGGCCGTCGAGGAGCTCGCCCGGGCCAAAGCCCAGATTCTCGGGCAGATCGAAAAGCGCGTCGTGGGGCAGCGCGACGTGGTGGAGCACCTGCTCATCGCGCTCTTCGCCCGCGGCCACTGCCTCTTCGTGGGCGTGCCCGGCCTGGCCAAGACGCTGCTCATCTCCACCCTGGCGGACGTGCTCAACCTGTCCTTCAACCGCATCCAGTTCACCCCGGACCTGATGCCCTCGGACATCACCGGCACGGACATCCTGGAGGAGGACAAGGCCACCGGGCATCGCGCCTTCCGGTTCCTCAAGGGGCCGCTCTTCGCCAACATCATCCTCGCGGACGAGGTGAACCGCACCCCGCCCAAGACGCAGGCCGCCCTGCTGCAGGCCATGCAGGAGTACCGCGTCACCGCCGGTGGCCGCACCTACCCGCTGGAGCTGCCCTTCCTCGTCTTCGCCACGCAGAACCCCATCGAGCAGGAGGGCACCTACCCGCTGCCCGAGGCGCAGCTGGACCGCTTCATGTTCCTGGTGGACGTGGGCTACCCCACCGCCGAGGAGGAGGTGGAGATCGTCAAGTCCACCACGGGCGGCTCGCAGCCCAGGCTGGAGAAGATCCTCTCGCCCGAGCGCATTCTGGCGCTGCAGGAGCTGGTGCGCCGGGTGCCGGTGCCGGACCACGTGGTGCGCTACGCGGTGGAGCTGGTGCGGCACACGCGGCCCAAGGAGCCGGGCGTGCCCGAGTTCATCGCGAAGAACGTGTCGTGGGGCGCGGGGCCTCGCGCGAGCCAGTACCTGGTGCTGGCGTCCAAGGCGCGGGCGATTCTGAATGGACGCTTCGTGGCCTCGGTGGAGGACGTGAAGGCGGTGGCCCGCCCGGTGCTGCGTCACCGCGTGCTGCCCAACTTCACCGCCGAGAGCGAGGGCACCACGTCGGTGAAGCTGGTGGACCAGTTGGTCGCGATGGTGAAGGGATAGCGCCCGCGCATGCTGCTGGACTCCCAGACACTGGCCCGGCTGCAGGGCGTGAAGCTGCGCGCCCGCGCGGTGATGGAGGGGGTGCTGTCCGGCCTCCACAAGAGCCCCCACCAGGGCCAGAGCGTGGAGTTCGCCGAGCACAAGGAGTACGCGCCCGGCGATGAGCTGCGCCACCTGGACTGGAAGGCCTACGGCAAGTTCGACAAGTACTACGTCAAGCGCTTCGAGCACGAGACGAACCTGCGCGCGGTGATGGTGGTGGATGCGTCCGCCTCCATGGGCTACCGCAGCGGCGCGCTCTCCAAGCTGGAGGCCGCCACCACGCTGGCCGGTGCGCTGTGCTACCTGCTGGTGCGCCAGCAGGACGCCGCCGGCCTCGCGGTGATGACCAATGGCCGCTTCCAGGACGTGCCCCCGCGCGCCTCGGCCGGCCACCTCAACGTGCTGCTGGACGCGCTGGAGAACACCGCGCCCAATGGGGGCACGAATCTGCTGTCCGCCGCGGACCACCTCGCCGAGGTGCTGCCGCGCCGCTCCTCCGTCATCGTGCTGTCGGACTTCCTCGACGAGAACCAGGACGCGCTCAAGCGGATACTCGCGCTGCGGCAGCGCAAGAACGACGTGTCGGTGTTCCACCTGGTGGACCCGGCCGAGCTGACCTTCCCCTTCGATGACCCCACGCTCTTCCTGGACATGGAGGGCGAGGGCCGCATCGAGGTGAATCCGCGTGAAATCAAGGAGAGCTACCTGGAGGAGTTCGGGGCCTTCCTGGCGAACGTGAAGTCGGCCTGCGCGGAGGCGGACGTGGACTACGAGCTGGTGCGCACCGACGAGCGGTTGGACGAGGTGCTGTTGCGCTACCTGGGCAAGCGCGGGAGGCGCCGGTGACGTTCGCACACCCGTGGATGCTGCTGGGCGCGCTGGCCGCCTTCATTCCGCTGCTCATCCATCTCTTCGACCGGCGGCGGCCGAGGCCCCATCCCTTCGGGCCGCTGGCCTTCGTGCTGCGCAGCCAGAAGCGCACCGCGAGCCGGCTCAAGCTCAAGCGGCTGCTGTTGTACACGCTGCGCACGTTGATTCTGCTCGCGCTGCCGGTGGCGCTGGCGAGGCCGGAGCTGAAGCAGGACGCCGAGGCGGCCGCGGTGGTGAAGGGCCCGGCGGCCACGGCCATCGTGCTGGACGCCTCGCTGTCCATGCGCTGGTCGGACGGGACGTCGCTCTTCGAGCGCGGCCGGGACGAGGCGCGTGACGCGCTGGCGGACCTGCGGCCCGAGGAGCCGGCGACGGTGCTGGTGTGCACGGGCTCGCCGCTGCCGCCCGCGGCGCCGGGCTTCGACCGCTCGAAGCTGCGGCAGGTGATTGACGAGGCGCAGCCGACGTATGGGGCGGCGGACCTGTCGCGGTGCCTGGACCTGGCGGCGCGCTCGCTGGAGGAGAGCCCGGTGGCGGGCAAGCGCCTGGTGGTGGTGTCGGACCTGACGGCCGGCTCCATGCGCCTGGAGGCGCCGACGCCCACGGTGAAGGGCCCCACGGGCGAGGCGGTGCGGCCCGAGGTGGTGCTGCGCGACGCGGCCAACGGCGAGGACGCCCTGCCCAACCACGCGCTGGTGGATTTGAAGGTGGAGCCCGCGCTGCAGGCGGGCCCGCGTGCCTTCCTCTTCACCTTCACGGTGAAGAACTTCTCGGACCAGCCGCTGAAGGACCTGGAGGCGGCGGTACGGGTGGGCGAGAGCACGGTGGGCAAGGGCTTCGTGGACGTGCCGGCGAATGGCACGGCGCAGAAGTCGCTGACGGTGCGCTTCCAGCAGGGAGGCACCGTGGTGGGCCAGGGCATGCTGACGCCGGACGGACTGGCCGAGGATGACCGGCGGGCCTTCGTGCTGGCGGTGCCGAGGCCGTTGAAGGCGCTGGTGGTGAACGGCGCGCCGCACGCGACGCGCTACCGGGACGAGGCCTTCTTCATGGAGGCGGCCTTGTCGGCGCCGGGCTCGCCGGTGCAGGTGGCGGTGCGGGACGCGGCGGCCGGGTGGCGCGAGGACCTCACGGGCTACGACCTGGTGTACCTGCTGAACGTGACGGCGCCGGAGGAGGCGGACGCGGCGAAGCTGCGCGCCTTCGTGGAGAACGGCGGAGGCCTCTTCATCAGCGTGGGCGACCACGTGGATCCGGAGGCGTACAACACGCGGCTGGGCGCGCTGCTGCCGCGCAACCTGCGGCTGGTGCGCACCAGCGTGGAGCGCGATGACCCGGACGCGGAGGGCAAGGCGGCGAAGCTGGCGCAGGTGAAGGTGGAGCATCCGCTCTTCGCGCCGTTCACGGGCCGCGCCGAGGAGGGCCTCGTGGGGGCGTGCTTCTACCGGTACATGCTGCTGGAGGCGGACGGGAGCGGCACGGCCCAGGGCGCGAGCCAGGTGCTGGCCACGTACGAGGACGGCGCTCCGGCGGTGGCGGTGGCGAGGAGGGGCAAGGGCCGGGTGGCGCTCTTCACCAGCACGGTGGACCGGGACTGGAGCGACTTCCCCATCCGCACCAGTTTCCTGCCGCTGATGCAGCGCTTCGCGGCGTACCTGGCGGGCTCGCTGGAGGAGCGCGAGGAGCAGAAGGTGCGCGTGGGCGAGACGCTCACGCTGCGGCCCGAGGGCACGCAGAAGGTGTCGGCGGTGAAGGCGCCGGACGGCAAGGAGGTGCCACACAAGGCGCAGCCGGACGGCACGGTGCTGGTGGGTCCGGTGGAGCAGCCGGGGACGTTCTCGGTGCTGGGCGCGGATGGCAACGCGGTGCCCGCGCTGGCCTTCGCGGCGACGCTCGACCCGGCCGAGAGTGACTTGAGCCGGCTGCCGCAGGACGCGCTGTCCGCGCACTTCGGCGAGGAGACGGTGAAGGCCTCGAGCGCGGACTCGGAGCGCCCGCCCGTGCCGCTGTGGACGTGGCTCATCGTGGCCGCGGCCCTGGCCTTCTTCTTCGAGGGCACGCTGCTGCGCAAGTAGCTCCCTCTCCGTCTGGGAGAGGGTTGGGGTGAGGGTCTACGCCCTCTGAACCACGGGACCCGATACAGTTCCGGGCTCCCGTGACCCGACCGCTCCCGCGCCCCCTATCTCTTGCTGTCGTCCTGCTGCTGTCCGCATGCGCCACGACGTCTCCGGCGGTGCACACCGGCCCCATCGCGTGCGAAGCCCCGAGCGCCGATCAGTGCGTCGTGCTCGCATGCGATGAGGGCGAGTGTGGTGTCTTCAGCTGCGAAGACGTGGACCCGGAGGCCGTGGCACATGCTCCGCTGGCACATGGTGCGGAGTTGGCGCGCTACCGCCCCCCCATGCGCAGTCCCAGCATCCATCGCAACTGGAGACGCGCGGGGCTCCGGGAGGATGCACGGCCCCGGATGACGTTCCATTTCCGTTACCGGCAGGGCTTCCTCCCGGCCTTTCCCCGGCTCGAAGGAACGCTGATCAAGCACCACCTGTTCCCCCAGGCGCAGGAGTTCAGGCAGTGGTTCAAGAACAGTGGCATCGACGTCCACGCATGGACGATGGCCATCCCGGAGCAGGTGCACCTGCGCATTCATCGTGGCGCGAACGGCGGTCTGTGGAACACGGCATGGCGGCAGTTCATGAATGCCAATTTCCACCAGACACTGCCGCGGGAGGAAATGATGCGCAAAGCGTTCGAATTGGCCTATCGCTTCGACATCGTGGGTCCCATCGTGCCTTACGGCCACCAGGTTGTATCGCCGGGCCCCCAGCTCTTCGCGGACTGACGGCTCAACGGGTTGGAGGAAGAGACGCTTGAAGTTCTATGGAGTCACAGGAGACGACGCTCCCCTCTATACGGGGAACCTGAACGCCGGACACAAGTGGAGCCTGCCCGGCTTGGACTGGTCGCAGCCATGTCCAGCCTGCCGCATGGGTGGCGGTTTTGGGGGACTCCAGTATCCCTGCGTGGATGTTTCGAGCCTTCCGGAACGGGAGAAGCTCCACGAGCCAGAACCGGTATCTTTCGAGGAGTTCGTCCGACTTCGCGAGCTGGTACGTCCCCTTGCTCCCAAATGGGCCATGCTGAAATCAGGCGCGGCTTTCGGCCCGGTGGAGGGCTCGGGGTTGGGTTACTTCGGCCAGCTCTTCATGCAGAACCCCTGGACACTCTACGTGCGCCGGGAGGCACTGGAGCAATTACAGGTGGCCGGCATACGAGGCCTCCAAGGCTGCCCCATCAAGGTACGCTTCCGGCAGAAGAAGCATCCAGAGTTGCTGGAACTGCAGTTGGAGTTGCACGGTCAGTTCCACCCTGAATGCCTTTCGCCAGATCGCAATCCTGCCTGCCCTACGTGTGGCAACAACCCGAACCCCCTCCCGAAGAAGTTCTGGCTCGACGCCTCCTCGCTGCCCGAGGACGTCGACGTCTTCCGCTTCCGTGATGCGCCGGGCTTCATCTTCGCCAGCGAGCGCCTGGTGGAGGCGGTGAAGCGCCTGGAGCTGGACGGCGTGGTGTTCCGGGAAGCCGAGGTGCGCTGAGCAAATCGCTCGAATAATCCACCTGTAATTCGACCGCGGCATCCGCGTCTCCGGGTGCGCTCGGGGCAAATCACTGCCTCCAGCGCAGCCAGGAGACGAACATGAACAGCAAGGGTGAGACGGCGGTCGCGGTACCGGGGCGGTTCACGTGGGTGGGAAGCAAGGGTCGGACGACGCGCCTCGGGGTGGCCGTCGCTCTCGCGTCCTCGCTCGCCATCGGGTGTGGGGACAACTCCTCCGCCACGCCAGAAACATGCCTCCCCCCCTCCACGGTGGACGCATCGGCCCCCATCACGCGCCTCGGCGTTCACTTCATGGCTGGCACGGCCCCGCTCCTGCTCGGCAACCCGGTGACCTCCTCCCATGGCGCGTCCTTCAAGACCCTGAAGGCGCGGCTGTACCTCTCGCAGGTGGCGCTCCTCGGCGAGAGCGGAGAGCGCGTCAGCGCGGAGCTGGTCGACGCCCAGGGCCACCGGCTGCCGTACGGGGTGACCCTGCTGGACCTGGAGCGGCCCGAGTCCCTGAACGTCTACGTCCAGGCGCCCGCGGGCAACTACCGCGGCATGGCCGTCTCGATCGGCGTGCCGGAGTCCTGCGGGTCCGGCGCGAAGCTCAACCACTCGGATGCCTCGGCCATGGACGCGCCGCTGGACGTGGACTCGGACATGTACTGGAGCTGGAACCCCGGCTACGTGTTCCTCAAGTTCGAGGGCCAGGTCCAGGACTCGGGCGCCTGGAAGAACTTCTTCTTCCACGTGGGCGAGGACAAGCGCTTCGTCGCCCTCGAGCTCGATGCCCCCTTCACCCTCACGCCCGAGGGCGGCACCGGCCCCGAGCTCATCGCGGACTTCAACCGCCTCCTCGTGTCACCCGCTGGAGCCGCTCAGCCGGACATCACCAACGACGAGCAGCGGCGTGTCCACGGTGGAGCGCTCGCGGACTCCCTGGCCGAGAACCTCCGTGGCTCGCGCTTCCTCCGTCTCGAGCAGGAGCACCACTGACATGCGCCTCCTGTCCATCATGCTCCTGGGCTCGGTGCTCACCGCGTGCGGCACCGGCGAGCTCGTCACCGTGCCCTCGGGCTTCCCCGCCATGCGCGTCCCCGAGGACAACGCCCTGTCACGTGAACGCGTGGAGCTGGGAAAGCGCCTCTTCTTCGACACGCGCCTCTCCCGCACGGGCGAGGTGGCGTGCGCGAGCTGTCACCAGCAGGAGAACGCGTTCGCCGATCCCCGGCGTGTGAGCGAAGGTGTCGAGGGCAGGCTCGGCACCCGGAACGCGCCGCCCCTGTTCAACCTCGCCTGGAACACCTCGTTCTTCTGGGACGGCGGTGCCCCGACCCTGGAACACCAGGTCATCGGGCCCATCGTCAATCCGCTCGAGATGGACATGCGCATGGAGGACGTCGTGAGCCGCGTGGCCGCCGATGCCTCCTACGTGCGCCAGTTCCAGGCCGCGTATGGCCAGAAGCCCGGCCCGGAGGGCGTGACCAAGGCCCTCGCGTCCTTCATGCGCACCCTGGTCAGTGGTGACAGCCGGTACGACCGGTTCCAGAAGGGCGAGGACACGGCGCTCTCAGACACGGAGAAGCGCGGGATGAACCTCTTCTTCTCCGAGCGCGCCGAGTGCTTCCACTGCCACGTGGGTTTCAACCTGACCAACAACGGCTTCCACAACAACGGCACACGGCCGGACGACCCCGACCTGGGGCGGGAAGCCATCACCGAGAGGCCCTCGGACCGGGGGAAGTTCAAGGTGCCGAGTCTCCGCAACGTGGCCGTCACCGCGCCGTACATGCACGACGGCTCGCTGGCGACGCTGGAGGACGTGGTGGAGCACTACTCCCAGGGCGGGCAGGGTCATCCCAATACGGATCCGACCCTTCACCCACTCGAGCTGACCGCGCAGGAGAAGGCGGACCTCGCCGCGTTCCTGCGTGCGCTCACCGACGAGGCCTTCCTCGCGGACCCGCGGTTCCAGCCAGACCCCTGAGCGGTCCGCTGACGGCGGGGGCCCTCAGTGGTGGAGCTCCACGAGGGCCTCCACGGGAGTCCCTTCGGAGGTCTCCAGGGAAGCGGGGGTGAGGACCTCGCCGGTGCTCTCGTCGATCACCTGGGCCACGGCGTCCTCGAACTCGTTCAGCGGACAGCTCTTGGAGAGCGTCATGCGGACGCCGGGAATCCGGGGCGCGCGCCGGGAGCTATGAAGGATGATGGGAACCCCCTCGAGCCCCGGCTCGTGGAGCAGGCGCTGGCAGAGCTCGACGCCATCCATGCGAGGCATCATCCAGTCCGTCACGACCAGGTCCGGCCGTTGCTGGCGGGCCTTCTCCAGGGCCTCCAGGCCATCGTGCGCATGGATGACCTGGTAGCCCATGACCTCCAATACATCGGTGTAGAGCTCTTGGAGATCCGGTTCGTCGTCGACCAGGAGAATCGTGCTCACGGTGGCTTCCTCTCTTTCCGGAGCGGCTGACCTGGATGGCAATCTCGCGCCCCTCACTAGAGAGGAGTCGCCCTCATTTCAGGTGTGATGCGTCAAGGGCCGGAGTGCAATCATGGGCGGCCATGACCCTCGCCAGCCGCTTCCTCGCGCGTCTCCTCGCGTTTCCTCCCGCGGACACCCATGACGTCCTCGTCGAGCGGGACGTCGAAGTGCCCATGCCCGATGGGGTCAAGCTGCTCGCCGACCGCTACGCCCCCCGCCAGGGCGGCAAGCTTCCCTCCGCCCTGCTGCTCCCCGTCATGGGCTGAGGGAACTTCGTCTCCCGCCAGGAGAGCCATGGCTGGGCCCGCCCGGCGCCCCTCCTCCCGAGTGCGGCCTTCCTGACGGATGGACAGGCAGCCACGTACGGCGGCGAGCATCCGCCGTGCTCTTCCCTCCCCGTGAAGTGAAGGGCGTGAGAAGGTACGGCCCCATGAGCAACGCTCTCTACCGGGATTGTGCCCGGCTCTTCATGGTGGGCTTCCCCGGCCCCCGCATCGACGACGACTTCGCCGCGCTGATGAAGGACGGCATCTTCGGCGCCATCCTCTTCAAGCGGAACGTGGGCACCGCGCAGGAGACGGCCGCCCTGTGCCGCGACATCAAGACGCGCGCGGGCCGGCCCTTCATCCTCTCGGTGGACCAGGAAGGTGGACGCGTGGCGCGGCTGCGCGGCGCGCCCTTCACCGCCCTGCCCCCCATGCGCGAGCTCGGCCAGCGCGGCGACGTGGCCCTCGTGGAGCGCGTGGGCCGGCTGCTCGCGCACGAGCTGCGCGCCATCGGCTTCGACTGGGACTTCGCCCCCGTGCTCGACGTGGACACCAACGCCGCCAACCCCGTCATCGGCGACCGCAGCTTCAGCCGCGACCCGGACGAGGTGGCCCGCATGGGCGTGGCCCTGGGGCGCGGCCTCGAGGCCGGCGGCGTGGCTTCATGCGGCAAGCACTTCCCCGGACATGGCGACACCACCTCGGACAGCCACCTGACGCTGCCGCGGCTGCCCCACGGCATGGAGCGCCTGCGCCGCGTGGAGCTGGTTCCCTTCCGCGCCTTCGCCCAGGCGGGGCTCGCCTCGCTCATGACGGCGCACGTGCTCTTCGACGCGCTCGACCCCAAGGTGCCCGCCACCATGAGCCACCGCGTGCTCGACGGCATGCTGCGCCAGGAGATGGGCTTCGACGGCGTCCTGGTGAGCGATGACCTGGAGATGAAGGCCATCGCCGGCCACTACTCGGTGGAGGAGGCCACGGTGCAGGGCACGCTGGCCGGCGTGGACCTCTTCCTCGTCTGCCATCAGGCGGGCGTGCAGCGGCGGTGCATCGAGGCGCTGGTGCGCGCGGTGGAGTCCGGCCGCGTGCCCCGCGCTCGCATCGAGGAGGCCCACCGCCGCCTCGCCCGTCTCGAGGCACGCTTCGCCCACGGCCCCGAGGACCGGCTGGCCACGCTCGGCGACGCCGAACACCGGACGCTCGCCGAGGGGCTCGCCAGCGGCTTCAACGGGAAGGACCCCACCGAGGTCATGCTGGCCTCGCGGTAGTCCCGTCCCGGGCCTCCCGCCTACTTCGTGGGGAGGTCTCCGGACTCCCTCTCGGAGTCCAGGCCCGCGCCACCCGTGCCCGCGTCCGCCGGGCCCGGCGTTCCCGCGTCGCGGGCCATGGTTCCGCCGCCCTTGGCGCCATGGGTTGCCTTGTGCGTCTCCGTGCCGGCGGTGCCGGAGCCGCCGATGCCTTCCTGGCCCTCCATGCCCGCGCTGCCCGCGCCCCCCGTGCCCATCTGCTCCTGGGTGGCGGTATCCGTGCCCTTGTTCGTGTCCGCGCACGCCGGGAACAGCAGCGACGCCGAGGCCAGGGTTCCCACCGCCCACCACCTGCGAATGCTTCCGCGCATGTCCGTTGCTCTCCTCACGGGCAGGCATCAGCGCCAGCCCGGGTCCATGAATGAAGGGGTGTGAAGCCAATGCCCGGAACAGGGGTCTCCCGAGGCGCCGGACCCCTCCGGCACCGCGAGGACGCTCCTGACGCGGGACGGCCTACTTGCCCCGCGCATCGCGCCGGGCGGGAGCACCCCCCGGCGTATTGGGGTTGGTGGGCCGGTCATTGCCCACGCCCTGCGCGGCGGGAACGTCGTTCGACGGCGCGATGGCGCTGCCCTCCGCGCCGAGCTCCTCGTACAGCGGGCCGCCCGCGGGGCCCGGAGCGGGTGGAGTGGAGCCACTGCCGCCCATGGCGGCGCCGCCCTGTGACTGGAGCAGGGCCCGCTCTCCGGGGTCCATCCGCAGGGAGCGGCCCGGAGTGCCCTGCGCCTCGGGCGTCCGCGGGTCGATGCTGGTGGGGTTGTCCTGGATGGTGCCGTTGTAGCCGCTCAGCTGAGGGGTCCGCGCGAAGCCGGGGGCGACCTCATAGGTGTTCCCCTGCTGCGGAAGGGCTCCACACGCCGAAACCAGCCACGAAGCCGAGGCCAGCGCCCCCATCACCACCCACCGTCTGAAACCGCTGTCGTGCATGTCCGTCTCCCGGGAACACGTCTGGCGCTCCCGCCGCTCGCGAGGTGCGAGAGCGGAGCAGCCGCGCCTTCAGGGATGGGCACCGCGAGGCTTCCGGGCTACCAAGCGGGTCTCTGTCGAGCGCCCGCCCGCCCGGCTGCTCTCCAGCGTGGGCACCGGCCCCGTGCTACTGGTCCTTCGCGGCCGGAGGCTGCCCGATCTGGCCCTTGGGCGACTGGGGGCCCTCGCTCGCGGGCTGGTTGGGGAGCGACTGCGTCCCCGTCCGCGACTCCTCCGGCTCGAAGGCGGCACCGGAGGTGTGGACCGCGGAGGCGAGACCGGAGCCCAGCTCGACGCCATAGGTGCCCTGCACCCACGAGCCATTGGCCCCCACCCGCAGCGGCTTGCCCGTCCCGAGCTCCATGGCCGCGTCGATCTGCGGCGGCGGATACGGGACGCGCATGTCCTGCTGCAACCAGAGGTGCTCCTGCTCCTGCTTGCTGCCCTGGATTCGTGGCATGTCCGAGGACGCATCCGCCTCACCCGCTCCACCCGTGCCCCGCGCCTGCTCGCTCGTCTGGAACACCGAGCTGCTGCTGCCGATGTTGGAGCTCGCGGCGGAGGCCGGGTTCCCGGCCTGGACCTGCTCGGAGTAGTAGTCCTCCTGGGCCGTCAAGGACCACTTCCGTCCGTAGTCGTAGGGGTTGTTCCCGCACCCGGCGAGCAGCACCGCTCCCGCGAATCCGCCGAGCAGCGCCAGCTTCATCCCCATCTTCCGCATGACCGCCTCCCTGTCGTCGTGCCTTGCCTGGGACAAGGGGTGGGCATGCACGCGCAAGACGGGTAGCCGCGAGCAGGCGGCCAAGGGCTGCTTGCTCGCGTGCACACGGGCGGAGGCACCGGCTGGAACCCATGAGCCGTGGCACCCTCACCCCGTCCCTCTCCCGGAGGGCGAGGGGAGGGATGCTCGCTCCGTGCTCAGGGGGCTACCGGCGCGCGGCCGTCTTCTTCGACGCCGCCTTCTTCGCCGGTGCGGCCTTCTTCGGCTCGGCCTTCTTCATCGCGGCCTTGCCCGCCGGTGCCGCCTTCTTCGCCACGACCTTCTTCGCGGCAGTCTTCTTCGCCGCCGCCTTCTTCGCCGGTGCCTTCTCGGGGGCCTCGGTCTTCGCGGAGGCGCCGCCCTTCAGCGACTGGAGGATCTCCTTCACGTGGCCGTCCACCTTCACCTTGGGCCACACCCGGGCCACCTTGCCCTCGGTGTCGATGAGGTAGGTGGCGCGCGTCACGCCCATGAACTTCCGGCCGTACAGCGACTTCTCGCCCCACACGCCGTAGGCGTCACACACCTTGCGCTCGGTGTCCGCGAGCAGCGGGAAGGGCAGCGAGAACTTCGTGGCGAACTTCTGGTGGCTCTTCGTGTCGTCCGGCGACACGCCCAGCACCACCGCACCGGCCGCCTCCAGCGCCGAGTGCTCGTCACGGAAGTCACACGCCTCGCGCGTACAACCCGGGGTGTCATCCTTCGGGTAGAAGTAGAGCACGACGTTCTTGCCCCGCAGCCGCGAGAGCTTCACGTCGTTGCCGTTCTGGTCCTGCAGCTGGAAATCGGGAGCCGGTTGGCCTGTCTGGGGAGTGGGCATGAGTGCTTGCTTGGATAACCCATTCGTCCGTCTTCGCAAGCCCCACTTTTCCGGTCACCTTCCGCCGTCCGTCTCACCGGGGTGGTCGTGCGGGTGCAGACCCTGCTCGTCCAGCGAGTGGGACCCGCCCTCCGGCACGCCGGGCCTCGACAGCGGCCGACGCGGCAACGGGGTGGTCCGCAGCTCCTTCAGGCGGGACAGCCGCCGCTGGGCCTCGGCGTAGGCCTTGGAGTCCGGTGGCACCTTCTCCAGCTCGCCCATGACGGCGTCCCAGGCCGGGTCCTTCGGAGGCACGCCGCGCTCGACCAGCTCGGCGTGCTTCGCCTCCGCGCGCGCGAGGTGCTCCGGTCCCTCGTCCCGTCTACAGGCCCCCACGGTCAGCAGGACACCCAACAGGAGCGGCACCACGGCCCGGCGGCTTCGGTAGATGGCAGACACGTGCAACCCTCCTGCTGGCCTCGGACACGAAGGGGGGTTAGGGTGCTCCCCCGTGCCGCCCCTCTTCTTCGCATTCCTGTTCGGTCTCGGCCAGGGCCTGCTCCACGCGGTGGGGCCGGACCACTGCGCCGCCATGGCCACACTCGGCACGCTGGGCCCCTCCCGGCGCCGGGCCACCTTCCTCGTCGCGCTGCGCTTCGCCATCGGCCACGCGGCGGTGCTCGGCGGAGTCGCCACCTTCTGCCTCCTGGCGGGCGTGGGCCTCTCCGAGACCTTCGAGCGCTGGGCGGAGATCTTCGGCGGCGCCGTGCTGGTGGCCCTCGCCGTCACCGCCTTCCTCTTCCCCAACGTGCTGCGCCACGGCCACCCCCACCTGCCCGGCCACACGCACGAGCCCCACTCCCACATGCATGACCAGGTGAGCACCGCCGCCGGGGCCCTCATGGCCGTCAGTGGCGTGCGCTCGCTGCTGCTCGCCCTGCCTCCCCTGCTCGTGGGTGGCAGCCTGCAGAGCTCCGGGTGGACGTATCTGCCCGGCTTCGCGCTCGGCATCCTCGTGGGCATGGGCGCCGTGGGCCTGCTCTTCGCCGAGGGCCTCGCCCGCATGGGTTCCACCCTGGCCGATCGGCTCCAGCGCTTCGTGGCCGGCGCCTCCGCCGTGCTCGGCGTGTTCTGGATCTTCAGCCGCCTCTGAGTGAGGCGCACGGGGGGCGAAGACCCTCACCCCCCGCCCTCTCCCAGGGGGAGAGGGTGCATGCGAACCCCTAGTGGACTGTCCGACAAGTTTTTCAACATAGTCAGGACAGGTGCCGGTCCACCCACGAGTGCATCTTGGCGCGAGTCCAGGACCAGGTGAAGGGGTGGGCGTAGAGGCGGTTGTACTCGGGCCAGCTGGCGTCGAGG
>NZ_DASUNC010000204.1:0-43636 GCF_036277355.1 Archangium sp.
CCTCGACGCCAGCTGGCCCGAGTACAACCGCCTCTACGCCCACCCCTTCACCTGGTCCTGGACTCGCGCCAAGATGCACTCGTGGGTGGACCGGCACCTGTCCTGACTATGTTGAAAAACTTGTCGGACAGTCCACTAGGCCAGCAGAAGCAGGTTCTTTCAGGCGCCTTCCGGCCGCGGGGCCATCCAACGGGTCCGACCATCGGACCCGTTGCTCCCCCTCGCGGCCGGAGCCGCCGGCTACCGGCCCGGACCTGCCGGCTCGATGGCGAAGATGAGCGTCACCCTCGCCGTCACCGTCTGCTCCTCCGGCTGGATGGGCGTCGTCACGTCCGCCGCGCCTCCCGCTCGCGCCATCTCCAGGCGCGCCACCGCGGGGAAGGGATGCGGCGGCTCGGAGACCGTGCTCGCGTCCAACACCGGCCCCAGCTTCACCCCCAGCGCCGTGGCCAGCACCTGCGCGGATTGCCTCGCCCGCTCCACCGCGTTGCGCAATGCATCCCCCTGCACCACCTCCGGCTTGCTCAGCCCGAAGCGCACCGAGTCCACCCGGTTCGCCCCCGCCCCCAACGCCGTGTCCAGCAGCGTCCCCACCCGCGACAGCTCGCGCACGTGCACCTCCACCAGGTTGCTCACCCGGTAGCCCCTCAGCTTCGGCGCCTCCTCCGGCCTCGGCTGCGGCTGGTACTCCGGGAACACCGAGAAGTTGCGCGTCTCGATCTCCTTGCGCGGAATGCCCGCCTGCACCAGCGCGGCGATGACCTTGTCCATCTTCCGCGCGTTCTCCTCCGCCGCCGCCTTCGCCGTGGGCGCCAGCGTCTCCATCGCCACGTCGATGAAGGCCTCGTCCGGCGCCACCTTCACCTCGCCCACCCCCTCCACCCGGAGGGTGCGCTCCAACGGGCTCACCTGCGGCGCGGGCGGGGGCTGGGGGACGACCCGGGGCTGGGCCTGCGCTCCCAGGGTCAGGGTGCCACCCATCAACAGGACGAGCAGCGGGGCTGTACGCATCACCGGCATCGTGGGCCTCCTCCCGAGGCGGGCTCCGCCTCAAGGTGTGTCCGTGGCAAGGCGCTGGCTCGCACGGACGGAACAGTGGGTTGAATGCTCGCACGGAGGGTAACAGGCGGGGTTCGACCCGAGGCACGAGATACCCTCACCCCGTCCCTCTCCCGGGGGGAGAGGGGAGGACTCGCGAGAGGGAGTTGGGTGGAATCCTCTCGCTCTCCTGGAACCCTCGCTCCCTTCTCGCGGAGCGGTATTCTCGCGCCTGCTTGCCCCGGCTCGCGTGTTCGCGGCCTCGGCCCTGGGGATCTCCATGCGGATACTGCTGTTCCTGGTCGCGCTGCTCTCGGGCGGTTACGCCGGTTACCTCTCCACCGTCGCCAAAACCTCCTACTCGTCCTTCTCGCCCGCCCAGCTCGATCAGATCGAGGCCGAGCAGATGCGGCAGCTCGACAGGACCTCGGGCGACGAGCGCGACAACCACCTCGTCTCCCTCTCCCTCCTCCGCGACGAGCGCACCCGTGTCTCCCGTCTCCCGGTGGCCGGCGGCGTCGCGGGGCTCTCCCTCCTCGGCGCGCTCGTCCTCACGCTCGTGGGCGCGCTCCGCAAGGGCTCGGAGCAGGAGGAGGAGTCGTCTGGCGCTCCGTCCGAGTCCGGTGGCTCCCGGCAGATGGATCGCAACCGGGCCGCGGCGCTCCTCGGCGTGCGCCCCGATGCCCCCCGCGCCGTCATCGAGGCCGCCCTCCAGGCCCAGCTCGCCGAGAAGGATCCCTCGCAGCTCGGCGGGCACGACCCCAGCCTCCGTCAGAAAATCCACCAACAGCGCGAGGAGCTCCAGGCCGCCGCCCATGTGTTGCTGGACCGACGCGAGCTCGCCTTCACACCCGATGGAACCCAGGGCTGAGCCCCATCCGGCGGCCGCCGCTGTCCACCTTCCATCGAACCAGATGTCCCCCGGTCCGTTGCTCCGGGGATGGACGCTGTCCATCCTCCCGACGGCCTCGCCGGATTCTTTCAACCACCCGGTGAGGCCCTGATGTCAGGGGGAACCACACCGTGGCCCAAGACAGCCTCAGCCTGCGCGTCCAGCGCATCTCGCCCGAAGCCGAAGGCATCCTCTCCTACGAGCTCGTCCCCGCGGACGGGGGCGCGCTGCCTCCCTTCGAGGCCGGCTCCCACCTGGATGTCCACGTCCCCGGCGGCTTCCCGCGCCAGTACTCGCTCTGCAACGACCCCGCCGAGACGCACCGCTACCTCATCGCCGTGCAGCGTGACGCCAACGGCCGCGGCGGCTCCCGGGCCATGCACGAGCGCGTCCGCGTGGGCGACGTGCTCACCACGAGCCTCCCCCGCTGTGACTTCCCCCTGCTCCACGCGCGCGGCTACGTGCTCGTGGCCGGTGGCATCGGCATCACCCCGATGCTCTCCATGGCGCACCAGCTCCAGCGGCAGGGCACGCCCTGGCACCTGCACTACTGCACGCGCTCGCCCGAGCGCACCGCCTTCCGCGCGCTGCTCGCCTCACCGGCCTTCGCCGGCCGCGTCACCTTCCACCATGACGGGGGAGACCCGGCCCGCGGGCTCGACGTGAAGGCCCTGCTCGCCACGCGCACCGGCGGCACCCGCGTCTACTGCTGCGGCCCCGCGCCCCTCATGCGCGCCGTGCGCGACGCCACCGTGCTCCACGCCTGGCCCCGCGAGAAGGTCCACTTCGAGGCCTTCTCCGCCGAGGCCACCGGCGCCATCAGCGGCAGCGCCGACACCGGGCTCCAGGCCGTCATCCGCGGCACCGGCGCCACCTCCCCCGTTCCTCCCGGGTAGACGGTGCTCGACCTGTAGAGCGCCTCAGGCCGCCTGGCCCGGCCCTCCGCCGCGGGACCTGGCCACCCAGTCCCGCACCTGCTCGCGCAGTTGCTGCGGATCGAACGGCTTGTCCACCCGCGCGTTCTGCACCGTCTCCATGAAGGAGCGCGCCGCGGGCGTGAAGGCTCCACCCGTGACGAACACCATGCGCTGCGCCACCTCCGGTGCCGACGTCACCAGGTCCGCGTGCAGCTCCATGCCCGTCAGGTCCGGCATCATCAGGTCGCAGAGCACCACGTCCACCTCCGCGCCCTTCGGACCCTTGAGCAGCTCCAGCGCCTGACGCGAGCTCGTCACGACCTCGACGTCGTGCTCACGTGCCAGCGTCCGGCGCAGCGCCGAGCTCACCATCACATCGTCATCGACAATCATTACCCGGCCGCGCACGCGCGCACCCTCCTGCTCTTGTTGCATCGGACGCACTCCCTGGAACTGCCCCACGGGCGCCGCCGCGGCCCGTAGTGTCACACGAACCACGGTCCCCTTGCCCGCCTCGCTCTCCACGGCGATCTCCCCCCCCATGGCCGTGATGAATCGGTGACACAGGGCCAGCCCCAATCCCGTACCCACACCCACGGGCTTTGTGGTGAAGAAGGGGTCGAAGATGCGACCTATCACCTCCGGGGGAATTCCACACCCGGTGTCGCGCACCTCGGCCACCACCCGCTCGCCCTGCACCCGCGTCACCAGGCGCACCTCGTGGCTCGCCGCCTGGCCCTCGGGCAGCGCCTGGGCCGAGTTGATGATGAGGTTGAGGAAGACCTGGGCCAGGCGGGACTCGTTGCCGTCCACCCACGCGGAGTCGCCGTACTCCTTCACCAGCCGGGCCCGGGGCGCCAGCTCGTTGCCGGCCAGCTTCGCCGCCGAGTCCAACACCGCGTGCAGGTCCACCGGCCCGCGCACTTCCTCGTCGCCCCGGGAGAACGTCTTCAGGTCCTGGACGATGCGCCGCACCCGGTCCGCGCCGTGCCGGGCCTCGTTCAGCGCCCGCTCCATGTCCTCCAGCCGCCTGCGGCCCGGGGCATTCAACGGCACGTCCTTCTTGAGCGCCGCCGTCTCCGAGCTGACGTGGTCCAGGTTGGAGACGATATAGGCCAGCGGGTTGTTGATTTCATGGCCCACGCCCGCGGCCAGCGTGCCCACCGCCACCATCTTCCCCGCATGCACCAGCTGGGCCTGGGCCTGGCGCAGGGCGCGCAGGTTCTCGTCCAGCTCGCGGTTGGCCCGGGCCAGCTCGCGCGTGCGCTCCTCCACGCGCGCCTCCAGCCAGCGCTCGCGGCGCTTGAGCCGGCCCACCCGCCACACGTACGCGCCCACGGCCAGCGCGCCCACGCCCAGCGTGCCCAGCGCGTAGAACCACAGCGTCTCGTGGAAGCGTGGAATGACGGTCAGCGCCACCACCGGGCCCGGGTCCGTCCACACCGCGTCCCGGTTGGCCGCCGTCACCATGAAGCGGTAGTCACCCGGAGGCAGGTGCGTGTACGAGACGGAGCGCCGGTCCTCGGCGTCCACCCAGTCCGGGTCCTGTCCCTCCAGCCGGTAGCGCAGCGGCGGCCGCGTGGAGTCCCCCAGCGACAGCGCGGTGAAGCGGAACTCCACGTCGCGCTGCCCCGGCTCCAGCACCAGCCTGCCGGCGAGCGGCACCGGCCGGCCCTGCACCCGTATCTCCTCCAGGCGCGGCTGGGCCAACGGCCGGTGCACCACCAGCTTCGCCGGGTCCACCGACACCAGGCCCCGCAGCGTGGGGAACCACAGCTTCCCGTCGCGCGCGCGCCAGCCCGAGGGGAACATGCCCCCGCTGCACTCGGCGCTGCGCATGCCGTCGCGCCGGTCGAAGAGCAGCGGCCGCACCGTGGTGCGCTGGCCGTTGGCCACCTCCTCCAACTGGTACCGCGGCACGCGGGAGATGCCCCGGTTGCAGCTGATCCACAGGGAGCCCTCGGCGTCCTCGAGGATGCGGAAGACGGCATCGTCCACCAGGCCCTGCGCGGTGGTGAAGCGGGTGAAACGGCCCCCGCGCACCAGCGTGAGGCCCGTGCTCGAGCCCACCCACACGCCGCCGCGCGGGTCCGCGTACACGTCCACCACGCGGTTGCCGGCCAGCCCGTCCGCCGTCGTGTAGTGGGCGAAGGTGCCGCCGGCGGGCAGCCGGTACAGCCCTCCGAAGGAGCCGAACCAGAGCGTGCCCTCGGCGTCCTCGGCGATGGAGACGACGGGCTGCTCCGGGCCGCCCTGCTCCGGGCCGTAGGACGTGAAGGTGCCCTCGTGCAGCCGGCTCAGGCCCGAGAGCGTGCCGAACCACACGTCCCCGCGCGAGTCGGCGAAGAGCGAGAAGAGCACCTCGTCCGGCAGCCCCTGCTCGCGGCCCACCCGCGTGAAGCTCCGGCCGTCGTAGCGGTAGGCGCCCGCGGAGGTGCCCACCCACAGCGTGCCGTCCCGGCCCTCGGCGAGCGCGCGCAGGTTGCCCGCGGGCAGCCCCTCCGCCGGGCCGAAGCGGGTGAGCTCCCCGTCCTTCAGGCGCGTCAGCCCCCCCGCGTGAGCGCCCACCCACAGCGCGCCCTCCCGGTCCTCCAGCACCACCGAGACCAGGTCATCGCCCAGGCCCTCGGGCTGGCCGAAGGGGACGAAGGGCGCGTCGCGCAGCCGGTTGAGCCCGCCCGACGTCGTGCCCACCCAGAGCGCGCCCTCCCGGTCCTCCAGCAGCGACAGCACGCCCGTGCCGGACAGGCCCTCGCGCGGCCCGAGCACCGCCAGGGTGCCTTCCTCCGACAGGCGCACCAGTCCACCCTCCTGGGTGCCCACCCACAGGTTGCCGTCCCGGTCCTCGGCGAGCGCCCGCACCTTGTCGTCCGGCAGCCCGTCGCGTGTGGTGAGGAGCCGGACACGCTCGCCCTGCACGCGCACCAGGCCCGACTCGGTGCCCACCCACAGCGTGCCGTCATGGGCCTCCAGCAGCGCGAGCACCCTCGTCCGGTCCACCGCTCCCGGCAGATGCACCGGCTCCAGCTTCTCCCCGGACAGGCGCGCCAGTCCCCGCTCCGTGCCCACCCACAGGACACCCGCGTGGTCCCTCAGCAGCGCGAGCACCTTCACCGAGGGCAGCCCCGCCTCGGTCCCGTAGCGCCGCGCCCGCCCCTCGCGCACGTGGAAGAGGCCGTCGTGGGTGCCCACCCACATGCCGCCGTCCGTGCCGGGCGTGAGCGCGTCCACCTCCACCTCGCCCGGCCCTTCCTTCAGGGCCACGCGGTGGAAGCGTCCCTCGCGGTAGGAGACGAGCCCCCGCGCCGTGCCCACCCACAGCGTGCCGGCCGCGTCCTCGGCGAGCGCTTCGATGTACTCGTCATGCAGCTCGGGCGTGTTGCGCTGGTCGTAGACGGTGAAGTGCACGCCGTCGAAGCGGACCAGGCCCTCCCAGGTGGCCACCCACAGGTACCCGTCGCGCGTCTGGGCGAGCGCGTACACGGAGTTCTGCGGCAGCCCCTCCACGTCCTTCCAGGCGTCGTGGCTGTATTGGGTGACACGGCGTGCCGGATCGAGCGCGAGCGCGGGAGCGCCCATGCCCATCACCATCGCCAGGGCCAGCATCCGCGGGCCGCACTTGCCGTATCGCCACAACATTCCCGGTAACTTGTGCCATGCCGGACAGCCCTGGAGCAAACCCGACCCCCAGGACAGCTCCGGAAAAGGCCGAGGAGCCGGGCGAGGGACTGCCCCGATGGGTCCTCCCGCGGGAGGGAGGTGCTATAGGGTCGCCCCTCCCCCCGCGATGAACTCCCCGAGTCCCCGGGCCACGCCCGACCCCCTCCCCGAGCCGCCGCTCCCCCCGCCCCCCTTCGAGGAGCCCCGCCGGCGCCGGCCCCGGGCGGACGGGCCGCGGCGGCTGAGCCTGGTGGCGGTGGTGGCGCTGGTGGCCTTCGAGTTCACCGTGCGGGGCAAGGATGCCCCCTGGCGCGAGGCGGTGGCCGCGAGCCTGGCCGGGGCGGTGGTGGCCACCTTCGCCGGAGAGCTGCTGCGCGACGCGTGGGCCTTCCGCCTGCGCCTGTGGCGCCACCGGTGGCCGGATCTGCTCTTCGCCGTGCCGGCGGTGTTCTCGCTGGGAGCGGCGGGGCCCCGGGGAGCGGCGACCCTGCTGTCCCTGCGCCTGCTCGCCCGGGAGCTGATCGACCTGGTGGCCTGGCGCCCGGCCCGTCCCTTCCTCCAGGCGCTGCTGCGCCGCCCGCTGCCGCTGCTGTGCCTGTCCTTCCTGCTCACCATCGCCGGGGGCACGCTGGCGCTGATGTTCCCCGCGGCCACGCGCGACGGGCAGGGCGCGCCCTTCCTGGTGGCCCTCTTCACCGCCACCAGCGCCTCGTGCGTGACGGGGCTGTCCGTGGTGGACCCCGGCAGCTACTTCAGCGCCTTCGGCCACTGGGTGATTCTGGGCCTCATCCAGGTGGGGGGCCTGGGCCTCATGACGCTCACCACCACGCTGGCCCTGGCCTTCCGCAGCCAGCTGTCGGCGCGCACGCGGGGGGCCATGCAGGAGATCCTCGAGGAGGAGACGGTCCAGGGCTTCCAGGGGCTGCTCTACTCCATGTCGCTCATCACCGTGACGCTGGAGGTGCTGGGGGCGCTGGCGCTCTACCCGTCCCTGGGTTTCGCCCCGGACGGGCGGGTGCTGTCCACCTCCGAGCGGGCCTTCTCGGCGCTGTTCCACTCGGTGAGCGCCTTCTGCAACGCGGGCTTCGGCCTGTACCCGGACAACTTCGTGCGCTTCGCGGGCAACCCCGGCGTCAACCTCACCGTCATGGCGCTCATCACCCTGGGCGGCCTGGGCTTCCCCGTCGTCACCTCGCTGCTGGACTGGGAGCTGTGGCGCGAGCGGGGCGTGCGCCGGGGCTGGCGCTTCCTCCCGGTGCACACGCGCGTGGTGCTGCTCACCAGCGCGGCGCTCGCGGTGGGCGGGGCGCTGGCGTGGCTGGTGCTGGAGTGGAACCACTCGCTGGCGGGGCTGCCCTGGGGCGAGCGGCTGTGGGCGAGCTTCTTCCAGAGCGTCTCGCTGCGCACGGCGGGCTTCAACACGGTGGACCTGTCGAAGCTGGGCACGCCCATGCTGCTGTTGAGCCTGGTGCTGATGTTCATCGGCGGCTCGCCGGGAGGCACGGCGGGCGGCGTGAAGACGACGACGGTGGCGGTGCTGGCGTTCACCTTCCGCGCGCTGCTGCACAACCGCTCCGAGGTGGACATCATGGGCCGCAGCGTGCCGCCGGCCACGGTGTACCGGGCGTGCGCGGTGGCGCTCATCTCCTTCGGGCTGCTCTTCGTGCTGGCCTTCCTGCTGTTCGCCGCCGAGCCGGACCTGCCCTTCCGGGACGTGCTCTTCGAGGCGGTGAGCGCCTTTGGCACGGTGGGGGTGACGACGGGGGTGACGCCGCAACTGTCGAGCGCGGGCCGGCTGGTGGTGTGCGCGTTGATGTTCGTGGGGCGGTTGGGCCCCTTCACCCTGGCGCTCGCGGTGGGCCTGTCCAAGGCGCGGGCGAGCTACAGCTATCCCTCGACGAAGATCGTCGTGGGCTGAGGAGCGAGGATGCGCACGTACGTGGTGGTGGGCCTGGGACAGTTCGGCGAGCACGTGGCCCGGCGCCTCACCGAGGCGGGGGGCGAGGTGCTGGCGGTGGACCTCTCGCTGGAGCGGGTGGAGGCCATCAAGGACGTGGTGGTGCAGGCGGTGAGGGCGGACTGCACGTCGGAGGAGGCGATGAAGGCGCTCGGGGTGGGGAAGGCGGAGACGGCGGTCATCGCGCTGGGCGAGGAGGACTTCGAGGCGGCGGTGCTGGGGACGTCGGTGCTCAAGGGGCTGGGGGTGAGGACGGTGGTGGCGCGCTCCTCCAACCGGCAGCGGGGGAAGATACTGGCGCTCGCGGGGGCCACGCGGGTGGTGTACCCGGAGGCGGAGATGGGGGATCAGCTGGCGCGGCTGCTGCTGCACACGAGCATGCAGTCGAGCACGGAGCTGCCCAACGGCTACGCGCTGGCCGAGCTGAAGGTGCCCGAGCACGCGGCGGGCAAGAGCCTGCAGGAGTTGAGGCTGAGGCAGACGCACGGGCTCAATGTCATCGCCATCCAGCACCGGGGCGTGGTGAACGAGCCGATTCCCGAGGCCATGCTCGGCGCGGGGGATGTGCTGCTGGTGGCCGGCCGGGGCGAGCGTGTGGCCGCGCTCGCGCGGCTGTGGGATCCGGGGCGGTAGCGAGGCCTGCTCGAGCGCCCCGCCGTCACGGACCACGAGCCGGAAGGCCGCGGAGAACCGCTACCGCGTCGTCGAAGACCTTGGCGAGGACGGGCTCCGCCGGACGGTGAGCCTCGAGAAGCTCGGTGTCCTCGGGCTTCCCCACGTATTGGAGCAGGACGGCGGCGCGCAGGGAGTCATCGTGAAGGGCGAAGGCTTCCACGCGCCTCCGGGCGACTTCCCGCAGCTCGGCGCGGCTTTCCGGTGGGAGCAGGGGAATCAAGTGCTCCCGGTGCCGCAGGAGCAGGATGAACAGGCGTTCGCAATAGTAGGAGGTCTCTCGATTCACCGCCCCACCGAGCAGCGCATGAGCGGTGGAGATGAAGGCGAGGACGGCCGGGACGAGCGGCTCTGGCACCTCCTCTTCGAGCACCGTGAGAACCTCCGTCTTGCGCTCCACGGACACCGAGCTGTCCAAGGCCCAGGACTGGAGCTCCCCTGGAGACTTCTCGAGAAGCACGAGCAGGCCGCCAAGAGAGTTCATCTCCGAAAGAGCCAACTTCTCCAGACCGCGCCGGACAACGGGGAGCAGCTCGGGGTGGCGTTTGTGCCAGAGGGCACGCGCGAGCGTGTTCACATCTCCCAGGTCCGGCTTGCCGGTGGCCAGCCGTTCGAGCCTGCGAACCAGACTCGCCCGCGCGCTCGTTTCCTCGAGTTCGCCCAGCACCCGGGTGATGGCCTCCGCGACGGAGTCCCCGTCACGGTCCCCGCGAGCTTCCTCGCGTACCAGTTGCTGCTCCAGGCGTCTGGCGCTGGCGGCGCCACCCAGCTCGGCCAGTCCGAGGACCGCGGCCTGCCGCACGAGGCCCTCTTCTGCATCCAACATGGACTCCAGCAGGGCTCGAGCCTTCCGTGGGCCGGGTTGCCGGACCAGGGCGCGGGCTCGCGCCTCCTCGCCGAATCTGCACGCCGCGACCAGCTCTTCCCGCCACTGCTTCACGTCCCACTCTCGCGCCATGGCTCGTCACCTCCTCTCGTCTACGGATAGCTCACCCCTGAGGGGACATGCCGTCTCACCAGGGTCCCATCGAGCATGTACAACTCATGGATGGCTCCCGGGTCCGCTCGGACCATGGAGTCAAACGCCTCCAGTTCCCGCTTCAGATCGCGCGAGTTGGAAACATAGTTGGTGTTGTGCCGCACGCCATCCGGCCGCACGGAGGATGCATCCGGCCTGCGGAACTTGATGCCACGCACGGGATTCGGGTCATCCAGTGGCTGTTGCTGGGCATCCACCTGCTGCTTGTTCTTCCGCAAGCCGGTATGCCCCGCGGCCTCCCGCGTGGCCAGTTCGCCCTCGATGGCCTCGTTGTGAGGCGGGTTCTTCCGGGTATGCGGCGGACCGTAGCGGGTGGATGGTCCGGAAGCACCACCAGGAGAGCCGGAGCTCGTCGAGCACAAGGCAAGGCCAGAGCAGGCCGCGGTCCCAGCGTTCACACCGGAAACGATGAGGGTGCCGTCCGCCATCACCTGGGCGGAGGAGGCGGACTGCTGCAAGAGAACGAGCCCCTCGGACGTCACCGGCGGCAGCAGCCGCCAGATTCCGCCCTCGGGTACCTGGGGAATGAAGCGAGCCAGACCCAGGGTACCCACCGTGACCAGGACGCGGAGATAGGTGCCCCCCATGGCCCTGCCGAAGCGAGCGGAGGCATCCTCGAGCGCTTCGGGTGTCGAGGCGGCTTCCACTTCCCGGTAGAGGCGCAGGCAGGCCAGTGCCACCTGACCGAGCTCCACGAGACCCACGACCAGGGACAGGCGCAGGGTGAGGGTTGCGGCGAAGGCCTTCGAGAAGAACGGCTCGGGCGCCAGCCAGGCGGAGAAGTAGAGGACGATGGACAGGCAGACGCTGATGACGAAAGCGGGAGAGGTGAAGAGGGCGACAGCGGCCTCGCGGATGCCATCGGCCATGTAGCGAGTGGAGAGCTGTAGCGCGAGGAAGAGGCGGCTGGCGGCGAGGGACTCAGGCAGTGGCAGCAGCGGAGGGCCGAAGCGCGACAGAAACTCCTGACGCAGGCGTGACTCCCACGGGGGCACGAGGCCTGGGGAAGCGCGGTCCACTCCTGGTACCTCCAGGAGACGCAGCCGAGGGCCATCTCGAGGCGCGAGGGGCGCGAGGGCATCGAGCAAAGGGCGCACCTCCTCCAGGCGCAGCACCTCCAGCGCCGGGTTGGGCAACCGAGGGGGAAGGAGGAGTTGCCAGCGGTCCTCGGGCAACTCGCGAATGCCCAGGGGCAGCGGTGGCACGAGAGTGGAGCCCGGCGCGAAAGGCTGCTCCTGCTGGGGAGACACAGGCGCAAGGCGCCGCGGAGTCTCGTCAGCGCGCTCGCCTTGCTGCGCGCCATGGACGACACCCCGCGGAGTGACGCACGAGACGCACAGCAGAACGAGGCCCAGGGCCAGGGACAGGCACTGCAGCGTGTGCGCTCTCTTCATGGCTCGAGAGCATGCACCAGCCTCTTCAGCCCGGCACGGCTGGCGCGCCGCTGCTCGGCCTCACGAAACGAACTGGGACCAGAAGCGGATCGGCCGGGCCTGCGCTGGCGGCGGGCCTCCCGGGAGGTTCATCCAGCCCCCCTCCGTTATCGAACCCCGTGAGTGCCCGCTCACCCGCGCTTCCACCGGTCGCGTGCGGCCCACATCGCCTCGCACGCGGCCACCGCGCCCACCTGAAGGTGCACGTCCACCACCCGCGACAGCTGCGTCTGCCCCGGGTTGATCTCCACCGTGGGCCGCTGGCGCGCCACCGCCTCCACCACCGGCGCCGTGATGTACGGGAACAGGCTCGACGTCCCGATCGAGAACACCACGTCGAAGCCCCGGGCGAACTCCCGCTCCATCACCGCCACCTTCTCCGGCGGCAGCAGCTCCTCGAAGAGCACCACCTCGGGGCGCACCACCGAGCCACACCGCGGACAGGACGGCCGGGGCGCCAGGTGCGCGTAGTCCGCCACCCGCTCCTCGAAATCACACCGCGTGCAGCGCAGCTCGTGGATGTCCCCGTGGATGTCGATGACGTTCTTCGACCCCGCCGCCTTGTGGAAGCCATCCACGTTCTGCGTGAGCACCCAGCAGCGCTCGAAGCAGCCCTCCATCCGCGCCAGCACCTCGTGGGCCCGGTTGAACCTGGCCCCACGGCACGCCCGTTCAATCTCGTGCAGGTGCCTCCACGTCAGCTCGGGCCGGCGCCGGAACATGCTCCCCGAGAGCGCCACCTCGATGGGCACGCCCCCCTCCGTCGTCTTCCCGTCGTAGAGCCCGCCAATCCCCCGGTACGTGGGGATGCCCGACTCCGCCGAGATCCCCGCCCCCGTGACGAACAGCACACTCCGGGCCCGGGACAGGTGCTCGATGACTCGCTCGAGGGCTTCTTCCATGGAGTGGAGCGTCGCAGCCCCGGTGCACCCTCGCAACCACGGGGGCAACCCGGGACCCGAGATACCCTCACCCCGGGGGGCGTGCCTCCCCTTTGAACGACGGGGGGCTCCTCTCCCGGGGGGAGAGGGGTTCTCGGCGACATGGGGTGGAGGGAAACGCGTTACTGCTGGGCCTTGGAGAAGATGCGCCGCAGCAGCGCCTCGCCCTCCGAGCGCGGCGGCGCCGCCGACACGAACGCCGGCAACCCATGGCTCTCGGAGCGGACCGCCTGCCCCGGGCTCCCCGCTCGCGACAAGCCCAGGCTCACCGCGTCCTGCTCGGTCATCGACTGCTGTCCTGGCTGGCGGAACATGGGAGAACCCCCTCGAAGGAACGCCGCACCTGACGCAGTATCCCCGCCCGGTCTGACATGTCCGGTCAGCTGACCCCGCACGTGGCTCAGTCCCGGTTGACTTCGCAGTAGGCGAAGTGGATGGCGTTGGTGTCCCTCGGCACCACCAGGTGCTGCACCTTGGACACGAAGCAGGCGCTCGAGTCCGGATCCACCGTGTAGTTGGGCCGGCGGCAGTCCAGCATGCTCCCGTTCTTCGTCGCCGGGTCCAGCAGGAAGTACCCGCCGCACCAGGGCGGCACCACCGTGTCCCCGTCGCTCACCACCGAGGCGTAGTGCACCGGGCCCAGGAAGGTGGCCCCGGGCGTCTCGTCGTTGGAGCCATCGCCCTCGGGCGCCACCCCGTTGAGCTTGCGCAGGAAGGCGCTGTTGGCGCAGTCCTCCGGGTTCACCCCCCCGCAGCCGGTGACGAGCCCGCAGTTGGTGATGCCGTTGTGCGGCGAGGACATCACCACCAGGTCATCCACCCCCCGGTTCGCCAGGAAGCGCGCGTAGTAGCGCGCCGTCACCGTCCCCTGCGAGTGCGCCACCAGGTCCACCGCCGGGCACGCGCCATTCACGCACGGCACCTTCTTGTCGATGAAGGACGCCAGGCACTTCGCGTAGCTCTCGTTGACGTAGCTGGCCGCGTACCCCGGCAGCACCGCGCAGTAGTCCTTCGCGCCGCAGTCACGCGCCGCGTCGAAACGGAACAGGTTGACGCCCTCCGTGTAGCCCCGCGCGCTCCAGCTGGACACCAGCGTGTCCCAACGCGTCGCGTCGTCGTTGCGGCCGTGCACCAGGATGACCGGGTGCTTCGGCGAGACGGTGGCGCACGACGTGGCGCACTGCGCCTTCGCCTCCACCGCCACCAGACACGACATACCCGCGACAAATGCCAGGAAACCCTTCATGGAAATTCCTCCCTCCGGTGAAGCGAGGGACCCCGCGAGCGCTCGAAAGAGCACGGGGAAAACGAGACACCCCCGCCAGGGCCGTCCCCCCCCCAACCAGGGGAGCGCGGTGGCGCTTCACCCACCGTTGCAGCCCCCTTCCACCCGACCACAGCTTGCCAGCGGACACTTGAAAGGAGTCCAAGTCATGAAGTCCATCATCCGTTTGGGGTTGTGTGGGGCGGCGCTGTGGGGCGGCGCGGCCCTGGCAGGCGATGAGTGGAAGGAGCCGGGCTACGGCGGCTCGGGCATCGAGCACGAGAAGTCGGTCATGAAGACCGAGGAGCGCGGCGCCGACAAGGGCCTCTACGTGCTCCTGGGTGGCGGCGCCGAGGGCTACACCGGCGAGCTCGCCTCCGATTTGAACGCGGGCTTCGCCTACGGTGCCACCGTCGGCTTCAAGCCCACCCGCGGCCTGGGCTTCGAGCTGGGCTACAACGGCGGCCTGTCCGACATCGACACGTTCGGGCCGGGCGGCGCGGCGAACGGCGCGGACATCATCCGCAACGGCGGCCAGGCGGCCGTCACCGTCGGCCTCGTCCCGACGAAGCTCCAGCCCTACCTGCTGGGCGGCATCGGCATCGAGAACCACAACGTGCGCGGCATCGCCCCGGTCGCCGGCTTCCAGGACGACACCAGCGGGTACGTGCCGGCCGGCGTGGGCCTGCGCTACAACATCGGCTCGCTGCTCACCGCCGACGCCCGCGTGAGCTACAACATCCCGTTCTCCCAGGACTTCGCCCCCGTCGACAACAACATCGGCAACGGGCGCTACCAGGCCCTGCTGCAGCTGGGCGGTACCTACTAGGCGGACGTGAGCCTCACCACGTGAACCTCACCACGTGAGCCTCACCTGGACCGGGAAGACCCCGGGGGCCCTCGAGCCCCCGGGCCTTCTCGTTCTTGCTTCCGGACTCAGGGGAAGCGCGCCACGAAGGCGCCCAGCTTCGCCCCCGCCGCGCGCGTCGCCGGGTCCAACGGCTTCGCGCCGGCCGCGGGCAGTTGCATCACCAGCTCCAACAGCGCCGGCTTCATCTCCTCCCAGGCGGCGTGGGCCTCGGCCTCGCTCCCGAAGAAGCGGCTGTGCACCAGCCAGCCCGCCACCCCACACGTCACCGCGTAGAAGGAGCGCGCGGGCTCCTCCTCCAGCGTGAGGCGCAACCCCGCCGGGTGCTCCTCGTCCCGGACGATGATGCCCCCTTCCGCCCCGCCCAACCCCAGCGTGCGCCCCTCCTCCACCGGCCTCCAGCTCTGCTCGTCGCTCATCGCCTCACGTGTCTCCCGCGCTCGGGCTCCACCCTCCTCCACCCGGGGCCTCCCCGGCAACACCCCGCCGCCCGCCCGCACGCCGCATTTTCCTTCCATCAACCCCGGCTGATGACCCGCACGGAGCGTATGGATTCCGGCGCTCCATACCGGGAATTGCCAGGAAGACCCCTCGGAATCCACACAAGCAAACGACCGGAATGAAGACGTGGGGCATTTGTATGAGGGGCGCCTCCCAGGCCGCCTGCACACCAGGCGTTCACCTTCTTCCCCAAGAGGAGTCCCACCGCCATGAATCGCATCACCATCGCCGTCCTGTTGCTGTCCGCCGCCACCGGGTGCGGCACGAGCCGTAGCGCGACCGGGAGCGCGCGCGAGGGCAATGGCACCGTGACGGGCATCATCACGCTGGCCGACGAGGTGGGCCCGAAGACGGGAGACTTCTGCGCGGGCCTGGACGTGCGGGTGACGCCCACGGGCGCGCCCCAGGAGGTGCTCGGCGACCGCATGGTGCGCGTGAGCCGCGGGCGCTGCAGCTATCAGGTCGCCAACCTGCCCGCCGGGAGCGAGCCGCTGGCGTTCTCCGTGAAGCCGCCGCCGGCCTGGCAGTGCGCCAATGGCGCCACGCCCACCGTCACCCCGGAGCCGCGGGAGCTGACGCTGCGGGACTACCAGACGGAGACGCGCGACTTCCGCGTGAGCTGCACGGCGCCGTCGGCCGGGACGTCCACGGCCACGCCGTGAGGTAGCCGCGTTCCACCCGGGCCCCGGTGCGCGCCGCGTGCCGGGGCCCGGCCGCTACCGGCGGGAGTCCTCGCCCAGGTGGCACTTCTTGTACTTCACGCCACTGCCGCACCAGCACGGCTCGTTGCGCCCGGGACGGGGGACGCGCCGGGCGGGCGGCGGAGGCAGCAGGTCGCCGCGGGAGAGGATGCTCTTGAACAGCTCGTTCAGCCGGCGACGCGAGCGCAGGGCCCGTTCCACCTTGTCGAGCTGTGCCGCGTCGAGCGTCCCGCCGAGCTGCTTGATGGCGTGCCGCAGCTCGATGATGTTCTGGTTGGCGAACAGGTCCACCGAGTCCTCGTCCACCTCGTGGGCCGCGAGCACGCGCTTCAGGGGCTCGATGGCACGCGGGTCGCCATAGACGGAGAGGTTGATGGCCGCGGCGGCGGGGTCCTCCTCGAGCTGCGCGAGGAGGGCCGTGGAGATGCGCTCGTCCTGGACGCCACAGCGGGACAGCACGGAGAGCAACCCGAAGCGCTCATCCGCGGTCCTCGCGTGGGCCAGGGACTCCAGGGCGGCGGGAGCCACCGCGGGCCCGAGCTCCTCCAGGGCGAAGAGGAGCGCGTCGTAGAGCACCTCGCCCGGCGCGCTGTGCGGGAGCCGCCGTACCATGGCCGAGATGGCCTCGGGCCCCTTGAGCTGCGCCAGCAGCTTCACCGCGTGGATGGGCGCGTAGCCTTCTCCGGGTGCCGTGACGTAGGACAAGGGTTCGTCGAGCAACAGCTCCACCAGGGGCTCCACCGCCTCGGCGCCGCGCGCGAGGATGTCCGCCCGCAGGGACTCGGGGAGCGTCTCCGTGTGCTCCAGGAGCTGGCGCACCAGGGCGCGGGTCTCCGTGTCACCCATGAGGCCAACCTCCCCGGAGGAAGCGGTGGACCTCCTCCACCAACAGGGGATCATTCGCCGCCGCGAGCTGCTCGGGCAGGGCGGAGAGCAGCCCCCAGGCCCGCTCCCACCACTCCGCCCACTCATCGTCCTCCACCAGCCCGAGCCGGAGCAGGTACTCGCCCCACGGACGCAGCGCGAGCGCCGTGGCGGCGTGCACGTGTGGATGCAGGGCGCGCTCCTGGCCCAGACCGCGCACCCAGTGCTCCAGGTCGGTGAGCACGGGCAGGAGCAGGTGCATGGGGCGCTCCACCACGCCGCCGTGGCCCAGGGGACCGGGCAGCAGGTGGAAGAGCTCCGGGTAGAGCAGCTGCGTACGGCCCCACGGCCAGCCCTGCCGCACCCGCAGCTCCGTCTCGAAGGTCATCACCAGCGCGCGTTGCTCGTCGAAGAACGCCTCCGGCGGCAGGCCGAGCAGTGCGTGGCCCTCGCGGCGGACCCAGGGCTTCCGGCCGGTGCGCAGCTCCAGCCCCTGGGCCACCCAGTGCGGCACCGCCCGGTCGAAGAGCGAGAGCTGCTCGTTCAACCGCTCCAGCGACAGGCCCGGCTCCTCGCGCAGCCCCGCGTCCATGCAGGTGAGCACCGCGCGCGTCACATAGTCCACGCGCGTCCACTCGGCGAGCGTCTCGTCCTCGCGCACCTGGGGCCACGCTTCCACGAGGCCCGCGCGCGCCTCGTGGAGCCGGCCCCGGTAGAGACACCACTCGGCCAGAGGCGACACCAGGGCCGCATCCCCCGTCCGCCTCGCCAGCGACACGAGCGCCGCCTTCACGTCCCGCCCTGGCAGCCGCAGCGCCAGCTCCACGCGCCAGGTGCGCACCGCCGGCTCGGCCTCGTACACGCGCGGGGCTCGTGCCTTCCAGGCGTCCAGGAGTGCCTCGAGCTCCGCGTACCGGCCCGATTGATTCAGGGCCTCCTCGACGTGGCTGCCCACCTCGAAGGCGTCCTCCTCGTCGAAGCCCGGGTGGCCGGCCGCCTCGCGCGCCAGCACCAGCTTCTCGTCCACGGAGGCCGCATGCAGGCGCTCGTAGAAGGTCAGCGGCAGCCCTTCCTCGAGCTGTTGATCCCGCAGTGCCTCGTCTTCAGGCCGTTCGTTCCCCATGCCCGGGCAGTGTAGACATGACCGCAAAAGTTGGCACGAAAATACGACCTGGAATGTCAGGTGCGAAGCGGGAGCCCGGGGCAAGAAGGGTGCCTCGGACTTCGGGCCCGGAAGGTTCGCGGTGAACTCCGAGGAGCAGGGGGTACTTACGTCCTCAAACCCTGTGTCGGGTAGCATGCAGTGAAGCAACAGAGGAGGCACGTCGTGCTCTCACCAGAGCTGTTCCAGGGAAACGTAGCGGCGCACCTACACTACGCAGCCAGCCTGCCAGCGGCGGAGGCCCTGAGCATCCTTCGCGGGCGGCTGAACGATGGCTCCTGGAAGGCGGAGGCAAAGCTCTGGATCCAGGTCGCATGCGGACTCGACGAGCGCACACAAAAGCAGGGAACGTCTGTCTCGCTCATCGCCGAGTGCGCCCACCATCTCCTCGGTGAAGAGCTCAGCGTCGAGCTCCACGACTTCCTCCCCCGAGTCTTCGAGGAACTCATCAAAGCTCCTGCGACCGCAGCTGCGACGGGCCCCGTTGTAGCTCGGATGGTGGAGTGGCTCATTGGAAACGCCAGGGCAGGAAACGCGGCCCTGGTCGCCGACATCCTGGACACCGCAACACGTCAGCTCTCCATGTCGGCGGACATGCTGAAGCATCTCCAGAATCTTCAAACAGATCGACAGACTGTCGAAATCTTCCAGGCCTTCGGTGCCTTGGTTGCTGCGGAGAAGCAGGAGACGGCGTCCGCGCCTTCCGGCGAGAGTACCCGCTCGGCCCTCTTCGACGAAAAGACCCGGCGCTCCGAATTGCTGCGCTTCTTCAGACCGCTCGCGCGCTGGCTGCTGGAAAAAGGCGCTGCGGAGCTTCGCCGGGCCGAGCGTGTGGATCTGCTCGTCACGATGCTGGAGTGCCTCGCCGATGGGACGACCGCGGAGCTTCAACTGCTGCTGCGCACCATCTCCTTTCAACCCCAAAAACAAGGAGGATTCTGGCGCAACCACGTGGCCCTCTTCTGGCGTAGCGCGGAGCGGATGCTCGTGGCAGGAGGGAGTAGTTGGACGCTTCTCTGCGAGCTGGTGGCGAGCATGTACCGCGGCAACTGGTTTGCCGAGGATTGCGTCCATCCGCTCACCCACACGGAAGCGCTGCCCCTCGCGCGCGACGCCATTCTTCGAGGCCTTTTCGCCGGCCACTTCGACAGTCTGAAAGACCGATTCCCCTCTGTCGCATGGGGCACCGTCTTCAGTCGTCCTCCCGAGAACCCCGAGGCGATCAGGTTCTCTCATGGCAGCACCCTCGAGCGGGCACGCACCGTATTGAGTCAGCTGGCTGCCCAGAAGGATCCACCGGAAGCCCTGGCATCCTGGGCGCACGTCCTGACTTGCGAGTGGATCCAGGTCCATGGGCTCCGGACGGAGCTCCTCACGCCTTTGCAGCAGTTGGCGGAGTCTCCCGGCATGGGGAGTGCCGTCGCCACGGCATTCCAGAAGCTCCTCGCCGACGCCGTCCAGACCCCTGAGGTCCAACTCGCGCGCCGCATCCTCGAGGATTCTCCCGAGGCGACAAGCGCAGTCCGTGCGGTGCTCTGCCTGGATCTTCATAAGCGGCCCGCAGCCACACCTTCGGCCACCGATAACCGCCTTGGCCTGCTCCTGGAAGAGTTCCAGCGGATCATCCACCTCCCTTGGAGCGAACCGGTCTTCGGCCTCGATCTCGGACGGCTGCTCAGCAACATCCAGGAAGTACGATTCACCGCTCTGGAGGGGGAAGACCTCGTGCAGAAGCAGGAAAGGCGACTCGCCCTCCATGAGCCGCCCTACCGGCAGATGGCTGAAACCATCCAGGAGGAAGAGGAGTTCCTGGCGAACGCCACACTCTACTTCCTGCACGAACTGGTTCATCTGGAGCAGGGAATCGGAGCCAAAGCCTTCGTGGACCGGCTGAGAGAGACGGGGGGCGAGTCCACGCTGATGCACCTCGATCTCTCCGCTGACCATGCCGCAGCCAGACTTGCCCATCAGGCCGTCCCTCGATGGACCCTCACCTGGCTCAAGGATCTTCAGGGCCGCTCCCTGCTCGGCTACCCGGTTGGACGTGGTCACACCGCAGCCTCACGTGACCGCAAGGCGTCCCGGCTCATCTCCCTGCGCCTCGATTATCTGGTACGCGCCGCATCCACTGCTCCCACGTGGAATGAGAAGATCCGCGACGGTTATGTCTTCACCGAGCTCAACCCTGGAGGCGGCGCGATGTTGCTATTCGTCAGCGGCCCACCCGTCTCCCTGGTCGCCAGCACCAGTCTCCATGCCGGGCAAACAGCACACCTGACCTCGGCCATGGATGAGCGCGAGGACACGACAGCCAGGATCGATGAAATCGATTACCTGCTCCGCAGCAGTTTCAGGTTGAACTGAAGGAGCCCTGCACGAAGGTGGCAGAGTACGAGGTGGACCAAGAGATGCGAGTGCTCATACTGATCGCGGTTGCAGCGATGGCAGGCGCCGGATGCGCCCACGCGCAACGAACCGAGGCCCGAATCCATGTCATTTCCGAGGACGCCGTGGGGGTCGGAGAAATGCTCGGACACGGCGGTTCGGGCGACGCCATCTGTCAGGAGGAACTCGAGAAGTGCATGACTCTCTGCTGGGAGAAGTCCCAATGGCCGTACCCTCACAATCCCAAGCAGGCAGGTTGGTACTACAAGCGTTGCACCACAGACTGCAACAAGGACTTCACAGATTGTGAAGAGGAGTACGAAGAAGCTGCGAGAGAGCGAGAAAAGAAACTGAAGTTCTCGCGTATGAATGAAGCAATCGAATGGATCAGGGCGCACAAGAACGAGGTGGCACTTGGAACCGTCGTCATCGTCGCTGGCATTACCTTCGTCCTCACGACGGGCGGCTCTGGCGCGCTGATCCTCGCTCCGCTCGCCCTCTAACATCCACACCCAATGATATACAATCACAAATTCGACGTCGACTCGGTTTTCAACATCCTGCGCACGGTGAATGAGAAATACCAAGAAGGCTCGCCAGAGGACGAAGCGCTCCGAATCGCCGCAGTGGCGTTATTTTACGTCCGTGAAATCCAGAAGCTGGATGATTACCGCGAGTTCTTTCGCTCGTTCTACACTCCCGCCATCGACTATATCGTCGTCGCCCAAACGTTCGCGACACGAGAAGAGGCAGACGCGTGGCTGGCCAGTGGGAAGGCCAGTGATGGCGAACTCGTTAGAATCGCGGGCCAGGGCTTCCAAATCATGCCCGAGCGAAAAGGAACGGGGTTGCGGTTCGTTCGGATGCCCCTTCCGGAGGAACTGATGAAAAAACATCCTCCGGGCACCGAGTAGGAACGCGGGGGATGCACGGGCTCGACCCGGGGAGCCCGGCACCCTCACCCCAACCCTCTCCCGGAGGGCGAGGGAGTGGTTCTTCCGAGCGCCGCCATGAGCGCGGACATCTCTCCCGGCGTGAGCGTCTGGCTCGCCGCCCCCAACGCCCTCGCCGCTCCCGGCATCCCGTCCACCACGCAGCTCGCCCCGTCCTGTGCCACCGTCAGCGCTCCCGTCTGCCTCATCGTCAGCAGCCCCCTCGCCCCGTCCTCCCCCATCCCCGTCAGCAACAACCCCACCGCCCTCGAGCCGAAGAACCCCGCCACGCTCTCGAACAGCGCGTCCACCGACGGCACCGCCACGCCCCTCGAGGGCTGCGTCTGCAGCTTGCCCCCTCGCACCACCAGGTCCCTGTCCGCCGGCGACACGTACACCACTCCCGGCTCCAGCCACTCCCCTCCCTGCGCCGCCACCGTCCGGTGCCCCGTCCCTCCCAGCCACCGCGCGAATCCCGGCTCGAAGCCCCGCACGATGTGCTGCGCCACCACCACTGGAAACGGCGCCGGGGACGGCAGCGCCTTCAACAGCTCGAACACCAGCGGCGGCGCTCCCGTCGAGCCTCCAATCGCCAGCAGCGAGCATGGCTTCGACTCGGGCACCGCGGCCACCTGCGACGGCGGCGGCGGCACCACCGCCGGCATCCGCAGCGACATCCGCCTCCGGCCCAGCACCCGCGCGTGCGCCATCACCCGCACCGTGCGCAGCAGCCGCTCCCGGAACTCCTTCACCGCCTCCAGCCCGCCCACCGTGGGCTTGGCCAGCACGTCCACCGCTCCCGCCCTCAAGGACTCGAACGTCCTGTCCCGCCCCGGCGTCTCCAGCTGCCCGCTGAGCACCACGATGGGACACGGCGCCGTGGCCATGATCTCCGTGATGGCCTCCACCCCGTCCATGCCCCCGGGCAACACCAGGTCCATCAGCACCAGCTGGGGACTCCAGCGCTGCACCGCCACCACCGCGTCGCGGCCATTGGCCACGTGCGGCAGCAGCTCGATGTCCGCCTCCCGGCGCAGAATCTGCTCGAGGAAGGCGACGACCGAACGCGAGTCCTCCACCAGCAACAGCTTCAACGGAGAAGCCTCCCACCGTGACCACGCATGCGTCCACTCCCGTCCCACTCCCGGCGCCACCCCGCGGACGTGACGGGAGAGGTTACCAGGATGCCGGGCGTCCGGGGTCTCCCACCGCCCTCACTTCTTGCCGAAGCCCTTCCCCGGGCCCTTGCGCAGCCGCGCCGTCACCTTCACCAGCGCATCATGCGGGCACACGGTGCGGTGCTTCGCCTTCTCGTAGCCACGCAGGGAGAACTCCACCAGCACCGGCGTCCCCGGCAGGCACTCGAGCCCCACCGACACCGGCGTCTCGCCCTGGTCCTTCCCGTCCACCAGGATGGTGGCCCCGGACGGCTCCGACTCGACCATCAGGATGGCCCCCTCGAAGTCCGCGCGCTCCTCGCGGATGCCCGTCTCCGGCGGCGGCTCCGCCGGGGCCGGGATGCCCGGTGTGGCGTCCTCGGCCGGGCGCTCCACCGGCGCCGAGGAGAAGGTGGGCTGGAGGGTGATCATCCGCGGCCCCGTCGTCAGCTCGCCCTGAAGCAGCGGGCGCACGAACAGCCCCACCGCCACCAGCGCGCTCAGGGCCGAGGCCAGCTTCAGCCCCGCGGCCAGTCCCTCCCACCGCGCGCCCCGACCCGCCGCGGGAGCCGCGGGAGCCGCGGGCGCCACCGGACGCACGGGCTGCGCCGGGACGGCCCCCGCGCCCCTGTTTCCGGAGGGGGACGGACTCGGCTGGGATGCATTGCCACTCACGACGCCACCTCGCACGAATCAGCGCACTCAACCGACCACACGGAAGACCTCACGCAACGTCGTGGTTCCGGCATTCACCTTCGCCAGGCCGGCGGCCAGCAGCGGCACCATGCCCTCGGACACCGCGAGGTCCTGGATGCGCGACGTGGGCACCTTGGTGTGGACGCACTCGCGGATGGCCGGCGTCACCTTCAACACCTCGTAGAGCGCGGCACGCCCCAGGTAACCGGAGCCCCCGCACCGCTCGCACCCCACCGGCACGTAGAAGGGGCCCGTGGTGGGCAGCCCCGCCGCCTCCAGCCGCGCCAGCTCGTCGATCTCCGCGGGGGCGGCCATGCGGCAGTGCGGGCACAGCGCGCGCACCAGGCGCTGCGAGATGATGGCCACCGACGCGGAGGCGAGCAGGAAGGGCTCCACCCCCATCTCGATGAGCCGGTTGAAGGCCCCCGCGGATGAGCTCGCGTGCACCGTGGTGAGCAGCAGGTGGCCGCTGAGGCCGGCCTGGATGGCGGTGCGCGCCGTCTCCGCGTCGCGAATCTCTCCCACCATGATGACGTTGGGGTCCTGGCGCAGCACGGAGCGCAGGCCCTGGGCGAAGGTGAAGCCCTGCTCGGCGTTCACCTGCGTCTGGGAGAAGAGCGGCACGTCGTACTCCACCGGGTCTTCAATGGTGGCGATGCGCGTCAAATCTCCCCGCGTCTGCTTGATGTGGCCGAGCGAGGCATACAGCGTCGTCGTCTTGCCGGCGCCGGTGGCACCCGCCACGAAGATGATGCCCTGGGGCGCGTCCAGCAGGCGCTGGTAGGCGGTGAGGACCTCCGGCGCGAAGCCCAGCCGGGGCAGCTCCGGCAGCCGCACGGTGCTGCGGGCGATGCGCAGCGCCACGGACTCGCCGTGGTTGGTGGGCAGGAGCGACAGGCGGATGTCCGCGGGGCCCTCGGGCGTGCCGAAGGAGAAGTGGCCGTCCTGCGGCCGGTCCGAGCGGAAGAGCACCACCTTGGCCAGCACCTTGAGGCGGTTGATGAGGCGCGGGTGGTGCTCGCGCGGCATCATCATCACCTCCTCGAGCACGCCGTGGACGCGGAAGGCCAGGCGCGTGCCCGTCTCCAGCGGGTGCATGTGCACGTCGCTGGCGCCCACGCGCACGGCCCCATCCAGCAGCACGTCCACGAAGGCAATCATGTCCGGCTCGGGGCGGGAGATGTAGCCGCGCAGCAGGCCCTGCAGCTCGACGAGCATCTCGCGCACGGCGAACGCCGTGTCCGCGTCCACCACCGCCAGCGGCGAGAGCGACGGCCGGCGCGCGAGCACCTGGCGCGAGCGGCGGGCACGCGCCTCCAGGGCGGAGCCCGCGGCGCCCAGCACGAGGCACAGCCCCACGCAGCCCAGCACGGCCGGCGTGAGGGCGAGGCCCAGGTAGCGGCCACCGAGCCGCCGCGCGGTCTCCGCGTCCTGGATGGGATTCTGGGACAGCCACATGCCGATGCTCCCCAGGAACACCAGCACGGCCAGCACCCAGGTGGCCTGGGCGGCTCTTCGGACGGGCAGACTCATTCGGAGCCCCGTACGCTAACAGGCGCCTCCCGCCGCCTCAATGCGCAGACACCCCGCGTGCGGGTCCGCACGCGGCTGGAGCTCGCGCGCGGCACGGCCCACCCGAGGCGGATGGCTCCACGGAATATTCCAGGGTTACAGTGCCCTCCCGAGCGGGCCCGCGCCGAGTCCCGGACGCACTGGACCCGAGAAGGAAGACATGCCGATGAGCCGTCCCTCCCCGCGCACCTGGATGCTGGCGAGCGCCCTCTTGAGCACGTGGGGCCTGTCCTGCACGCCCCCGGAAGAGCCCTTCCCCAACCAGGACGAGCTCGAGGTGCTCCAGAGCCTGCACACCCCCTCGCCCCTGCCGCCGAGGGACCCCACCAACAAGTACGGGGACAACCCGGCGGCGGCCGCGCTGGGCCAGCGGCTCTTCAACGACCCGAGCCTCTCCAGCTGCGGCGACGTCTCCTGCAAGAGCTGCCATGACGGCGAGGGCCGCTCGGTGGACACGGCCGTGGCCCGGGGCTGCAACGGCACGCTCACCGGGCGCAACCCGCCCACGGTGTGGAACGCGGGCTACAGCACCTGGTTCATGTGGGACGGCCGCGCGGACCGGCTGTGGAACCAGGCCCTGCTGCCCCTGCTCAACCCCGTGGAGATGAACTCCAACGCCGGGCACCTCAAGGCGCGGCTGGAGGCGGACTACGCGGACGAGTACCTCGCCGTCTTCGAGAAGGAGATTGGCAAGGAGACCGACCCCGACCGGGTGCTCGCCAACTTCGGCAAGGCCATCGCCGCGTACGAGCGCACCCTCAACCGCCACGACGCGCCCTTCGACCAGGACGTGCGCCGCTTCCTCGAGGCGGCGAAGGCCGGCAAGGCGGAGGAGGATCCCGCATACCTGGGGCTGAAGACCTTCGTGCGCAAGGGCCAGTGCAGCGCGTGCCACAAGGGCCCCATGCTGAGCGACGACCAGTTCCACAACATCGGCGTGAAGGACCTGAGCGACGGCCAGCGCGGCGTGGCGGCGGCGGCCAGCTCGATGCTGGAGTGGACCTTCAACTCGGCGGGGCCGTACAGCGACGCGCCCGGCGGCGTCGAGTCCGCGCGCCTGCTGCGGCTGCGCAACGACCTGAGCCAGAAGGCCCGCGAGCTGGAGGGCGCCTACAAGACGCCCACGCTGCGCAACGTGCAGCTCACGGCGCCGTACATGCACACCGGCGAGCTGAAGACGCTCGAGGACGTCATCGACCTGTACGACAAGGGCGGCGAGCCGGTGGGCAACTACGCGGGCAGGGTCTCGGTCACCGTCAAGCGCCTGGACCTCACCCCCGAGGAGAAGAAGGCCCTGCTCGAGCTGCTCGAGTCGATGACGGGCACGGCGAAGTAGCGTCCACGAAGTTCCTGGACAAGGCCCGAGAGCCCGTGGATGTCCCCTCTCCCTCTGGGAGAGGGAGCATGCGCAACACCGGCGGACTCAGCGGCCAGTGGGCGCGGGGGCCGGCTTCACGTCCGTGTTCTGGCCCGCGACGATGGCCCACTTGCCTCCCGTCTGCTTCAGCACGTAGCGCATGCGGGTGCGCAGCACGCCCGGCTCGGTGGCCTGCACTCCCGGAGGCAGCCCCGTGTAGTTCGTCACCACGTGCTCGGTGTCCACCACCGCCACCCCGGGGGTGACGAAGACGATCTTCCGCACCGTCACCTCCGAGTGGCTGTCCTTGAAGAGGCTCGCGAACACCGCGGCGTGCCGCTTCTGGATCTCCTCACGGCCGCTGAAGACCGTGCCCACGATGTTGATGAACTCGGCGTCCGGCGCGAAGTCCTTGCTCCACGCGGCCGCGTCGTGACGGTTCCAGGCCTCGGTCTGCTCGGCCACGAGCTTGCGCAGGCTCGCCTCGTCGCGGGGCTGGCCCCGGCCCTGCTGGGCCTGGACGGGTGAGGCAACGAGGAACGACAGGACCACGGCCATGACGGCCGAGCTTCGCGCGAAGGTGTTCATGAAGGGCTCCCCTGGAATGCAATGACGGGGGCCCGTTCTACCAGCGCCCCTCGTGCGTGCGAGACATTCCCATTCCCCGGGAGCGCGGGAGCCTCACGCCGAGGACGGAGGCGGCGCGGCGGGGCTGGCGGCTCGGGGCGGCTGGATGAGGGGCCAGGCGCGCTTGAGGGTGACGGCGGCGGAGGCGGCGAGCGCGGCCTTCACGCAATCCCCGGGCACGAAGACGAGCGAGCCCAGCGCGGCCTTGGCCAGCGGCAGCTTCGCGGCCACGGCGAGCCAGGGGATGCCCACGGCATAGAGGACGCAGATGCCACCGAGCACGTTGATGGCGAAGGCGAGCGGCACGGACAGCCGCGACCAGGCGCGCTCGGTGAGCCAGCCGATGAGGAAGGCGGCGGGCAGGAAGCCCACGAAGAAGCCTCCGGTGGGCCCCACGTACACGGCGAGCCCACCATTGCCTCCGGCCAGCAGGGGCAGCCCCGCGGCCACGAGCAGGTGGAAGAGGAGCAGGGACAGCAAGCCCTTGCGCGCCCCGAGGATGGAGCCGGCGAGCATCACCCCGAGCGTCTGCGCGGTGATGGGCACGGGGATGAAGGGCAGCGCGAGCGGTGGTAGCAGCCCGAGCACGGCCATGAGGGCGGCGAACAGGGCGACGTGGACGAGATCTCGGGTCTTCACGAGGGTTCCTCGGGGTCGAAGCAGCGCGCGTCGATGGCATCGGCGAGCGTGTCGGCGGTGCGGAGGGTCTTCACGAGCAGCGGGACGAGCACCGCGACGGGATTGCGCTCGAGGCCGCGCACGCGCTGGGCCTCTTGAATCTCCCGCAGCCACGTGGCGAGCAGGGGGATGAAGCGCAGGGTGAGGGAGAGCAGCAGGCCGAGCCGCGCGGGATTGAGGCCGAAGCGGGCCAGGGGACGCAGGGCCCGCTCCAGCGCGTCGAGCATGTCCGAGGCGCGCGTCGTCAGGGACACGAGCGTGGCGAGCAGCACCAGGACGGCGAGCCGCAGCACGGCCTCGAGCGCGGGCGCCCAGCCGGACACCAGCGCGTGCAGGACGAGGAGCGGGACGAGCACGAAGACGGAGAGGCGGAGGACGGGAGCCACCTCGCGCGGACGCAGGCGGGCGAGCGCGTAGAGGCCGAGCGTGGCCACCAGCGCGCCGGAGAGCACGGGCAGCGAGGAGAAGAGCAGCAGTCCGGTGCCGGCGGCGAGCAGGGCCAGCATCTTCGCGCCCGCGGGGACGGCATGCACGGGCGAGTCCCGGTGGAGGTAGAGGCCGAGGCTCACGTCATCATCCGGACGTAGGCGTCGAGGGCGACGGAGGGGACGTCATCGACGACGACGCGGCCCGCCTCGAAGACGAGCACACGGTCGAAGTCGCGCAGCAGCTCCAGGTCGTGGGAGACGACGATGGCCGTCTGGGGCAGCTCGTGGATGGCCTGCGCGAGCCGGCGCTTGTTGCGCAGGTCCAGCAGCGTGGTGGGCTCGTCGAAGACGATGTAGCGCGGCTCCATGACGAGCACGGAGGAGAGCGCGAGCAGCTGCTTCTGGCCCCCGCTGAGCAGGTGGGCCGGGTGGTGGCGGAAGTCCTCCAGGCCATAGCGGCGCAGCACGGCGGTGACGCGCGCGGAGATGTCGGCCGGCGGCAGCTTGAGGTTCTTCAGCCCGAAGGCGAGGTCCTCCTCGACGGTGGGGAGGACGATTTGATGATCGGGGTTCTGGAAGACGAAGCCCACCTTGCGGCGGATGGCGCGGGCATCCTTCCGGGTGTCGAGCCCTTCCACGAGCACCTGGCCCCGCTCGGGCACGAGCAGCCCATTGAGCAGACGCGCGAAGGTGCTCTTGCCGGAGCCATTGCCGCCCACCACGGCGATGCGGCGCTCGGAGAGGGTGAGCTCGAGCCCCTCGAGGACGGGGCGCTCACCGAAGTGGTGGCTGACGGCGTGGAGTCGAATCATTCGCGACCGCTAAGGCGGGGCGAATGTAACGCCTTTCTGGCTCCATGCACGTCCCCTGTCCCCCAGAGAGGGAGTCCCACGCGCTCAGTGCAGGTGCGAGGGCTCCGGCTCGGTCCCCGTCAGGCCGATACCCGGCTCCGGAGCGTGCTCGCCGGACGTGGCCGGAAGGCGCTCGGGTTGGATGGCCGGGAGCTTGTTCGCATGCAGGCCGGTGATGAGGCGCACGTCCCGCCGCCTGGTCAGGTAGGTGTAGGCCCAGTCCAGCATCACCGCCAGCTTGTTGCGGAAGCCCACCAGGAAGGTGATGTGGATGCCGAGCCACATCAGCCACGCGGGCTTCCCGCTCAGGCGAATCTTGTCGTAGAGCACGCCGATCGCCGAGCCACGGCCGATGACGGCGAAGGAGCCCTTGTCGCGGTAGCGGAACGGCTCCAACGGACGGCCCGCGAGCCGGTAGCGGATGTTCTTCGCCACGTGCCGGCCCATCTGCATGGCCGCGGGGGCGATGCCCGGCACCGGCTTGCCGTCCTGCACCAGCGAGGCGAGGTCTCCAATCACGAAGACCTCCTCATGGCCGGGGATGTTCAGCGGGGGCTCCACCTTCACGCGGCCCGCCTTGTCGACCGGTACGCCCAGCGTCCGGCCCACGGGGGAGGCCGCCACGCCGGCGCCCCAGAGCACCGTGCGCGCCACGATGCGGGTGTCGCCCACGGAGACGCCCAGGTCGTCCACGCCCGTCACCAGGGTGCCGGTGCGCACCTCCACTCCGAGCTTCTCCAGGTCATCGCGCGCCCTCGCCGAGAGCTCCTCGGGATAGGTGTTGAGCACCCGGGGCAGGCCCTCGAGCAGGAGGATGCGGGCCTTCGACGTATCGACGCGGCGGTAGTCACGGGGCAGCGAGTGCCGCGTCATGTATGCGAGCGCGCCCGCCAATTCCACGCCCGTGGGCCCCGCGCCGATGATGACGAAGGTGAGCCACTCGCGCTGACACTCGGGGTCGGGCTCGCGCTCGGCGGCCTCGAGCGCCAGCAGCACGCGCTCGCGGATCTCCCGGGCGTCGTCGATCGTCTTGAGTCCGGGAGCGAATGGGGCCCACTCCGGGTGGCCGAAGTACGAGTGCGTGGCGCCCATGGCGAGCACCAGCGTGTCATAGGGAATCTCCCCGCCATCGGAGATGACCACCTTGCGCGCGAGGTCCACGGAGTGGACCTCGGCGAGCAGCACGGTGGTGTTCCGGCCGCGCAACACCTGGCGGATGGGGGCGGAGATGTCGCCCGGGCTGAGGACGGCGGTGGCCACCTGGTAGAGCAGCGGCTGGAAGAGGTGGTGGTTGTAGCGGTCGAGCACCGTCACTTCCACGGGGGCGCGCTTGAGTCCGAGCGCCGCCTGGAGCCCACCGAAGCCGCCACCCACGATGACCACGTGATGCCTTCCCGGGGTGTTTTCCATGGCGGAAAAGGTGCGGAGCCCGGGGGAATCCGGCCACCGTCCCGGGGGCCCAGCCCGTCTGACGGGGAGCGCCGCCTGCTCGCTCGCCGTCCGGACGAGAAACGAGGCGCCCGCCGAATGCCAGGGAGCCCGAAGGACCGTTTTCAGAATGTCCGCTTCAGCTCCCCCCATCCCAGCTGGAGAGAGGGAGGAAACCCGGACGGAGCAGCCACCAGGTGGTGGGGGTCCGCCAGCCTCCGTGCGGCGTCCTTGTACTCCTCCGTACTCTTCGCGGGCCGCTTGTAATCGGTCTCCTCGTCGACAGGTCCGCTGACGAGGCAGTGGACCCAGGTCTCGATGTTCCGCTTCGGCACGAGGATGCAGATCATTTCGTCCGGGGAACGTCCCTCCAACTCCGCCTCTTGCAACGATTGCTCGAGTTGCTCGAAACGCTGCCGGACAGGAAGGACATCCGCGTCGATGATCGTCACCAGCTTACAGTCCTGCCCCCCTGCACGCCGACGGTGGGTCTGGACCTGCTTCGCATACTGCTCGCGTACGTACTGCTCACCCGCCCCTTTCCCCGCGGGTACGGGGAGCAGACGAATCTTCCCGCGCTCGATGCCACGCTGCCTGAGCCAGGAATAGACGAAGTTCTGGTGCTGCCGGTCCTCGGAGAGCACCACGACCTGAGCGCTATTTCCCATCTTCCCAACCTCGGGCAACGAGCTCCGCGGCAGGCACCGCGGCCTCGGGCGGCGCCTGGAAAGGGCCGACGCGTACAGGGCCATTGGCGATGCGCTCGAACCAGAGTCCCGACTCCGGAGCCAGCAGGTTGATGACCTCGGGATGGTGAGAGATGAGCAACGCCTGGAGGTGCTCCTGCTCACGCAAGGCCAGCAGAAAGGGCTGGATTTCGCTCAACGCCACGAAGTTGTCGGGTTCGTCGAGACAGAGTGTTGCACCAGAGCCAGACAGGAAATGGAGCAGGGTATAGAGACCAATGAGTGCTCGCTGCCCCTCGGAGAGCTCATCGAATGTGTACTCGTCAGAGGCAGAGACGCTCGCACCACTCGCTTCACGCCTCCAGAGCGCGCGAAGCATCCGAATCCCCTCGCCTCCCGACTTGAGGATCAGCGCATCGAATCCATCGAAGATGCCACGCAGATCGTCCCGGAGCCGGACCACTTCATTGAGCCGCTCCTGTGCGAGATGCCGGTACCACGAGGCGAAGTTCGACAGGTCCTCCGCGGGCGTGGCCTGCTCCGCCTCGCTCCGTCCAGTCATGCGGCGCGGATCGATGCGCACGACATACAGGCGCTCGAACCAGCTCGCGAAGCGCCTGAGCTTCGGATGCCAGGGGGCTGAGTCTCTAAAGAAATACAACCCCGTGCGCTCCGGGCCTGGCCAGATCAAGTGGGTTTGACCATCCTGGGCCAGGAACTTCGCGAACTCCTGGCCTGGCTCGTACACGAAGAGCGAAGTCCCCTCGTGATGCAGCGCCTCCCTGTCGACACGACTGCGGCCCTGTTCGGCGTCGTGCTCGACTTCAAGGCGGTAGCGATAGACCTCTCCATCCAGGGACACTTCCAGCTCGAAGACCTGACGGGTACGCCGCTGCCACCGGGTCAGCGTCGCAGGTGGGAAGACCTCGGACACTGCCGCGCCCTGGGACTGGAGCCGACGAAGCGCGGAGAGCACCTCGAAGACGGTCGTTTTCCCCGTCCCATTGCGCCCCATCAACAGGTGCTCCCGGCCAAGGCGCAGGTCGAAATTCACCAGGCACTTGTAGTTATCGACATAGAGACGGGTGAGCATCGGTGACTCCGCGGGCACACGCCGAAGCGTGGTGCGTTCCCAGTCGGGCCGCAGCGGCCAGACAGGCGAGCGGACCCTACCGCATCCGCTCGCCCCCCGCTTGAGAAGCTGTAGCCCCATCCACGCTGGAGGGGCTACCCGCCGTCTACCGCACCAGGTGGAACGCCGTCTGCCGCTGGAAGGCCCAGCGCACCTTGCCGCTCGCATCCAGCATGACGTCCTCCTCCTGCGCCGAGCGCACCTTCTGCCCGCCCCACTCCGCCACCGGGCTCGTCGCCTGCAACTCGATGGAGAACCACTGGTTCGTCATCACCTGGTGGTCACCGTTGCCCGGCACGCCCTCCTGCCGGTCCCACAGGCCGATCATCGGCCCCGCACCGTGCCCGTTGAGGCCAATCGGGTGCGAGTACACCGTCCCCTCAATCCCCTCGGCCTTCATCCGCTCGCGCGAGGCCTTGAGAATCTCATTGCCCGAGCGCCCCGGACGCAGCTCCTCGAAGACGATGTCCTGCAGCCGGTTGGAGCGCGCCAGCGCCGCCTTCAGCCCCGCGGGCGCGTCCGTCTCGCCCTCGCGCAGCACGTAGCCCATGTGCTGCGTGTCCGTGTTCAACCGCAGCGCCGTCACCCCGAAGTCGCAGTGCAGCACATCCCCCCGCTCGATGAGGGGGTCCTCTCCCACGTCCGCCTCCGTCTTCCCCTGCCGCTGCACGCTCACCGACGGCTGGAACCACGTCCCCAGCCCCAGGTCGTTCACCCGCTGGCGCATCCACCACACCACGTCACGGGTGCGCGTCTTCCCCGGCGTAATCACCTGATTGGAGAAGCCCGTCTCGATGATGTTCCACGCCAGCTTCGTCAGGTCCTCGTAGAAGCGCTCCTCGTCCGCGCCCCGCCAGGCGATGAGGTCCACCGGCAGGCCCCCGGACGGCTTCAGCCGCGCCGTCCACTCGGGCCCGAGCGCCTCCGTCATGCCCTCGTACTCGCCATGCGTCAGCCCGTCCGCGAAGGCGAACGTGCGCGACACGTTGATGGCGATGGCCTTCGGCTGCCGCTCCTCCAGCACCGCCTTCAGCACCTTCCACTGGTCCGGGCCCCACAGCTCGGCCTGCCGGGTGACGCCGCCTCCGTCCACCTGCATCTGCGCGCGCCGCGCCTCGTACACCCCGCCCTGCGTGCCCCCGCCCAGCGCGAGCCGCTCCACGCCCTTCTCCGGGCCCCGGTCATGGAACACGTAGATGGTGCGCCGCCGCGCCGCGAACGTGGTGGGCGCCACCAGCGCCGGGAAGACGGGGTCCTCGTTGTACTCGCGCATCGGCACCACCCACATCTCGATGCCGTACTGGCGCATCAACGCGGGCAGCGCCTTGTCCAGGCGCTCGCGCAGCCACTCCTGCTGCCGGGTGGCCTGCTCGCGCAGCGTGCCGAAGGGACGCTCGGGCCGGGTGGCCTCCGGCGCTCGGGAGGCCGGCGCGGGGGTGGCACAAGCGGACGTGAGGAGGAACAGGGGGACGAGGAGACGACTCCGGGTGTTCTTCATGGCCGCGCAGCATCGCACGGACGGGCCCGGCCGGGACTCAGGACGCGGCCTTGACGGGGCTCCCCACCGGGAACTCCAGGCGCAGGCGCGCGCCCCCCTCCTCCCGGTTCTCCGCCACCAGGGTGCCCCCACACTGCTCCACCAGCTCCCGCGACAGGGCCAGCCCCAGCCCCGTCCCCTTCTCCGGGCCCTTCGTCGTGAAGAACGTCTCGAAGAGCCGCGGCAGCACGTGCGGGGGAAATCCCGGACCGTTGTCCTCCACCCGCAGGACGACCCGCCCGCCCTCCTGCGCGCCGATGATGCGCACCTCGGAACCATCGCGGCCTCGCGCCTCCAGCGCATCCCCCGCGTTCACCAGCAGGTTGAGCAGCACCTGCGCCAGCCTCCGGCGCACCGCGAGCACCGGCGGCAGCGCCTCCGGGATGTCCACCTCCAGCCGCGCCACGTGATGGAGCCTCAGCCGGGCAATCCGCACCGCGTCACTCACCACGTCCGCCACCGCGCACTCGGTGGGCTCCTCGGTGTCCATGCGCGAGAAGCCCCTCAAGTCCCCGATGATCTGCCGCACGCGCTCCACTCCCATGCGCGTCTCGCGGAACACCTCCGCCAGATCCTCCCGGGTGGCTTCCCTCGGCTCCGCCAGCACCTCGCGCTCCAGGTAGTCGAGGTTGGCGCCGATGAAGGCCACCGGGTTGTTGATTTCATGCATCACGCTCGCCGCGAGCTGGCCGATGGTGGCCAGCTTCTCCGAGTGCGTCCGGCGGCGCTCACTGATGGCGAGCGACTCGAGGGCCTCGCGGCGCGCGCGCTCCAGCCGGCCCTCGTTCTCCGCCCGCTGGGCCTTGCGGAACTCACTGGCCCCGTACGCGCCGACGAGCGTCACCGTCACCACGACGCCCACCCACAGCAGCACCTGGGACGGCGGGCGTCCCGCCATCCACAGCATGACCGCGGCCCCCGCGCCGCACAGGACGCCGGAGATGGTCGCCGAGAGCGAGTCCTGCGGATAGATGAGGCACAGCAGGAGCGGGAGGCAGGGGAAGAATTGGAAGTACACGCCGTCACAGCCCCCCGACACGAGCACCAGGGCGATGAAGCAGAGGCTGCCCACCGTGCACTGGAAGGCCGTGTGCAGACGCATCGACGGCGCGGAGTGCTCGTCCATCCGCAGCGCGGAGAGGGCCACGGCCAGGGCCCAGACGCAGCGGATGGCGAGCATCCGGAGCTCCGGTCCCACGGCGAGCACGTCCAACACGTATTGGGACAGCAGTGACGGGGCCAGCCAGAGCAACATCTTCCGGCGGGGCCCCCACGTGCCGGACGCCGCCACCTCAGGCGCCGCGGGCCACGGCCCGGCCTGATCCGGATGCTTCGGGGATGGCGCGTCGAGGGGCGGCAACGCCCTCCATCGTACCCGGTTCCCGCCTCGCGGTCCGAGCCCGCCCCTTCCGCGAAGGCGGAAGCGGAGCACCGGCCCCGCTTCCGCGCCTCACCGCCGGGTGAAGGCGAGGTCCTCCGCCTCGTCGAACACGCCGCAGCCCTCCTCGACGCACGGCGGCATCGCCGTGCACGCGCCGCACTCCAGCGTCCCGCCGCACCCGTCCGGCACCGTGCCGCACGCCGCCTCGCACGTCAGCGGCGTGCACACGCCCGGGTCGTACCGCTCGCTCGTGGCCAGCGTGCCCTCCAGGTCGTTGGAGCCTCCCACCACCAACACCGCCCCATCCATCAGCGGCACCAGCCCCGCCCCCCGCCGCGCCTCCCACAGCGACGGCTCCACGCTCCACGTGTCCGCCACCGGGTCATAGCTCTCCACCGACGCCAGCGAGCCCGACATCACGTGGAAGCCCCCCACCACCAGCACCCGCCCCTCGGGCGTCACCAGCGCCCCGTGCGCCTCGCGCGGCATCATCGGCGACGCCGCCAGCTTCCACTCGCCCCGCATCGGCTCGTACAGCTCCGCCGTGGCCGCCGCGCGCGACGTCGTGCCGCCCACCACCAGCACCCGCCCGTCCGGCAGCACCGTCACCGTGTGCCCCGAGCGGTGCGTGCCCGCCGCGCCTCCCACCGGGCCCGTCTTCGTCCACTGGCCACTCACCGGGTCATACAGCTCCGCCTGCAGCCCGCTCACGAAGAGCACCTGGCCGTTGCCCAGCACCACGCCCGTCCGCGCCCCGGCGCGCGCCGACGCCGGCGCTCCCGTGCGCGTCCACTCGCCCGTCGCCGGGTCGAACAGCTCCGCCGAGCGCACCGGGTGCCGGTCCACGTCGAAGCCGCCCGCCACCAGCACCCGCCCGTCCGGCAGCAGCACCGCCGCCGGCTCGTTGCGCGCCTCGCCCATGTCCCGCACGGCCGTCCACCGGCCCGTGCCCGGGTCGTACACCTCCGCGCTCGCCAGCGCGCCGAAGGAGGCCGAGAACGTGCCCCCCGCCACCAGCACGCGCCCGTCCGCCAGCCTCACCGCCGCGTGGTTGCGCCGCGCCGTGCGCATCGCGCCCGTGGCGTACCACTCGCCCGTCTCCGGCTCGTACACCTCGCAGCTCGTCAGCGTGCGGCTGCCATCATGTCCACCCGAGGCCAGCACCCGCCCGTCCGCCAGCGCCACCCACGGCAGCAGCTTGCGCGGCGTGCTCAGCTCCCGGGACACCATCCCCTGCTCCAGCCCGTCCGGCGGCGGCGCCGAGCTGCAGGAGAACACCATCGTGAAGAGCGCCAGCATGGCGCAGGACGTCGAAACCCTTTTCATGACCCACCCACTCCGTTCCGAGACGGACGGGTCTACACGCCGGGTCTGACATTCCCGGCGACGGATTCCTCCATGATTCCAAGTGTTTATCGTCCCATGTATGACAGACCCGTCAGGTGGTGCGCGGGACATGCCGCACCCCGTCATGCGCCTGTCATGGCCGCGTCATGTGCCGCGGCATGTGACGCCTCAGGCGCCCGGGTGGGAGGCCTCCACGTCCTCCAGGTTCACCGGCTCGGCGTCCATGCCGTTGTGGTGGCGCGGCGGCAGCGCTCCGCCGTCGTCGTCCTCCAGCTTCAACAGGTGCGGGGTGCGCTCCAGGTACAGCTCGCCGTCGCGCACGAGGCGCACGTCCGAGAACTCCACGAGGAACTCCTCGCGCGACAACAGGCGCGGCTCGAGCTCGAAGTGCGTCTCGCCCACCGCGCGCACACGGCCCACCCTGCGCCCCTCCATGTCCCGCACCACCATGCCTTCGCGCACGTCGTCCTGCACCACCATGGCATCCTCCTCGGCGAGCCCCCGGGCCCTCCCGTCCCGGTGCGCATCCCTTCTGAGTGGGGAACACCCGGCGCTCCGGCAACCCCTGGCGGCTGGCAGGAAGGGCGGCCCTGGACACGTGCGGAAGCCGGGCCGCCAGGGCTCGCGTTCCGGGCGGTGCCTAACGTTCCTCCGAATGAGAGGAGGAGGCCGTCATGCTCCTGGAACTGACCGCCATCGAGGCCCGTGATCTCAAGGAAGTCCTCGACTCGTCGCTGCGCAAGCTGCTCGACGAAATCGCCCACGCCGACCACCGCGCCTACCGCGAGATGTTGCAGGCGCGCTATGCCCGGCTCGAACAGCTCAACCACCGGCTGGACACGTCCGTGGAGAGCGACCAGGTCTACGCCTGAGCCCCCGCCCGCGCGCTCGAGGCCCTGGGGACCCATACGGCTTCCATGAGGCCGTAAAACACGCGTCCCATGGCATGGCGGTGGCGTCCCACCGCGCCGCCTGAAACGTGCGCGCGTTCTGGACGTCCGGCATGCTTGGACGCACGTGACGACGACCCCGGCCGCCCCCATCCGCTTCCTGCTGTCGCCGTCCCTGGGCGAGGTGAAGGAGCACGTGCGCGCCGAGCTCTTCAGCCGGGCCCTCACCCAGCGGCTGGGCCGGCCGGTGGTGGTGGAGCTCGCCCCCTCGTACGAGGCGCTGGAGCGGGAGCTGGCGGAAGGCCGGGTGGACCTGGCGTGGGCCACGGCCGAGCAGTGCACCGCCTTCGAGCCGCAGGCCCGCGCGGTGCTGCGCGCCGTGCGGGCGGGGCTCTGGTACTACCACGCGGCCCTGGTGTGCCGGGCGGATGCGCCGCTCACGCTGGGGACGTTGAAGGGCACGCGCGCCGCGTGGGTGGCTCCGCGCTCCACCGGCGGCCACCTCATGGCCGTGCGCCACCTGACGGCCCGGGGGCTGTCCGTGGCGGACACCTTCTCCGAGCAGCGCTTCCACGGCACCTACCGCAAGGCCCTGCTGGCCGTGCTGGCGGGCGAGGCGGACGTGGCCGCCATCTACTCGAGCCACCCGGAGGAGAACACGGTGCGCGCCTACCTGGCCGAGCACGTGGGCGCCGACGAGCGCAAGCTCATCCCCTTCGAGTTCACCGGGCCCACGCCCGCCGACGGGCTCATCTTCACCCCGCGCATGCCGGAGGCGGACGTGACGGCGCTGGTGTCCGTGCTCACCTCGCTGGCGGGCAGCGGCGCGGGGCTGGAGCCGCTGCTGGGCCTCTTCGACAGCGAGGGCTTCGTCCTGTCCTCCAAGCCCCGGCCGCCGCCTCCCCGGACGGCCCGGCGCGCGGAATACCTCGCGGTGGACCTGGACGCGCAGGAGCGGTGCATGCGGCTGTGGACGCCCACGGGGGTGGCCTTCGGCCGGGACGTGCGCCAGGCGGAGGGGCGGCCGCTGGAGGCGGTGCTGGGGCCCGAGGCGGGGGCGGCGCTGGTGGCGCTCGCGCGCGCCGCGCGGCACAGCGGCGTGGGAGGCCGGGTGGAGTACCGCATGGAGGTGGAGGGCGAGACGCGCTGGTACTCGGCCGAGGCCACGGTGCGCCCACCGGCCACGGAGGCGGCGAGCCCCACCACGGCGCTGCTGGTGCGGGACGTGACGGAGCTGCGCGCGCTGGAGGAGGAGCTGTACCGGCTGGCCTCCTTCCCGCTGCTGCACCCCGAGCCGATGCTGGAGCTGGGCCCGGGCGGCGAGGTGCACTACGCCAACCCGGCGGCGCACACGGCGTTTCCGGACCTGCTGGTGCGCGGGGTGGGGCACCCGCTGGTGGAGGCGGCCCAGGCGTGGGCGCGGCGCGGCGCGGCGGTGGGGGAGTCGCCTCCGGTGGTGCAGCTGGGCGGCCGGCACTGGGAGCTGACGGTGTCGCCGCTGGTGGACCCCGAGGGGCTGCGCGTCTTCGCCAAGAACGTGACGGCGCGCAAGCAGATGGAGGCGCAGCTCTTCAAGGCGGACCGGATGGCGGCGCTGGGCTCGCTCGCGGCGGCGGTGGGCCACGAGATGAACAACCCGCTGGCCTTCATGCTGGCCAACCTCGGCTTCGCGCGCGAGGAGCTGGCGCGGCTGAAGGCGGCGCTGGGCGAGGAGGGCCACGCGCTGGCCGGCGACGTGGACGACATGCTGGAGGCGCTGACCGAGGCGGCGGACGGGGCGGACCGGCTGAAGGGAATCGTCCAGGACCTGAGGCTGCTGTCGCGCGCGCCGCCGGAGCACCGCGAGACGGTGGAGATGGTACCGGTGCTGGAGCACGCGCTGGGCCTGGTGCGGGGCGAGCTGCGCCACCGGGCGAGGCTGGAGAAGGACTTCCGGCCGGTTCCGCGGGTGGAGGGCGACGAGGCGCGGCTGGTGCAGGTGTTCGTGAGCGTGCTGCTCAACGCGGTGCAGGCGATGAACGAGCTGGACGCCCCGCGCAACGTGCTGCGGGTGTCCGCGTACACGGGCCCGGCGGGCGAGGCGGTGGTGGAGGTGCAGGACACGGGCGTGGGCATGCCGCCCGAGGTGCTCGCGCGCCTCTTCGAGCCCTTCTTCACCACGCGGCCGGCGAGCACGGGCCTGGGGCTGTCGGTGAGCCACGCCATCGTCACGAGCCTGGGCGGTACGCTGCGCGCCGAGAGCCGCGAGGGCGTGGGCACCACCCTCACCGTCGTCCTCCCGGCCGCCCTCCCCTCTCCCTCTGGGAGAGGGCCAGGGTGAGGGTGCCACGGTCCCCGGGTTGATACCGTATCAATCGCGAGAACAGCTCGTGGTGACCTTGATGGATGGCATCTAGCATCAACTGGTGCACACAGAAGAGTGAGGGCGGGCATCCGGCATCGCCCTTTGACTGTGCTCAGAAACAAGGACGTAGCGCTGGCGCTGCTTGTCGAAGTGCGTACCGCATCGGTACGTTCCAACTATGTCCACGAGCGGTAGTAGTACGCGTAGGGTCGATGTCGTAGTCCTGACGGCGATAACCCTGGAGTACCAAGCGGCGCTTCAGGTGGAGGCCGGCGCTTGGGAAGGAAGCCGGTGGGAGGAACAAAAGGGCCCCAATGGCCTTCCAGTCGCGTTCCGCGCGTTCCACGGCAAGGGTGGTCGGCCACTGCGCGTGGCGGTTGCGCAGGCGGGGGACATGGGGCCCGTATATGCAACGAATGCGCTACTGCCACTGGTTGATGCCTACCACCCTCGTTACGTGGCGATGTGCGGCGTGTGCGCGGGACGTCCAGGAAAAACGCTCCTCGGCGATGTAATCGCAGCAGAGCGGTTGTTCTTTCACGATACCGGCAAGCGGCTCACCAATAAGGTGCAGCAAGACCTCAAGACGTACAACCTCCGCGACGACTGGAAGGTGGCTCTTGAGCACTTCGATTTCGTAGCGCGCTTTCGGGATGAAGCGTGGTGGAAGATGCGCCCTGTACCCTACGAATGGCAGGAAAACTGGGTGCTGGCGAAGCTGCGCGAGGGAATTGCAGATCCGTCAACGCTTCCCGATTGCGACGAGAACTGTCCGCAGTGGGAAAAGGTCATCAACCTGCTTTGGAAATCCGGTGATTTGCAAGACGGCACGCTCACCCTCTCCGACAAGGGGCGGGAGCGCATCGGTCGACTGATGATCCAACATCGCAACCGGTTCCCCGATACGTCTCCCACGGGCGCACTACTCCCCTTCAAGGTCCACGTCGCACCAATAGGCAGCGGTCAGCAGGTTGTCGAGGACGAGAAGGTCTGGGGCTTTATTGGCGAGTACTTACGCAAGACGGTCGGCATGGAAATGGAGGCGGCGGCTATAGGTGCTCTGGCCCACGCCCAACGGGAGCGGAAGCTCGACGCACTAGTGATGAAGGGCGTGATGGACTTCGCCAATGAAGGCCGTGACGACCACTTCAAAGAGTTCGCCGCCCGTGCCTCGGCCGAGTGCCTGCTGGCATTCCTCCGCGACCAAATCGAAGTGGAGATGCTCCCAGATATCGACGACATCTTGGTGTCAGGGGCCGATGAGGAACTACCTGAGAACCCGCCGCCATCCGCGCTGCTCAACGCGCGCTACGAGGTTGTACCCTTTCACGAGCAGGGCCGAGAGGCCATCCTTGCGGAACTCGAACGCTGGTGCGTTGCAGGACCGACTGTCGCAGTGCGTATGCTCCATGCGGAAGGAGGGGTGGGAAAGACACGGCTCGCGATCGAGTGGATACGCCGCCGTAGAGCGTTAGGGGAGGCAGCAGGCTTCTTGCCGAAGGAGGTACCCGAAGACTGGTTTGAGCGCCTGGGGTCGCTCGGACAGCCAGTTTTGGTGGTAATTGACTACGCCGAGAGCCGCTCCGACCTACGCGAGATGCTCATGCGTGTACACCGCTACTCCCAGCAGGGGAAAACAGGTGTGCTACGCCCGATGCGCATCCTGCTTCTTGCTCGGAACAACGGCGATTGGTGGCAGTCGTTGCGGTCCTCCGATGCAGCACTTGGTACATGGCTCGACACCACACCTCCATATGAGTTGCCAGCGTTAGCCATGAAGGATGCCGAACGCGAGCAGGTGTTCCATGAGGCCGCAGCAAGGTTTGCTGCGAAGCGAGGGAAGGCGTACGGGAAGCGAACTCCATTCCCACTTAGCGACGAACACTTCGAGCGAGTGCTCTATCTGCACATGGCCGCGCTAGCAGCAGTGGAGGAACTCGCATTCAATGCAAACAGATTGATGGACGTAATCCTCGATCATGAGGAGCGATTCTGGGACATACGCGCCCGGCAGGCTGACGTGACATTCGCGATGCATCGGTCATTGGCTCGCCAAGTGGTTGCCGCCGCGACTCTACGTGGAGGGCTCGCAGACCATTCCGCGACGTCCATCATCACCGGACGACTTCTCGGTCGTGCCCCCACTCCGGATGAAGATGCAATGCTCCGATTGCTTCATCGCATCTACCAACGCACCAAGAAGGCGACTGCTGTATTTCTTCCCGCATTGGAACCAGATCTCCTCGGTGAAGGAGTAGTACTTCGTGTCGCCTCACCAAAGCTTGAGGAAGATCGCCCTGTGTCTGATTGGATCAGTCGGGTATTTCCGCCCGAAGAAGCGACACATGTGGTGGTCTCTGGGTTCGAGATACTCGGCCGCGCATCTGCCAGTCATCCGGATGTAGTTCGGCCATGGCTCGAACAACTCCTTAGCGACTCATTCCAGTCGCGCGCACGCATCGCGCTCCTGGCAGCGCGGGCCATTGGGTTGCGTACCGCATTCTCGGCGCTCGGAGACGTACTGGCCGACCGACTCGAAGTGGACGGTGACGTAGAGCTAGCTCGTGAATTGAGTGCTATCGGTATTCCTACCTCTACGGTTTCACTTCGTCGAGTCGCTGAGTGGACGAGCCGTACGCTCTTACAGGCCCCGCAGGCCGTTCAAGATAACAAACGGACGAAGCATCTCAACAACAAGGGCACATGGTTTCGCAGAAGCGCCACTTGGACGAAGCATATAGTCCTGCGGTTTCTCAAACTATTGATGGGTTCGCAGGGTCTCGCCAAACGTGCAGCGCTTCTCAATAATTGGGGCATCCAGTTACTCGAATTGGGCCATCGTGAGGAAGCACTAGTGGCTACACGCGAGGCTGTTGAGATCTACCGGACATTAGTGCAACGCAACTCCGAAAAATTTCGGCCTGATCTCGCAATGAGCCACAATAACCTTGGTAACATTTTAGGTGAGCTTGGCCGTCATGAGGAAGCAATAGAGGCCACACGCGAGGCTATTAAAGACTACCGAGCGTTGGCGCAACACGACCCCGAGACCTTTCGGCCCGAACTTGCCCACAGCCTCAACAACCTGGGCTTACGGCTGAGAGACCTAGGCCGTCGAGAAGAAGCACCGATGGTCACGCGTGAAGCTGTTGATCTCTACCGAATGCTGGCGCAGCGCAACCCCGATACATTCTGGCCCGACCTTGCCATGAGTCTCCACAACCTAGGCGCCACATTGATCGATTTGGGCCATCTGGAAGAGGCGCTGAAGGCCACGCGTGAAGCCGTTGAACTCCGCCGAACTCTTGTGCAGCGCAACCCCGACGCATTTCAGCCCGTCCTCGCCAGCAGTCTCAGCAATCTCGGAGCCACACTGACCGACTTGGGCTCTTACGAGGAGGGGCTGAAGGCCACGCGCGAAGCCGTTGAACTTCGCCGAGCGCTGGTGCAGCGCAACCCTAACGCATTTCAGCCCGACCTCGCTATGAGCCTCAACAACCTGGGCATCATGCTGAGAGACCTTGGCCATCACAAGGAGGCGATGGAACTCACACGCGAGGCGGTTGAACTCTACCGGGTGCTAGCGCAGTGCAACTCCGACGCATTCCGTCCCTACTTCGCACTGAGCCTAAACACCCTGGGCACTGTGCTGAGAGACCTGGGCCTTCTTAAGGAGGCACTGGAGGCCACACGCGAGGCGGTTGAACTCCGTCGAGAGTTGGCGCAGCGCAACCCCGACATTTTCCGGCCCGCCCTCGCCGTGAGTCTCAACAACCTGGGCGCTATATTGAGGGATCTGGACCGTTTTGAGGAGGCACTCGCCTCAGTGGGGGATGCCGTCGATAATCTTTGGCCCTTTTTCGAGCGGCTCCCATCTGCCTTCGGGCAAAACATCAAAATCATGCTCCGTCTTCTGCTGGCACTTCACAAGTCACTCCAGCGCCCACTCTCCGCCGTGCTTCAAGAACGCATGGCCACTTTCGAGCGCCTCACGCCCAAATGAGCAGCAATTCTAATCCTATCCGCCACATGACTTACGACATGTAGTGCAGAACAAGAACGTTGGGCACCAGCTGGTAGGGCGACTTTAGCGTCGATAGTGGGTGAGCCCCTCCCATCGTGCACCTGAGGAGATGCCGTTGCTGGAGCACGCGCGGAGCCTAGTACTACAGTTGGACTTCCAAAACAGATTGAGAACCGTCGCGCTGGCCGGGGGCAATAGAGGAACCGCACCTTGAGGCAGGCAGACCTCGTCATTCATAGGAGTAACGGCGTCGCCCCTGGCTCGCAACTTCTCAG
>NZ_DASUNC010000205.1:0-7028 GCF_036277355.1 Archangium sp.
CGGCGCGGGTGTGGAGTGCGGACGGGAAGGGCGAGCCGGTGGTGCTGCGCGGCCATGAGTCAGGGGTGAGTTCCGCCGCCTTCAGCCCGGATGGAAAGTGGGTGGTGACGGCCTCCTCGGACGGGACGGCGCGGGTGTGGAGTGCGGACGGGAAGGGCGAGCCGGTGGTGCTGCGCGGCCATGAGTCAGGGGTGAGTTCCGCCGCCTTCAGCCCGGATGGAAAGTGGGTGGTGACGGCCTCCGAAGACAAGACGGCGCGGGTGTGGAGTGCGGACGGGAAGAACAAGCCGGTGGTGCTGCGCGGCCATGAGGAGGTTGTGACTTCCGCCGCCTTCAGCCCGGATGGCAAACGGGTGGTGACGGCCTCCGCTGATAAGGCACGAATCTGGACGGTAGGGATTGCAGAACTCCAGGGTTTGCTGCACTCCGCTACGAGCATTTGCCTGGACCCGAACGAGCGCCAGCGCTTCCTTTCGGAGTCTCCCGAGGAATCACAATCAGGCCATGAGCAATGCGAGCGCTCGCACAGCCGGACGCCAGCAGCCGCGGTCCTCACCCAGTGAGTCTGTTGTCCGGATGCCCTTCCACCCCAGGTGAGGCCCATGGAGTTCGAACTGCTGCTGGCCGGTGCTGATGACCATCAACCCATCCTGAGAGAGGGATTGCCGCTCGACACCGCGGCCCGGCAGCCCAGGCCCGAGGCTCCGCGCACCCCTGAGCATCTGTATGACCAGGGCGGCGACCCGGACTCGCTGCCGCTCCAGCGCTGGGGCGTGGTGGCCCCCGAGGGTGCACGGGGAGACAGGCTGCTGGAACTGATGGCCCCGCTGCGCGCGCTGCGCCGGGAGCAGCAGGAGGGCGTGGAGCCGCGCGTCTACCGGGTGCCTCCCGGGCAGGATGCCACGCAGGCCGTCCAGTGGATGAAGACCGTCCTGCACGATGAGCGCGTCCCCACGAGGGACCAGCCCCGCTACCTGCTGCTCCTGGGCGACTTCGACGAGGTGTCGCTCGAGCTGCAGCAGGTGCTCGCCAGCGACGGCTTCGTGGGCCGGCTCGCCTTCTCCTCGGACGCCGGTTACGAGGCCTATGTGCGGAAGGTGCTGCGCTGGGCGCGCACGCCCCTGCCCGCGCGCAAGGCCCGTGCCCTCTTCTACACCGCCCACGATGGCACCGCCGCCACCACCCTGGGCTACCACGCGCTCGTGTCCCCCAGCCTCGCCAGCTGCCGTGCGCTCCAGGAGCGGGGCGACTTCCCCGCCGAGCTGCTGACCGAACTGGGCCAGCCGGCGGACTGGTCCAAGGAGCTGTTGCTGGAGCAGGTGTCCTCGCCCCAGGCCTCGCTGCTCTTCACGGTGAGTCACGGGCTGGGTGCGCCGCGGGGGGGCTGGAAGACGGTGGAGGAGCAGCGAGCGCTCCAGGGCGCCATGCACCTGGGGGCCCATGGGAGACTGGAGGCCTCTTCCCTGGCCTCCACGCCCTTCCTGCCGGGTGGCATCTGGTTCTACCTGGCCTGCTTCGGCGCGGGCACTCCCGCCCGGAGCGCCTATCACCCGTGGCTGTCCCAGCTGCGCGGGGCGGGCGAGTTCTCCGGCCGGCTGGAGCGGGTGCTGGAGTCCCTTCCCCGCGAGGGGGAGCGGCCCTTCGTCGCCGCCCTGCCGCAGGCGGTGCTGGCCAACCCCGAAGGGCCGCTGGCGGTGGTGGGACACGCGGACCTGGCCTGGACGTACTCCTTCCAGGACATGGGCCAGGACGGCCGCCCCCGCCCCTCGCGCTTCCAGGGCCTGATGAACAGCCTGGTGAGGGGCCGCCACGCGGGGGTAGGCCTGGGCGAGCTGTTCCGCTTCTTCACCCAGGCCAACACCGAGCTCACCCTGCTCTATGACCAGGAGGCGTATGCCCCGGCCTCCAGCGGGGGCAGGCCCGTGGACCCCGCGAAGCGCGCGCACCTGTGGATGCTGCGCCACGATCTCGCGGGCTACATCCTGCTCGGAGACCCGGCGGTGACGCTGCCCCTCTCACGCGAGGTGCAGGCCGCGCGGCCCCAGGCGCCCGAGGCGCGCATCTCCTCGCTGCTGGGAATGCCCGTGGCGGCGCCGAGTCCGAAGCCCTCGGCCGACGTCATGGCCGAGGCGGTGCTCGCGATGCTCTCCGGTGAGGAGAGCCAGAAGGCCATCGCCGAGCGGGTGGGGGTGACCCTCCAGGAGCTGCGCCGCTGGGAGCAGGCGTACAAGGACGCGGGACGGGCGGCCATGGAGCGGCTGCGCGCGTAGCGGCCATCGAGCTCGAGCTGGCGCTCGAGCCTCAAGTCAGGTGGGCCACCTCCACCACGAGGCGGCCCACCTTCAACTCCCGCAGCAGCCGATACAGCTTCGGGGAGAGGAGGATTTCGGGTTTCGGGTGCAACACGCCCCGTCGGGCGCCCGTGAGCTGCCTCGTCCGGACCAGGTCACTGCCGTCGTAGCTCTCCTTTCGTACCCACAACTCGGAGAGACGATTCAAACCGAGCACGTGGCCCTGAGGGCAGCGGTACTGCCCCTGCTCGTCGAGATCGAAGAGGTCGTTGCCAACCAGGGTGGGCGCAACGACATCCACCGGCGCGGAGGTGATGGTGAGCTGACGCCAGTCCTCGAGGAGACTCCCCGTTGGCCCTCGTACCGGTAGGAATCCGGCTCCCGTGATGCCATGGGTTTGAAGGGCCTGGGCCAGCCGATTCGAGATGACCATCTCCCTGGCGATCGTAAAGCTCAGATCCCGCTTCGGAATGCTTTCCGGCTCGAGGTGCAGCTCCGTTGATTGACGTGCACCTGCGCCGCAGAGGGGGCAGGCCTCCGATTCGTCATACTCCGTCCCGCACATCTCGCCGCAGGGCTCGAAGATGGAGCGGGGGCGAAGAGCAAATAACTGGGCGGATTGCATCTCCTCGGGCGTGTAGTGGCGGGAGATGGACCAGCCCGTGTAGAACGAGCGTCCTCGCCGGTTGAACTCGCGATCCAACTCGCCTATCAGGCGGACCCGCTCGTCCTTCAGGGGCAGCCGGACATTGCGGACGTTTCCCAGGCTCCTCCCTATCTTTCCCAAAAGCGAACTTGCCTCGGCTTCTCCAATCCTGAATTCGATGATCTCGCGCATGGTCAGGGATTGATTCCGATGAGTTGGGGGATGGGGTACTGGGAGTAGATCTTGAGCAGGATTTCCTGACGCCGCTGCTGAGTGGGCTCTCCCCTGTCGTAACTCCATTCCCTCCGGAACTCGCGGGTGAGCAGCTTGTGGTAGGCGGTGGGAATCCGGTACGTCGTGCCGCTCCTCGGTCCACCGAGGTACACGGGAACGAGGTGGTGGTCCTGGTATCCCTGGCTGTTGGGATAGAGCGCCTGTGCCTCGGCCAACCGCTGGACGTAGAGCTCGCGCGCGGCCTGCACCGCCGCCAGGTCCGCCGCGCGCCGCTGCATCTCCTGGCGCTGCCGCGGAGTGGGACGAGGGTTGAGCGAGGGCGGGCGCCGCACCGGAGGACCTCCCGGGCCACCTCGTCTGGGAGGGCGCCTCGACAGGAACTCACCCTGCTCGTTCCCCGCAACCTGGGCGGGTGCGGACTCGACCGTGTCCTCGAGCTCGACGACGGAGATGCGGTAGCCGGCCGAGCGCAGCGCCTCCGCGCTCCAGCCACCGAGGCTCACCTCGTCGAGTTCCACCGGGAGGAAGACGGCCCATTCATCCAGCTTGTCTGCTTCGCCACGCACCAGCAGGCTCGCCCCCGCCGGAGCCGAAGCCCCCATGCCTTCCACGAGTGGGCGGGAGGGGCTCGGGGTGCACCCCAGGAGCATGAGGACTCCCAGCAGCAGCAGGCGCATCGGAGGTGCTCCTTCCGGGCAGAGTGCGGAACCGAACGTCCAAGGTCGCACTGCCGTAAACGAGGAGCTAGCCGTTGAATTAGTGGGCGTTGACCTCCCAACGCGGCCGGTCCTCCCGCTCCGCCGGAGAGGAGCGCCCCCTGCGTCAGGGGAGTTGACGCTTGGAGTCACCTTCAGGCAAACCACTCTCCAAGACACCCGGCCGCAGCCACCGGATGCACCTGCTGGAATGGGAGCTCGGGGCGGGCTGCCCGCGTGCGCACCGAGCGTCCCACCTGGACGAGCTGCGTGCACCGGACCATGTGGAACACCGATTCCGGGGCAAGTGGAACACTGATTCCGGAGCAAGTGGAACGCCCATTCCGGCCATGTGGAACACCGATTCCGGGCAAGTGGAACGCACCCGGAAGGTAGGCCGAGGGATGGGCGACACAGTGGAGCGTTGACGGTGCTGGACGAGCCGCCGCCTCTGACCTCCCCCCAAAGGAGGACTTGATGGCGGCAGAGAGGCTGTCCATGCGCAAGCTGAGAGAGTTGTTGAGGCAGAGGTTGGAGCTGAAGCTGTCGGTGAGGGAGATAGCCCGGAGCCTGGGAATCGGCGTGGGCACGGTCAACCGCTACCTGTACCGGGCGCAGGCGGCGAAGGTGACGAGTTGGCCGCTGCCGCCGGAGTTGGATGACGACGCGGCGCTCACGGCGCTGCTGTTCGCGGACGAGGGGAAGGTGGTGGCGAGCCGGCCCGAGCCTGACTGGGCGCACGTGCACGCGGAGCTCAGGAAGAAGGGCGTCACGAAGTTGCTGCTGTGGCAGGAGTACCGGGAGACGCACCCGGAGGGCTACCAGTACAGCCAGTTCTGCGAGCGCTACGCGCGGTGGGCCAAGAGCGTGAGCGTCACCATGCGCCAGGAGCACCGGGCCGGGGAGAAGTGCTTCATGGACTTCAGCGGAGACGGGCTGCAAGTCCACGACGCGGTGAGCGGAGAGGTGCGGGTGGCGAAGCTGTACGTGGCGGTGCTGGGGGCCAGCAACTACACGTACGTGGAGCCCGTCTTCAGCGAGGACGTGGCCACGTGGGTGGGGTGCAACCAGAGGGCGTTCGCGTACTTCGGAGGCGTGTCGGAGATGGCGGTGCCCGACAACCTGAAGGCGGCGGTGACGCGCACCAACCGGTACGAGCCGGACATCAACCCCAGCTACGCGGACATGGCGCGGCACTATGGCTTCGCGGTGGTGCCAGCGAGGCCACGCAAGCCGCGGGACAAGGCGAAGGCGGAGAACGGGGTGCTGCTGGCCGAGAGGTGGATTCTGGCGGCGCTGCGCAACCGGCGCTTCACGTCGCTTGGCGAGGTACGCGAGGCGGTGGCGGTGCTGCTGGAGAAGTTGAACACGAGGCCCATGCGCAAGCTGGGCAAGAGCAGGCGGCAACTCTTCGAGGAGATGGAGAAGGCGGCCCTCAAGCCGCTGCCGGACAAGCCCTACGAGCTGGCGCACTGGAAGAAGGCGCGCGTCAACGTGGACTACCACGTGGAGCTGGAGGGGCACTGTTACAGCGTGCCCTACGGGCTGGTGGGGCAGCAGGTGGAGGTGCGCTACACGCAGTCATGCGTGGAGGTGCTGCTGGGCGGCCGGCGCGTGGCCAGCCACGTGCGCAGCGAGGAGCGCGGACGCTTCACCACCCAGGCCGAGCACATGCCGGCCAGCCACCGCGCGCACGCCCAGTGGACGCCGAGTCGAATCCTCTCCTGGGCCGCCACGGTGGGCCCCAGCACGGCGGCGCTGGTGGAGGAGTTGATGAAGCGCCGCCCCCACCCCGAGCAGGGCTTCCGCTCGGCCCTGGGCGTCATCCGCCTGGCTGAGCGCCACGGACAGCAGCGCGTGGAGAAGGCGTGCGCGCGGGCGCTGCGCCACCGCGCTTACAGCTACAAGTCCGTGGCCGCCATCCTCCAGCACCACCTCGAGGAGGTGGAGGCGGCGCACGAGGACAAGGGCCCGCTGCCCCAGCACGAGAACGTGCGCGGCGCCGACTACTACCACTGAGGCTTCCCGCGCCCGGCCACGGTGCGCGGACAACGCTCCGCGGTGCCAGCCCTCACGGCTCGGTGCCTCGGAGGACGCCTGCGCGCGCCCTTCGGGCGCGCTCCGGCGGAGCAACACCCCACAACCCCAACGAGGAGAAGAGACGATGCTGGTGGAGCAGACGCTTACGAAGCTCAACGCGATGAAGCTGTACGGCATGGCCAACTACCTGCGCACCTGGATGGAGCGGCCAGCGGACACGCAGATGGGCCCGACGGAGCTGGTGGGCCTGCTGGCGGACGCCGAGTGGGTGCACCGGGAGAACAAGAAGCTCAGCTCGCGCCTGCGCAACGCGCGGCTGCGCCAGACGGCGTGCATGGAGGACATCGACTACAGCCTGGCGCGGGGGCTGACGAAGGCGCAAATGCAGGAGCTGTCGACCTCGCGCTGGGTAGCGCAGGCGCAGAACGTGCTGGTGACGGGCCCCACGGGCGTGGGCAAGAGCTTCCTGGCGTGCGCGCTCGGACAGAAGGCGTGCCGTGATGGCTACGGCGTGGTGTACCGCCGCACCTCGCGTCTCTTCGACGAGCTGGCGCAGGCTCGCGCCGACGGCACCTATCCGCACCTGCTGCGCAGGCTCGCCAAGGCCCAGGTGCTGATTCTGGACGACTTCGGCCTCGAGCCCCTGGGCGCCAGCGAGCGCAAGGAACTGCTGGAGGTTTTGGAGGACAGGTATGGCTCCGGCGCCACCGTGGTGACGTCCCAACTCGATCCCAAGGACTGGCACGCGGTGATTGGTGAGGCCACTCTGGCCGACGCCATCCTCGACCGGCTGGTGCACAACGCCCACCGCCTCAAGCTCACGGGCGACTCGGTGCGCGACCCGGAAAGGAATTTGACCCGGTCCAAGAAGGGGGCGAAGTGAACCCCGGCCAGCGTCGCTGACGCTCCGACTGTTCCACATGGCCGGAACGGGTGTTCCACTTCGCCCGGAACGAGTGTTCCACTTCGCCGGAATACGCACGCTCAAGCAGCGCTACCCCAACGTACGCATAGTGGTGCGCGGGGATTCGGGCTTCGCCATGCCGCGCCTCATGCGAATGCTCGAGGAACTCAACGAGCAGTGGGGCGACGTCGACTACCTGCTGGGGCTGGCGCGCAATC
>NZ_DASUNC010000206.1:0-19699 GCF_036277355.1 Archangium sp.
GGACGGAGCGGTGCTCGATGGCGACGCCCTTGGGCCTGCCGGTGGAGCCGGAGGTGAAGTCGACGTAGGCGAGGTGGCGCGAGGTGACGCCCGTCTCGGGCGCGGACGTGGGCAGAGCCTCGAGGCTCAGCTCCTCCCAGAGGAGACACTGCAACGCGTCGGAGACGGGGAACTGCGAGCGCAGGGCGCGCGAGGTGAGAAGCAGCCGGGGCGGTGCGTCCTCCAACATGAAGGCGAGGCGCTGGGCGGGGTAGGAGGCATCGAGCGGGAGGTAGGCGCCGCCGGCCTTGAGGATGCCCAACAGGGAGACAATGAGCTCCACGGAGCGCTCGAGGCACAGAGCGACGAGGGAGTCAGGCCCCACGCCGTGCGAGCGCAGGAGGTGGGCGAGCTGATTGGAGCGCGCGTCCAGCTCACGGTAGGTGAGGCGCTCGTCACCGAACTCGACGGCGATGGAGTCGGGACGCAGGGCCACCTGCCTCTCGAAGAGGTGGTGGATGCATGCGTCGGCCGGGAAGGGAGAGGCGGTGGCGTTGAAGTCGATGAGCACCTGCTGGCGCTCGGAGTCGGTGAGCAGGGGGAGCTCGGAGAGGAGCGCCTCGGGCCGGGAGACGATGGCCTGCAGCAACACGTCCAGGTGCCCCACCATGCGAGAGGCGGTGGAGGGCTCGAAGAGGTCCGTGCTGAAGCCGAGCGTGCCGCTCAGGCCCTCGGAGGACTCGAAGAGGGAGAGCTCGAGGTCGAAGCGTGCGACATGGCTCTCCAGCTCCAGGGAGTGCAGACGCAGCCCCGGCAGGGTGGCGGAGTCCAGGGGGTGAGGCTGGAGCGCGAGCATCACCTGGAAGAGGGGCGTGCGGCTCAAGTCGCGCGAGGGACGCAGCTCCTCGACGAGGCGCTCGAAGGGCATGTCCTGGTGGGCGTAGGCCGCGAGCGTCGTCTCGCGCACCTGGCGCAGCAGCTGGCGGAAGGAGGGGTTGCCGCCGAGGCGGGCGCGCAGCACCAGGGTGTTGACGAAGAAGCCGATGAGGCCGTCCAACTCCGGGCGGGGACGGCCCGCGACGGGAGTGCCGAGGCAGAAGTCCTCCTGGCCCGAGTAGCGGGAGAGGAGCACCTGGAAGGCGGCCTGCAGCAGCATGAAGGGCGTGGAGCCCTCGGCGCGAGCCAGGGCCTTGAGGGCCTCCCAGCGCTCGCGGGAAAGACGTACCGGCTGACTGGCGCCGCGTTGGGTGCGCACGGAGGGGCGGGGCTTGTCCGTGGGCAGCTCGAGGCTGGCGGGAGCGCCGGAGAGCTGCTGCTTCCAGAAGGCGAGCCCCTGCTGGAGGACGTCGTCCTGGAGCCACTGGCGCTGCCAGCGGCTGTAGTCGCCGTATTGCACGGGCAGGGCGGGCAGGGCGGGCAGGGACGAGGGCCGGCCTTGCGAGAAGGCCTCATAGAGCGCGGCCATCTCCCGCAGCAGCACGCCCATGGAGCTGCCATCCGAGATGATGTGGTGCATCACCAGGACGAGCACGTGCTCGGAGGCGGAGAGGCGCAGCAGGGTGGTGCGCAGCAGGGGGCCGTGGACGAGGTCGAAGGGACGCTGGGACTCCTCGAGGGCCAGGCGCCGCACCTCGGCCTCGCGCTGCTCCGCGGGCAGTGCGGCCAGGTCCACGTGCCGGAGCGCCGTGGGGAGCTCTGCGTGGACAACGCGCCGGGGCTCGCCTGCCTCGGAGTGGAAGGTGGTGCGCAGGGACTCGTGGCGGTGAACCACCTCGGCCAGACCGCGCTCCAGGGCGCTCGTGTCCAGCGGCCCCTCCAGCCGCACGGCGGCGGGAATGAGCTCATGGGCCTTGCCCTGGGCGAGCTGCTCCAGGAACCACAGCCGCGCCTGCGAGAAGGAAGGAAGCGCGTCCTCCGCGCTCGTGCCGGAAGCGGAGTCCCGAGGCAGGAGCACGGCGCTGGAGGCCCGAGGCGCTTGAGAGGACAGGCGCTCCACGAGCTGAGCGAGACTCGGGCCGCTGAGCACCACCTCCATGGGAAGAGAGAGGCCCAGCCCCTTCTCCACCTCATGGCTGAATTCCACCGCGGCCAGGGAGTCCAGGCCGTAGCGGGTGAGCGGCTCGTCCCTGTCCAACTGCTCCGGCTCCACGCGCAGCCGGCGGGCGAAGCGCGTGCGCAGCCAGGCCTCCAGTGCTTCCGGAGACTCCGGCCGGGCCTCGGGCGCCTCGGGCGTGGCCTGCACGGACTGTGCGCGCGGAGCCTGCGTCACCTCGGAGCCCTGCTCGCGCCAGGCCGCCACCTCCTGAAGCTCACCGGCCAGGAAGGCCGCGCGTGCCGCGCGACGCTGAATCTTGCCGCTGGACGTCTTGGGCAGGCTGCCCGGGGCGATGAGGGTGAGCGCGTGCAGCCGCAACTCATGCTGCTCGGCGATGCGCTGGCGCAGGGCCTGGACTACTTCTTCGAGGCGCTCCTCCGGCTGCCGGCGCGTGTCGCGCTCGTACACCAGCACCAACTGCTCCTCGCCCTCCACCTCCACCGAGAAGGCGGCGCCGCACCCGGGCCGCAGCGCGGAAGAGGCCCGCTCGGCCGTCAACTCCACGTCCTGGGGGTGGTGGTTGCGCCCGCGGATGATGAGCAGGTCCTTCAAACGGCCGGTGACGAAGAGCTGGCCGTCCTCACGCAAGAAGCCCAGGTCTCCGGTGCGCAGGAAGGGCCCGGAGCCATCCGCGGTGTGGGCGTGGAAGTCGCGCTGGGTGTCCTCGGCGCGGCGCCAGTAGCCCTGGGCGATGCTGGGCCCCTTCACCCACACCTCACCCACTTCACCCCGAGAGCACCGGGCGAACGTCTCCGGGTGCACCACGAGCACTTCCTGCTCCAGCGCACGCCCGCAGCCCACCAGCACCTGGCCGCGTGCCTGCCGCGGCTCCACGGCCACGGCACGACCCTCGCGCAGCCGCTCCACGTCCAGGGCCTGCTGCTCGGGGAGGGTGCCCACCTGGCCACCCGCGACGATGAGTGTGCCCTCGGCCAGGCCGTAGCACGGGTAGAAGGACTCACGGCGGAAGCCGCTGACGGAGAAGGCCTGGGCGAAGCGCTCCAGCGTCTCGGCGCGGATGGGCTCGGCACCGCAGAAGGCGACTTCCCAGTGACTGAGGTCCAACGCCTGGCGCTCGGCCTCGGTGGACTTGCGCACGCACAAGTCGAAGGCGAAGTTGGGCCCACCGCTGATGGTGCCGCGCGTGCGGGAGACTTCCTCCAGCCAGCGCAGAGGGCGGCGCAGGAAGCTCAGCGGCGACATGAGGGAGGTGGAGAAGCCTCCGTACACGGTGCCGAGGATGCCGCCGATGAGGCCCATGTCATGGTAGGGCGGCAGCCAGATGACACCGGCGCTGCCCTCGTGCATGCGGAAGGCGCCGTGGATGAGGTGGAGGTTGTGCAGCAGGTTGCCGTGGCTGAGCATGACGCCCTTGGGCGTGCCCGTGGAGCCGGAGGTGTACTGGAGGAAGGCGAGCGAGTCGCCGCGCAGCTCCGGGCGCTTCCAGTGGGACTCGGCGCCTGAGGGCAGCTCATCGGTGGCCACCCAGCGCAGGGAGCGCAGGTCCGGGGCGGACTCGAAGAGGAACTCCGCCATGGAGGTGATGAAGGAGGGGGCGAGCACCACGGAGGCCTGGGCGTCGTGGATGAGGGAGCGCAGGCGGGGAAGGGTGCGCTCCAGGCGCGACGGATCCGGCGGGTAGGCGGGAACGGCGACGACGCCAGCGGCCATACAGCCGAAGAAGCCGGTGACGTAGTCGAGCCCCGGTGGGTAGAGGAGGACCGCTCGCTCGCCCGCCGGCACCTCCTGCTGAAGGAAGGCCCCAAGGGCGAGAGCGCGCTGCAGCAGCCCCGAGTAGCTGAACTCGGACGATTCACCTTCGGCGTCCTCCAGGAAGGAGAACAGGCGTCTCTCTGCGTGTCGCGCGGCGCGCTCTTCGAGCAACTCGAGCAGCGTCGAAGCACGGGAGACAGGCGAGGGGAACGTCATCGGGGTGCAACCTCCGTAGGGCGCGAAGCGCCCGGAGCGTAGGTGCAACCGAATGCCCCCTACAAGACATGGCCGCCTGGCCGCTGTGGGTGCTGAAGTCAGCGGCAGAGGCCCCTCTACACGTTGCTACAGCACGCTCGCTGAAGGAGCTTCGTTGGGGTTCGGGATGCCCGCATCAGTGGGCAAAAGCCCGGAGCACCTCATCCCAGCTCATCCGGGAGCACCGCTCCACCCACCGCACCACGGTCTCCGCTCCCGTTCGCGCGGCAAGTGCCGCCACGGCGGCCTTCTTGAGTGGTGTATCGAAACGCTCGCGCGCGTCCCGGGCCAGTTGCTGCACGTCCACGGGGCTGGTCAGGTACGCCACCGCCAGGCCTCCCGGTCGCGTGAGCGCCTCGTAGGCGCGGCGCAACCGCTGGAACCCCTCCTGATCCTGGTGAGGTGGGTGCCGCGCCAGCGCGGCGAAGTACGCGCTCTTGACGGCGGCTGGATCCATCGTCGGTGCCAGGCCCAATACGGCGAACGGCTCTTCGGGTGTCATATCAACCGCGCTCCTCCCCATCCTCCGGAGAATCCGCCGGGGGCGCCGCGCCCTTCGCGGCGGGCTTCTTCTTCGAGCGTGACGCACGGCTCGCCGGCGCGCTCTCGGACTTCTTCTTCCGCGAAGCCCTGCGCTTGCGCAGCCGGAATCCATGCTTGTTCGCCAACGCCCGCGCCTGCTCCACCACCGGGATCTGCGGGGCGGTCAACTGCTCGGCCAGAGCCTGCATGAAGGCCCCCAGCACCGGGTGGAGGTAACGGCAAGGCGTGTTCATCCTCTCGGCGGCCAACGCTGCCTCGGCGAGCGCTGGCACATCGGCGGCGCTGCGCTCCAGCCAGCGATCCAGAACGCGACGGGCGAGAGCCTCCCGGCCGCATACATCCATCGTCCGGAGCGCCTCGATATGCCCCGTGTTCCCAGGATGGGCCTCCAGGTATCGCACGGTGGCATCCCAGGCCTCGGCGTCCGAGGACGCATGGCGCACCGCCTCCTCCAGGAAGTCCACTTTGTACGTCAGCACCCTGGGCGCGAACCTGCGCCAGATGCGCAGGCCGTCCCCGGTCAGCTTCATCGAGGCGTGGACCTGCTCCATCGCCCCCTCCACCTCCATCAACATCCGCTCCGCCTCCTCGATGTTCCGCACGCCGCGTAGCAGTTGCTCCAACTGCCGTCCGCCCTGCTTCATGCGGCTGCGGCCCAGCAGCAGGGAGATGGCTTCGCTGAGCGCCCTCCGGAGCTCCTCGTTCGCGCCCTCCCAGCAGGCCTCCACCCATGACTCCACCAGGTCCGGTGCGCAGGTGGAGGCCACGCACTCGATCAACTCCATCCGCTCGGAGGAGACGGCCCCACGCAGCCAGGACAACAGGGCGGAGGACTCCGTGGCGATCAGCCGGCGCAGGCCCTCCTGGAGCCACCCGGGTGCGTTGGGCGCCTCGGGGTTCTGCTCGCACCAGGCCAGGAAGGCCCGTGCCCAGAGGGGCGCGTTCGCGCTCCGGGCCAGCAATTCCTGGTAGAGGCTCAGCGCCCGCGGTAGCGCCGCTCCCTCGAAGCGGAGCCCGGCCACGGCCTGTACCACCCAGGGCTGGGCCGGCGGTTGCAGTGCCGCGGCCTGAGCCAGGGCGCAGAAGGGCTCGGCGTCCTCGAGGCGCGAGACGACCGTCCGCGCCAGCCCCGCGGCCACCACCCGCAGCGCCTGCAACACAGGAGTGGACAGGGTCTCGGGAGCTCCTCCCTCACGTACCGCCCGGGCCAACAGCGAAGCGGGCTCCAAGAGCGTGGCGTGGCCCTTGCCCTCCGCCGCCCGGAGCCACAGCTCTCGCGCCGCCAGCTGTCCCGCCAGCTCCCATATCGCCCGAGCGACCTCGGTGGGTGCTGCCCGGGCCCACGCCTCGGCGCGGCTGGCGAAGACGGGGAAGGGCTCGAGCGCGCACAGACCGAGCAACGCCCCTTCCGCCTCCTCCAGCGAGCGGGGCGGCGGAAGGGAGACGCGCTGGCTCGGTGGCTCGATGCCCAGGCGCGCATCCACGAGAGGCAGGCGCTCGAGCGCCGGGGCGATGAGCTCGGGAGCGGGGCTCCCCTCGGAGGAGAGCCAGCCCTCCATCGCCCCGGCCAGAAGGGGCGCATGCGCTCGCGCCGGGCCAGAGAGGGATTGCCACAGCCGCCGCGCGCGCTCCCAATCGCGGGCGCGGCCCGCCGCCCAGACCAGTGGCCAGTACGTGGCCAGGGCCTCCTCCGGAGCCGCGCTTCGCTCCACCAGGCCGGGCTCGGTGTCCACGCGCACGGCCAGGGTGCTGAGCGTGCTCCAGGAGCCGCGGCGGTGCTGCTCGCGGACGGCCTGCCGGAAGAGGTCCGCGGCGCCAGGCAGCAGCTCCTCCCGCAGTGGCGGCGGCAGCCGCAGGAGCGCGGACAGCATCCCCTCCACATCTCCCCGTTTCTGGTACTTGCGGGCCTCTTCCAACCACTGGCGGTGCTGGCGCCCGGTGCGGTCGTGCTTCACCATGGCTCAGGGCTCCGGGTGTTCCGAGCCGTGTTCGAGATGGAGGAAGAAGTCCAGGAGTGCCTCCTCCGCCCGCTCGCGCGCCACGCCCTGGGCCTGTGCGTACTCGTCGAGGAGCCGCTTCAACTCGGCGCGGGGCTCGGGAGGCAGCTTCTCGAGCAGGGCGTGCCCCTTGCGCTCCACCGCGCTCTGCCCCGGCGGCAGGGCCGGAACCGCCTTGCCCACGTCCGCCACCGAGAGGGCCACCGTCTTGGCGTTCGTCGTGCCGGGCTGGCTGACGGAGACCTTCACCACCCCGTTGAGATCGTAGGCGAACTCCACCCGCACCGGTGAGTGCGCGGGCCGGGGCTCGAGCGGGAACTCGAAGGCTCCCACCCGCGTGTTCTCCGAGACCCGGTGCGACTCGCCCTGAAACACCTCCACCTCGACGAGCTCCTGCTCGGGCACCAGGGTGTAGAACTCCTCCACCTTCGTCGTCGGCAATACCGTGTTGCGGCGGAGGATGGGCGCGAACGTGTCCGGTGAGGCGCTCCCGAAGTCGTCCTCTCCGATGACGCGCATGCCCAGGCTGTGCGACGCCACATCCACGAGGATGCGTCCCACCGGCTCGCCGGACAACATGCCCGCCTGGATGGCCGCGCCCAGCCCCACGGCCAGGTCGGGATCCACTTCCTCGTGGATGTCGACGCCGAAGGCCTCCTCCAGCAGCTGGCGGACCCGGGGAATCCGCGTCGAGCCTCCCACCAGGCATATCTTGGACAGCGACTGTCCCTCGAGCCGGGCATCGGCCAGGGCCTGGCGCGTCAGGGCCACGGTGGACTCGAGCAGCGGCTCGATGAGCGCCTCGAAGACGCGCCGCCGCACCTCCACCTCCAGGTGGATGGGCCTGCCTCGAACCTGGGTGAGGAACTCCTCCCTCACGTGCACGGAGATGTCCGAGGACAGGCGGATCTTCGTCTCCTCGGCCAGCTGGCGCAGGCGCGCCATGGCCCGCACGTCCTCGCGAGGCTCCACGCCCTGCTTCTTGAGCTCCTCGAGGAAGAGCTGGACGAGCTTGTCGTCGAAGTCATCCCCACCCAGCTGGGTGTTGCCCGCGGTGGAGCGCACCTCGCGCACCCCCTGGAACACCTCGAGCACCGACACGTCGAACGTGCCGCCCCCCAGGTCGTAGACGAGGAGGATTTCGGGCTCGGCCACACGGAGCGTCTCGGGATGCAGCACGTGCTCATACAGGAGCGAGGCGCTGGTGGGCTCATTGAGCAGCCGCAACACGTTCAGCCCCGCGCGCTGGCCGGCCTCGAGGGTCGCGCGGCGCTGGGCGTCATCGAAGTAGGCCGGCACGGTGATGACCACGTCCTGGACGGGGACGCCGGTGGCCTTCTCGGCTCCCCGCTTGAGCGCGGACAGGATTTCGGCGGAGACCTCCTCGGGAGACACCTCGCGCCCGGCGATGGCGTAGCGGTGGAGCGTTCCCATCTTGCGCTTGACCGAGTGGATGCACCGCTCGGGCTTCAGCATCTCGAGGTTGCGCGCCTCTCGCCCCACGACGACACGAGTGTCCTCGTAGAGGACCACCGAGGGGACGATGCGGCTGCCTTCCACGGGCACGGCCACCGGGCGGCCCTCCACCAGGTGGGCGATGACGGAGTTGGTCGTTCCCAGATCGATTCCAAAGACATGGCTCAAGGGGTATTCCTCACGATGATGGCTTCGCCCTCGCGGACGAGGTGCTCGCCTCGCAGGGCGGCGGCGCGAACCACGCGGGCAATGGCGCCCTCGGCGAAGCTGGGGTGGGGCTGGGTGCCTACAATCCGGAACAGGCGCCCGTCGGGAATGTGGCCGATGGTCGCCAGGCGTCTGATCCCGGAAGACGTCAGGAAGCGCTCGAGCCGGGCCGCCACACCCAGCAGTCCCGATGCGAGCGCCGCATCCGCCGCGACGCGGGAGGCCTCTTCGAGCAGATCCAGGGCATCGAGGAGCTCGTCCCAGGGGGGCTCGCTCCCTGGGGAGTGAGCCGATGTCACGCCGCGCAGAGATGAGAGCGAGCCCCTCAGCTCCGCGAGTCCCCCTTCCAGCTTGCGCTCCACATCCTCGACATGGAGGGCCAGACGGGCCTGGGCCCGGGAGGACTTCTGGACGGCATCCAGGAGCTGGGTGCCCCAGACGGGAGGCGACTCGGCGGGGGGTGTGGCGTCGGGGAGCCTGGGCACCCCTGAACGTCCGATGAACAGGCGTCTCAACCAGGTGAACATCGAATCAACACCAGTCGTTTCCGACTGGCGCTCCATGCAAAACACAATCGGAGACACCGCGCGGATGTGTCTCCCATTGCGCTCTCGATATGGGCATTCCCGGGTCCTACTTCTCTCGTGGGACTCATGACATGACCTCGCCCGTCATGTCCAGTCCTTCGTCTCCACTTCCATCGAACCGTCCCTGCGCCAACGGAACATCGAGCCCGGCGGGCTCGGAGCCAGCCAGAAGGCGTCCACGTGGGGAGACGCCCGGACGAGGGCGGAAACACTCCCGGGTGCTCCTTCCCCAGGAGAGAGGGGCGGAGCTTGCTCGGCCCGACACTTGCTCAGTGCGCGCGGCGGGGGCGATTGACGCGCGCGGCGGCCCACCCCAGGCTTTCGGGCATGGCACAGCGCGCACAAGAGCGTGGGGACGCCTTCCCCCGGGCGCCCACGCGGGAAGAGTGGGAGCGGATGAGCATGGAGGAGCGGGCGCGGGTGGTGGAGTCACTTCCCGGGGAAGTGACGTGGGACGAGATGGCCATGCCGGAGGGGGACAGGCACTCGCGGGCGAAGATACAGACGCTGGATGTGCTCCAGGGCTTCTTCTCGCGGCAGAGACGGCAGGTGTACCTGGGAACGGAGCTACCGGTGTACTACCCGGGGGAGAGGCGCTTCGCGCCGGACCTGCTGGCGGTGCGGGACGTGGAGACGCACGAGCGGGACAAGTGGGTGGTGAGTCAGGAGGGCAGGGGGCTGGAGTGGGTGATGGAGGTCCACGTGGGCGGCGATCGCAAGAAGGACGCCGAGTACAACGTGGAGCGCTACGCGCGGCTGGGGATTTCCGAGTACTTCATCTACGACCGGGCGCGGGAGCGGCTGTGGGCGTACCGGCTGCCCGCGCCCGAGGCGAGGCAGTACGAGCCCATCGCACCGGAGGAGGGCCGCTACCGCTCGGAGGTGCTGGGGCTGGAGTTGGAGGTGTCGGAGGGGAAGCTGCAGCTGTGGGCAGGCAACGCGCTGCTGCTGGAGTCACACGAGCTGCTGGTGCGGATGAAGGAGACGCTGGAGCAGGTGCGGCAACGCGCGCAGGAGGAGGCCCGGCGGCGCGAGGAGGCGGAGCGGCGCCTGGCGGAGGAGGCCCGGCGGCGCGAGGAGGCGGAGCGGCGCCTGACGGAGCTGCAGGCCGAGCTGGAGCGGCTCCGAGGAGGAGCCTTGGCCCCGAAGCGCTGACGGGGTGGTGGCCGCCTCGTCCGCCAACGCCACCCTGGCGCTGTCCTACGCGCCGAGCAAGCGGGCCCATGACTGGGGCAACATCCCGACGACGTCCAGCACGGTGGGTGGCGCGCCGTGCACGGACGCGGCCCTGCTCACCTCCTGCCCCCGCGGGCAGACCTGCTGAGCCCCCGAGGCGGAGACCCCTGGCGGTACCGGGGGTCTCCATTCCTCTTCATCTTGCTTCACCGCCCCGGGAGGAGTGGGGCGGCCCGGTGCCGCACTACCGCACCTGGATGGCGTCGGCGACGACGTAGAAGCCCGAGGTGGTCCAGCGGCTCAGCTGCACCTTGTTCCAGCCGGCCGGGAAGCTCCAGGTGCCCAGGGTGTTCCACTTGCTGCCGTTGAGCTGCTGGTTCACGCTCACCGTGCCCAGGTTGTTGCCGTTGGCGTCGATGATGACGAAGGGGGCGGTGGTCGAGCGGTTGGAGGCCGCCACCCACCAGGCGTCGATCGTCCGGGTGCCCGCCGCCGGCATGTAGAAGCTGAAGATGAACGGGTCGGAGATCGCGGCCGTGGTGGCCGTGTAGTAGTTGTTGCCGTAGTAGCCGGCGTTGGCGCCGACAGCCCAGTTGGCCGACATCTGGACGGAGGCCTTGGTGCTGTCGTTGTTGGCGTTGTTGCTGTCGATGACGAGGCCCGTGGCCGGGGTGCCGCCGCTGGTCCACAGGTACGTCACGGTCATCCAGTCGTTGTCGGTCAGCCCCAGGTCCGTCCAGAACGTGCCGTCGGCGATGTCGATGCCCGCGGGGTTGGCCACCCGGCGCCCGAACTGATCCAACCCGCCGTTGTAGCCGTCCTGGTACGCGGCCTGCGCCTCGGGCTTGCCCTGGGGCAGATCCTTCCACATCTCGCGCATGCTGGAGGGATTCCAGTAGTCATCCTTCGTGTTCCACGGGCCCACGTCCCACACCGAGGTGGTGGCGCACTTGGACGTCCGCGTGGAGCACAACCTCACCTGGTATTCGTTGCCACCGTTGGACGCGAGCGCCCGGCGCGAGGGCAGGGCCACGAAGCGGTCATAGCTCTTGATGACGTGGCCGTTGGCCGTGGTGCCGCCCACCAGGCCCTCGCGCGTGCCATAGATGCGGTACGTCAACGGAGTGGTCAGCGTCGTGAGCTGCTGGGAGGTGCCGCCCTCCAGCGAGCCCTCCAGCTTCACCTCCTGCACCACGGGACCCCGGCCGTGCTCATCCGCCACCAGCGCGAGCCGCACCTGCACCTCCGTGCCGGCCCAGGGCAGGCGCACGGACTCCCCCGCGCTGGAGATGCTCCACTCGCTCCAGCCGCCGTTGGCCGAGCGCACCCGGACATCCACCTCGACGCTCGTCCCGAAGGCGCGCCGCGCCTGGATCAGCGGCCGCACCGTGTCCACGGGCCGCTCCAGCCGGCGGGCCGGGAACGTGTAGAGCCCCGTCAGGGTGCGCAGCCCCTCGCGCCGGCGCATCACGTTGTAGGGCTCGTACACCAGCCCCTCCCGGGTGCGCACCAGCTCGCCCGTGCCCTCTCCGGTGCCGAGCGCCTCCGTCCACTCCAGCGCCCCCGTGGAAGCAGGGAGAGACTCCGTGGCGGGCTCCCGGGGGGCCTCCGCCAGCGCGGTGCCTCCCGCCAGCGAGACTCCCAACATCATCGTCATGAACGTCGACCGCACCTTCGAGTGCATGGCTCGGCTCCTTGGACAGCTCGTCTTCATGGGGGAAATGGATTCAGGACGCTGAACACTCAACATCCGCTGATTTCCAGGATAGCGGCCGAGCGCCCTTTGTCTCTCGAAAATATGTCTTTTCCTGGCACGCACCTTCCGCCGCGGTTCGCGATCCGCTTCCTGACGCAGGAATGACGGGGGATGACGATGTGCTGACGGTGGGCTGACGCCGCGCCATTCACAATTCCTCTCATGCTGAATCGCAATGACTCACCCAAAGCAGTCATCGCGGAAACCAAAATAAAAGAAGACTTGCAGGGGAATTGCTGGCATGAGGAGCATGGACTCACCGAGTCGACATGGGCGCAGGTGTCCAAGCCGCGCCCCGGAGGGAAAACGAACATGAGAGCGATGATTGCCGCCCTGGCCGGAGCGCTGGCCGTGCTGTCCGCATGTGGTCCGGAGCCCCTGGCGCAGGCGGCCGGCGAGGTCGGAGTGGAGGCGCAGACGCTGCCCACCAGCACCAACGTGTTCTGCCCGGCGGGCTTCTCGTTCGACGCGACCTACCGGCTGTGCGTGTCGTCCACCGAGGCGGTGGGCCCGTTCACGCAGAGCATGGTGAGCACCTGTCAGGCCAATGGGGGTGGCTCGGGCTGTACCGCCAGCCGCTGGGCGGTCAGCTTCGCCCGCTCCATCCGCGGCACCGGGAGCTGCATGCCGGGCTCGACGCTGGACACCTCCATCGACGCCTGCGTGGAGGGCACCAATGCCTTCGGTCCCTTCTCCGTGAGCCAGGTGAACGCCTGCAAGAGCGCGGGCGGAGGCCTGGCCTGTGAGAGCATGCGCATCGCCAAGGGACTGCTGCCCGTCGTGGCGACGGCCAACCCGCTGACGGTCCCCTACTTCTACCAGTACTTCAACACCTACGAGCCCTCGGCCACCTGCGGCATCACCTCGGGCTCCATGCTGCTCAACTACTACAACAAGGGCGTCACCCCGGACGGGCTCTACACGCGCTTCGGCAAGGCCCAGGGCCAGTCTCCCTCGGGGCTCGCCTCCATCTACACCCAGTACGGTCTGGCCTCGCAGTACACCTACTCCGGCACCGAGGCGATGATCAAACGGCAGATCGACGCCGGCCGTCCCGTGGTCATCCACGGCTACTTCACCAGCGCGGGCCACATCCTGGTGGTCATCGGCTACAACAGCACGGGCTGGGTGGTGAATGATCCCTCGGGCCTGTGGGCCGGCTGCTACGCCTGTGGCTATCCGAACCGCACCTCCACCAATGGCCGCGGCGTGACCTACTCGTACAGCTCGGTCCGCTCGGCGGCCGGTCCGGACGGCAACTACTGGCTGTCCACCGCGGACACCTCGTCGTTCTCCCTGTAATCCCCCTGTCAAAGGAAGAGATCCAAGTCATGCGTTCATATCAGACGATGTCCGCGGCCCTGGCCGCGCTCGCCCTGTCCGCCTGTGGCGCGCCGGGCTCCGAGGCCGTGCAGCAGCCGGGCCAGGCCCCCACGGAGGCGCGGGAGCAGCAGCCCCTGAACGGGCTGTTCGAGCAGGCGGCGGCGGAGTTCGGCGTGCCCGCGGAGCTGCTCAAGGCCATCTCCTACACGGAGACGCGCTGGGAGATGGTGAAGGGCGGGGAGGAGTTCGAGGGGCGGCCCGCCGCGTACGGCCTGCTGGCGCTGCGCGGTGCGGCGCTGGAGCGGGCGGCGGAGCTGGCGGGGGTGACGGTGGAGGAGGCGCGCACCCAGCCGCTGGCGCACCTGCGGGCGGGAGCGGCCCTGCTGCGCTCGCACGCGGACGAGCTGGGCGTGGACCGGACGGACGTGGGCGCGTGGGCCCCGGCCGTGGCCCGCTTCAGTGGAATCGAGCACGCGGAGGCGCGCGCCCAGTACATCCACTCGGAGGTGTATGACGTGCTGCGCAAGGGCGCCGTGGCCTACGGGCCCGGAGAGCAGGTGCGGGTGTCGCTGCTGCCCACCCAGGCCCAGGCCCGGTATGACATGCCCTCGGTGCGGGCGATGGCGGCGGGCCCGGACTACGCGTCCTCCATCTGGCGGGCCTCGCCCAACTACAACTCGCGCGCGGGCTACTCGCCGCAGATGATCGTCATCCACACCTGCGAGGGTGGCTACTCCGGGTGCTGGAGCTGGCTGACCAACTCGGCCGCCCAGGCCAGCGCCCACTACGTGGTGAACGAGTCGGGCACGGAGATCTCCCAGCTCGTGCGCGAGGCGGACCGCGCCTGGCACGTGGCGGCGTCCTATGACTGCGGCCTCAACGGCTCGGTGAAGTGCAACCTCAACGGCGTGTCCGTCAACCACTTCACCGTGGGCATCGAGCACGGCGGCTACGCCAGCCAGACGTCCTTCCCCACGGGGCAGATCGACGCCTCGGCGAAGCTCTCGTGCGACATCGCCCGTGATCGCAACATCACCCGCGACAGCTACCACATCGTCTCGCACGGGCGCCTGCAGCCGGCCACCCGCACGGATCCCGGCCCCAACTGGCCGTGGAGCACGTACCTGAGCAAGATCAACAGCTACTGTGGCGCCGTCTCCACCGTCGGCCTCGTGGTGGACAGCAACAACGCCAACAACGACAGCACCAAGGCCTCCGTGCAGATGTCGGCCAACTGGGCTGTCGGCGCCAACGCTGGCTACTACGGCAACAACTACTACACGGCCACCACGGCCGCGATCTCCGACCCGTTCATCTTCAGCTTCTACATGCCGGCGGCGGGCACCCGGACGATCGACGCCTGGTGGGTGTCGGCCTCCAACCGCTCCACCACCGCGCCCTTCGTCATCATCGACGCCAACGGCAACAACCTGGGCACGGTGAGCGTGAACCAGCAGGTCAACGGCGGCCAGTGGAACACGCTGGGCACCTGGAGCTTCCCGGCCGGCTGGAACAAGGTGCAGCTGAGCCGCTGGACCACGTCGGGCTTCTACGTCGTCGCCGACGCCATCCAGGTGCGGTAGTGCGGCACCGAGCCGTCACCGGGGCGCCTGCAGCTCCGGTGACGTCTCCAACCGGCGGGCCTTCACCCACTCCGCCCACGAGGCCCGCAGCCGGCCCGCGGGCGCCCCCGCCTCCTCCAGATCCTTCCGCGCCTGCGCGAGCAGCGTCAGCATGCGCGGACGGTCCACCCCCCGGGCCTCGAGCGCCCGTGCCAGCGCGAAGCGCGCGTGCCCCTTCTCCTTGGGGTGGGTGGGCAGTGGCTCCAACTGCCGCACCGCCTGCTCGAGCACCTCCTGGGCCCGCGCGGCGCTGCCCGCCTCCAGCTCCGCGTCCCCCAGCGTCGTCAGCACGATGGCCCGGATCAGATGCTGGGGGGAGACTCCCTTCTCCGCCAGCGCCTGGGACTCGCGCGCCAGCTTCAGCGCCCCGGCATGGTCTCCCCGGAGGTACTTCGACTCCGCCAGGCTCTGCAGGCAGATGACGCCGTGCAGGCTCCCGCGCGTCTGGTTCTCGTCGAGAATGGCCAACGCCTGCTCCAGCAGCGGCTCGCCCTCGGCATGCCGCCCCTGCTCGACGTAGATGACGGCCAGGTTGTTGAGCGCGGCCACCAGCTCGATGTGATCCGTGTCCGGCATGCGCCGCATGATGGCCAGCATCTGCTCGTACGTGGCCGAGCTGTCCGCCAGGTGCCACGTCATCGCCTGGAGGACGCCAATGAGGTTGAGCACCCGCATCGTCGAGGGGTGCTCCAGCCCCACCGTCTTCTTCCAGAAGGCCAGCGCCCGCTGCCCCGCCGCCATCGCCTCCTCGTACTGCCCCACCAGCGCCGCCGCCCGGACCTGCTCGATGAGCGCGCTGGACAGCGCCACGCTCTCCGGCCCCCCCTGGCCCTCCAGCAGCGCCACTGCCTTCCTCGCGTGCGCCAGCCCCTCCGCGTACCCGCCCTGCAGCGTGCGGATGTGGGCCAGCCGCCACTCGTACTCCGCGCGCAGTCCCGGCGGGTTGCCCGCCGCGAGGATGGCGTCGTCCAGGTACTGCAACCACCGCTCCTGCTCCGCCGCCGCCTGGTGCCCCTGGAGTTGCAGGGCGGTGACGAGCTCGAACCACGCGTGCACCATGCCCACCGTCTGCCCGCTGGCCAGGAAGGCCCGGGCCGAGCGATGGGCGCTCTCCACCGCCCCCGGCACGTCCGACGCCGAGTACTGCAGCCGCGCCAGCGCCAGCCAGGCCTCGGCCATCAACGGCCGGAAGCCGGTGGCCTCGGCGGCCTCCGCCAGGGCCCGCGCCTGCTCCAGCCCCCGCGCGGTGTGGCCCGCCACGAAGAGGGCGCGCACCTGGGCCAGCCGCCCCTGCAGCTCCTCCAGCTTCGCCTGCACCGTCGGATCCTCCGGCAACCGCTCCAGCGCCGCCAGGTGGGGCCCGTCCGCGCACGAGGCCAGGGGGATGATCCGCTCCATCACCTGGCTCACCTGGGCCAGCCCCTGCCCATCCACCTGGGTCAGCACCTCGGCCAGCGCCTTCACCTCCACGCGCCGCCGCTCCAGGCACTTCATCCGCAGCGCCATCACCTGCTCGGACTGCTCACCTCGCACCCGCGTGGCCTCGCACGTCTCCCGGTGCATCTCCGTCCAGGCGTGCGTGTAGCGCTCCACCCCCGCGTGCACCCCGCGCCACGTCGCCTCCGCGTACGGCTTGCGCGTGGCCAGGAAGGCCCGGTGGATGGCCTCCTGGCGCGGCCCGTCCCAGACGCCCTCCCACGCGCGCTCCGCGCCCTCGCACGAGCGCTGGGGCCCATGCGCCAGCCATACCCCCATGCCGCCCGCCAGCACCAGGAGCGCCACCCCGCCCAGGGCCCACCACTGCTTCCGTCCGCCCGCCGGGCGTGGGGCCTCCACTCCAGGACTCTGCCGTGTCTCCATGCCGTCCTCACCTCGTGCGGCGGCCATTGAAGCCCCTCCTCCCATGTAGGAGCCACTCCGGGGGGGCCGTCCAGCCTCCGCCCCCACGGTGGCCGGGTGAAACCCACCCCTCCTCGCGGCGCGCGCGCAGCAGCCCGTCCACCAGCTTCTTGTCGTAGAGCGTCATCCGGTGCAGGCGCGCCGCGGACTCCAGCATGTCCAGCAGCCGCGCCGTGTCCCGTCCTTCGTCAGGTAGCCGAAGGGGGGGCTCGTTGATGACGGCGGAGGGGTCACCAACTCGAAGGAGTCCCCATGGGTGCCGACAACGCCCGGAGCGGGGCGAGCCACTGAGTAGGGAAGGGCGGTAGGACAGAGGAATCGAACCTCCCGGGGACATGTCTCCATGCCCCCCACCGGTTTTGAAGACCGGTGTGGTCAGTGTGGTTCTCCCTCAGAGATTGCATCTGGTTCCACTCAGTTGTATCCCAGGGACGTAATAGGGACGTAATCCCGAATCCGATGGGTGCAGCATGCCGCAGAAGTTCGTGGGGAAGTGGAAGGGCGGGCGGGTCAAGCTCGTCGATGGTCGGAAGGTGTGGCTCCTCGAGAAGATGGTCGCCGGGGCCCGGTTCTCGGTCTCCTTGGCGGTCTCCAACGAGGAGGACGCGCTGGCCGAGCTGGCCCTGTTCCGGCGCGACCGGAACGCCTACCTGGCCAGGGTGAAGGCCGATAAAGCGGAGGTCGCCCCGGCACTCACCGCCGCAGGGGAGGCTCCACTGTCGGAGGATGTGGGGCCTCGGCTCGACGCCGACTCCGTGCGGGAATTCCTCCGGCATTTGACCCAGCGAGGGCGGACGGAGGGCTACCGGCGGGACGCGCGAACCTACCTGTCGCAGTGGGCCGAGGTTTTGGGCGGAAGGGACTTGAGGACCGTCAGCCTCCTCGAGTTGCGCCGGGCCCTGAATCAATGGCCCACGGCCAGAAAGATGCGGATCATCACGCTCAAGAGCTTCTTCTCGTGGCTGCGAGAAGAGGATCGCCTCAAGGCTGCTGAAGACCCCACGTTGTCCCTCAAGGTGCCGCCCGCGGTCGCGGAGAAGGGGCGGCGTGCCAAGGGGTATTCGATGGCCCAGGTGGAGAAGCTCTATGCGGCCATCGGCTCCCAGACGGTGAGGGACGTGCTGTGTCTGCGGGCCAAGACCGGCATGCACGACTCGGAGATCGCCCGCCTTGCAGCTGGCAAGGGCGAGTTGCGCGTCGTCAACGATCCCTCGGGTATCGCCGGTACTGCGCGGTTTCTGCACAAGAACGGTCGTGTTCACATCCTCAGTCTGGATTCCCAAGCCCTCGCCGCCGCGCAGCGGCTCCAGGCTCGGGGCAGGGCGCCAATCAGGAACACTGTCCGGGAGTCCATCGGGTATGCGTCGGTGCGCATCGGGCAGCCGCCCATCCATCCCAGCGAACTGCGTCACAGCTTCACGACCTGGGCCACGAACGAGGGCCAGGTAGTAAGGGCGACTCGGGGTGGTGTACCTCTGGATGTTGTCGCCTCCGTTCTTGGTGATCAGTCCACTCGGACGACCAAGAAGTTCTACGACGGGACCGAGATTCCCCCGATGATCACCGTCCCCCTCAAGCTGCATCATCCACAGGATCCTGTGGTGATGCAGCCGAGGCTGGCCTCCGCGAGTGAGATGTAGGCCGAGCGTGAGGCCGCGGTGTGGCTCGCGGCCTCCGTCGGCATGAACGTCTGGCGGCCGACGCTCAAGCCTACTTGGAATCGTTGTCCGGTTCGTCCGGGTCCCCCGACAGAGGCAACGTGCGGATCGACCTACGAAGATTCGCGCTCGTTCGCCGCGGGCCATGCTTCGACGCACGCCGCTTCTTCGGTTGCCGCTGCTGCTGGGCGCGCTCGATGCTGTCCACGGTGATCATCGTTTGGCTCCCGTACCGCCGTTCAGTGCGTTGGAGTTCCCCCGACTTCAGCAAGTCGAAGACCTTTGTACGGCCGCACCCCAGGAGGAACTGGGCCTTTTCCGCGCTGACCGCGCTTGGCTCAGGTCCCCCGGTCTGTAGCTCCAAGGTTGCGAGATGGGTGCTCAGCTGTTACCGAGCACGCTGGATGAGGGAGAAGTGGGCCTGTGTGAGCGCGCAGAATGATGGAGAGGCCCATGGCCGTGGCCAGGATTCCATCAGCAAGCCTGGCGAAGAGGGAAGGAGGGGGAGGGTCCTCCGTGGAGGCCCGCCCCCGCGGGTCCGTGTCAGGCCGCGCCAGCACGCGTAGAGCACGTCGCCAGGAGGGCGGAGCTCCAGGGCATGGGGCCACCGGAGAGCTGAGAGCGCAGGGGAAGAAGTGGCCCGTGACGTCTTGCACACGTCACGGGCCGGGCTCCGCACCACGACTTGGGAGAAGGAGCACGGAGCGAGGAAGGAATCGTTCGTTTCCGAGGTGAGGTCAAGTCCTGGCCGCCCTCGGTGGAGGAGGCCCGGCCGCGCAGGTGTGGGAGGTGTGGACAGCCGGCGTACGAGGGCTGGCGAGTGCGCATCCACGGGCACGGACTGGTGCAGCGCCAGCAGCGGGGGCCGCCCGGGCCGGGGCAGCCGGCCCGCACGCAGGTGCTGGCGTGCCGGCGCTACCAGTGCCAGGGCTGCGGGGCGGTATGGACGGTGCTGCCGGCCTCCGCGGTGGCGCGCAAGCACTTCTCGGGGGCGGCCATCGCGCTGGCACTGGCGCTCTATGGGCTGTGCGGCCTGGGCGTGGAGCAGGTGCGCGGCCTGGTGAATGACTGGAAGCACACCGGGGCCGAGCCGGGCCGCTGGCGCTCGTTGGGGCGGTGGGCTGCGTGCACCGGACCATGTGGAACACCGATTCCGAGGCAAGTGGAACACTGATTCCGGAGCAAGTGGAACACTGATTCCGGAGCAAGTGGAACGCCCATTCCGGCCATGTGGAACGTAAGCCTCCGATCCGGCCCAGGTAGAGCTGGAGTTCGAGGAGCCGCAGAGTGAGCGGCGCGATGACGACGAACACAGCGACGACGAAGGGGGAGCCGGCGTGGTTGGAGGCAGCGCGGCGACCGAGGTGGACACCCGAGGTAGCAGCGCAGGTGGTGCGAGCCTGGCAGGAGGAA
>NZ_DASUNC010000207.1:0-45123 GCF_036277355.1 Archangium sp.
GACGAAGACGAGCCAGTGCCCGGCGGAGGCCGTCTGCTGCGTCGCGGGCCGGGGGCTTGCGGGGGCGTCGGTGAGGAGGGAGGGCTGCGGTTCGCGGCTGCCGCCGCTCCTACGGGACTCCGTGCCAGTTTCGGTGGGTTCGCGGCTGCCGCCGCTCGTGGCGGATGCGAGGTGCGCGCTCGTTTGCGTTGCGGCGTCGAAGCGGGCGCGCAACGCGGCGAGGATGCGCTCGGGTTGAACGGTCTCGCGCACCGACAGCGCCTGCTGTTCCATGAAGGCAAGCGAGGTGTGACGCCAGTTTTCGCGCCGCGTGGTGGGCCAGCCCTCGTCGGCGAAGCGGCCGATTGCCTCGTCGCGCACGCGGGCGAGCCAGGGCAGCTTCGCGCCCGCAAGGCCGGCGGCGATCTCGCGATGGCGTCCGAGCCAGAAATCGACGGCGCTCATGGCCGTGCTCCCGGGGCGCCGCTGGCACGCTCGCCGCCCTTCGCCGTGTCGATCCAGCCGTAGCCGTGCTCTTCGAGTTCCAGCGCAAGCTCGCGCCCGCCCGAGCGCACGATGCGGCCCTGCGACAGCACGTGCACCTGGTCGGGGACGATGTAGTCGAGCAGGCGCTGGTAGTGGGTGATGACGATCATCGAGCGCTCGGGCGAGCGCAGGCGATTTACGCCGTCGGCGACGATCTTCAGCGCGTCGATGTCCAGGCCCGAGTCGGTTTCGTCGAGCACGGCGAGCTTCGGCTCGAGGAGCGCCATCTGCAGGATCTCGTTGCGCTTCTTCTCGCCGCCGGAGAAGCCCTCGTTCACCGAGCGCTGCATGAAGGCCTGGTCCAACTGCACCAGCTTGGACTTCTCCCGGGCCAGCTGGAGGAAGTCCATGGCGTCCAGCTCCTCCTGACCCTCGGTGCGCCGCCGGGCGTTGAGCGCCGTGCGCAGGAAGTGCAGGTTGCCCACGCCCGGAATCTCCACCGGGTACTGGAAGGCCATGAAGACGCCCGCGTGCGCCCGCGCCTCCGGCTGCATGGACAGCAGATCCTTCCCGTCGAAGAGCACCTCGCCCTTCGTCACCTCGTACGTCTCGCGGCCGGAGAGCACCTGCGACAGCGTGCTCTTCCCCGAGCCGTTGGGGCCCATGATGGCGTGCACCTCGCCGGGCATGAGCTCCAGGTCGATTCCCTTGAGGACCTCGCGGCCCGCCACGCGCACGTGCAGACCCTTGATGCTGAGCAGCGGCTTCATCCCACGCTCCCTTCCAGACTCACGCTGAGCAGCTTCTGCGCCTCCACGGCGAATTCCATGGGCAGCTCCTTGAAGACCTGCCGGCAGAAGCCATTGACGATCATCGATACGGCGTCTTCCTTCGAAATGCCCCGCTGCTGGCAGTAGAAGAGCTGGTCCTCGCCAATCTTCGACGTGGACGCCTCGTGCTCCACCTGCGCCGAGGAGTTCTTCACCTCGATGTACGGCAGCGTGTGGGCCCCGCATTGGCTCCCCAGCAGCAGCGAATCGCACTGGGTGTAGTTGCGCGCGCCCTCGGCGCTCTTGAGCACCTTCACCAGGCCCCGGTAGGTGTTCTGCCCGCGGCCCGCGGAAATCCCCTTGGAGACGATGGTGCTCTTCGAGTTGCGGCCGATGTGGATCATCTTCGTCCCCGTGTCCGCCTGCTGCCGGTGGTTGGCGAGCGCCACCGAGTAGAACTCGCCCACCGAGTCATCCCCCTTGAGGATGACGCTGGGGTACTTCCACGTGACGGCCGAGCCCGTCTCCACCTGCGTCCAGGAAATCTTCGAGCGGTGGTGGGCGATGCCGCGCTTGGTGACGAAGTTGTAGATGCCGCCGCGGCCCTCCTCGTCACCGGGGTACCAGTTCTGCACGGTGGAGTACTTGATGGTGGCCCCGTCCAGCGCGACGAGCTCCACCACGGCGGCGTGGAGCTGGTTGGTGTCGCGCATGGGCGCGGTGCAGCCCTCGAGGTAGCTCACGGAGGCGCCCTCGTCGGCGACGATGAGGGTGCGCTCGAACTGGCCGGTGTTCTCCGCGTTGATGCGGAAGTAGGTGGACAGCTCCATGGGGCAGCGCACGCCCTTGGGCACATAGACGAACGAGCCGTCGCTGAACACCGCCGAGTTGAGCGCCGCGAAGAAGTTGTCCGAGTGCGGCACCACCGTGCCCAGGTACTTCTTCACCAGCTCCGGGTGCTCGCGCACCGCCTCGGAGAAGGAGCAGAAGATGACGCCGGCCTTGGCCAGCTTGTCCTTGAAGGTGGTGGCCACCGACACCGAGTCGAACACGGCGTCCACCGCCACGTTCTGCATCAGCTTCTGCTCGTGCAGCGGGATGCCGAGCTTCTCGTACGTCTTGAGGATCTCGGGGTCCACCTGGTCCAGGCTGTCCAGCTTCGGCTTCTTCTTGGGGGCCGAGTAGTAGATGATGTCCTGGTAGTTGATGGGCGAGTACTCCGCCTTCTGCCAGCGCGGCTCCTTCATGGTGAGCCAGTGCCGGTAGGCGCGCAGCCGCCACTCGAGCATGAAGTCCGGCTCGCCCTTCTTGGCGGAGATGAGGCGGATGATGTCCTCGTCGAGGCCGGGGGGAATGGCCTCGGACTCCACGTCGGTGACGAAGCCGGCCTCGTACTGCCGTTTGGTGAGCTCCTGGATGCTCTGCGTGCTCATGAGTGGGCACCTCCGGCCGTGGTGGGGATGGGGTTCGGGTTCTGGGGGGGGGCGGCCGGGCGGGCGGGCACCCCGAGGCCCACGAGTCGAGGCGCCGGCGCGCACAGGTCCGCCAGCGTCAGCCGCCCGAGCGCGTCCTGGATGGTGCGGTTGATGACGCGCCAGTGGCCGCGCACCCGGCACACCGTCTCCAGCTCGCAGGTGCCGCTGGGCGCATGGGCGCCCTGGGCGCCACACTCGGTGAGGGAGACGGGGCCCTCGAGCGCGGAGATGATCTCCGTGAGGGGGATGTGCTCGGCGGGCCGGGACAGGCCGTAGCCGCCGCTGGCGCCACGGTGGGACACCAGCAGGCCGGCACCCTGCAGGCCCTTGAGCACCTTGCTCACCGAGGGCAGGGGCACACCGGTACCGGCCGCCAACTCCCTCGCCGTGCGCGTCTCACTCCCGGCGCGCGCCAGCTCGGTCAGCAGCACGATGCCGTAGTCGGTCATCTTGCTCATCCGGAGCATTCGGAATCTCTCCAGCCATCCGGCGCCCCCCGCTGTGGGGGCGCCTGTGCGTGTTGGCTCTTTAAACAGGACTAAGTTGGTCCGCATTAAAAATCGTGCCGTCAGCGCCCGGCGTGCTGGCTGCCCGGCGACTGGGAGTGAAGGGGCGGGAGTGGCCGCTCGCCTTCCTCGTGAGGACGGCCCCGGCGTACCACCTGGGAGGTACAGACACGGCGGCCGCCCTGGCGCATCTTGCGCGCCGACCGCTGGCCCTGGCCGGTGCGTCCCGGGACGGGCCTTCGAGAGGGGGAGAGGCCCGTCCCGGCGCCGTCTCCACCTTCCAGCACGCTCCCCCCTTTCATCGAGAAGACATGAACAGGTTTTTCGCAGGGGCCGTCCTCGCGCTGTCCATCCTGACTGGCTGCGGCGGTGACGACGACACTCCAGGAAATGGAAACACGGGAGGAGGCTCTGGCACCGGGCAGACGTGCAGCGCCTCGAACTGCACGGGCTGCTGCTTCAACAATGTCTGCCAGACGGGCAACACCGCCTCCGCCTGTGGCAAGGCGGGAGCCGCATGCTCGGCCTGTGGCTCCCTCCAGGTGTGCAGGACGGACCAGACGTGCGGCGTGGATCCGAACAGCGTCTGGCGCGTGCAGCCCGTCTCGGCCCGCATCACCTCCAGCAACAATGGCTCGTCCTGGGATGGCGATGCCTCCGCGCCGGATGTCGTCGTCGCGATGCGGTGCCCGGGCTCCACCACCTCCACCCAGACTCCCGAGGTGGAGAGCTACACCCCGGCGTGGACCACCGGCGGCTGCACCGCCAAGGCGAGCCAGCTCCTGGCCGAGCCGTGGGTGTTCCAGCTCTGGGACATCGACTTCAGCAGCGATGACACCATCACCGACTCCCTGGCGCTCCGAATCACCGAGGAGCACCTCACCGCGGGTACGGTCAACATCAATGCCTCGGGTGGGATGACGTCCATGACCCTCCAGTTGCAGAAGCAGCCCTGACGGCGGCGGATTCCGCACGAGCGTGGACGGGCATGGGATTCCAGGCCCGCCCATGCCACCGGACAGGCGCCTACTGCCGTTCCGCCAGCAAGAGGAGCGCGGCCTTGGAGACGAGCTCCGCCCTGTTCTCCACCTCCAGCTTCTTGCGGATGTTCTTCAGGTGCGTGTTCATCGTGTGCTGCTTGATGTTCAGGTGCACGGCGATGGACTCATAGAGCCAGTCCTGGAGCACATAGCCGACGATCTCGACCTCACGCCGGGTGAGCCGCGGCGGCAGCCAGGCCGTGGGCACGGGGAGCGAAGACGAGGGTTCTTCGAGCACCAGCGTCCACAGCCGTTGGCCCTGCTGTTCCGGCATCCGGATGAACGTCACCTTCAAGGCTCGGTCCTCGCGCACGCACGCCCAGCTGTCCGCCCCGGGCTCGCCGTCTTCCTCCAGGCGCCCGAGCCAGACCAGCCGCTCCACCCACTCTCTCGGGAGGCCCGAGGGGCCGAGCTCGGAGGGGGTGAACCACTCCTCCAGCAACGCGGTGACCCGGTCCGTGCGCAGCACCTCCACGAGGGCCGGGGTGAGCACGAGGCACTCCAGATTCCGCTGGTGCAGCAGCGCATCCGGGAACGGGCGGCCCTTCACCACGCCTCCGAGCATCCGGCAGTTACGAACCGTCCGCGCCAGGGAGGGCGTCAACCCTTGCAGGAGCGCCCGCTCGCGATCGGAGAATTCCAGGGCGTGCTCGCGGTAGATCGTCAATCCCCCGTGCCAGCCCTGTCTCATGTCCAGCCGCACCGACATGAGATGCTCCAGGGGGGTGTGCAGCTTTCGGCAGAGCTGGTAGGGCAAGCTGCGCACCAACACTGCGCGCGGACCCATCTCCGAGTCCCGGAACACCACGTTGGGCAGGTGTGACACCGTGCCACGCACGAAGTCACCGCCCGCCATCTCCCGATACCGGGCCAGGAACGCGGCCAGCCGGTCCGTCGTCACCCATTCATAACCGGCGGGGCGAGCCTGGTTGGACATGCACCACGCCGCGTGCTCCGCCGGGAGCAGTTGGAACAGCGCGCCCTCCATCCGGGACAGCACCACCGGAAGCTCCAGGGCGCTGGCCAGTGCCGCCTTCAGCTCCAGGGTGAGTGCCCGCTCGCGCGAGTCGAGATCCATGGATGTTCGTTCCTCCTCGGCGTTCATTCATCAGGATGTGTCCGATGATGAACGCCGAGGAGCCCCGGGTCTCTCCCTCCTGGGGAGTAGAACCCCTCCCCGTCCCGGCTACTCCACGAGGAGCCGCTTCACCGGGGCCGGATCCACCGCGACCATCAACGGCCGGGTGAAGCTGCTGAACGAGACGAGCGCCTGCCCGGGCGCGAGACTGGACACCTTGTTCCAGAGGCTCTCGTCGATGGTGCCCGCCGTCTTCTGCATCCGGGAGATGACCGCGCTGTCGGTGATCTTGTGGATGATGAAGTTGTTGAGCAGGCCCAGCACCTCGCTGGGAAGGTGCTGGGGCAGCTGGGTGACGAAGACGAGCCCCAACCACCGCTTGCGGCCACGCTTGGCGATCCGGGCCACCTGCTCGAACAGCACGGGCATCTGCGAGATGCGGCTGGCCGACAGGAACTCGTGCGCCTCCTCGATGATGATGAGCACCGGCGTGATGGCCTGTCCCTGCTCACTGGCCCGCTGGTAGCGCGCCTCCTGCATCTCCTGCAGCCCGCGGAGGATGTCCGCGATGACGAGGTTGTTGAGCTGCGGCGAGTCCGTATCCGACAAGTCGATCACCGACACCCGCCCCGGAGTCAGCATCGAGCCGTAGTCCACCCCGGGTGCCGAGCCGACATCGAACAGCTTGAGGCGGCGCAGGGAGTGGAGCTTGCTGGCCAGCGCCTTCCAGCTGATCTCGTTCCGGCTCGCATGGGCCATCACCCGGCCCATCACCCGGCCGAAGTGGTTCTTGAACTCGCTGTACAGCGGAGGAATGCTCGGCTGGACCGGCTCCGCGCCCTCCGCCTCGGCGCCCTCCCCCGCTTCCGAGGAGCTGCTCGACTTCCGGGACGAGGACTTCGAGCGGCTCCGGGTCTCCGCCTTCCCCTCGTCACTCAGGCTGTAGATATAGGTGCTCACGACGTCCAGCAGGTGCTGGATGGTCATGCGCGGATAGCCCGTGGACAGCTCGTCGAGTTCCAACACCTGCTGACGCTCCTCGGCGGTCCTCGGGTAGATGCCCAGCTCCTCCAGCAACAGCTTCGTGACGTCGTAGGCCTTGTGGAAACGCTCCTGCTGGGCCTCGGACAGGCCGAGGATCTCCGAGATGGCGTAGGGCGAGAGGCTCGAGAAGTTCAGCGCGAAGGGGTGCAGGTTCCTGTGCTTGGGATTGCGGCTGTCCCGGCCCATCAGGTGGTGGATGTGCAGCTCCTTCACCCCCTCGGGATTCTGCTTGCGGCGCCTGAGCGCCTCTCTCATCGCCGGGTCATCGGTGGGCTTGTCCACATGCGTGTATTCGCCCTCCACGTCGAAGACGATGGTGGCGATTCCCGCCTGCTGCGCCCGGTGGATGAGCGTCGCGACGGTCGTGGACTTGCCTCCGCCCGTCGTTCCGATGATGCCCGTGTGGCGGGGCAGGACGGACTTGTCCATGGGATCGAAGCGGGCTTCCATGTTCTTGTAGCCCACCACCATTCCCAGACGCAGGTCCCCCTTCATGCCGAGCACACGCTCGCTCTCCGCTTCATCGAGCAGGAAGACGGGGCTCTTCGGCCGGGGCCGGCGGCCCGGAGGCACCAGCTTCCCGTCGAGCTCCTCGCCGAGGATCTCGATCTCGGCACGCCCGTGGTAGTCGAAGGTATAGGTGAGCTTCTTGCCCTGGACCACCACGCCCACGGCGATGGTGGAGCTGGCGGAGACGGCATCCGGCTCGGCGAAGGGGCCACGGACCACCAGGCCCAGGTAGTTGTGCTTGTCCTCCTTGGACTTCACCCGCACGAGCGTCTGGGACGCCAACTTGTGGAGATCATCCCGCGTCATCAGGACGGTGACGAGGTTGTCCTGGCTCGAGCCGCTGTCGAAGTGGGTGAAGCCCACCGCCTGCTCGAGCTCGGGATCCAGCGTCTCGTTCACCCGGTGGGCGTCCTGCTGAAGCTCCTCGAACGCTCCGAACACCTCCTCCGGGAGCTCCCGGACGATCTCATTGGCCGGAACGTCCTTCTCCGGAACCGGTGGTGCCTTCTGCTCCACCGGCGTGGCGGGACGAGCACGCTCGCCACGAGTCGCGTCCGCCGCCGGAGGTGCCGCGGCCATCGTGGGAGCCGGCTGCGATGGACGCGCGGGCACACCACGCGCGGGGCCCGTCCCGGAAGAAGGTGACGGAGTGCCCTGGGCCGGCGTCTGCGAACCGGGAGCCGGCGGCCGGACGACGTTGGAACCTGGAGGAGCCGTGGGACGGGCAGGCACGGTCCGGGGAGCCGTGGTGGCCGGCGGAGTGGGCGCCCTGGGGGTGTTCGAAGGAGACGCCGGGCGGGTCGCGCCGTTGGAAGGCACACCCGTGCCCGGAGACTTCGGAGTCTTGTCATCAGCCATGTGTCTGGTTCTCCCGTCAGCGTCCGCCGAGGAGGTGATGCTTCGAGCCCGCGCGCGTGTAGGCGTCGTTCACCAGGCCCAGGAAGGTTTCCGAACCGAAGACGCCACGGCATGAGGCGTCCGCGACATCGAGGAGCATCGGGAAGCCCCGATCGGGCCGCACGATGCTGTCGGCCAGAGCCAGGTGGGCCGCGATGTGCACGTGCTCCCGGTGCGCGTAGAAGAGCCGCGGCGGAGTCTGCTCCGAGGCCCGGAACAGTCCGATGAAGACCTCCGGGCAGTACTCCTTCACGAAGGCGAGCGCCTCCTCCCCCATCCGGCCGTCGTAGTGCCACCGCCGGACGAAGTAGCTGCTGTCCTCCTCGAGCGTATGGAGGATGGCGTACTCGCCTGGCTTCAACGCACTGCCAATCGTCAGGTATCCCTCCTCGTCCAGTTCCCGGGGCACGAACACGAACTTCTTGTGGTGCCGGATGAGCCGCTTCATCACGTCGAGCGAGGCACTCAACAAAGGCCTGTAATTGGCGCCGGAGAGCATCTCCCGCGAGCAGGGATTGCCCGGTCCGATGAGCCATTCCGCCTGCGACCTGTCCAGGAGGAGGGCCCGCTCGGCATAGGCCCGGATGTAGCGGCGCATCAGCATGGACAGGTCGTCCCGCATACCGCGCTCGTGCCGCCGCTTCAGACAGTCCTGCACCACCTTCATCGTGTCCGGGGTGCGCGCGCTCACGTCCTTGCGGTACAGGCGCTGGGAGAAGGTGCCGGATACGCCCCCGTAGCCCACGATGGCCACGGCAATCTGGGTAATGCCCAGCGCCAGGCTGTCATGGAACGCGGCGATGCTACTCACCGCCTCCACCCGTCCCGTGAAGAGCCGACTCTCGAAAATGGTCTTCAACCTGTCGGGACTGGCTTCATAGACACCCGCCTCGGGAATCCGGGTCTGCCGCTTGAGGTCGGGAAAGACTTCCTGGCGGATGGTGGCGCGGATGTGCGCTTCCGCGGTCTCCGCACTGGAAACCTGCGTGCGGATGCGGGAGATCAATCGCTCGACCTCCCACCCCTTCTCCCAGGTGCGCAAATCGAGCGTGGTGGAGAGATCCTCCCCCAGGCTCTTCCGGTAATCCTCATCTCCGATGAATCCCCTCTCTCCATCTGGCGGATTGCCGTCTTCCATCGTTACCGCTCCTCCGTGGGCGTGAGCTTCAGAAAGAAGGGACGGCGCGAGGGTTCCCGCGCCAACAACAACCGGACGTAGGCCCGGGCCTCTCTCACCGGGAGCCCGAATCGCGAGGCCAGCTCGTGCTCCGCCTCCTGCCGGCCGAGGTCCCGCACCAGGGGAAGTGCTTCCCGAGCAGGAGCCAGCAGCTCATAGGTGAGGCGATCCGCCCGCAGCTCCGACTCCATGGCCTTGCCCGTGCAGGGGTCGCCCGAGGCATTGCGCTCGATGAACCGGACCTGGACGCCGGAAGGAATCCGCTGGAGCGTCAGGAACAGGGACTCGTGGGGAGCACTGGCGTCCGTGCGATCGAGGGCAGGACGGATATCCTCCCCCAGGGTACGAAATGCGCGGGCCCGAGGCAGATGGTGATCGAGCACGAAGTGCGCCACTTCGTGCACCAGGGTGAAGCGTTGCTGGAGCTCTTTGTCCTTCTCGTCGTAGAAGAGAGCTCCCCAGCCCGCATGCGCTACCATGCACCCATGCAGACGGCGGCTCGTGCGCGGCAACCCACCATGCGCGCGCCCCTTCGAGTCCAGCCAGTCTCGCGCCATGCCGCAGGTGAGACCCGGCATGGCCAACAGGCGAATGGGAAGCACCACGCTGATCTTCTTGGACAGCTCGCTCAGCGACGGGAAGGACGGCAGACGGCATGCGTCCACGGCTTCCTGCAGCCAGGTCTCAATCATGAGTTCGTCTCGTCGTCCTCGTCGGTGTGATCTCTCGCCGCGAGCAGGAAGGACTCCTCACCCTCCTCCTCCGCGTCCCGGCGCTCGGGAAGGACATCCAGGAACTCGACGTGCCGGATCACGGCCGCGAGCCGGTGGGGTTCCACCTCGAAACGCTTGCCGATCTCCTCCAGGTGCTCGGCGAAGTGCTCCTCGCTGGGACGCCGGCACAGGGACAACCACGCGAGCGTGTCCGGCGAGCAGCCCAGTTCCTCCGCGAGCGCCTCGGCGGACTTGTTCTCGTACTTGCGGTACTGCTCGAAGACATAGCCGAGCGTCCAGTCGTGCTGCCCGCTGCTCCGGGCCGCGACCGCGAGCCACTTAGGATTCGTCATCGGACTCCTCCTTTCCACCACGCTCCAGTGACTGCCCAAAACGCTCCAGCAACTTCATGAGGCGGTCCCGATGCCGCTTCACCTCGCGCTTCAGCTCGTCCCTCGGTAGCGGACCCAGTTCCAGTTCCTCCGCCAGCCGCTTGGTCGAGCCCTCTCCCATCAGGATGCGCCTGACGGCCTTCCGATCCCGCTCACTCTTCAGGACCTGGCGCTTTTCGAGCCGTTCCATGATGCGCTTCGCCTCCACGGAGTTCTCCACCACCTCCTTCGGAGACGTCGCCCTACGTTCGACATCACTGCCGTATTTTTGATTTCTCCGCTCCCGTGCGTCCGCCGCACGACGCTTGTCCAACGCCCGGTATTTGGCGGCCTGCGTCAGGTAGGCACCCAGACGACCCTTTCCCGGGTCATACCGCTTGGGATTGGTGAGGTAACTGAAGACCACATCGACCGCACACTGATTGGCGTCGTCCTCGTCACAGCCCAGATGCTTCGTCAAGACGTCGACGATCTGGTCCACGTACGTCTTGAAGACCTCGGTGGAAACCACGGGATCCTTCCGGAGCACACGCTCATGCAGAAGCTTCTCGTCCGTCGGTGGTGGTTGGCTCATCCCCTCTCCTCGCCAGGACTCATTCGCCCATGCGTTCATTGTGTCGCACCCCCTTCTTCGGTACCGGACCCCTGAAGTTCGACGGACGAGGTCTACGCGCGGCGGGAGAGGTTGGGGGAGATGGATCCCGCTGTCTGTACCCCTCCAGTGGTATGGACAAACGGCTGTTTCGGCGTTCCACGACACAAGCTTGCTGCCGTGGAGGCACCCGGCACGTACTTCCTGAGTGGTACAGACGCCGCCGCCGTCGTGACGCATCTTGCGCGTCGAGCACTGACAGGCACTGGTGCGCTCGAGGCGAACCGGAGCCCATCGGCAGCACATGGCCATGCTCCAGAGCAATGGCCAGGAGAACCCACATGCGCAAAGTAGGAACGACGTCGAGAGGTGGAGCCTTTTCCCAGAGTGAGATCGATGTCGTCTGGCAGAAGGGCACGGTTGTGACAGGCAAGCCCGCCGAGCAGTACAGAAAAGACGCGTGTGGCGCGTTGATGAAGAAGGACCAGTACGGCAACACCAGCAGTCCGATGGGCTGGGAAATCGATCACAGGAAGCCAGTCGCCAAAGGAGGCGGTGACGAACTGTCCAATCTCCAGCCTCTCCAGTGGGAGAACAATCGGCACAAGAGCGACGATTATCCGAACTGGACCTGTGCGGTTCGCGGGTGATGCGGATGAACCAGTTCCATTCGACAGGGTGGGTCGTCGTCGCCTTGCTGCTCCTGGCGGGCTGTTCATCCAGCTCGGCCCAGGTGACGGTCCTGCTTCGACGGGGGATATCGTCAAACACCGTGGCGAAGGTACAGGTCACGGTGAACGCCCCCGGAGAGGACGCCGTCACGAAGGACCTCACCGGGTCCTCGATTCAGTGGAGCGGGATCCTCTCCGGTCTCGCGGAAGGCACCGACAGGACCTTCGATGCCGTCGCGTTGGATGCCGGTGGGGCTCGGCTGTACACGGGCCGGGCGGCAGGCGTCGTCCTCGCGGACGGTGAGGACACACTCGTCTTCATCACCTTGGATGAGCTCACGGCCTCGACCGCGACCCAGCCCGAGGCACCCATCCTCACCTCCCTGACAGCACACCCGGCGGAAGTCCGCGCGGGCAGCACCGTCACGCTCCGCGCCACGGCCCGAGACCGGAATCCAGGTGACACCATCCGCCTGGAATGGACCGCGCCCGGTGGCGCCTTCTCGTCCCTCGCGGATGGCGCCATCTCCTGGACGGCGCCATCTTCCGGGGCCTCACTGCAGCTGGGTTGCACGGCGAGCGACACACAGGGGCTGAGCTCCTCCCTCTCCATTCCCATCAGCGTCCGCGCGGTCAGCAGTGCGGGGAGCGGTAGCGGCGGGAGGGTCTGCTGCAAGCACTGTGGAGGAAGCAGCAAGCCGTGCGGCGATAGCTGCATCAACTCCAGCTACACGTGCTCCAAACCCGCGGGATGTGCCTGCTACTGACAGCGAAGAGGGGGCACTGCCGCCACCCTCTTCGCGCTCTCAGCTTGGTTATCGACTCAAAGCCGCCCGGCAGATGAGCGCCGGCCGGCCCTCCACCCCGAGTTTGTCGAAGATGTTCTGCAGATGCTTCTTCACCGTTGCCAGCGCGAGGCCCAGGTGGTCGGCGATGAGTTGGTTGTCCCAACCCTGGAGCACATGGCTCACCACCTCGACTTCCCGCTCCGTGAGCAGCCGACGCCATGCCTCGGGAACCGGGATGGCACGCGGCAGTTCCTGGAACTCCAATGCCCAGAACTGTTGGCCACCCCGTATCGGCAGCCGGGTGAAGGTCACCCGCAGGTCCTCTCCCGCCAGGCCCCGCTCCTCACCCGCTCGCTCCCAGACGTCCAGGCCGGTTCCCCCGGCGCCTCCCCTGGCCGTCAGCATAGCGAGCCGCTCCACCAGCACCGTGGGAAGAGCCGAAGGACCCACCCGCTCGGACGGACGGAACCACTTCTCCAGCAACGCGGTGGTGGGCGGCGTCCGCAGTTCCTCGAGGAAGGGCTCGGCCCGCACGATGCACCTGGCTCCCCGGTGCTGGAAGAACGCGTCCAGCACCTGACCGCGCGCCGCCACCTCGCCGTACATCCGGCAATTGCGCACCGTCTGGGTCAGCAAGCGCGTCAGGCCCTGGAGACGCGCCTGCTCCCGTTTGGAGAATGGCCGGCGCCGCTCCCGGTAGAAGGTGAGGCCTCCATGGGCCCCGCCCTTCACGTCCAGCAACACCGACATCACGTGCTCCAGCGGCATGCCCAGCTCGCGGCAGTACTGGTACCACCGGCTGCGCTCCAGCACCTTGCGCCGCGGCACCATCTCCACGTCCCGCAACACCACGTTGGGCCTGCGCACCACCGCGCTGCGCACGAAGTCATGCTCGGCCAGCTCGGGGTAGTGGGCGAGGAACGGAGCCGGCATCTTCGTCACCCACCAGTCGTAATCCCCCGGCCGGCCCGGCCTGGAGACGCACAGCGCCATGTAGTCCGCCGGCAGCAGCCGGAGCAGCACGGCCTCGGCATTGGCGAACACCTCCGAGAGGTCCAGGGAACTGGTCAAAGCCTCCACCAGCTGGGAGGTGAGTGTCCGTTCACGTGACTCGCGATTCATCCGGTTGCTCCGTGGCAGGGGGTGGATGGGATACCCCTTTCCGTACAGACCTCGGGGCACCGCCGTCTCCCCCCCGTTCGGGGGGGTTGACACACCGGGCGGGGAAGACAGCGCCACGGCGCCCGCCGGATTCACGTGGAGAACAGATGCGGCCCCCCGTGCTGGCCGCTTCCACGCCCCCGCCTCAGGCTCCTCCTCCAGGAGGAAGCCATGAACGAGATGAGCTATCGGACGGCGCTGGTGACGGGGGCCTCCAGCGGCCTCGGACGCGGTCTGGCGTTGTGGTTGGGCAAGCGGGGCGTGAAGGTGTACGCCGCCGCCCGGCGCCGCGCCCACCTGGAGGAACTCGCGCAGGAGGCCCGGGCGGCCGGTGCCCACGTCGAGCCCGTGGAATTGGATGTCTCCCACGCGGATGCCACGCTCGAGCGCATCCGCGCACTGGACGAGGCCTGTGGTGGACTGGACCTGGTGGTGGCCAACGCGGGCGTGGGCGGACAGACGAACGCCCGGGACTTTCCCTGGGAGCACGCGAGGAAGGTCATCGACGTGAACGTCACCGGCGCCGCCGCCACGCTGTCCGCCGTGCTGCCGCGCATGGTGGAGCGCAACCGCGGGCACCTGGTGGGCGTCTCCAGCCTCGCCAGCTGCCGGGGCCTTCCCCAGAACGCGGCCTACTCGGCCTCCAAGGCCTTCCTCAACACCTTCCTGGAGAGCCTGCGCGTGGACCTGCGGGGCACCCAGGTGCGCGTCACCTGCATCAAGCCCGGCTTCGTGAAGACCGAGATGACCGCCCACATCCAGCACACCATGCCCTTCCTCCTCGAGGCGGACGCGGCCGTGGAGTTGATGGGCCAGGCCATCCTGCGCGCCGAGGCCGAGTACGGCTTCCCCTGGCAGATGGCCCGCGCCGTCGGCGTAGCGAAGTTCGTGCCCAACCTCCTCTTCGACGCCGTCGCGAGCAAGGTGCTCCGAGCCCCGCGCGGATGATTCCTCTCCCGCCCGGTCCCGCCAGGGCAGCAGGCAGGGGGCATGTCCCGAGGAAGAGGCGGACCGTCACAAGTCATTTTACTCAACGTGGGCATCAGCTCACACAAACGGACCCCCGGGCGATGCAAGCCATTGCCCGGGGGGGCGAGGGGGGCGAGCCAACGAGAGTCGACATGCGGGAACACGCGCTTCAGGTGAATGACAACTCGCACGAACTGGACGTGACCCAGGACTGGGGCTCGCCGTGGCGGGCTCCCCTGATGGAAGGATTGGACCTGGCCCATGCGCGGATTCTGGGCGGGGACATCCCCCGAGGCATGCACACCCTGCTCTCGTCCCTCGGTCATGCGCGCGCCACGCTCGTCCCGGAGGACTGGCGGCGCTTCTGCATCGAGACGTGCCGCCTCCACCCCGTGCATTCCCTCGTCCGGCAGGAGCCGTTCACCCGCCGGGGCTTCGAGAAGCCTCGCCGCTACGCCGGTGATGCGGTGATGCTCGACTTCGTCTACGAGGACCATGCACCCGAGCGCCTCGGCACCACGCCCACCGGGGTGGAGCTCAACCGGTTCTTGTGCGCGCAGACGAGCACCGCCTCCCTCCGGGGGCGCAGGGACTATCTGGCGCGGTTCATCGACAGCGTGTCGGAGGAGCGAGCCGATGCCCGCATCCTCTCCGTGGCGTGCGGCCACCTGCGCGAGTCCCGGCGCTCGCGGGCCGTGCAGCAGCGGCGGGTGGGCGAGTTCCTCGCGGTGGATCAGGATCCGCGGAGCCTGGGAGTGATCGACAGCGAGCTCGGACACCTGGGCGTCAAGCCAATAGCCGGCTCCGTGAAGGACATCCTGCGCAACCAGTTGCGCTTCGAGGACATGGACCTCGTCTACGCGTCCGGGCTCTACGACTACCTCCCGCAGCCCATCGCCATCCGCCTGACGGCCCAGCTCTTCTCCATGCTGCGCCCCGGTGGACGGCTGCTGCTGGCCAACTACGCCGACCCGCACAAGGACTCCGCCTTCAAGGCGTACATGGAGGCCTGCATGGACTGGTGGCTCATCTACCGCGACGAGTCCGAGGTGGCGGCCTGGATGAGCGACATTCCCAGGAGCCAGCTCCGCCGGCAGGCGCTCTTCCGGGACGAGACCGAGAACCTCATCTACCTCGAGCTCACCCGCCGCTGAGCCCACGCGCCCCGCTCACTCCCAGGAGATCTCCAGATCCAGACTGAGCGGCCCCGTGGCCCGGGCGCGGGCCTCCACGTTCTTCAACCCCAGCATGGACCCGAGGGTGATGGCCCCGCCCTCGTGGTACGCGAGGGGCGTGAAGGTGCATTGGACGCTGAGGACTCCTCGCTTGGGCCCCTTCCAGACCACCGTCGGCACCGAGTAGGCCATGGAGACCTTGTAGAGCTCCTCCAGGGTGCGCACCAGGCGCATGGGGTCCGTCGCGGACACCAGTTGCGCGGACCGGCCCACCACGGACGTCATGTAGAGCTCCACGGTCCGCTTCGCGATGTACCGCAGCACCTCCGCGTAGCCGCCCAGGCTGGCGCTCAACTGCCCCGCCGCGGCGCCCAGCATCAGCACGAGCGCGCGCGTGGGGTAGTTGAAGAACTCCACGAACTCCCGCTCCCCGCTCGCCTCCAGGCAGCGCTTCACCATCGCCTCGCCGCCGATCTCCCGCACGGCCGTCAACGTGGCCAGGAACAGGATGCCGCGCGTGGTGTACTCCGGCGTCGCCAGGGGCACCCGGCTCTCCAGATCCTGCTGCGCATCATACGAGGGGCCCCGGCCCTCACCCGTCTCATCGCTCATTCATCGGCCTCAAGCGTCCTCGGAGGTCCCCTCGCCCTCAGCCCGGGAGTCTACCCCTGGTGGCTACGTCTCCCTGTCGCTCACACAGCCCTTTGTATTTGCAGGGCACTTGCAGATCCTCGGACCGTTCGGGTCGCTCAGCGCCGCGCAGCTCTCGGCCTTCGGGGGGCAGTCCCCCAGGGTGGTACACAGCTGCACGCAGACCTTGTCCGTCGGGTGGCAGAGCTCGGACTCGAGGCAGTCCTCGGCCCCGGAGCACGTCAGGTCATAGCCCCCCGAGCCACAGGCCGCCAGCACCACGCCCGCCGCGCTCAGCGCGACGAGCCTCCACGTCATCTCCCGAAGCCACATTCCCGGCGTCCTCCTGAGGGGTGGCCGAAGGAAAATCGGCCTGTCACCGGGTGTCAACGTGGGCACGGACGGGCGAGGCGCGCCAGCCGGGCGGGAGTGCGCTAGAAGGCGGGCGACTTCATTCGTGGAGGAAGTACGCATGCGCCGCTCCGCCGTCCCGATGCTGCTCGCCGCACTCACCGTGCTGGGAGCCGCTTGTGAGAAGAAGGCCCCCCCCGCGCCCTCTTCCCCGCCCGCCTCCGCGCCGGCCGCGGCCTCCACCGGGGCTCCCCCGGCGAACACGGACACCCTCCTCCTGGGCCAGGTGGGCAGCCTCACCGGCAGCGAGGCCACCTTCGGCGTCTCCGCGCGCAACGGCATCTCCATGGCCATCGCGGAGGCCAATGCCGCCGGCGGGGTGAAGGGCAAGAGGCTGGAGCTGCGCGTCTACGACAGCCAGGGCAGGCCCGAGGAGGCCGCCCAGGCCGCCACGCGCCTCATCACCCAGGACAAGGTCGCCGTCATCCTCGGCGAGGCCGCCTCCACCAACTCCATGGCCATGGCCGAGAAGGCCCAGGCGGCCGGCGTGCCGATGATCACCCCCACCTCCACCAACCCCGCCGTCACCCGCCGGGGTGACTACATCTTCCGCGTCTGCTTCATCGACCCCTTCCAGGGCTACGTCATGGCGAAGTTCGCCCGCGAGAACCTGAAGCTCAACCGGGTGGCCGTGCTGCAGGACAACAAGAGCGACTACTCGGTGGGACTGACGAACGTGTTCAGCCGCAAGTTCTCCGAGATGGGCGGCGCCATCGTCGCCACCGAGAGCTACTCCAAGGGCGACACGGACTTCCGCGCGCAGATCACCGCCTTCAAGCAGGCCCGGCCCGAGGCCCTCTTCGTGCCCGGCTACTACACGGACGTGGGCCTCATCGCCCGGCAGGCGCGCGAGCTGGGGCTGAACGTGCCCCTGCTCGGCGGCGATGGCTGGGAGTCCGACAAGCTCTTCGAGCTGGGCGGCAGCGCGATCGAGGGCAGCTACTACTCCAACCACTACTCGGTGGATAACCCGGATACTCGCGTGCAGGAGTTCATCACGAAGTACAAGGCCACCTATGGCGCCGTGCCGGACAGCGTGGCCGCCCTCGCCTATGACGCCGCCTCGCTCGCCATCGACGCGATGAAGCGCGCGCCCGACCTGTCGGGTGCCTCCATCCGCGACGCCATCGCGGCCACCCGCGACTTCCCCGGCGTGGGCGGTACCATCAACCTCGACAAGAATCGCGACGCCGTGAAGCAGGCCGTCATCCTCAAGGTCGAGGGCGGGAAGACGAAGTTCGTCACCACCGTGAAGCCTTGACCGCCCCGCGTGCCCAGGAGACGGCCGGGCGGGCGCCTCCCACGCCGTCTCCGGCGGAAACGGGCTCCCGCTTGCCCCTGACGTGCCTCGCACCACCCTGACGGTAGGGGGTTCCTCGCCCCCGCGTCCTTGCCTGGAGAAACAGACGTGATTCAACACATCCTCGTCGCCATCGATGGCTCGCAGACCTCTCGCAAGGCGGCGCGCTTCGCCCATGACCTGGCGCAGCAGACCGGCTCGCGCATCACCCTCCTCTTCGTCCTCGAGCCCCCTCGCATGCTCGCCCTCGGCTTCCTCGACTCGGAGCTCATCGCCGGGCCCCAGCGCACCCCCGAGGAGATGGACGCCGTCCGCCGCATGCTCGATGAGGTCGCCGCCGATCTCCCCAAGGCCCAGGTGGAGAAGATCGTGGAGATCGGCCGCCCCGCCGACACCATCGTCTCCATGGCCGACAAGCTCGGCGCCGACCACATCGTCATCGGCGCTCGCGGCCTCAACCCCGGTGGCAAGTGGTTGCTCGGCTCCGTCAGCGACCGCGTCGTTCAGCACGCTGGGCGGCCGGTCACCGTGGTGCACTGAAACACGGGGGTTCGCTGACCCTCACCCCAGTAAGGCCGGGGTCAGCGCTTCACGCGCTTCATCGTGTCCTGGATGAGGTCCACGTACTGCCGGTTCTTCGGGTTGAGCTTGAAGGCCTTGCGGTACGCATCCTCCGCCTGCGCCCACTGTCCCTCGCCGCGCGACACCTCGCCCGTGAAGAACCACGCCTCCTCGCACGCCGCATCCTGCTTCACCACGTCCAGCAGCTCCTGCAGCGCCAGCTTCCCGTGGGCCTCCGGCTTCATCAGGTAGCGCGCCCACGCCCGGTAGGCCCGGTACAACGGCTTGGGGTCGATGTCGCACGCGTACTCGAAGTACTCGAAGGCGCCCGCGTAGTTCTCCGCCTTCAGCCGCTTGCGCGCCTCCTCGTACTGGGTGCTCGCGTCCAGCAGATCCGTCCGGATGCGGAACTGCTCCGCCGTCGACGGCCGCCCCGTCCCCACCTTCTTCTCCCGCGCCGCCGCCCGCCGCTTGCGCCACAGCGCCGCCTGCTCCGCCTCCGACAGCGCCCCGTACGCCCTCGCGTACCCCACCAGCAGCCCCTCCGCCTTCTCCTTCAAATCCGCCGTCTGGAAGCGCAACGGCGAGAACTTGTCCGACAGCGCCAGGAACGCCTTGCGCAGCGCCACCGGCTGCACGTCCTCCGGCACGCCCAGCAGATCGAACGGATCCTGGCTCCGGTGCGACATGAAGGCGCTCAGCAGCGCGTTCTTCACCGCCTCGTCCTCGTCCGAGAACGGCAGTCCCGTGGCCGCCGCGACCAGGGCCGCGGGGTCCACCGTCTCGAGCGAGCCCGGCATGGGCGTGAGCGCGGGGCCCGGCATGGGCATGGGCTGCGCGGCCACCGCCGAGGGCGCCGGAGGCGGACGCTTGTCCACCTCCTCCGCGAAGTCCGCCAGGCCCAGCAGGCAGAAGGCATACAGCCGCCGCAGCGCCGAGTCCGTGTCCAGCCCCGAGCGCTGCTGCAGCTCCGTGAACGTGGGCCGGAAGCGCAGCGCCTGGAAGAGCCGCGCGTCCTTGGAGGACAGCCTCGGCCCCTCCACGCCCGGCACCTGCGCGAAGCGCCGGTCATCCGTGAAGGTGAAGTGCGTGGCCACCTCGTCGAAGGGCATCATCGTGGAGATGCCCGTGAGGATGAGCTGCGAGGTGTTCATCCGCACGCTGGTGTCCGGCGGCTCGATGTCGGCGATCAGCCGGAAGCGCGCGTCCGTCCACCGGAAGCAGTCCAGCAGCTTCATCGCCATGTTCGCCTGCATCTGCTTGTACAGGTCGAACGGGCTGATGAGCCCCTTCTGCACCAGCAGGCCCCCGATGGGCACCTCCGTCTGGACGCTCTCGGCGAGCCCCTTCTGGTAGTCCGCCTCGGACAGCTTGCCCTTCTCCACCAGGAACTTGCCCAGCGTCTCGTGCAGCAGGTTGCTGGAGCACGCCACCGGCGCGCCATCCTCGAAGGTGATGCGCTTCTCGCGCTGGCGCACCTTCAGCTCCAGCGTGCACGTGCGCTCCTCGATGGCCAGCGCGTGCAGCAGCAGGGGAAACGGCGTCTCGGCGAGCGCCCCCTCGCGCTGCCTCAGGACCTGGGCGGGGGTCGGAAACATGGAACTCTCAGCTTAGCAGGGTTACTCGTTGTCGGACGCCATACCCGGGTCGTCGTAGAAGCCGTAGCCGTCCGGCGAGGGCTCGGGCGCCGTCACCCGGCTCAACACGGAGATGCCGAGGGCGAGCACCACCACCAGTGCGACCCCGTAGGCCAGGGGCCGGCTGGGGCGCGCCCGCCAGGCCCACAGCCGCTCGCGCCGGCGCTGGAAGCCGGGGGCGGCCACGTACTCCTTCCAGGCCTCCTCGCGCATGAGCGCCGCATCCGCGTCCCGGCCGCTCTTGTCCAATGCCTGGGCCAGCAGTACCCGCCCCTCCACCGTCCCCTGCCGCGCGTCGCGCAGGCGCTGGAGGGACTCGATGGCGCCCTTCGTGTCCCCGCGCGCCAGCCGGAAACGCCCGCGCTCCAGGTCCACCGCCCCCATCTGGTAGCCCGGCTCCTGCTTCGCCGCCTCGTCCAGCAGCAGCTCACCCCGCGCCGCGTCACCCGCCCCCAGGTACGCCACCCCCAGCAGGAACAGCGTCCCCACGTCGTCGTCGCCCGCCTCCAGGTTCGGCTTGAGCACCTCCACCGCCGCCGCGTACTTCCCCCGCCGCACCCACAGGTCCGCCAGCTCGTAGCGCGCCCGCCGGTCATGGGGGTTGGACTGCAACAGCCGCTGCAGCTTGGAGGCCCGCTGCCACCGGCCGATGGCCCGCAGCGGGCTGGGGAGGATGCCCACCGTGTAGCGATCCGCCACGATCACCAGCGCCAGCACCGCCAGGGCGGACAGCACCGGGCTGCCCGTCAGCGAGGAGAGGAGGATCCACAACAGCCAGCTCATGCTCATGGGCGGTGCTCATATCAGGTGGGCGCACGCCGCCCCATGGGTGTGGCGTGGCGTTTCGCCACAGAGGCGTTCCGCCACGCTCCCCCGCCCTCTCGGAGAGCAGGCACGCCCCACCACATGCTTGTCGTTGCAACGAGTCCCGGGGAGGCACGGGCAGGCGCGGGGCCGGAATTCGCGGCCGGGAATCAAAGTGACATAAGCTGAACACTCGAATGACCGCTGGCTCCGACTTTGCACAAGGGGCGCCCCGGCCATTCCCCACCCCCGAGTCCCCCGTGGCACCTATGCGAAATCACGTACCGCCACTCCCCACCGAGCGCCGGAGCCTCGCGCCGCTGCTGCTCGCGCTCGCGGTGCTGCTGACGTCCGGCAGCGCCCGGGCCCAGGCACCCACCAACAACGCGGCCCCCAAGCTGCGTTACACGGCCGACCTGTACGGCAACTTCGCGCTGATCGGCAACACACTCGGCCAGGACTGCCGCAGCACCACGCCGCGGCCGCTCACCGGCAGGACGCCGCCGAACGACTTCGTCTACGGCGAGCGGAGCTGCTCCGGGCGTGACACCTCGCCGGACTTCTTCTGGACCCTGAACGACTGGACGCTCGAGAGCACCGGGGCCGCCACCAGTCCCTACCTCCCGCCCGACGGCAGCGCGCCGGCGCCGGCCAATCCCCTGCAGGCCCGCAGCCAGGCGGTGCTCACCCTGCCCTCCGGGGCCCGGGTGGTGTACGCGCGCCTCTACTGGGCGGCCACCCGCTTCAACTCGTCCGCCGGTGACAAGATCGCCGCGCCGGACCTGACCGCCACGGTGTCGCGCTCGGGCGTGGCCGGCTTCGAGAAGTTCCTCACCGCCGACGACTACGCCTTCCAGCAGGACCCGGGCGCGGAGTACCAGTACCAGTCCACCGCGGACATCACGGACCTGGTGAAGGCGTACGGCGCGGGCGTCTACCAGGTCAGCGACGTGCAGGCCATCCCCTTCGACACCACGACGGGCGAGTACCTCTTCGACGCCTGGTGGATGGTGGTCTTCTACGAGGAGCCGGGCTCCATCACCAAGCGGCACCTGAAGCTCTTCGACAGCATGCGCGTGGTGGCGGGCACGCCCGGCACCACCGTCTCGCTGACGGGCTTCCACGTGCCCACGTACGCCCAGGACGCCAAGCTGGGCGTCATCGCCTTCGAGGGTGATGACCCGGCGCCGGACGTCAACGACACGTTCGAGTTCAACGGCACGGTGCTCAGCAACGACCTCAACCCGGCCAACAACTTCTTCAACAGCACGCGCTCGTGGACCAAGACCAAGACGAGCGTGCGCACCGACACGCCGCTGACCGGCGTGCCCACCGGCTCCGACGGAGAGCTGGACACCCTGCCCATCAGCCACCGGTATGACCGGCCCCAGCTCACCGGTACGCCCGGCAGCTTGTCCGGCATGGACCTGGACGTGGTGGACGTCACGGTGGCCGCGGGCGCCAAGACCGCCACGGTGAAGGTCAACACCAGCGGAGACAAGTTCTGGCTGGGCGGCTTCATCACCTCCATCACCACCCAGGCCCCGGACTTCACCCACACCCTCAAGTCCGTGCGCAACACCACCCGCACCGACGGCACGGTGCGCCCCGGCGACGTGCTCGAGTACACCATCACCACCCGCAACGTGGGTGATGACCACTCGCGCGACACGGTGCTCACGGATCCGCTGCCCACGCTGCTCGACTACGTGCCGGAGTCCATCCGGATCCTCACGGTGGCGGCGAGCGACACCGCCACGCCCGGTGCCCGCACGGACGCCAAGGGGGATGACACCGCCTTCTACGACTCCGCCACCCACTCCATCACCGTGTACCTGGGCGCGGGTGCCACGGCCTCCACGGGCGGCACCCTCCGGGGCATCGTGGCCCCGGGGGATGTGGGCGAGAGCACCAGCATCTCCTTCCAGATGCGGGTCAAGACCACCACCACGGGCAAGGTGGAGAACCAGGCCTTCATCACCGCGGGTGGCCTGCTGGGCATCGACCCGGTGACGACGCCCTCGCGCAGCCCGGCCGGCAGCGGCCCCACGCGCATCGAGGTGGCCATCGTCCCGACGCCCGTCATCACCGCGCCGGCCAATGGCTCCATCACCAACGACAACACGCCCACGTACACCGGCACGTCCCTGCCGGGCACCACGGTCACCGTGAGGAACGCGGGCGGCACGGTGCTGTGCAGCGCGACCACGGACTCCTCCGGCAACTGGACCTGCACGGGCACCACGCCGCTGGGCGAGGGCCCCCACACCGTCAACGCGATCGCCACGGACGGCACGGGCACCCCGAGCCAGCCGGCGAGCACCACCTTCACGGTGGACACGGTGGCGCCCAATCCGCCCGTCATCACCTACCCCGCCTCGGGCGCCGTGCTCACCCTCCAGCGGCCCCTGTTCACCGGTACCGCCGAGCCCAACGCCACGGTCATCGTGAGCGTGGATGGCAAGGTGATCGGCCGGGTGGTGGCGGACAGCACGGGCAAGTGGTCGTTCCCGGCGCCGACTCCGCTCGAGGACGGTCCGCACACCGTCAGTGCCACGGCGAAGGACGCGGCGGGCAACACCAGCTCCGCCACCAGCGTCCCCTTCACCATCGACGCGAAGCCGCCGGATACGCGCATCCTCACCGTCACCCCGCCGGATGCCGAGACGCCCAGCACCACCATCTCCTTCACCTTTGATGCCCCGGGCCGCTTCGACATCGGCAGCTACGACTGCAGCCTCGATGGCCGGACCTTCGTGACGTGCAGCAGCCCGAAGGCCTACGCGGATCTGACCGACGGCCGTCACACCTTCGCCGTGCGCGCCCGCACCTATAGCGGCGTCGTGGATCCCACGCCAGCCACCTACACCTGGTTCGTCGGCGTCGACACCGACAAGGACGGCATCGCCGACAGCATCGAGACGGCCACCGGCACGGATCCGAACGATGATGACTCGGACGACGACGGCATCACGGACGGCAACGAGGACGCCAACCGCGACGGCTACGTGGATCCGGGCGAGACCGACCCGCGCAACAGGGACACCGATGGTGACGGCCTCCAGGACGGCACCGAGAAGGGCCTGACCGCGCCCCAGGGTACGGGCACCAACATGACGGTGTTCATCCCGGATGCGGACCCCACCACCACGACGGACCCGCTCGACTCCGACACCGACGACGGCGGCGTGTCCGATGGCGTGGAGGACATCAACCACAACGGCCGCATCGACCCGGGCGAGCGCAACCCCAACGACCCCGCGGACGACAAGGTGGGCGCGAAGGACACCGACGGCGACGGCATCCCCGACGATGTCGAGACGGCCACCGGCACCAGCCCCACCGACGACGACTCGGATGACGACGGCATCACGGACGGCAACGAGGACACCGACCATGACGGTATCGTGGACCCGGGCGAGACCAACCCGCGCAAGGCCGACTCGGACAACGATGGCCTGCAGGACGGCACCGAGAAGGGCCTGACCACTCCCCAGGGCACGGGCACCAACCTGTCCGTCTTCCAGCCGGACACGCACCCGGCCAGCACCACCCACCCGCTCGACGACGACACGGACGACGACGGCCTGCTGGACGGCACCGAGGACGCCGACCACGACGGCGCCGTGGACCCGGCCGAGACCGATCCGAAGCAGCGCGATACGGACGGCGACGGCCTCCAGGACGGCACCGAGCTGGGCCTGGCCGCGCCCCAGGGCACGGGCACCAACGCGTCCATCTTCCAGAAGGACGAGGACCCCGCCACCCAGACGGATCCGCTCGAGGTGGACACCGACGGCGGCAGCGTGTCCGACGGCCTCGAGGACGCGAACCACAACGGCAAGATCGACCCGGGCGAGCGCAACCCGCTCGACCCCGCGGATGACCTGACCGTCACCGACACCGACAAGGATGGCATCCCCGACAGCGTCGAGACGGCCTCCGGCACGGATCCGAACGATGACGACTCCGACGACGACGGCATCCTGGACGGCAACGAGGACGCCGACCACGACGGCGTGGTGGACCCGGGCGAGACCAACCCGCGCAACAACGACACCGACAACGACGGCGTCCAGGATGGCACCGAGAAGGGCCTGACCGCGCCCCAGGGCACGGGCACCAACGCGACCCTCTTCCAGCCGGACACGGATGGCTCCAGCACCACCAACCCGCTCGACGACGACTCGGATGACGACGGCCTGCTGGACGGCAGCGAGGACGCCGACCGCGACGGCGCCGTGGACGCCACCGAGACCGACCCGCGCAAGGCGGACACGGACGGCGATGGCCTGCAGGACGGCACCGAGAAGGGCCTCTCCTCTCCCCAGGGCCTGGGCACCGACCTGGCGGTCTTCATCCCGGATGCGCACCCGGCCACCCGGACGGACCCGCTCGAGGCGGACACCGATGGCGGCAGCGTGTCCGACGGCGTCGAGGACGTGAACCACAACGGCCGCGTCGACCCGGGCGAGCGCAACCCGCTCGACCCCACGGACGACGTCGACACCGACGGTGACGGCATCCCCGACAGCGTCGAGACGGCCACGGGCACCGACCCGACGAAGGCCGACACGGACGGCGACGGCATCCCCGATGGTGTCGAGGACAAGGACCACGACGGCGTCGTGGACCCGGACGAGACCGATCCGCGCAAGACCGACTCGGACGGCGACGGCATCCCCGATGGCACCGAGGACAAGGACCACGACGGTGTCGTGGATCCGGGCGAGACGGATCCGCGCAAGACCGACTCGGACGGCGACGGCATCCCCGACGGTGTCGAGGACACGGACCACGACGGTGTCGTGGACCCGGGCGAGACGGATCCGACGAAGACCGACTCGGACAACGACGGCCTGCCGGATGGCATCGAGGACAAGAACCACAACGGCGTCGTGGACGCGGGCGAGACCGACCCGAGGAACCCCGACACGGATGGTGGCGGCGTGCTCGATGGCGCCGAGGACAAGAACCACAACGGCGTCGTGGACGCGGGCGAGACCGACCCGCTCGACCCCGAGGATGACGACGCGAGCCGGGACACGGACGGCGACGGCATCCCCGACGTGACCGAGAAGGAGCTCGGCCTCGACCCGAACGACAACGACAGCGATGACGACGGCGTGCCCGATGGCCAGGACGGCATCACCGACACGGATGGGGACGGCCGCATCGACGCGCTCGACCCGGACAGCGACAACGACGGCATCAAGGACGGCACCGAGCTCGGTGTGACGCGGGCCAACGCTCCCGCGGGCACCAACACCAGCTCGCCCAACTTCGTGCCCGACGAGGACCCGGCCACCACCACCGACCCGAAGAAGGCCGACACCGACGGTGACGGGCTGACGGACGGCGCCGAGGACAAGAACCACGATGGCCGGCTGAGCTCGGGCGAGACCGACCCGAACGACACGGACACCGACGACGGTGGCCTGTCCGACGGTGACGAGGTGAAGGCCAACACCAACCCGCTGGACGACACGGACGACTTCATCATCGCCGGCCGTGGCTGCAGCACCTCGGGGGGTGGCTCTCCGCTGGTGTGGCTGGCGGCGCTGGTGCTGCTCGCCATGCCCGTCCTGCGGCGCACCTCGCGCCGTGGCGCGGCGGTGACGGGTGGAGTGCTGGGCCTCATGGGCGTGCTGGCCGCTCCGGCGGCGGACGCCCAGGGTCCCACGCCGTCCCCGCTGTCGCAGTCCATCGACGTGCAGCGCTACAAGCCCGGCCCCGGTGCCACCGACATCCTCGGCGTCCATGGCGCCCGGGTGGACGGCCACCTGGGCTGGCACCTGGCGGCCTCGCTCAACTACGCGAGCAACCCGCTGGGCTTCCTGGATCCGCGTCAGGACGACTTCGTCTACTCCATCGTCGCCAACCAGGTGACGGTGGACCTGATGGGCTCCATCTCGCTGTGGGACCGGTTCGAGCTGGGTGTGGCCGTGCCCGTCACGTACCAGTCCTCGGAGAGCGGCGCCTCCATCACGCCGGCCTTCCAGAACGGCGTGAGCGGCGCGGGCGTGGGTGACCTGCGGCTGGTGCCCAAGGCCCACCTGCTGACCGCGGGTGGGTTCGACCTGGGCGTGGTGGTGCCCGTGCTGCTGCCCAGCGCGGGTGGCCAGGGCTTCCGCGGCGGCGCGGGTGTGAGCGCCCGTCCGCAGCTGGTGGGCGAGTGGGGCAATGGCAACGGACTGCGGCTGGTGGCCAACCTCGGCGCCAACCTCCAGCCCGAGCAGCAGGTGCGCAACCTGCGCACGGGCACCGAGCTGATGTACGCGATCGGTGCCCAGGTGCCCCTCACGGAGAAGCTCGCGGTGCGCGCCAACCTGGCGGGTGCCTTCGGGTTGAACGACCAGGACATGGAGGGGCGTCCGCTGGAGCTCCTCGCGGCGGTGCAGTACCGCATCACCCCCGGACTGGCGGCCCACGTGGGCGGTGGCCCGGGCCTCACGCGCGGCTACGGCACCCCGGGCTTCCGCCTCTTCGCCGGGGTGGATTGGACGCAGCCCGGTGAGCGCGCTCCGGCCGCTCCGCCCCCGCCCGCCGACACGGACTCGGATGGCGTCACGGACGACAAGGATCAGTGCGCCCAGGGCCCCGAGGACATGGACGGCTTCCAGGACGACGACGGCTGCGCGGACCCGGACAACGACGGGGACGGCATCCCGGACACGAGCGACCAGTGCCGCGATCAGCCCGAGACCGTGAACGGCTTCCAGGACGAGGACGGCTGCCCGGACAAGGTGCCGGTGGACTCGGACAAGGACGGCCTGACGGATGACCAGGACAAGTGCCCGGCCCAGCCCGAGGACAAGGACGGCTTCCAGGACGAGGACGGCTGCCAGGACAGTGACAACGACAAGGACGGCGTGCCGGACTGGGAGGACCAGTGCCCCATGCAGCCCGAGGTCATCAACGGGGTGAAGGACGAGGATGGCTGCCCCGACGAGGGCAAGTCCAAGGTGCGCCTGGAGGCCAAGCGCATCGTCATCCTGGACAAGGTGTACTTCGCCACCAACAAGGACGTCATCCTGCCCAAGTCGTTCGACCTGCTGAACCAGGTGGCGTCGGTGCTGCGCGCCAATCCGCAGATCGAGCTGCTGCGCGTGGAAGGCCACACGGACAACCAGGGCAAGCCCGCCAAGAACCAGGACCTGTCGGAGCGCCGCGCGGCCAACGTGCGCGCCTTCCTCATCAAGGAGGGCGTGGCGGCGGAGCGCCTCGAGTCGGTGGGCTACGGCCAGACGAAGCCGGTGGACACGAACAAGACGGCGGCGGGCCGTGAGAACAACCGCCGCGTCGAGTTCAACATCCTGAAGGTCGCTGGCGAGGACGCCGAGCAGCCGAAGTAACGGAGCACCCGGCCCCGGCCGGACACACGCGGCGCGAGCAGGCGAACGCCCTGCTCGCGCCGTTTCCGTTTCGAGTCCCCTCTCCCTCTGGGAGAGGGTTAGGGTGAGGGTCTTCCCCGAGGAGCGCACCGTGCCCCCCACCCTCCGCCCGCTCGTCCTGCCCCTGCTCGTCCCCGTGTTGCTGGCGGCGGCGCCTCCCAAGGCCACACCCGCCATGCCCCGCCTGGAGGATGCCGTGCCCGATACCTTCACTGGCGTGGAGCGCGTGGTGGCGGTGGGAGACGTGCACGGGGACGTGGACGCACTGAAGGAAGTGCTGCGGCTGGCGAAGCTCATCGACGAGAAGGGCCGGTGGAGTGGCGGCAAGGCCCACCTGGTGCAGACGGGGGACATCCCGGACCGCGGGGAGCGCACGCGGGAGGCCTTCGAGCTGCTGATGCGGCTGGAGGGCGAGGCGCGCGCGGCGGGAGGCCGGGTGCACGCGCTGCTGGGCAACCACGAGGCGATGAACATGCTCGGGGACCTGCGCTACGTGGCGCCGGGAGAGATGGCCTCGTTCGCGGACCAGAGCCCCGAGCCGGATGCGTCCGGCGCACCGCGAGGAGCCAACGGGCACCGCGAGGCGTATGGGCTCCAGGGGCGCTATGGCCGGTGGCTGCGCACGCATGCCGCGGTGGTGCGCATCAATGACACGCTCTTCGTGCACGGCGGAGTGGCCCCGGAGGTGCCGGCGAAGACGCTGCCCGAGCTCAACCGGTGGGTGCGGCAGGACCTGTTCCCCGGCAACCCACCGGGAGGAGCGAAGGACCCGCAGGGGCCGTTGTGGTTCCGCGGCTACGCGCTGGGGCAGGAGGAGGAAGCGGCCCGCGCGCTCGAGGCGGTGCTGCAACGCTTCGGCGCGAAGCGAATGGTGATGGGACACACCACGGACCGCGATGGGAAGATCCGCACGCGGCTCGATGGGAAGGCGGTGTTCATCGACACCGGGCTGAGCACCGGCTACGGCCGTCACCTCTCGGCGCTGGAGCTGCGAGGCGGCAAGGTGACCGCCCTCTATGCCGACGGCCGCGTGGAGCTGGTGGCCCCCGAGGCGGCGAAGGCGGGCAAGGTCAGCCCCTGACCCAGCACCGTCCGATGAAGACACCGAGCCCTACAGAAGCCGCGCGCTGATGGCGCTGTGCACGTCCGCGCCCGCCTCGGTGAGCACGAGCCTCGAGCCCTCGAGCCGTGCCAGGCCGTGCTGCACCAACCGGGAGATCTCCTTCCGGCGCGGCTCCGGATCCTGCCCGTAGCGCGTGCACACCGCCTCCCAGTCCACCCCGGAGCGCAGCCGCAGCCCCATGGCCAGGCGCTCCTCGAAGAGCTCCAGGGGGCTCAGCTCCTCGCGGCTGGACTCCGGAAGCTTCCCCTCCTCCGCGGCGCGCATGTACGCGTCCGAGCCGCGCAGGTCCACGTAGCGGTAGCCCGCGGGCCGCTCGCCGGGCCCGGAGGTGAGCAGCATGCCCGTGGCGCCCACGCCCAGCGCGAGGTACTCGCCTCCCGTCCAGTAGAGCGCGTTGTGCCGCGAGCCGTACCCGGGCCGGGCGTGGTTGGAGATCTCATAACGCACCAACCCGTGCTCGCCGTAGGCGTCGCGGATGGCCTTCGTCATCTCCACCACCTCCTCGTCCGGAGGCAGCACCACCTCGCCCTTGTCGAGCTGCCGGGACAGCGGCGTGGCCACCGCCAGCGACTCGCGGTCCACCGTCAGCGCGTAGGTGGACAGGTGCTCGGGCCCGAGCGCCGCCGCCCGGCGCGCATCCGACTCCGCCTGGGCCCGCGTCTGCCCGTGCACCCCGTAGATGAAGTCCATGGACACCACGTCGAAGCCCGCGCGCCGTGCCGTCTCGTACGCCGCCACCGCCTCCGTGCCGGTGTGCTCGCGCCCCAGCGACTTCAGCAGCGAATCCTCGAAGGACTGCACGCCCAGCGAGACGCGGTTGACGCCCGCCGCCCGGTAGCCGGCGAAGCGCTCGGCGTCCGCGACACTCGGGTTGGCCTCCAGGGAGATCTCCGCCCCCGGCGCCACCTTCAGCCGCGCCGCCACGCCCTCCAGCACGAGCGCCACCCAGCGCGGATGCCAGAGGGACGGCGTCCCGCCGCCGAGGAAGATGGACTCCAGCGTGCGCTCGCGCAGCGAGGGCTCCGCCGCCAGCCGCGTGTCCAGCTCCGCCAGCACCGCGCGCGCATAGCGCTCCTCGGGCACCTGGCGCACCACGGCCACCGCGAAGTCGCAGTAGGGGCATTTGGAGAGACAGTACGGGAAGTGCACGTACAGCCCGAATCGCGCCGCTGCCGTTCCCGTGAGGGGGTCGATGGGGCCCGCGAAGTCCATGGGGCGCTACTTCGCCCCCCGGAGCTGCGCGAGCTGCGCCTCCAGCTTCGCCACCTTCATCTTGTAGCTGGCGGCCGACTCCAACGCCGTCTCCGCCGCCATCAGCTTGCGCTTCATCGCCGCCACGTCCTCCTTGAGCTGGTCGCGCTCGGCGAGCACCTCTTCCGCGGCCGGGCCTCCCTGGGTGCGCGCGGCCTCCAGGGCGCCCTCCAGCATCTTCACCCGCTGCCGCAGCCGCTCCGCCTGCTCCTCGGCCTCGTGGGCCCGGCTGTCGGCGTCCAGCTCCTCCACGTCGAGCGCCTCCTCCGCCGCGCGCACGTCCTGCTGCTCCTCCACCTGCTGCCGCACGCGCCCCAGCTCGGCCTCCACGTCCGCCAGCGCGCGCGCCATGTCCTGGCGGTCCGCCTCCACCGTCCCCAGCTCCGCCCGCAGCGCCGCCACCTGCGTCTCGGCCTGCTCCGCCGCTTCCGTCAGCGCCGCCGCGTCCGCCTCCATCCGGTCGCGCAGCTGCACCGCCTCCGTCTCGCTCAGCGCCAGCGACTCGCGCAGCGACGTCAGCTCCGCCTCCGCCGCCTCCAGCCGGGGCGGCAGCTGCGCCAGCTCGGCCAGTGCCGTGTCGCGCTCGGACTCCAGCTGCGCCACCCGCGCCTTCAGCCCCACCGTCTCCGCCTCGACGAGCTCCCGCTCCCGCAGGGCCGCCTCCAGCTGCTCGTGGGTGCTCTCCAGCTCGGCCAGGTTGGCCTGGTACTGCTCGCGCACCGCCTCCAGCGCCCCCTGCATCTCGGCGCGCTCCGCCGCCAGCTCCCCCACCCGGTCCTGCGCCAGCGACAGGGCCTCCTTCGCCCCGACGAGCTCCTCGGCCAGCGCCGCCCGCGAGTCCCGCTCGTGCTTCAGCTCCCCGGTGAGGCGCGACAGCTCCGCCTCCACCTCGGCCAGCGCCCGCGACAGGTCCCTGCGCTCCTCCTCCACCGTCTGCAGCTCGCCCTCCAGCTGCGCCACCCGCGCCTCGGCCACTCCCGTGCGCGCCGCCTCGCGAGACAGCGCCGCGGAGGTCTGCTCCAGCTTCGCGGGCGCGTCCTTCAGCGTGGCGAGCTGCTCACGCGCCTCCGCCACCTGCGTGCGCAGCGAGGCCTCGGACACGCGCAGCGACTGGAGCTCCGACTCACGCTCGGCGTACAGCGCCCGCGCACGGGCCAGCGTCTCCGCCTTCTGCTTCAGCACCGAGCGGAAGTGCTCGACCTTGTCCTCCGGGGCACCGCCCAGGGGCAGGCGCGGCTCGGGAGGCTCGGCGAAGGGGTCCGCCGCGCCCACCGGACGGGCGGGAATGGGCGGAGGCTCCGGGGCCCTGGCCGAGGACTGCACCGACGGCAGCGACATGGCGGGCCGGAAGGCGGCCGGCGCTGCGGGCGCTCCTCTCCGGGGAGGCAACGGCGGGGGCACACCGGGGGTGGCCGGACGCGCCGCCATCTCCCCTTCCAGGCTCTCCCTCAGCTGCGAGAGCGGATCCAGCTCCTCTGACGACGACCCCATGGGTGCCGAGGTTAACCCCCGGACCTCCTCTTCTCCACAGCGCTCCACACGCCACGAGCACTCCGCCCTCCCGGCTGGTCTCCAGGCTCACAACAGGGTCGCGGCCCCCGCTTCCAGGCGTTAGGGACTGGTCGGAAGGGTCCCCGGCTTGCCTTGCCTCCTCACACTGCCGGTGTCAGGTTCGAACGTTCCATGGCTCAGCGCTACACACTTTCCAACGGACTCACCGTCGTCTTCGAGGAGCAGCACGCCGCCCGGGTGGCCGCCTTCCAGGTGTGGGTGAAGGCCGGCAGCGCCGACGAGCGCCCCGACCAGGCGGGCCTCGCGCACCTGCACGAGCACATGCTCTTCAAGGGCACGGCCCGCCGCGGCCCCGGAGAGGTCGCCCGCGACGTGGAGGCCCATGGCGGGGAGATCAACGCCTGGACGTCCTTCGACCAGACGGTCTACCACATCGTCATCGCCAGCCAGTTCGCCCGCATGGGCCTGGACATCCTCGGCGACGCCATCCGCTCCTCCGCCTTCGACGCGGACGAGCTGGCCCGCGAAATCGAGGTGGTCTGCGAGGAGATCAAACGCAGCCAGGACACCCCGGCCCGGCGTGCCTCGAGGGATCTCTTCTCCACCGCCTACCAGGAGCACCCCTACCGCTTCCCCGTCATCGGCACGGCGGAGAGCGTGCGGAGCTTCTCGCGGGACAAGGTGCTCGAGTTCTACCGGCGGCACTACACGCCGAGGAACCTGGTGCTGTCGGCCGCGGGGGACTTCACCGAGGCGGAGCTGCGCCAGTGGGTGGAGGAGCTCTTCGGCGGTGACTGGGGCCGGCCCTACGAGGGAGGCGTGACGCGCGCGCGCGAGCCCGAGGTGGCCCGCCGCCGCGTGCTGCTGCGTCCGGACGAGGTGAAGGAGGTCTACTTCAACCTCGCCTTCCCCATTCCCCAGGCGGACCACCCGGACGTGCCCGCGCTGGATGCGCTGGCGATGCTGGCCGGCCAGGGCGAGGCCTCGCGGCTGGTGCTGGAGGTCAAGCGCAAGCGCAGCCTCGTCAACGACATCCACGCGTACGCCTACACCCCGAGGGACCCGGGCCTCTTCTCCGCCAGCTTCACGCTGCCGCCGGCGAAGCTGACGCAGGCGCTCGAGGAGACGGTGCGGGTGCTGAGCACGCTGCGCACGAGCCTGGTGCCCGCGGACGAGCTGGCCACGGTGAAGGCCCTCATCGAGGCCGAGGCCGTCTACCAGCGCGAGACGGTGCAGGGCCTGGCGCGCAAGATGGGCCACTACCAGTCCTCCATGGGGGACCTGGAGGCGGAGGCGCGCTACTACGAGGCCATCGCCCGGCTCACCCCCGAGCGCATCCGCGAGGTGGCCGAGCGCTACCTGCGCTTCGACCGGACCATCGTCACCGGGCTGCTGCCCCCGGGCACCGCCTTCGGCGCGGAGCAGACCGAGGAGATTCTCGACCGCGTGTCCCGCGAGACCCCCGCCGCGCCGGCCGAGCGCCGCGCGCCCAGGGCCGTGCCCGGCGGGCCCGCGCTGCAGGTGGGCCGCACCGTGCCCGCCTCTCCCGGGAAGATCGTCGAGGAGCGGCTGCCGTCCGGAGCGCGCGTCCTCGTGCGCGAGGAGCGGGCCGTGCCCCTCTTCGCCATGCGCGCCGCCTTCGAGGGCGGCCTGCGCTACGAGACGCAGGAGAACAACGGCATCACCACGCTGCTCGGCCGCAGCCTCACCCGGGGCACGCCCTCGCACGACGCGGAGGAGATCTCCCACCTCATCGACAGCTTCGCCGGCTCGCTGTCGGGCCAGGGCGGGCGCAACTCGGTGGGCCTGCGCGGCGAGTTCCTCTCGCGCCACTTCCAGGACGCCTTCCGCCTCTTCGCCGACTGCCTCCTGAACCCCAGCTTCCCCGAGGCCGAGGTGGCCCGCGAGCGCGCCCTGCTGTTGCAGGACATCCTCACGCGCGAGGACAAGCCCAGTGGCGTGGCGTTCGATCTCTTCGGCCGCACCCTCTTCCGCACGCACCCCTACCGGCTGTCCTCGCTGGGCGAGCAGGCCTCGGTGGAGAAGCTGGGGCCGGACGCGCTGCGCGCCTACCACGCGGCGTACATGGACCCGTCGCAGCTCACCCTGACAGTGGTGGGCGACGTGAGGACGGACGAGGTGCTCGCCCTGGCGCACGAGGCCTTCGGCGCCTCCCGGGGCCGCGCGGCGCCTCCGCCCCAGGTGCGGCCCGAGCCGCCGCCCGACTCCCCGCGCTCGGCCAAGAAGCAGCTGGCGCGCGCGCAGTCCCACCTGGTGCTGGGCTTCCAGGGCGTGCGGGTGAACGACCCACGGCGGCACGCGCTGGAGGTGCTCTCCACGCTGCTCAGCGGGCAGGGCGGGCGCCTCTTCGTGGAGCTGCGCGACAAGCGCTCCATGGCCTACAGCGTGAGCAGCTTCTCCATCGAGGGCGTGGATCCGGGCTACTTCGCCGTCTACATGGGCACCAGCCCGGAGAAGGTGGAGGCCGCGCTCGCCGGCATCCGCGAGGAGCTGGCCCGGGTGCGCGACGAGCCCATCCCCGAGGCGGAGCTCGCCCGCGCGAAGCAGCACCTCATCGGCACGCATGAGATTGGCCTGCAGCGCAACGGGGCGCGCGCCGCGCTGCTCGCGCTGGATGCCTGCTACGGCCTGGGCCAGGAGAACTTCCTGCACTACGCCGAGCGCGTGGCGGCGGTGACGGCCGAGGACGTGCGCACGGTGGCCCGCCAGCTCATCGACTTCGAGCGCGGCGTGCTGGCCCACGTCGGCCCCTGAGCCGGGCCCCGGCTGCCCCGCAAAAACAAATCCCCTCTCCCACGTGCTGGGGAGAGGGGATGAAGTCACCGGGCTTCACCGGGCCCCCGAGGGAGGCCCGGCTCCACCGGAGCTACGGCTGGGCGCAGGCCTCGGCGTTCTCGTGGCGGCACTCGTGCAGGTTGCGCGGCACCTCCATCCAGTAGATGTCCGGGGTGACGTTGGCCTTGTCGCGCAGCTTCTCCGTCTTGGGTGCGTCACCCGGGCTCGTCACCGCCACTTCGAAGCGGATGCCGCCCGTCTTCGACAGCGAGACGATGGGCGCGCCCTCGCTCGGAGGAGCGGTCGTCCCACGGCCCTTGCTGTCGATGAAGCCCAGGCCCATGCGGAAGCCCTCGGCCATGTCCGGCAGACCGGTGATGGCGTCCGCCTGCCACGAGTAGGACATGTCACCCGAACCAGACAGCGAGCAGGCCGAGCCGCTCTTGCCCGCGGCCGGAGAGAACGAGGGCCAGAAGACGACGCCCGCGAGCACCGTCGCGCCCGCCGCCGTGCGCTCCAACAGCGAGTTGTTGTAGCGGATGAACCAACCCGGATCCTCGGCGTTGGCGCGCTTGAGACCCAGCATCTTGGCCGTCGGGATGTAGCGCTGCTTGAAGCCCGAGGCGTCCGGCGCCAGGTACTCGTAGGCCGAGTCCGGAATGGTCACGTCCACCAGCGCGCACCTGGCACCCGTGGGGCAGGTGTAGCCACTCGTCTTGTCCGACACGCGCAGCTTGTCGAACGCGATCGCGCCGGCCTCGTCGCTGAACTTGCGCTGCCAGCCGCCGTACGCGTGGAAGCCGAAGAAGCGGTTGGTCGCCGCCGTCTTCTTCTCCTCGTCGCTCAGCTTCAGGTCCGGGTGCTCGCTCGTGTTGAGGTTGAGGTGGTCTCCCGTCCACTTCGTGCCGGTGCTCTTGGCGAACGACTCCGTCTTGAACGTCTTCTCGGAGCCCGTCCAGGGCGTCGGGTACGTGGTGGAGCCCAGCGCCGCGGCGGGGCAGCTGATGGCGAGGTTCGTCAGCTCCAGGCGCGAGCTGGAGCACGCATCCCCCAGACCGGTGACCCACTCCTCCTTGTTCTCCTTGAGCACGCCCAGCTCGTACTTGAGCGTGGTGGTGCGCTTCTGGCCGTTGACCTCGCCCACCAGCGTGGCGGACACGTTGCACTTGAGGCGGATGCAGGCCAGCAGATCGTCCGGTCCGCAGTCCGAGCCCGTCGTGGTGCGCAGGTGCTGCCGGTCGCCGGTGCCCATGAAGCTGCGCAGCCAGCCCGTCTCCGGCTGCAGGACGTTGGAGGGAATGTTGAAGAAGGGCGCCTTCTCATGGGCGTTCTGCGGCCCGAAGGCGGACCCGTCCTCACGCTGCATCTCCAGCGAGCGGGCGCCGAACCAGTTGTCCACCCGGCCCGAGGCGTCCAGCGTGCCCGGCTTCTTGAAGCGGAACGTCCACGCCTGGCCGCCCATGTCGCCGACGACCATGGTGTCGAAGAAGCCGTCCAGGTCGCGCTCCACGCTCTCCGCCTTGCCGATGTCCACCAGCGCCGGAGAGGCCGCCACGGGCATCATCTGGTTGAGCACGTCGTTGTACGGGCTCGAGGCCTTGAAGCCCGGCTGGGCCTCCGCGGACCACAGCATCTTGCCCGTCCACGCGTCCACCATGTACACGCCGCGGCCGCGCGTCAGGTCCGAGCTGTAGCCACCGTTGAGCACGGCCACCCAGCGCTCCTCCCACCCGCGATCGCCGTTCTTGCCGGAGGTGGCCGCGAGGCGCACCGGTCCGATGGGAGGCGGCTTGGGCGCGAAGTTGGACCAGGACTGGCCCATGCTGGCCGACTGCGGATCACACGCGTTGGGGAACATCCAGCGGAAGGGCTTGGAGCCCGGATCCGACGGAGCCTCCAGGCTCTTGAGCATCAGGTACGGGTCCGTCATGTCCAGCGCCACGTAGCGCTGGCCACCGCCCCGCTCGGTGATGATGGCGATGGAGCGGAACTCGTCGGCCTGCTTGGTGCCGTCCTTGTCGGACTCGGCGTCGGCCGTCGTCTTGAGCCCACCGTCCGCCCAGATGTCGCGCACCATGGGCGTGCCATCCACGTAGTACTCGTGCTTGGCGCCCACCATCAGGCTCAGCTTGGGCAGCAGATCCGGCGGGATGAAGGCCCAGATCTCCTCGCCCGTGCCCACGGTGTACGTGGTGCCGAAGCCCTTCTTGCCCGAGGCGACGTCCCCCTCGGAGCCCACGGGCTCACCCACGTGGATGGCGTGGAGCATGCCGCCGTTGGAGCCCACCAGCGCGATGCGGGGACGTTCGAACGTGTTCCTCTGGAAGTCGCCATAGGCGCCATTGCGCGCGCCCTTGGTGCTCGCCGCCAGGGGAGTGGGCTGGTAGCAGGGCTTGGCACCGCCCGCCACCGCGCACCGCGGCTCGGACGTCACCGAGGCGGAGAAGTCCTCGTAGAGCGTGGACACGCACTGGCCATTGAGGCCCAGCGAGCACAGGAACGGCTCACCCGGCGCCTCCACCGTCACCGGCGTGGAGTGGAAGATGTCCGCGAGCTTGCAGGACTTCGTCTCGCCCGGCTTGTTGTCCGCGCACGGCCGCTCCTCGTTCTTGTTGGAGTCACCGTCGTAGTCGAAGACGTCCACGCCGCGCACGAAGCGGATGAGCGTCTCGGCACACGTCTTCTGCTGCGCGACGGTGCCATCCCACGGCCCCAGTCCCGCCTTGGCGTAGAGCGTGCTGCAGAAGGTGTCACCGCCCGCCATCACGTACTTCTGCAGCTCGGCGATGTTGTCCGTGTGGAACTCGATGGGCGGGTTGTCCGCCACGTCGAACTTCCCGTTGTTGTCCCGGTCGATCATCGTGAAGATGCAGCGGCCCAACGTGTGATCCGGCTTGGCCGCGCCGATGGGCCGCCAGGTGGGATCGCACTTCGCGACGGCCGAGCGCTTGCCGACCGTCTCGCCCAGGTTCCAGAAGGGCTTGGCCTTCACGCCGCCCTCCACCTTGCCATCCCCCACGGGGGTGGCCGTGGCCTGCTTCACCCACTCGCCCTCGGTGTTCTCCTGGACGATGTTGATGGGCTCGAAGCTCTTCGGGTTCGGCACCCCCGGGGACAGGTACTCGATGCCATCGCTGTCCACGAAGAAGGTGTCGTCGCAGTCCTTGTCCTTGTTCAGGTCGAAGTCGTCCCCACCCGTGCTCTTGGCCTTGGAGGCGTCGCAGCCCTGGGCGAACTCGCTGAAGTAGAAGAAGCGGTAGAGGTGACCCTCGTACGGCCGGTTGCGGCGCGGGATGAAGCGGGGCACGAACACGGAGGACTGCGCACCGGAGGCCTGCACGCCGGAGATGTTGGCGGCGGCGAACGAGGTGGACAGCTGCCGGATGTCGCCGAGGGCGTCCAGGATGGCGGTGCGCAGCTGCACGGCGTCGTTGGCCTGGTAGAAGTTGCCCTTGCCGGCCCGCGCGATGCTCTGGAGCATGGCGCTGTTGTCGCCGTAACCGATGGTGTACGTGCGCATCGACTGCACGCCCGCCATGTCGTCGCGCAGGTCCATGTTGGCCAGGAAGAAGGCCACGTCATCCATGAAGTTCTTGTTGCCCACACCGTGGCCAACCGGCCAGTTGTAGTCGGTGTAGTCGCAGTCCGCCTTGGTGAAGTACTCGTCCGGGGTCGGATCCACGTTGTCCACCTTCACGAACTGGTCGCAGTAGTTGATGCCACCGACGTCCGGGTTGAGCTCGGGGTCGATCGGCTCGAACTTGACCGGCTTGCCCTCCAGCAGGCCCGTGCGGGCGCCGTGCTTGACGCCCTTCTCGATGAGCAGCTGCATCATCTTCGTGATGGGCACCGAGTTGTCGTACTTGGGCGCGCCGTCCGTCAGCACGATGACGGAGCTGACCTGGCAGCCGAAGCACACGGACTTGCGGCCACTGAGCTGATCCTCCCAGGGCTGGCCCGGCAGGTACTTGAAGGTGACGGGGTCCGTATAGGGCGGCTTGACCCACTCCTTGGCGTCCACGCCCCAGAAGGCGCCCGGCTTGCCGGTGTACGGGTCATCGTAGGTACCGCCGTTGCAGCAGCCCGGCCAGCCGAAGTCGCCGGGGTTGAGGGGCTGCTTGAACCAGTTCTCCCACTTGTTGTCCGACTTCTGCGAGGAGAAGTAGCCACCCAGCGCGAACAGCGCCTCGCCGATGGAGCGCTCGTTGTTGCGGAAGACCACCTTGTTCACGGCGTTGGTCAGCACGGGCCGGTTGAGGCCCGTCGCCGAGGCCGTGTCCTTGATCTCCGGGAAGGAGTCGTCGCAGCTCGGACGCAGCGGCTCCATGATGAGCGCGGGGTCGAACCAACCGTGGTCCTCACCGAAGGTGGCCACGCCCATGCGCACGTTGGGAGCGATGCGGATGACGTCCTTGAGCACCTTGCGCGCCACCACGAACTTGGGCGGACGCACGTTGAGCACGCGGCCGCTCAGCACCCACTTGCGGAACGCCTCGGGACGCAGCGGCGGCTCGTCCAGCGCCTTGACGGGGCCGGCCTGGCCCGGGTTCGTGGCCTGGGTCTTGGCGGTCACGATCGGACCACGCCACCAGCCCTTGGTCGCCAGACACGCCCGGCACTCGGTCATGATGGGCGAGTCGACGGCGCCATAGGGGTAGTCCGTCGTGTTCCACCCCACGCTGCCGTAGCAGGCCGACAGGGCATCCCCATAGCTGTTCAGGGGGCCGTTGAAGTCATTGCCGTTGATGGTGCCGGCACCCGGGCCTTCCTTCACGTTCCAGTTGAGGCGCCGGCCGCGCGAGAAATAGAAGCGGTTCGGGTCGAAGAACGGCGACGCCAGGGCGCCGTCGGAGTCGTAGACGATGGAGCCGTTCTTCGCCGTGTCGGCGCTGCCCCTGTCGAACCAGCTCATCGCGGCGACGAGCGCTGGATCCTCGCAGCCCGTGTCCATGGCGAGACCGGCCGAGCCCTCGCCACCGTGATCTCCCTTGGCGGGGGTGGCGCTCTTGATCTTGTTGGCCGCGTACCAGCCCGGCGTGAAGACCTCGGGCAGATCCTGGGGGTAGTCCTGCATGGACTCGTTGTTGCCCAGCAGGAACATGGCGCTCGGAGGGCTGGAAGGCACCTCGAAGAAGTCCTTGTCGCCGCCCTGCGAGGGGTTGATCATCGCGTCACCGATGGCCAGCGCGCTCGTGCAGCACGCGGCCTTCGGAGGCGTGTCCACCTCACCCGAGCGGCTCTCCCTGGCCAGCAGTCCCACGGCCCCCGCAACCACTACGCCCGCGGCCACGCCGACTCCGCGGACCGATGGCTTCCGCAGGGCACGTCGCATGGTATCGAAGTCGATGCGCATCATGAAAGGCTCCTAGAGACCGAACCGAACCACGAATTCCACTTCGGTCCCACGACCGTTTTCGTCCACACAGTGGACCGTAATCTTATGCGGAACGCCACCCAAGGTGGTTTTTCCGACAGTATTGGACAGATCTCTCAGCGCCCGCCGGTCACCACCCGCCCTCCCCTCGACGGCCGTGATGCCCGCCACTGACATCTGACCGATGTGGCCGCTGCGCGCACATCGGGAGTCCTCGGGGACGGTGCCGGCGTCGGAGCAGTTGGTGGCGCCCGGCGCGTTGAGGTCCACGTTGACGGCGGAGAGCTCCACGGGCGCGCCATCCAGGAGGCTGAAGCGCGAGAGCATGTACTGACGGCCCGCGTCGGCGCACGCGAGCAGCTCATCGCCGGAGCGCTCGTTGCGGGCCGCGCCCAGCTCACTGTGGGAAAAGGAAACGGCGGCGGCGGCCAGCAGGCTGATGACCGCCAGCAACACCACCACGAGCAACAGCACGGAACCGCGTCTGCCGAGGCGTTTCTTCATGGCAAGTCCTCCTAGCCTCCAGCGCAATTGAAGTCATCCTTGGGAAGGGCGCCCTTGCAGGCGTCCGGAGTCGTAGCGTCCAGCGTATAGACGGGCACCGGCATCTCCGAGGAGCGCATGTTACGCACGTGCACCGACATCTCGGAGACGATGCGGCGGAAACCATAGTCCTTGGGCTTGGGGATGGGGTCCTCGGGCACGGGGACGAGCACCCCGCTGGAGGTGGTCAGCTTGCTGCCGAAGGAGGGAATCTGGTTCATCGCCTGGGGATTGGCGGCCGAGTCGCGGGTGGAGCTGCGGGCCACCAGGCCCACCACCACGGCGCGGATGTTGGCCGGGTTGTCGTTGGCGCGCCGCGGATCGTCCAGGGGCGTCTCGTAATCCGGCGCCGGGTGGAGCGTGTCGTCGTACTTGGTGGGGATGAAGTAGGCGCCGTTGCCGCGCAGGAAGGAGACGCGCAGCGCCTCGATGTCCTCGGCCACCGGCTCGCCGAACGAGTTGGGGTCCGACTCGGCCAGCCCGTGACGGCGGAACAGGTAGGGCCGGGCCGGGGTGCCGGGGTTGCCATCCTCGTCGATGAGCTGGATGGAGTAGTCGTAGACGTCGATCTTGAAGACGTACACGCTCAGCGAGCCGGCGCCAGAGCCGAAACAGCTGGAGGAGAAGTCGTTGAGCCGGGGGAACTTGCCGGTGGCCGCCTCCAGCGACAGGTTGGTGGCGCCCTTGGCGGCATCCAAGCTCAGCTGCGCGTAGGTCCAGGAGAGCGCGCCCGGGCACACCACCTGGAGGATCTGCCCCTTGCGCAGGGACTCGGGCAGCCCGCTGCCGCCCAGGGTGATGCTCGAGGACGTCATGGTGGAGGCGAAGGCGTTGAAGGCCGGGTTGCGCATCCGGAAGACGAGCCGGTCCGAGCGGTTGACGGCGCCGACCGATTCCCGCGACCAGTTGTCCGGGAAGTCGAAGGCGAGCGGCGGCTCGATGCCATAGCCGGCCATGCGCAGGTTGCGCACCACCATCATGTGCGTCTGGCGCAACGAGGCCTGCCCGCCCCGGATGCCCGCCTGCGTGTAGAAGGACTGGGTGTAGCCGAGGAAGGCCGCGGAGACCGCGAGCACCGTGAGGAACGTCACGGCCGAGCCCACCATGAGCTCGATGAGGGTGAATCCACGCTGGCGCCGCATCACACGCCTCCCATCTGGATGCGCATCGTCTGGGTCGTCACGACGCGCGGCTCCCCCGCATCCATGTAGAGCACCTTGACCCAGACCTGCATGCGCTGCACCCCGTCACGCACGAACTCCGTGCGGACGATGTAGAAGCGCTGGTAGACGGTCTCGTTGCGGCCATCCACCTTGTCCTCGTCCTTGAAGACGGGCCGCTGCAGACCGCCGAACGCGGCGCCTCCCAGGCGCAACATCAGCTCGCCGTGCATGCACGCGACATAGGCGTTGTATTCACCCGTGCCCGGCTTGCTCAGCTTGTCGGTCTTGTCCAGCGGATCACTCGCGCACAAGGCGTCGTTGTTGGCCAGCCGGGGATCATCGAAGTTCCACAGTTGGATCTGCTCGGCCAGGTCGTTGGCCACATCCGTGGCCTGCATGAGCCTGCGGGCCTGGCCGGTGGCGCCCCGCGCCTGGATGAGCGCACCGAGCAGACCGGCGAGGCCCACCAGGAACACGACCGCGGCGATGAGGGATTCGATCGTCGTGAAGCCGTGGCGTGGGCGGAAGGAAGCACGTCGCAGCATGGCAATCACCTCGAGGCCGAGAAGGTCCGGACGAGACCGGTGTTGGTGATGACGATGGCCTGCGCGTTCTCCAGACCGCCGCCGCCCACCGGAAGGAAGGCGATGGAGGCCGCGCCATCCGAAGACGGCTTGCCCACGGCATCGGCGAACGTCACCGCGCCATCCGGCTCGAAGAAGATGACGCCCCGGATGGGCTTGGTGGAGCCATCCCCGGAGCAGAAGGTGCAGGGCTTCTCGCTGGGAACGAAGCAGAAGGGCGGCGGGAAGATGTCGGTACTCGTCGACGGCTGGCCCCTGGCGAGGCCGATGCGGCCGGCCAGCAGCGAGGTGCAGCCCTTGTGCGCCACGCGGCCCACGGCCTCGATGAAGCCGCCCGAGAGCACGCGCACCGAGGGGTTGAAGTTGCCCGAGTCGAACAGCGGGAACTCCGAGCCGGAGGGCGCGGGCGCACCGGGCTTCAGGTCGTTCAGGTCCTTCCAGTCGGGCTTGGCCGCCATCGCATCGGCCAGGTTGGACCAGGGGTCCACCACCACCCAATAGCGGATGGGGTTGCCCAGCGTGGGTCCATCCGCGTTGAGCAACACCGCCACGCGCTGGTTGCGGCCATACGCGTGCGAGCGGGCACTGGAGATGACGGCGGCGAACTCGAGCGCGCCACCTGTCAGACGCGTGCGCTGCGGCAACACCTCCAACGCGGCGTACGCGAGCGCGGCCAGGACGGCGACAATGCCCGTGACGGTCGCCATCTCGATGAGGGAGAAACCGGTATTGCGGCGGGTTCGCTTCATAAGGGAGTCCATCATCCGGCGCCCCCGAGCAGAGCCCCACTCCATCCAGACACCGGGCGCACAAAAAAGAGGCTGAGCTTCGAGGGCACTACCGAGGGCACTACCGAAGGCACTACATGGTCCTTGGTGGAGCAGCTTACCGCAAATTCCGACGAGGGATCATCGCATCCTCCGCTCCCTTACGGGACGAGCAACGGAGCAGACCCACCGACTCGGAAATTTCTTTCCCCGCTGCAGGCATCCCGGCATCTTCGGGAAAGCAACGCCAGACGCGAGAAGGGCCACATGACGGGGACGTATCAGACACTCACGGTGGATCTGCCGGAAACGGAGTCGGAGGCCGCCCAGGACTTGCTGCACGAGCTGGGCGCCATGGGACTGGAGGTGAGGGACCGGGAAGGCCCCACCATGCCGGGAGTGCGGGCCCCCGCCGAGGGAGAGGCCATCCTCGTGGCCTACTTCGAGGACGCGGACACGGCCGAGCAGGCGCGCGCGGAGATGCACGAGGCCTACCCCTCGGCGCGGCTGCAGCTGGCCGAGGAGCAGCAACAGGACTGGAGCAATGCGTGGAAGGCCCACATCAAGTCCGTGCAGGTGGGACGGCTGTGGGTGGGCCCCCCCTGGGAGGCGCAGAACGCCCCCGCCGACAAGGTGCGCCTCGTCATCGAGCCGAAGATGGCTTTCGGCACCGGCGACCACCCCACCACCTCGCTGTGTCTGGGTGCGGTGGATGAATACATGAGCACCCATCCGGGTGCGAATGTGCTGGATGTGGGTACAGGAACGGGCGTGCTGGCCATTGCCGCGAAGAAGCTGGGCGCCGGACGGGTGGTGGGCACGGACAACGATCCGGTGTCGGTGGAGCTGGCGAGGGAGAACGCCGTGGACAACGGCACCCCGGACGTGGAGCTGTCGGGCAAGGAGCTGACGGCGGTGGAGGGCACCTTCGACCTGGTGGTGGCCAACATCCTCGCCAACACGCTCATCGAGCTGGCGCCCCTCATCGCCCCGAAGGTGAAGGACAGGCTGCTGATGGCCGGCGTGCTCGCGCATCAGAAGGCGGAGGTGGAGGCGGCCTACGTGAACCTCGGACTGGTGCCAGAGCCGGGTGCCCAACAGGGCGAGTGGGTGCGGCTGGACTTCCACCGCGCGAAATGAACATCCGGCCCGACGGAGGGTTAGAGTCTCCCCATGCTGAAACCACAAACCCAGGCGCTGTTCGACGAGTACATCTCCGCCCACCAGCACCCCACCAACCGGCTCACCCACAAGGTCGCCATCCCCCTCATCGTCCTGCACATCGTCGCCATGCTGGACTGGGTGCGGCTGGCGTCCGTCCCCGCCCTGCCCGGGGGCTCGCTCACCCTCGCCTTCGTGGCGTGGCTGCTCGCCACCGTCTGGTTCGTGCGCGCTGATTTCAAGCTGGGACTCATCGTCTCCGTCGCCGCGGCCCTGTGCATCCCGCTCGGCCGCATGCTGCCTCGCGAGGCCGTCGTCGCCATCGCCGTCTTCGGCTGGCTCGTCCAGCTCGCCGGCCACGCCGTCTGGGAGAAGAAGTCTCCCTCCTTCTTCACCAACCTCGTCCACGCCCTCGTCGGGCCCCTGTTCTTCGTCGCCCTGTTGACCGGGGACTACAAGCTGGCGCCCCAGGCGCAGGCGGCTCCGCAGACGGCACGGTGAGCCTCGGGGTGCTCCTCGGGTAGACCCTCACCCCGGCCCTCTCCCAGAGGGCTCATACTTACCCAGAATCAGCCTTGGGAGAGGAGAGGCGGTGGAGATGCATGCGGTAGATGGTTTCCGCATGCTGAAGCTTCTCCCAGCCACGCCAGAGCGTGCGCCAACCGGGCTCGCCGTCGCCCTTACGGCCG
>NZ_DASUNC010000208.1:0-26463 GCF_036277355.1 Archangium sp.
GTGGGCCACCTCACGCGCGAGCTCGCCGAGCTCCTCGAGACCATGAACAAGGGGGTGAAGGTCCTCGAGGCGGCGCTGCTGTTGAAGGAGTCCATGGAGGCGCTCACCCTCGTGTCGGCGCTGAAGTTCACCCTGCCCGCGTTGCGCGCGGCGGCGCCCGTCTCGCTCGGCGTGGGCCTCATGGTGGGCCCCAACGGCGTGATGATGGGCACGCGGATGGTGGTGTCCGCCGAGTGGGTGGAGATGATGCGCCAGTTGGTGCGCGCGGGCGTCCTCTCCCTGCCCGCCGTCAGCGCCGCCGTGCGGCTCCAGGCCGGCCACGTGATGATGGCGCAGGGGCACGGCGACCTCCCTCGGGGCGTGCGCGACGCGCTGGGCGACAGCCCCGAGGTGCGGGGCATGCGCGTGACGGGCAAGACAGGCGCCGGTATGGCCGAGTCCCCGCGTCACCACGTCATGCCCAAGGAGTTCCGCGAGTGGTTCGAGAAACGCGGCTTCACCGGCGAGATGGATATCAACAAGTTCTGCGTCAAGCTGGAGCAGGCACACCATCAGGCCATTCACGGCGGAGGAAACTGGAAGCTCGGTCGTACATGGCCGGGTGAATGGAATCGGATGATCATGGAGGCGCTGTACGAGGCGGAGGCCGAAGCTGGCCAGATGTTGACGCGGAATGAGGTCCTGAACGTCGTCGCGGGGTATATGAAGGAGTACAGCATCCCGATGAAGTTCATCCCGTGGAGAGGCCGATGAGCGACGGACGTGCCTGGCAGGGCAACGTGAAGGCGCGCCTGTATGAGCGGGTCCGCGAGCGTGGCTACGATTCGCTCACGGCCTTCGCCGAGGCGCGCCCCACCGCTTCGCTGGTAGCACTGGCGGATGAGCTGGGTCCTGATGACGTCGCGGCAGTGCAGGTGTTCAGCGGATTGGTCGCCGAGGCAGAGCGAAGCCGCAAAGTCACGCGCTTGGTGCGCGGGCAACTCGTGCGAGAACTGTCTCAGCACCTCCCGAATGGCTGGCCGGCCGTGCTCGACGACAAGACTCGCTTCGATGTCGCCCACGCACTTGCCCGTTGGACGACCTACACGCCAGAAACGCATAAGGAGCGTGTCAAGCAAGCCAGGGCAGCGCTCCGCGCATCACCACCACGGCCTGGCTGGCGCCCCCTTGGGCCCGACGACGAGCTACTGCGCACGCTCCTGCCTGACGAGGAAGTCTGAACTTCACTCTTTGAAGAAGGCAATGACCGACGGACGTTCCTGGGATGGCAACTGGAAGGCGCGCCTGTATGAGCGGGTCCGCGAGCGTGGCTACGATTCGCTCACTGCCTTCGCCGAGGCGCGCCCCACCGCCTCACTCTTGGAACTGGCGGATGAGCTGGGGCCTGATGATGTCGCGGCAGTGCAGGTGTTCAGCGGATTGGTCGCCGAAGCAGAGCGAAGCCGCAAACTCACGCGCCTGGTGCGCGGTCAGCTCGTGCGCGAGCTGGCCGAAGCACTCCCCAATGGCTGGCCGGACGTGCTGGACGATGCGACCCGCTTCAAGGTTGCCGTGGCACTCGCCCGTTGGGGGACCTTCACCCCAGAAACCCATGACCAGCACGTCGAGCGGGCCAAGGCAGCTCTTCGCGCATCACCACCACCACCCGGTTGGCGCCCGCGCGGGCCCGACGACGAGCTGCTCCTCACGCTCCTGCCCGACGAAGAAGCCTGAGCTTCACCGGGCTTGCCTCCGCCGCCCGCGCGCTCCACCCCGGAAACGACAACGGAGCCCCGGTGCTCCGGGACTCCGTTCTCACTTCACCGTCTGCCCGGTACCTACTTCGTGAGCAGCTGGGGAATGGCCTCGCGCAGGTTGGGCATGGTGCCGATCTGCTTCGCGTCCGTGGCCTGCGGCGTACCCGTGGCGCGCAGCAGCTCACGCAGCGCGCGCGGCTCCAGCGGACCCTTGCCGGCGGCGTTCGCGATGCCCTGCAGGTTGGCCACCGCGCCCACCACGATCGGCGCCGCGCTGGACGTCCCGCTGAAGGTGCCCGTGTACCACCGGTCCTCGCCCGCGCTCGACAGGTCGCCGTAACCCAGCGTCACGACCTTCTCGCCCCAGGCGTACACATCCACGCGGCTGCCATGGTTCGTCCAGCACATGGGCGCATGCGTGTCCGCCGTGCCCGCGGCCACGAAGATGGCTCCCGAGTCCCGCATCGAGCGATCGAACGCCCCCCGGTACACCGGCGAGTCCAGGTCCACGCTGCCGTTGCCCGCCGCCTCCACCACGTGCACGCCGCTGGCCGTGGCCTGGGCGATGGCGTCGAAGTTGGCCCGCCAGTACTCCAGCGGCACCTCGTCGCACTGACTCGTGTTGCACGTGCAGTCCCGCGTGCTGCGAGGCCCCCGCGCCTGCAGCTGCAGCAGCACCACGCCGCCCTTGCCCGCCACCAGCGCCGCGCGCGTGATGGCACTCGCGATGCTCTGGCCCGCCACGCCCTCGTGGCCCACCTGCGCCCCATACGAGACGCCCGTGACGCCGTAGCCGTTGGCCTGGCCCGCCATCACCCCCATCACCGCCGTGCCGTGGTTGCGCCACCCCAGGTCGTTGAACTGCACGCCTCCCGTGTAGAAGAAGCGCGGCAGGTCCTCGTGCGTCCCGTTCCACGCCCCCTCCACGTCGACGATCCGCACGCCCGTGCCCGTGCCCCCCGGCACCGCCCAGGCGTAACGCGCGTCGATTCCTCCCGGAGCCGCCTCCAGGTAGCCCTGCAACCCCTCGTAGCCCGCCGTGGGGGTGCTCGACTGGCCGGACACCTCCAGGCCGAACCACGCCGGCTCCGTCGCCGCCTCGGCGTAGGCGATCTCCACGCTGTCCAGCGCGTTGAGCCGCATCACCCACTCGTTCACGTCCGCCGCCAGCGTCCCCGGCTTCAGCGGCACCTCGAAGTACAGGTCCAGGTCCGCCTGCTCCTTGCCGCTGCGCTCCTCGGCCAGGCGCTTGCGCTCGGCCAGCGTGAGCTCGTCCTGGCGGAAGAGGCGTCCCGGCGGGCCCATGCGGGGCACGTCCGCGAACACCCGCAGCGCCGCCAGCAGATCCTGCCGCAGCTTCTGCTCGGACAGGCCGCGGCGCGCCATGCGCCCACGCTCGGCCGGGTTGCGCTCGGTGGAGAGCACCTGCAGCCCACCACCACGCACACGCACCCGGGTGCCCTCGTGGAACTTCACCACCAGCCGCTGCACCGGCGTCTCCGGCTCCAACTCGGGACTGGTGGGCTTCACGGTGGGCAACCGCGGATCCAACACCCGGATGCTGGTGGCCTGCGCGGCCGGCGCCGCCATCAGGCACAAGCCCATCATCCACGTGCGGGTGACGCGATTCTTGAGAAACGAGACCTTCATCGTCCGTCCTTCCAGGGGGGTGAACGGGGAGTTACGGCCATGACGGTGCGCTACGGGTGGGGATGCCCGCAGCCTCCCCATACCGTCACGTGGGTAGCCTGCCATGCCCGTTTGGCGCACATCTGCGGGCTACCGGGTTCCTAGAATTTTGCGTTGAGTGCAGTATTAGCAGATATTTTCTGGAACGGGAACAGGGCGGTGAAGTCGCGGTTTTCTTTTTTGGTGAGAAAGGCCGTTCTTCACTCCCCCAGAAGGAGGGCTTCCAGGTCCGGCTCCGCGGGAGCGTCCGTCACGCCGGGTTGGGAGTCGTCCGGATCAAACCCGTAGATGGAGGAGCCGGGGGGGACGGGGCCGTCGTCGAGGCACAGCGGTCTCGAAGAGGAAGACGCTCCCGGTGGAGGACCGCGCCGGGGCGATGGAGAGCTGCCTATGCCGCGAATCCGAGCGCCACGGCGAGCAGTCCACCGAGTCCCGCGTACAGCGGAATGTTGCAGGCCAGGGTGATGCGGTTGATGCGGCGGAAGCGGGCCTGCTCCTCGTCGGCGAACCAGATGCCGTCTTCACCCGTGGTGTGTCCCCCGACGGCCTGGAAGAAGAGCGTGGCGTACATGACCTCGACGATGAGGCTCATCAGCACGAGGGCGATCAACGACAGGGCCCACACGTCCAGGGGCGAGGGCGGGCCGTCGCGGCGCAGCTGGTACCAGGAGAGGCCGCCGAGCAGCAGGGCGATGCACAGCACGTCATGGCCGATGCCGTACGGTGGCTTCCAGTTGTGGGAGACGTAGAGCATGTAGAGCTCTGCCACGCCGCGCAGCCACATGCAGGCGCCGAAGCTGCCGAGCACCAGGCGCAGGTCCGGGTGCACGGAGGAGTCGAGCGCCACGAGGGGGCACAGGAGGAACCAGAGGAAGATGGCGTAGAAGAGCCAGGCGAGCTTGGGCGGGGAGATGCGGCCGCCGCGAGCCGCCTGGACGTTCTGCCTGCGCCAGAACAGGAAGCCGAGCGCGGCGGACAGGCCCAGCAGGGCGAGGATGAGGACGCGGGTGAGGGGGGCGAGCATCAGGGACGGCGCGGGCGGGGGTAGAGGTCAGGGTAGCGCAGGAGGTACCAGTCGCGAAGCCGGGGCAGGTGGTGCAGGGACACCTGGGGATGCAGGTGGTGCACCACGTGGCAGCCCACGTGGAGGGGCGCGGTGAGCAGCCGGCCCATCCAGCCGAGCCCATGATCCGAAGTGCAGGCGAGCACGTCACGCAGGGTGCGTCCGTGGACCGTGCTGGGAGTGTGCTCGGCGAGCAGCCGCCACGCGCACAGGGCCGAGGTCAGCAGGAAGGGCAGCCCGTAGCCGAGCCCCACCGCCGAGGGCCAGCGCGGGGCGGCGGCGAGCACCGCGAGGTGGAAGAGGACCTGGGCGGACTCGGCGCGGGCGCAGGCGAGCACCTCGGCGTCGTGGGTGAGCGGCTCGCCGGAACGGTCCTGGAGGAAGAGCCGCGCGTACGGGGAGCGCAGCGGAGGGAGGAGCCAGGCGAGCAGCCCGAAGGGACCGCGCAGCACCCAGAAGGGGAGGATGGGGCAGACGCGCAGCCACACGGCGAACTGGCGCCAGGGGCTCGAGGGCGGGCGCCGGTAGGGGTCCGAGGGCAGGCCCGCGTCGCGGTGGTGGCGCAGGTGGTGGTAGCGCATGGCCTCCATCGTGGTGGCGACGGGGAGGCCGGCGAGCAGCTCCAGCAGCCGGAGCGCGAGGCCCTTGTGGCGCCAGGGCAGGTGGATGGCGTCATGCAGGACGACGCCGAGCGCATGCAGCCGGCCGGCGATGAGCAGCGCGAACAGGGGCGACAGGGCGGGCACCCACGCCATGGCCAGCCAGCACAGGGAGATCCACGCCCACTGGGTGGCGGCGAGCCGCAGGAGAGCGGGGACGGTGGCGCGGCCGAGCAACCCGGGGGGGACGGGAGCGCGAAGTGGGAGGAGCCCGGAGTTTGCAGGAAGGGGCGCGCACGAGGAGGGATGCATGGGAATCGACATCATGGTGGGCAGGCTCCAGGGGGGACATGCAAGCCCCCCGCCCGTCCTGGACAGAGGGACGGGGGCGGGGCACGCTCGGTGCGCGCTCGGAGGCGCGTCCCATGAGAGCTGAGCAGGCAGTGGCACATCCGGCGCCGGTGGGTACCGGCGTGCACACGGCCCCGCGCGTCGAGCGCTGGGGCTGGGTGTGGCCCCGGTGGAACGACCCGCGCATCCCCTTCGCGGCCATCCTCACGTTGTACGGCGTGCTGGGCTTCTCCTTCTTCGGCTTCAACCGCAACCCGTGGCAGATGCTGGCCATCGTCGCCACCGGCAGCGCGCTGGACGCGGGCCTGGGCTGGCTGCTGCGCCGCGAGAAGGTGGTGCCGCTGAGTGGCTACATCTCATGCTGCTCGCTGGCGCTGCTGCTCAACTACTCGCACTCGAGCTGGCTGCTGCTGCTGCCGGTGTGGCTGACCATCGGCTCCAAGTACGTGCTCACGTACGAGGGCCGCCACGTCTTCAACCCGTCCATGTTCGGCGTGGCCACCTCGCTGCTCTTCACCCGCGAGCTCATCACCGCGGCGCCGGCCTACCAGTGGGCCAATGGCGAGGTGGCGCTCTCGGCCTTCATCCTCATGGCCGCGCTGGTGCTCTTCTTCTTCCGCGTGGGCCGCACGTGGCTGGTGCTCAGCTTCCTCTTCTTCTACGCGCTGCAGACGGCCCTGCGCGCGTACATCCTGCGCCACCACCTGCCGCCCGAGGTGCTCTTCCTCGGCACGCTGGGCGCGCCGGCCTTCTTCATCTTCACCTTCTACATGATCACCGACCCGGGCACGTCGCCGAAGACGCCCCGGGCCCAGGTGCTCCTGGCGCTCGCCCTCACGCTGGTGGACCTGGTGCTCCACCTCAAGGAGAGCGTCTTCACCTTCTTCTACGCGGCCCTCACGTGTGCCACGGCGCGCTTCCTCTTCCTGCACGGGCGTGCCCTGTGGCAGCGCGGGCCTCGCACGTACTTCGCGGGGGTGTTCTCTCCGGGGCCGATGAAGCGCCTGGCGGCGGTGGGGGGACTCGGCGCGGCGATGGCCGCGGGCTACTTCCTCGTGGTGGCGCCCTCGGTGAAGTCGCGACCACTGCCCTTCCACATGGAGCGGCTGGAGGCCTCGCATACGGGGCTCGGCTCGACGATGGGGGACGTGCTGTTGAAGGTGGACCCGCGCGTGCTGCACGTGGCCAAGTGGGTGCTGAGCGTGGGCGACGCCGTGGCCACCGGGGACTTCGACGGTGATGGGAAGCTGGATCTCTTCCTCACGAATCCGCTCAAGTCGGACGGGGACCGCGCCGCGCTGTACCGCAACCTGGGGGAGATGCGCTTCGAGCGCGTGAAGGTGCCGGCGCTGGAGCACATCGCCGCGAGCTACACCACCGAGGGCGCGGCCGCCGGTGGCACCTTCGTGGACTACGACGGGGATGGGGACCAGGACCTGGCGGTGGCGGTGGCCTTCGGGCCCTCGAAGCTGCTGCGCAACCTGCTGCGCGAGACGGGCACCGCGGCTTTCGAGGACGTCACGACGCGCGCCGGAGTGGGGGACCACTCGGTGAGCATGGCCGTCACGCTGCTCGACTTCGACCGGGACGGGCACCTGGACCTCTTCGTGGCCAACGCGCTCACCACGCACCTGCCGGACTACGCCACGCCCACCCCGTTCAACTTCTTCAAGCTGCCCCCGCCCGAGTACCCCGGGGACCGGCGCATGCTGCGCTTCTTCCACAACGGCTGGCACAACGCCGACAACGGCGGCCTCAACGTGCTCTACCGCGCCCGGGGCGATGGCACCTTCGAGAAGCTCGACTCCGTGGCGCTGGGGCTGAAGGAGACGCGCTGGTCGCTCGCCGTGAGCACGGTGGACCTGAACCAGGACGGCTGGACGGACCTGTACATCGCCAACGACTTCGGCCCGGATGAGCTCTACCTCAACGAGCAGGGCAAACACTTCCGCCGGGTGGTGGGGAAGCTGTTCGGGGAGATCGGCAAGGACACGTACAAGGGGATGAACTCGACCGTGGCGGACTTCGACCGCAACGGGTGGCTGGATGTGTACGTGTCCAACGTGCACCACTCGCTCCAGGCCGAGGGCAGCCTGCTGTGGATGCTGTCTCCGGGGAAGGACCCGTTCGTCCCCGAGTTCAAGGACGAGGCGACGTTCCGCGGTGCGCTCAACGAGCGGCGCTTCGGCTGGGGCGCGGCGGCGGGGGACCTCGACAACGACGGGTGGCCCGACATCGTGCAGGCCAACGGGCACCTCGATGACCGGTTGGATCACCTCTACGACTCGGGGCGCAAGGACTACTGGTACGTCAATCACAAGCTGATGCAGTCCGGCCCCGAGGTGCACACGTACGCGGACAAGTGGGGCGACATCCGCGGGCGCACCATCTACCCGAACGAGCCGCGCCGCGCGTACATGAACCTCGGCGACGAGCAGCCTGGCCACTTCGTGGACGTGGCGAAGGAGCTGGGCCTGGATGACCCGGACAACTCGCGTGGCGTGCTGCTCGCGGACCTGGATGATGACGGAGACCTGGATGCCGTCATCACGAACCAGCACGGGCCCGCGTCCGTCTACCGCAACACCCTGCGCGAGGGCGCGGGCAAGGACGCGGCGCACTTCGTGGGCGTGTCGCTCGTGGGGGATGGGCGGCGCACGGCCCGGAGCGCGGTGGGGTCGCGCGTCGTCGTGTCCTACGAGGAGGGCGGAAAGCGCGTGGAGCAGGTGCAGGAGGTGGGGCTGATGGGAGGCCTGAGTGCCTCGGCGGATCCGCGCCTGCACTTCGGACTGGGGCGGCATGCGGGCCCCGTGACGGCCTCGATTCACTGGTACGGCGGCGAGGTGCAGACCGTGCAGCTCGAGGCCGACCGCTACCACGTCCTCTCGCAGCCCGCCGTGACCGCGGGCCTGCGCGGCAGCCGATAGGGAGTCCGATGTTCTCCGCCTTGAAGGGTGCCACCGTTTCGCGCGAGTCGCTCACCGAGCACCAGCGCGCGCAGATGCTCGCGTTGATGCAGGTGTGCTACGCGGGCGTCAGCGCCGAGCGCTTCCTACGGGACCTGGCCGACAAGCAGTATGTGATCCTCCTGTCCGCGAGACGCTCGGGCGAGCTGGTGGGCTTCAGCACGCTGCGGGTTTCGGAGGAGCAGGTGGGGGGACAGGCGGTGGAGGTCGTCTTCTCGGGCGACACCGTCATCCACCCGGACTATTGGGGACAGAAGGAGCTGCAGGTGCGCTTCGGGCGCTTCATGCTCGCGCGCAAGCTGCGCCGCCCGCTGCGGCCGTTGCTGTGGCTGCTGTTGAGCGCGGGCTACAAGACGTACCTGCTGGCGGTGAATCACTTCCCGCGCACGGTGCCACGGCACGACTGGGAATCGCCGCCGGAGCGGGTGTCATTCCTGCGCGCGCTGTCCATGCGCTGGTTCGGCGAGCAGTACGACGGGAAGAAGGGGACGGTGCGCTTCGCGGGCGCGCACTACCGGGTGAGGGATGGGGTGTCGCCGATCGACCGGGAGGCCGCGGCGCATCCGCACATCGCCTTCTTCGCGAAGAACAACCCGGCGCACGTGGAGGGAGAGGAGCTGGTGTGCCTGGCGGAGATCCGGGCGAGGGATCTGCTGTGGGCGCTGACGGAGCTGACGATGAAGCAACTGCGGCTGTGGACGCGCCGGGGCCTGAAGCTGATCGGAGTGAGAGCATGAGCACCACCGCGAGCACCCTCACCGTGAGCACGAATCCCCACTGTCGCAATATCCCCTCGCCCTCCGGGAGAGGGACGGGGTGAGGGTATCGAGGGCCCCAGGTTGAACCCATGCTGACATCACGCCGTCTACTGTCGGGGCTCATGGCGGCCCAGGCACCAGCCGCGTTCCTGTTCCACCGAGCGCTCGAGAGTCCGGAGCAGGCGCAGTCCGAGAACCTCGAGCGGATCCTCCGGGCCACGAGGGACACCGTTCAATCTACGCGCCTCCCCGGTTTCTCCAACATCCGCACGGCACGCGAGTTCCAGGATGCGGTGCCCATCTCCACGCCTGACTCGGTGCTCCCGGACATCGAGGCGCTCAAGGCAGGTTCACCGCGCGTCCTCACCCGGGAGCCCGTGATTCGCTTCGAGCCCTCGGGAGGCTCCTCGGGAGCGTCCAAGTACGTGCCCATGACGCGAGGGCTGCTCGACGAGTTCCACCGGGCGCTCGCGCCAATGCTGTTCGACCTGCTGCACTCGCGCCCCGCGGTCCGCGAGGGCCCGAGCTATTGGTCCATCTCGCCCATCGGGCGCAAGCAGGGGAGGACCGCCGGAGGGATTCCGGTGGGGAGCGTGGAGGACTCGGCGTACTTCCCGCGCTTCCTGCAACCGGTGCTCTCGCGCGTGTTCGCCGTGCCCGGCGCGGTGGCCCGGCTGCCGGATGTCGAGTCGTGCCGGTATGTGACGCTGTGGTTCCTCGTGGCGTGTGAGGAGCTGGCGCTCCTGAGCGTGTGGAATCCGAGCTTCCTCACGCTGCTCATGGATGCACTGGAGCGGCACGGGGAGCGGCTGGCGGAGGACTTGGAGCGCGGGGTGTGCAGGCCTCCTCGGGGACTCGGTGGGGGGCACGGTGGGGAGGACGGGGGCGGATACCCTCACCCCGACCCTCTCCCGGAGGGCGAGGGAGGAGTGGGCAGGGTGAGGGGAGGGGGCGCGGAGGAGGTGGATGGGGTGCTGGCTGGGATGCGGTTCTCTCCCCGTCCCGAGCGTGCCCGCTTGCTTCGCGAGGCCCTCCGCTCCGGGCTCCAGGGACGCATGCTCTGGCCCCGGCTCGCGCTGCTCAGCATGTGGACCGATGCCCAGGCCGCGCACTCCGTCGCTCCCGCGCGCCGCCGCTTCCACGGTGTCGAAATCCAGGGCAAGGGCCTGCTCGCCACCGAGGGCGTCGTCACGCTGCCCCTCTTCGATGCGCCCGCCCCCGTGCTCGCCGTCCGCAGCCACTTCTTCGAGTTCCTCGACCCCGAGCACCCCGAGGCCCGCCCCCGGCTCGCGCACGAGCTCGAAGCCGGCCGCACCTACTCCGTCCTCCTCTCCACCTCCGGCGGCCTGCTGCGCTACCGCATCGGAGACCTCGTCCGCGTCGAGGGCTTCCACCACGCCACGCCCTGTCTGCGCTTCCTGGGCCGCGCCGATGCCGTGAGTGACCTCGTCGGAGAGAAGCTCGCCGCCACGCGCGTCTCCACCGTGCTCGAGGCCCTGCTCCCCGCGGTGCTCGGCGGTCCGCGGCCCCCGTTCGCCATGGTGGCCCCCGAGTGGGAGCCCCACGCGCCACCGGCCTACCGGCTCTTCCTCGAGACCGACGTGCCCGACGCGCGCCTGCACGAGGCCGCCCAGGCGCTCGAGCGCGCCCTGTGCGAGGGCTACCACTACCGCTATGCCCGCGAGCTCGGCCAGCTCGGCCCCGTGAGCGCCCTGCGCGTCACCGAGGGTACCCGCCGCTACGAGGCCCGCTGCATCGCGCTCGGCCAGCGCGCCGGTGACATCAAACCCACGGATCTCCATCGCCAGGCCGGCTGGACCGCCTGGTTCTCCCAGCAAGGAAAGCAGTCATGAGGAATCCACTCGAAGCCCCGAACCTCGCGCTCGTCACGACGCCCGCCGTGGACCTCGAGGCCGAGGCCGACCTCACCCGCTGCGGCGCCCTCAAGGACTTCTGGTACGTCGCCTGTCTCTCCACCGAGCTGCCCCAGGGCAAGCCGCTGGCGCGCACCGTCCTCGGGACGAACCTCGTGCTCTTCCGCGACGAGCACGGCCGGCCCGCGGCCCTGCGCGACCGCTGCCTGCACCGCAACGCGCGCCTGTCCGCGGGAGACGTCTTCCACGGCCGCATCGGCTGCCCGTACCACGGGTGGACCTATGACGCCTCGGGCGCGGTGGTGGAGGTGCCCTCGCTCGGCCCGAGTCAGTGTGGCGAGGCGCTCGATGCCCAGGGCCACGCGCGCGCGGGCCTCCAGGTGCGCCCGTGCGACCTCGGCAGGCTGCAGCGCTTCGACACGCTGGAGCAGGACGGGCTCGTCTACGTCTTCATGGGCGGAGACGCGAAGCGCGCCCGCCGCCCGGCCTTCCGCGTGCCGTATTGGGGCCGGCCCGAGTGGACCGTGTACTTCATGGTCACGCGCTTCCCCAACGGGGTGACGAACCTGGTGGAGAACTTCATGGACGTGCCGCACACCGTCTTCGTGCACCGGGGGTGGTTCCGCGACCCGGCGCGCAAGCGGGTGCCGGCCCGGGTGAAGCGCTCGGAGGGCAGCGTGCTCGTCACCTACCAGCAGGAGCAGGACACGGTGACGGGGCTGGGCCGCATCTTCAACCCGAGTGGCCTGCCCATGGTCCACACGGACCATTACTTCATCCCCAACATCACCCGCGTGGATTACATGTGGGGCGAGCGCAGCGGCTTCGCCATCAACTCGCAGGTGACGCCGATTGGCCCCACGGACAGCCTCGTCTACACGGCCATCAGCTACCGGCTGCCGTATGACCTGCCGCGCGCGCTGGTGGCGCGGGCCCTCATGCCGCTGGTGCGCTGGTACACCACGCAAGTCATCCGCCAGGACGTGGACATCATGAAGGTGCAGCGCGAGGGCCTGACGAACGGTCCCGGAGGCGGCGTCTTCGCCGGCACCGAGGCGGACCTGCTCCACGCGGACATCGAGGCCTATCGCCGCTGGCTGCTCGAGGGCGGACACGGCGAGGGCCCCGCGGACGAGGAGCGCGGCATCGTCTTCTGGATCTGAGACTTGATACCGTAGGTGGGACCATGAACTGCCCACGTTGTGACAAGGTGATGACCCCGGTGCAGCCCGAGGGGGTCGAGGCGCAGCAGTGCCCCCAGTGCGAAGGGCACTGGCTCGAGGGCGAGGACCTGCGGCGGTTGGAGTCCACCGTGAACGTGCGGTTCCTCGAGTGGCGCCAGCTGCCGGCCGACGAGGTCCAGACGCGCGAGGTGGCCTGTCCCCGGTGCCGTCCCCGGGGAATCATGAAGAAGGTGCGCAGCGAGCGCGACCGTCACGTGCTGCTCGACGTGTGCGAGCGGTGCCACGGTGTGTGGCTCGACGGCGGGGAGCTGCGGGCCATCCAGGAGATGGGCTTCGTGACCGCGCTCGCCGACGTGTTCCGCTTCGTCACGCGGGAGTGAGGGCCGCGGTGTCCGAGACCTCCTCCATCCTCACGTCCGCGTCCGCCGCGGATCCGAGCGTGCGCCAGCGCCTCCTCTCCATCTTCGGCGGCTCGGTGGGCAACCTCATCGAGTGGTACGACTTCTACATCTACTCGGCGTTCTCGCTGTACTTCGCCCGCTCGTTCTTCCCCCACGACAACCCCGTGGTGGAGCAGCTCAACACCGCGGGAGTCTTCGCGCTCGGCTTCCTCATCCGTCCCGTGGGCGGCTGGCTCATGGGCCTCTACGCGGACCTGCGCGGGCGCCGCGCCGCCCTGTCGCTCTCCGTCACGCTCATGTGCCTGGGCTCCTTCATCATCGCCCTGTGCCCCACCTATGAGCGCATCGGCGTCCTCGCCCCCGTCATCCTCATCCTCGCCCGCCTGCTCCAGGGGCTCTCGCTCGGCGGCGAGTACGGCACCAGCGCCACCTACCTCAGCGAGGTCGCCACCTCCCGCCACCGCGGCTTCTACAGCTCCTTCCAGTACGTCACCCTCATCATGGGCCAGCTGCTCGCCACCGTGACGCTGCTGGTGCTGCAGCGGCTGGTGCTCACCGGTCCTCAACTCGAGGCCTGGGGCTGGCGCATTCCGTTCCTCTGTGGCGCCGCGCTCGCCGTCTTCGGCTTCTTCATGCGCCGCAACATGGTGGAGACGGAGGCCTTCCAGGCCGAGGCCGCCAGGAAGACGGAGCACCACCCCATGCGCGAGCTGCTGCGCCACCCCCGGGAGATCGCCCTCGTCGTCGGGCTCACCCTGGGCGGCACGCTCGCCTTCTACACGTACACCGTCTACATGCAGAAGTTCCTGGTCAACTCGGTGGGCCTCACCCGAGACCAGTCCACGCTCATCTCCGTCTCCTCCCTCTTCCTCTACATGCTGGTGCAGCCGGTGTTCGGCCTCCTCTCCGACAAGATCGGCCGCAGGCCCGTGCTCATGTGGTTCGGCGTCATGGGGACGTTGTGCACCGTGCCCCTGCTGACGGCCCTCACGCGCACGCGCGATGCCTTCACCGCCTTCCTGCTGGTGCTGGCCGCGCTCCTCATCGTCTCCGGCTACACCTCCATCAACGCCGTGGTGAAGGCCGAGCTCTTCCCCGCTCGCGTCCGCGCCCTGGGCGTGGGGCTCCCCTACGCGCTCACCGTCTCCATCTTCGGCGGTACCGCCGAGTACGTGGGCACCTGGCTCAAGCTGGCCGGCCATGAGACGTGGTTCTTCTGGTACGTGTCGGGCTGCATCTTCTGCTCGCTGCTCGTGTACGCCTTCATGCGCGACACCCGGCGGCACCACCGCTTCGACTGACGCCGCTCCGGAAAAAAAGGGGGCGGTTCCCAGAAAAAATCCCCTGCCCGGTCTCCTCTTCAAACACCGAGGGGATGGGCACCATGAAGCGCGCGATGCTGAGCTGGGGAGTGTTGTTGCTGTGTCTGTCGGCCTGTGACCTGGGCTCGGTCCAGGGGGCCACCGGTCCTCAGGGGCCAGCGGGAGAGCGCGGGCCCATGGGGCCGCGGGGCGCCCAGGGCGAGCAGGGGCCCATGGGTCCTCGGGGGGAGCCCGGTGCTCCGGGAGCAGAGGGACCCCGGGGCGAGCAGGGCCCGGCGGGTCCGGCGGGTCCCGCGGGCCCGGGGTTCCGCATGTACTACGCCGAGCAGAGCGCGGTGGCCGCGAAGGCCGACTCCATCATGTTCGTCGACGTGCCGGAGGTGGTGACGTCGTTCGACACGACGGTGCCCTCGCGCGTGCGAATGCTCCTCACCGCGCGGGTCTCCGCGTCGCGTCCCGGTGGCGGCGTCGTCCTCTGTTACCTCTTCACGGGCTACGACGGGCCCGTCCTCCTCGAGGGCGTCCAGGTGATGGCGCCCGCGGATGGCTCGGAGTCCCTGCCCACCTACGTGTCGGTGATGCGCCGCTCCGACTTCGTCACCGGCCGCCAGGAGCTGCGGCTGCAGGTGGCCGTGGATGGGGACTTCCCGGATGCCACCTGCCGGGTCGAGGCCGCCAATCTCGAGGCCGTCGTCCGCTGAGACCCTCCACTGTGTTGAAGGACACACTCGCCAGGTGTCCTGCTGTTCACAGTTTGGATTCGGACCACTGCCGCACCCCGGGAGGTGATGCAGATCAAGACCGCATGCTTCCTCCCGGTCTCTTGTACGAAGAGAAGCGCCTTCAGGCTCTTCGTCGGTACGACATCCTCGATACGCTCCCCGAGTCCGAATACGACGACATCGTCCAGCTGGCGGCCCAGCTGTGCGGTGTGCCCATCGCGCTCATCAGCCTGGTGGACCGGGACCGGCAGTGGTTCAAGGCCAACGTGGGCCTGCCGGGCGTGCGCGAGACGGAGCGCTGCGTGTCCTTCTGCACCTTCGCCATCGAGCGCGAGCACGTGTTCGTCGTCGAGGACGCCTCGAAGGATCCGCGCTTCGCCGCCAATCCGCTGGTGACCCATGCCCCCTCCATCCGCTTCTACGCGGGTGCCCCCATCCTGTCCGAGGATGGTTTCACCCTGGGCACCCTGTGCGTCATCGATCGCCAGTCCCGCGTGCTCGACGAGCAGCAGCGCCGCAACCTGCTCGCGCTCAAGCGGCAGGTGGAGCTGCTGCTGAAGCTGCGCCTCCAGGTGAAGCAGACCGAGGCGCGCAACCGCCAGCTGCTCGAGTCCTCCGGGGATGCCGTCTTCCTGCTCGACGAGGCGGGGCGGGTCATCGAGCTCAACCCGGTGGCCGAGCGGCTGCTGGGGCGCTCGGCTCCCCAGTTGTTCAACACCCCCTTCGAGTCGCTCGTGCCGGAGAGCGAGCGCGACGTGCTGCGCCAGTCGCTCCACGCCCTGCTCTCGCGCGGCACCCTGCGCCTGGAGAACCAGGGGCTGTGCGCTCCGCGCGGTGAGCGCTTCGCGCTGGACGTCGTGGCCTCGCTCCAGGAGGTCGGCTCCGCGCGGCGCCTGCTGCTCGTGGGGCATGATCTCACCGAGAAGCGGCGGCTGGAGCAGCAGAGCATCCAGAACGAGCGGCTCGCCTCGGTGGGGGCGCTGGCGGCGGGCCTCGCCCATGAAATCAACAACCCCATGGCCTACGTGCTCTCCAACCTCGGCTATCTGCAGGGCTGGCGCGAGGACCTGGAGCGGCAGCTGCCGGGCATGCCCGGCGTCCCGGCCCCGCTGGCGGAGCTCTTCGCCGAGGCGAAGGAGGTCATCGCCGAGTCGCTCGATGGCTGCAAGCGCATCCGGGACATCGTGCGCGACATGAGCTTCTTCTCGCACGCGCCGGACAACGCGCTGGCGCCGGTGAACGTGAATGGGAGCCTGGACTTCGTGCTGCGCATGGCCCACACCGAGCTCAAGCGCACGGCGGCGCTGGTGAAGGACTACGACGGCGAGCTGCCGCCCGTGTTCGCCTGCGAGAGCCGGCTCAGCCAGGTGTTCCTCAACCTGGTCATCAATGCCATCCAGGCCATGCAGCCCGGCTCGCCGCAGCGCCACACCCTGCGCATCCGCACCGCGCGTGAAGGGAGCTTCGTGCGCGTGGACGTGTCGGACTCCGGCCACGGGATTCCTCCCGAGGTGCTGCCGCGCATCTTCGATCCGTTCTTCACCACCAAGCCGGCGGGTTTGGGCACCGGGCTGGGGCTGTCCATCAGCCACTCGCTCGTGCAGAAGATGGGCGGGGAGCTGCGGGTGCGCAGCGAGCAGGGGGCCGGTACGACCTTCACCCTCTTGCTGCCCCTGGGCGAGCCCGCCGCCGAGCGCCGGGCCGTGCTCGCCTCCTGAGCGGGGGGGGAGGCTTCTTCTTCCGGAGCGGGTTGCGGCATAGTCGCGGCCATCGACCCGGAGAGGATGATGTCGAGCGAGGACACCCGGGGGGACGGAGACAGCGTGGGTCTGGCGCGGCGCGGGTGGGCGGCTCGGTTCACCGTGCTCTGGACGCGGCTGGTGAATCGGCTGGATGTGTTCATCCCGGCGCCCCTCCGCCACGGTTCTCCCCTGGAGCTGAGCCGGGCCCGGATGGTGGTCGCGCTCTGCCTGAGCCAGTTCGGGGGCGCCGTGGTGTTCACCGGGCTGTTGCAGTTCACCCCGTCCGCGTGGAGCCTGGGCGTGCCGAGCGCGCTGTCCGGTGGCTTCTTCCTGGGGTTGCTGGCGCTGCTGCGGTGGCGCGCCTCGCCCCACCTGCCGGCGCTGTTGCTGTGCGTCTTCCTGTGGGCCGCCATCCTCTTCAACTCGCTCGCCCTGGAGCTGCCGGCCATGACCACGCATGCCGCGAGCGTGCTGGTCCCGGTGATGGCGGCCTACCTGCTGGGGTGGAAGCTCGGGCTGGCCGTGTCCGTGCTCTGCGCCCTGACGCCGCTCGTCTTCTATCCGCTGGGCATGTCGCGGCCGGGCTTGAGTGCCATGGAGTGGTCCATGGGCATCTTCACGGCCCTCTTCATCGCGTTCGGCTGGGCGGTGACGTCCCTGTTCCTCACCTTCCGGACGGAGGCGCACGAGACGCTCGAGCAGGCCCGCAGGACGCTGCACGAGAACGAGGGCGAGCTGTCCAGCCTCATCGAGAGCACCGATGACGTCGTGTGCTCCCTGGACGTGGAGGGGCGGCTGCTCACCGCCAACCACTCCGCCAGGCAGTACTTCCAGCGCATCTTCGGCCGGGACATTCCCCCCGGCACGTTCGTCTTCCGCGAGCTGCCCCCCGAGCGGCAGGTGCGCTGGAGGGGGCGGCTGGAGCGCGCCCGGGAAGGCCATCGGCTGAAGGAGGAGGTGCGCCTGCCGGCGCTGGGGGAGACGGGTCGGATGATCGACCTGGAGCTGACCGTCAGCCCCGTGTGGGGCGAGCACGGCGAGGTGCTGAAGCTCACCGTCTTCGGGCGGGACGTGACGGAGCGCAAGGCGGCCGAGGCGCGGCTGAGCGAGCTGCACCGGGGGCTGGTGGATGCCTCGCGCCAGGCGGGCATGGCCGAGGTGGCCACGGGCGTGCTGCACAACGTGGGCAACACGCTCAACAGCGTGAATGTGTCGGCCGGCATCGTGTCCGAGCGGATCCGGAGCCTGCGCGTGTCCAGCCTGGAGAAGGCCGTGCAGCTGCTGCGCGAGAACGAGGCGCGGTTGAGCGCGTTCCTCACCGAGGATCCGCGGGGCAAGCAGCTGCCGGGCTACCTCGAGGCGCTCACCACCCAGCTCACCCAGGACAAGGAGGCCGTGCTCGCGGAGTTGCAGGCGCTGTGTGACGGGGTGGAGCACATCCGGGTGGTGGTGGGCATGCAGCAGCAGTACGCGCGCTTCTCCGGCTTGGTGGAGGAGGTGTCCCTGCCCGAGCTCATCGACGGCGCGGTGCGCCTGCAGGCGGCCTCCTTCGGGAAGGCGGGCATCGAGGTGCGGCGCGAGTACGCCGCCGTGCCGCCCGTCTGGGTGGATCGGCACAAGCTGCTGCAAATCCTGCTCAACCTGCTGAGCAACGCGCGCCACGCGGTGAAGGAGGGTGGCCGCCCGGATGGTTGTCTCACCCTCCGCGTGGTGCCGGCCGAGGCCGGGCGGCTGAGCATCATCGTCTCCGACAACGGGGCGGGCATTGCCCCGGAGCACGTCCCGCTCCTCTTCACCCACGGCTTCACCACGAAGAAGGACGGGCACGGGTTTGGCCTGCACACCAGCGCGCTGGCCGCCGAGGAGCTGGGTGGCTCGCTCTCCTGTGAGAGTGCCGGCCGCGGCCAGGGGGCCACGTTCACCCTCGAGCTGCCCGTGCGCAAGCAAGAGGCCCGCGAGGAGAGCACGGCCGCGCGGTGAGGTCCGCCCGGGGGGAACCCGGGGCGCGTGGCACCCTCACCCCGTCCCTCTCCCGGAGGGCGAGGGGAGTGGGGCTCGGTGGGACTCGTTCCTCCGGGGGATTCTGCTTCTGGGGTTATTGCTGGCTCGGCTTCGTCGAGGACATGGGCTTGAGCTCGCCCTTCAGGATGGAGACGACCATCTTCCGCGTGTCGTCGTAGGACGGCTCGCCGTTGAAGAAGCCATAGGTGTCGTGCGCGCCGTCCGGGGTGTAGCCATCCAGGTGGAAGAGGCGCGGGCCCGTCGGGTCCTTCTCGCGCGCGAAGACGTTGGTGTACGCGTACGAGCCCAGCGAGAGGACGAACGTGGGCCGCTCCTGGTCCGGCGCGAACACCTGGAACTCGTAGCGCTTGGCCCAGTCGCCCTCCAGCTCGAAGTTCTCCACCGCCATCACCGTGCGGCCCGCTTCCTGGAACTGCTCGCGGACGTAGTACTCCTTGTCCACCTTGCCCGCCTGCCGCAGCAGCAGCAGCTCCTCGCGCTCCGCCTCCCGCTTCTCCGTGTTGCCCAGTGCCTGGTGCAGCTGCACCAGCTTGGCCCGCGTCCGCCAGTCCCCCGGCTCCAGCTCCGCCGCCTTCTGGAAGCGCTCCAGCGCCGCGGCCGATTCACCCCGCAGATGCCGCAGCTGCCCGGCGTTGTAGTGCGCCATGGCGAACTCCGGCTCGTACTCGCGCGCCTTCTCGTAGGCCTCCAGCGCCTCGTCCGCCTTGCCCTCGTCCATGGCCAGCAGCCCCAGGACGAAGAGCGCCTGCGCGTTCCTCGGCTCCAGCGACAGCGTCTTCTCGAGCGCCCCGCGCGCCTCCACCGGCTGGTCGAGCTGCAGGTGGAGCGTGCCCAACAGCTGCCAGTAGCTGCCCTGCTTCGGCTCCAGCTCCGCGGCCCGCGTGGCGTGGACGAGCGCCTCTCCGGCCTTGTCCTGGCCGCCGAGCAGGAAGGCCTGGATGTAGTGGGACTCGGCCTGGTCCGGCTCGAGCGCCAGCGCCCGCTCGGCCTCCGCGTACGCCTTCTCCTCCCACTGCAGATAGAAGGCCGTGCGCGCCAGCAGCCCGTGGAGCCGCGCATCCTCGGGCCGCTCCTTCAGCCGCGCTTCCAGCTCGCGTGAGAGCTCCTCCAGGTCCGTGAGCGCGGCCTCGCGGTCCGGTCCTCGCAGGAGGGCCTGGGCCCGCTCCAGACGCGCCTCGGTGCCGTCGCTCCCGGCGGGTGTGGAATGGACCCGGCCCGCCGTACACCCGGCACCCGCGAGGAGCAGGGCGAGCACGCATCCCAGGAGTTGATGTCTTGGCATCCCCGAAGCATGAGATGGCGGACGCATGTCTCGCAAGCGTGCTCGACCCTCCCGGGGGCTTGCGAGCAGACTCGCGGCCGGAGACTCCATGCCAGCTCATCCAGTGCAGGACCCTCGCGTGCTCGCACGGCGCATCGAGAACGCCCAGGCGGAGCAGATCGACCGGACGCCCATCACCTCGCGGCAGGGAGCCCCCGCGCTGCGCGTCGCCGGTGGGCGCGCCCTGTTCCTCGGGCCGCGCTCGTCCTTCTCCGCCGCCATCGGCGTGGGGCTGGAGGGCATGGTGAGTCTGGCGGACCTGGATCGCATCGAGGACCTGCTGGGGCAGGGCGGGGGCGCCGTCCGCATCGAGCTGAATCCCTTCTCCGAGCCCTCGCTGTCCGGGAAGCTGGGCGCGCGGGGCTACCGCGTGGAGCGCTTCCTCCAGGTCTGGTACCGGCAGCCCACGCCCGTGCCGCCGCCCGTGCCGGGGGTCGAGGTGCGGCCCGTGCGTCCGGGCGAGGAGCGGCACTGGGCCGAGCTCTTCTTCCTCGCCTACCTGGGGCGGCCCGCCGCGTCCGAGCTGGAGCTGTCCGGTGGGTTGGGCATCGTCCACACGCAGGGCAACACCTGCTTCCTGGCGCTCCAGAATGGCGAGCCCCGGGGCGTGGGCGTGGTGTCCGTGACGGACGGCGTGGCGCTGCTGTCCGCCGATGGGGTGGTGCCGCTGTCCCGGGGGAAGGGGTTGCAGCTCGCGCTCATCCAGGCGCGCATGGCCTGGGCCGCCGAGCACGGCGCCGATGTGGTGACCGCCTCCACCGAGCCGGCCACCGCCTCGCAGCGCAACTACGAGAAGTCGGGCTTCCGCTGCGCCTACCCGAAGCTCGTCATGGTGCGGCCGCCCTTCTCGTCGTACTGAGCGCGCCGTGCTTCAGGCCAGCGCCATCTCGAAGCCGGTGCGTCCCGATGGGAAGTGCTCGCGCGCCATGCTGGCCGGCGTCACCGCGTACAGGTGGAAGTCCAGCTTGCGCTGGAAGAAGCCCGCCAGCGCCGGAGCGAGCGGATCCTCCTCGCCCAGGTAGAGCGAGAAGAAGTGGTAGCCCCGGCCGTGGTGATCCGCGTACACCCGCTCCACCAGCGCGCGCAGGATGGCCGGGTCCTCTCCCACCACGCTCGTGTTGCACAGGTAGAAGTAGCGGAAGTCGTTGCCCGGCGCGGGCAGCCTCGGCGCGCGCAGCACCGTGGCCATCGCGTCGTAGCCCCACTTCACCCACCGCATCGAGCCCCGGTACGCCATGACGCGGTAGCGCTTCACCGCCTCCGGGTCCCACGCCGATGTGCACCCCACCAGCTTCCCGCTCCCGTCGAAGGCCACGTAGCTGCCCTCCACGCTCATCCCCGGCCAGCGCTCCAGCCGGTGCCTCAGCTCCCCCAGGTCGTACCGGTAGCCGAAGGGACGCGTGCGGTGGTCCGCGTCCAGCAGTGCCTCCATCGCCGGCACGTCCTCGGCCGTGGCGCGGCGTACCTGGTAGCGGCCCGGTGTGGGTTCCCGGCGGCGGGTGAAGTGCACCGAGACCGCCGAGAAGCGCCGCAGGAGCGAGTAGTGCGGTTGGGCCTCGCGGTGCCTCTTGCGCTTCACGAGGGCTTGCAGCGCCGCCGCGTTGCTCGCCATCACCGCCGTGAGGAATGCCTCCACGCCCAGCCGCTTCGCCGTCTCCTCCAGCACCGGACCGTAGAAGCGCGCCAGGCCCCGGCTCCGCCTCGCCGAGAAGCGCGTGCGCAGGTCTCCCAGGTAGCCCACCCGGCACGGTCTGCCTTCCAGCCAGCCGTCCCTCACGAGGATGGCCCCCATTCCGTCCAGGCCGTCCTCGACTTCGTTCACCCAGAGCTCCGCGTCTCCCCGCTGCATGTCGTAGAGACGGAAGAAGTCCGGCGCACGCTGCGTGGCCAGCACCAGCTCGCCCTGCATCGGCACCGCGCCGAACAGCTCCAACAGTTGGGGATTGTCTTCTCGCTTCGCTCGGCGCAGGAGGCTCATGCGGGCTCCGAGCCTATTCGAGCAGTGGCCCGCGTGGGGACACGGGGTCACCGTGGGCCTCGGTCGTCCGGGGAGCGGCCAGGGGCGCCTCACCGGGGCAACTCGGGAACCGGATACCCTCACCCCCGCCCTCTCCCGGAGGGAGAGGGAGTCAGGGCTTCAGCAGACCATCCCGGATGGCCGTGTTGCGTGCGTCGTGCACGACTCCCTGGATGCGGCCCGAGTCCGGGAAGAGTTTCTCCGCCAGCTCGCTCAGCTCCAGCGCCTTCTTCAAAGACTCCGTCGTCCGCTCGTGGACCCAGGCTCGCATCAGTCCCGCCCACGCGTCCTCCAGCGTCTCCAGCGCCTTCGCCGCGCCTTCCTCGTACAGCGGCGTGGCCTTCTCGGATGCGTTCCGCAGGGTGTCCAGGAAGTAGCCCAGCTCCACCACGGCGGCTGCCTCCCGCCCCGAGACCTCGACGGCCTGCTCCAGCAACCGCTGGACCTCCACGAACGCTTCCTCCGGCTCCACTCCGGGCTCGTCCGTCAGCTGCAGCAGCCGGCCCAGCTCCAGCAGCGCCGGAGTGAAGGTGGGGTTGTGTGCCACGAGCTCGCGGTAACGCCTCACCTGCTCCAGCCGGAGCGACTCCGTCCCCCGGCCCTTCCGGGCCTCGCGCAGCTTCTCGAGCAGTTCCCCGACCGTGGGATGCAAGGGCGTCTTCGTCATTGCACCTTCTCCATCAACCGCTCCTGCTGCTCGATGAGCTTCTCGGCCAGCTTCAACTGCGCCTGCGTCGCCAGGCTGAAGTCCTTGTTCTCCAGCATCTGCTTGATCTGGAAGAGCGAGTGCTCCCGCAGCTGCGAGGGGAAGTCCTTCACCCGCTGCAGCGTCGCGGGCACCTGCCCCAGCCGCGTGGTGAGCAGCGTGATGCGCTCCGCCATCCGCGTCGCCGTCTGCTGCGTGATGAGGCCCGCCGCCGTCGACTCGGCGATCAGCGCCTGCGCCTCCGCGAACTGCCCCTGCGCGATGAGCGCCCAGATGCGCGCCGAGACCGTCCCTCCCTTGCTCCGCGTCTCCTCCCCGGACGTCTCCGCCCCGCACGCTCCCTCGTCGCCCCGGGCACACTCCACCCGCAGCCCGCTCCCGGGCTCCTCCCTCCGCACGGCCTCCCCATGCCCACACCCGGCGGTGCTCAGCATCGCCCACAGGGCGAGCAGGGCCTTCCGTGTACGCACAGACCACCCCCATTGAGGTCAAATACGATTATTCATGATTTGACCACAAACGGATGTCGGGTGTCAAGTTGTAACCCGACACGTCGGCTGACGTCACGGGTGATTCCGTCTCACCCGCCCTCCGCCGTCACCTCAGAAGGCGTAGCCGATGGAGAAGGAGAGCACCGGCAGGTGCACGTACTTCTCGAAGGTCCTGTCCAGCTCGCCCTCCGCCAGACGCGAGAAGATGCTGACCAGCAGCGGCTGGCTCGGCTGGAACTGGGGCTCCACCCGGCTGTTGGAGTCCAGCGTGAAGGCCGCTCCCAGCGCCGTGCGCGCCGTCCACCCCGCGCCCAGCCCCCAGCGCCAGCCCACCTCCACGTCCAGCATGTGCAACACCGAGCGCACCCGGTACTCGCGGTTCAGCGCCTCCTCGCCCTCGGGCGGTTCGATGCCGATGAGCGATGCCAGCACGTCCTCGGCATTCACCTCGCCGCCGAGCGCCACCAGCCCGTAGCCGCCCTCCACGTACAGGCCCGCTCCCGCGAAGGGTCTCCAGCCCACGTGCGTCCTCCACACCAGCGAGTTCTTCAGCGCGTTCTCGATGAGGTCCGCCTCGTTGCGGCTGTAGGCGTCCAGTCCCACCGCCACGTCGTTCACCCGCCCCACGTATCCCGCTGGCAGGTAGCCCAGTGAGGTCGACAGCCGCAGACGCCACGGTGACTCCACTCCCAGCCTCCCGCCCACCGACAGCGGGAAGTCCGTGTTCGCCTCCACCGTGAGGTCCCAGCCATGCCGGCCTGGCGCATCCTCGGCCCGCGCCTGGGCTCCGGTGAGCAGCCCCGTTGACAGCAGCAGTGTGCTGATGGTGTTTCGTGCCTTCATGGCTCCCCCCTCGCTCCGCTCGGGGGACGGTGGGCATGTGGCCCGGGCTTCGCCATGCGACCGGAGGACACGCTGGCTGGTCTGGTGGCACAGCGGACGGGCGGGCTCACGGGTGGGGCAGGGGTTCAACCCGGGGCGCGTTCGACCTTACCCGTTTTTTGATTCGGCCTTCGAGGTCTCTCCGACACCACCAGGCGAGGCAGCGGAGCATGACGGGTCAAAAGCCAGGGTCTTGCCCGATGATGGTTGCGTCCGCACGGTCGTCAGGCTGGTCCGAGAGGAACGCGAATAACTCCTCGAAGGAGGCGGCCGTGCTCGGGTCCTGGTGGCTCCGCCAGATTGCCGACGTGTCTCCAATGAGCACGCAATAACTCGACCCCTCGACATCGAGGGACACACGTCTCCTCGCGTGCTTCCCTCCTTCCGGGAGTCTCGTGAATGCAATCTGGGCCTGTGTGGGGCCGGCACGTGCCACTTGATCGAGCACAGGCTGTGTGACTCGAACAGTGGGTCCGGTCGCGGCTCGGAGCGTCTCGCCGGTGGGCGGGGTCCGCCGGGGTCCGCTGTCATCACGAGTCAAGAGGAAGCCGGCCGGCTGAACATTCCAGATGAACCCTTCAAGACGTCGAGGCTTCCCGCCCCAGGCCTGTTCCGTCCTCGCGGGTACGCCCCGCGGAAGCGCCGTTGCGGGCCCGCCTGCGACGGGGACGGCGGTCAACGCCGCCACGAGCGCTTGGAGGTCGTCGTGCGTCCGCGGCGGAATGCTATCCGGGAGCATGAATCGGTCGCGCAGTCCGTCGAAGAATGGCTGGAGCCGCGGCTTTCTGGCCTTGCCGGGGAGCGGAGTCAGCCCACTGGAGCGCCACGCCGAGGTCGGATAGCACTCGAGAACCCAGTATCCCCCGGCAGGCGGAGGTTGGAGCTTTCCAGGTTCGGCGAGCGCGACGCCCGGGAACGCCAGGAGCTCATCGAACAGCTCGATGCAGAACTCGATCCAGGGGCGCTGGTTCGCCGGGAACGTCTGGGGATGGACGCCTGTCTTGCCCTGCGTGCGGCAGAGGTATTCGCACCGGCGGCCTACGCCGGGGGTACCCGGCGGTGTAGCAGGATCCCTCCACCCCTGCGGTCCGTCGATGGCGACTGCCGCGATGTGCTCCGCGCGCGCGAACCGATCAATCTCCACGGCGAGGGCACGAGCGCTCAACGGCTGGCGTGGCCACGGGATCGCGGGAGCGCGCACTCGAGTGAACGAGGAAGCGTCGAACTCGATGATCGCGCTTCCGACCGCTTCCCAGCCAACGAGGGCTGTATCGATTCCGAGAACCCTGGTGGTCATCGCCGGGCAATCACATCGAGTTCAAGGCGGCTCCGAGGAGCCATGTCTTTCACGGCCAGCGCCAGACGGCGGTCAATGGCAACTCCCGCGCCAGCACTAAGGCACCAGGTTTGGAGCCTTCCTCTAAGGGGACACGCCCGTCCTCTCCGCCCAGTACGATGCACACAGGGTGTTTCTGCCCGTCGGGCAGCACGGCCAGTGTGTAGCGGCCCAGGACGGCCGGGACTTTCTTCTTCTCCCTGAACTCGTAGATGCCGGGTCCCGTCCACAGGTGGCCATGGAGAATCGTCCCCGCGGGCAGGCCTCCAGCGCCCTCCACGAGGCGTCCGATGACGGGCCCCTCCTGGTAGGTGCCCACCTCGCTTTGGTCGCCGGGCTGGTTGATGTCCACGATGGCCCGAAGACCGTAGCCCGTTTGAACCATCCACTCCCGGAACATCTTCTTCGTCACTTCGTCGGGGCAGTCCTCGGGCTCCGGGGGTTTCACCTGGGCGGCCGGACAGCCCAGGCCAGCGACGGCACACAGCCAGGCGGCGAGGAGACTCGAGGGGATGGAGCGGGTGGACACGGCGGGGCTTCCTTTCTCAGGGCCAACCCCAGGCGGCAGCGCCTCGGGTGGTGGCGTGAGTGTGGAGTGCACCAGCCACAAGGCAAGGCCGAGCACGGTCAGGCCCGCGAGTACGACCAGGGGCCACTTCGCACGCCGCGGGCCGGCAGGTGCCGGAGGGGTCACCTGCTCCGGCTCCTCCTGGCTCTCTTCCTCGGATGGCGATGCCTCCTTTGGAGCCTCGCGCACCGACTCCGGAGGGGGGGCCGGCTGTACCGCCACCTCTTGGGGGAGAGATTTTTGCGGACTGTCCTCAACGGCGAAGAGGGGCACCTTCCAGGCGGGGGACTTCCTCACCTTCTCCACGGCCGCCTCCAGCGCCTGGAGCACTGCCTCGGTATCCGGGTACCGGTCCTCGGGCCTCTTCTCCAGCAGCTTCAGGGAGATGTCGCCGAGAGCGCGCGGTGCCAGGGGGTTGAGGAGGTGGGGGGCGGTGGGAGGGACGCTGGCGATGGCGGCCAACAACTCCTTGTCTGGCAGCTCGGGGTTGAAGGGGTGGAGGTCCGTCAGGCCCTGGTAGAGCAGCACCCCCAGTGCGTACAAGTCCGCGGGCACGCCCCCCTGGAAGGGCACGCCCCGCTTCCACGCCTCGGTGCGCGTGTAGGCCAGGAGCTCGGGCGGCACCAGGTGCAGGACGCCCTCGGGCAGGCCCAGCGTCTGGGTGAGGGCTCCCGGCAGGCGCGCGGTGCCGAAGTCGATGAGGAAGGGCCTGC
>NZ_DASUNC010000209.1:0-24745 GCF_036277355.1 Archangium sp.
GTGGGCCACCTCACGCGCGAGCTCGCCGAGCTCCTCGAGACCATGAACAAGGGGGTGAAGGTCCTCGAGGCGGCGCTGCTGTTGAAGGAGTCCATGGAGGCGCTCACCCTCGTGTCGGCGCTGAAGTTCACCCTGCCCGCGCTGCGCGCGGCGGCGCCCGTCACGCTCGGCGTGGGCCTCGCGGTGGGCCCCAACGGGGTGATGATGGGGACGCGGATGGTGGTGTCCGCCGAGTGGGTGGAGATGATGCGCCAGTTGGTGCGCGCGGGCGTCCTCTCCCTGCCCGCCGTCAGCGCCGCCGTGCGCCTCCAGGCCGGCCACGTGATGATGGCGCAGGGGCACGGCGACCTCCCGAGTGGCGTGCGTGAGGCGCTGGGCGACAGCCCCGAGGTGCGGGGCATGCGCGTGACGGGCAAGACAGGCGCCGGTATGGCCGCGCCCCCGCGTCACCACGTCATGCCCAAGGAGTTCCGCGAGTGGTTCGAGCAGCGCGGCTTCACTGGCGAGCTGAGCATCGAGCGGTTCTGCGTCACGTTGCAGCAGGCCCACCACCAGGCGATTCACGGTGGTGGCGACTGGAAGCAGGGCCGCACGTGGCCGGGTGAATGGAACCAGATGCTCATGGGGGCGCTGCTCAAAGCCGAGTCCAGGGCAGGCCGGATGTTGACGCGGAACACGATCCTGGAGATCGTCGCGGAGCGTATGAGGTTCTATGACATCCCGATGAACTTCGTCCGCTGTCGTGGGAAATGAGCGATGACCGACGGACGCTCCTGGGAGGGTAACTGGAAGGTGCGCTTGTACGAGCGGGTCCGCGAGCGGGGCTACGACTCGCTCACCGCCTTCGCCGAGGCGCGTCCCACCGCTTCGCTGGTGGCGCTGGCCGAGGAGCTGGGGCCGGACGACATCGCGGGCGTGCAGGTGTTCGGCGGACTGTTGGCCGAAGCGGAGCGGCGCAAGCAGGTCACGCGCCTGGTGCGCAGCCTGCTCGTGCGCGAACTGTCTCAGCGTCTCCCCAATGGCTGGCCGACCGTGCTGGACGACGAAAACCGCCTCAAGGTTGCCGTGGCGCTCGGCACGTGGTTTGCCAGTGCTCCTGAAACCCATAAGGAGCGCGTTGACAAGGCAGGCGATTCACTCCTCGCCACGCCGCCGCCGCCCGGTTGGCGTCCGCTCGGGCCGGACGACGAGTTGCTGCTCACGCTCCTCCCTGACGAAGAAGCCTGAGCATCATCACTGGAAGGGACAATGAGCGATGGAGGTGCTTGGGAGGGCAACGTTAGAGCGCGGCTGTATGAGCGGGTTCGCGATCGGGGTTACGACTCGCTCACTGCTTTCGCGAACACCCGCCCTACTGCCTCCTTGGTGGCGCTGGCTGACGAGTTGGGCCCGGACGACATCGCAGGGGTGCAGGTGCTGAGTGGGTTGCTCGCCGAGGCGGAGCAGCGCAAGCAGGTCACTCGCTTCGTGCGTGATGTGCTCGTGCGCATGTTGTCCCAGAGTCTTCCCGATGGGTGGCCGACTGTGCTGGACGATGCCAACCGCTTCAGGGTTGCCAAGGCAATGGGTCGCTGGTTCGCCTACACTCCAGAAACCCACAAGGAGCGCGCTGACAGGGCTGGTGATGCACTCCTGGCCGCGCCGCCGCCGCCCGGTTGGCTCCCGCGCGGGCCTGACGACGAACTGCTGCTCACGCTCCTGCCCGACGAAGAGGTCTGAGTCAATGCTCGCAGAGCCCCGTGGTCGCGCGGCTTGACGACGAGCGCAGGGCAACAGGGGCGCTCATCGCGGTGCGGGTTCATCTCGTGGAGGGGACGATGAGTGACGGACGCGCTTGGGAGGGTAACATCAAAGCACGCTTGTATGAGCGGGTCCGGGAGCGCGGCTTCGATTCGCTCACTGCCTTCGCCGAGGCGCGCCCTGCCGTCCCGCTTCACTTGCTCGCCGAGGAATTGGGCAAGGACGACGTCGCCGGGGTACAGGTCTTGAGTGGACTGCTCGCCGAGGCGGAGCGGCGCAAGCAGGTCACGCGGTTTGTGCGGGACGTTTTCGCGCGCCTGTGGACCGAGAGCGTTCCCGACGGTTGGCCAGCAGTGATGGATGACGAGGCCCGCTTCGCCGTCGCCGAGGCGCTCGGCTGTTGGACTGCCTACACGCCAGAAACACATAAGGAGCGTGTCAAGCAGGCCAGGGCAGCGCTCCGCGCCTCACCACCGCCGCCCGGCTGGCGCCCACTCGGGCCTGACGACGAGTTGCTGCTCACGCTCCTGCCCGACGAAGAAGTCTGAGCTTCACCCCTGGAGAGGACCCTGTGCGAGGGCCATTCCTGGGAGGCTAACGCGCTCACCCTCCCCCCAGGTGGACGGGGGTGAACAGGGAGCGCATCAGCAGGTTCTTGGGAGCGATGGCGCCACGCAGCACGGCGCGAGAGAGGCCACCACCGCACGGGTCGAAGTCCCGCGCGGGCGTGGTGCCCAGATTCTTCAGCGGTCGCCACGTGGGTGGTGCGGCGGGAGCGCGAAGCTCCCGTCGCTCGGGGTCCCGGGCGTGAGCACGTCATCTCCCGGGCGCTGCGTGTCGGCCCGGGTGCTGCGCGCTACCAGGGTGAGCCGTACCTGGCGGATGTTGGCCGGATAGTTCCAGGGCGCCGATGGCGGTGCCGACGAGCCACTCGACGAGGGTGAACCCCAGCTGGGTGGGAAGGGGCGGGCACGCGGAGGAATCCTTGCCCCCGCCGGGCGCGCGTTGCCCAACTCGGACGCGTATCGGCAGCACGTGAGGCGGGCTGACCATCGGATACAAACGGGCCGTGGCGCACGGGAACTCTATGCACGCAAGTGAAGTGGAATCCACGACGTGCGACATGGGGGGGAGGCTAGTGTATGCTGACTGGTGGACTGCCGAGCAGGTCAACCCCGGGGAGCCAAGAGTGAGAGAATTTACTTTCCAGGTTCGCGCACCGGAGCTTCACCTGAGTGACGAGCTTGACCAGATCTCGCAAGGAATGTGGCCGGGCGTCACACCGGTGCGTTCGGTCCGAGTGGATGAGCCGACTGCGACTCTCTTCAGGCCCCATCTTGAAAGCGACTGGGGTTCGCTCTATTCCGCGTTGCCCGATTTTTTCAATCAGTTCGTCAGGGGACGATGGAGGGGAAACGACCAGCAGCACCTTCCCACTACGCTGGTTGGAGACTTCGGAGAGTTCTTGACCGCGTGTGTCCTTCGCACCATGGGCGCAACCCGCGTGGCCCGTGTGATTCGCGCCTCCCATCTACACAGGCCGGATTTTGTTGCCTACTTTCCAGCCCGCCGTGAGGTTCTCGCCATTGAGGTAAAGGCAGGAGCTCTCAATGGGAGCAAATTGGAGGAGGCCACCTGGAATGCGAGCCGGGCTGGACACACGCACCACCTCAACATTTGCTCGCTTCTCCGCAACCGACGTGAGGATGGCATTGAGCAGATCACAGCAATGACTAGCAATCCTGGACGCCGGCGTCCTCCAAGGGGGCATCCGTGGGACCTTGGTTATGCGCGTGTGCCGGCACATCGTACCGCGGTCGCCACGCCGTATTTCATTGATGGTCGCATCTCTCAGGCGGGCCCGCCGTGGGCTCAGCACTCGAAGCCGAAAGCATGCAATGGGCTGCGGTGCAGAGACTGTGTCTTGCCCGGGGCGAGGGGACCCGTGCCTGTGCTGCTGCCTATCTTTTATAACTCCGAGGTCATTCTCAGGCCTCTCCCTCCTCCTGACGACTTGGAGCGCTACGTGGACGCACACGCGCTCGCAGCCAGGGCTGTTTGGACTGGCTCCGAGTCACTGTTTCATTCTGCGTGGATGCAGTTCGTTTCTCTTTTTCATGTGGATAAGGATTTCTATAAGGGGGCTGCTGGCGCGGCTGGTGGTCACCTGTTGGATGTATTGGCTGCGGGTGTCGAAGCGGAGGTTGTCCAGAGCACGCCGCTGCTCTTGAAGGAAGCCGGGCTCACAGGTGAGGTGTTCGAATCCCTGGTGGAGGAGCAACTCCGCGAGGCCGATCCAAAGAGCCAGAGCATGATGGGTACGTCGCGGAGGCCGTCCGTCTCGAAGTTTGAGGCAGACTGGGAGGAATTCTGGCGTACTCGCCCGAAGAAGAAGTCACGAAGTCGGCAGAGGTTGCCTGCCCTCAATCCTGATGGTGGGGGAGCAATTCGCAACTGGGTGAATGAGACTGCGAGCGAGCAATCAACCCAGGAAGCGATCCTGGAGACACCCGGCGCGACCATCTTCTGGCTTCCCGCTGATCCAGACGAGCAAGCTGAGTTCCGAATTGCCTCCGAGACGCCTGACACGACTCGGCGAGTGGTGGATGAGGTGCTCAAACTATTCGGCGGAGGCCGTCCGGGCGCCCAGCGCCTTGAGCTCAGAGTCAGGGACGGCGAAGTGACACTCATTACGGTGCGTGACGGAGCGCTTCTCACGGGTGAGGCGTTCATCAGCGCAGAGGCAACAGCCATCGTGCGAGGCACGCGCTGAACTGTATGAATCGTCTGAGACACTTTGCCCGGATTCGGTGTGACATGCTTCGCCACTATATGAGCGTAGCTCACGCCCCGTTGTGTCTGGCCCTGGCCTTGAATCTCCTGCTGCTGGCCGCCGCATGCTCCTCCTCTCGAGGGTACATGACTCATGGCGAGATACGACAGCCGCAGTCTCCAACTGGTCATGAGTCGCGGGACTCCGACCCAACGAGTACGCTTCCTCGAGCGCAGGCCGCCCGTATCCCTGGCCAGACTCTAGCTGAAGCGCCCAACGAACTGGCGGCCCCCGCCGACAGCTTTCGTCTCTGGCTCCCTCCTCCGCTTCTCAACCCCGCCATGGATGTGCTCACGGTGGACGAGGTCCGTCCCTTCCTGACCGCCTTCGCCTCCCTCTCTCCGCCGTCCCGGGTCCGGTTGCGACTGCTGGAGGTTCCCGGGGCGGAGGGGGCCGGCAAGAGCCCCGCAGAGCCTTGGGAGTCGCGCCTGCGCGAGGAGTTCATCTCCCGCTTCGGTCCGCCGCTGCTGCCACTGCCGGCATCCCTGTCCACGAGTCGCCTCTTCCTGGCCCTTCAACTCGCCCCCCTCTACATGCACGAGGGCATTCGCCAGGCTGCCATCGATCTTTTCACCTCCCAGGCCTTCATCCTCGGTGTCTGTCTGTCGGTCATGGTGTACTTCTCCGCCTGGCTGGCGCCCGAGCCGATTTTCAGCAAGGCATTCGCGGCGGCACTTACCTTTCGCCTGGCCCTGGTGGCTGGCGTGTTGGAGATAGGGCAACTGGCCCTTGCCTGCTTACGCCTGTACCGGGAGTCTGAAGCCTCCACCACCCGCCAGGAGTTGGAAGCCGCTGCCCGGCGTTTCGCCTACTCCATGAGCGGGACCTACCTGAGGGTGTTGGTGACGGTGGCCACTCTGGGCGTGGCCAGGTTCATCCCCCAGGTGCCCGAGGCGGGCATCTGGCGGTTGCTACCGTCGGTGTCCCCCGATGGGCTCGCCGTCGCGCGGTCCGTGACCCACTTGCAGATGGTGGCGGACGGCTCGCTCATCGTCTCTGGCGTAACCGCCAGCGGCGCCACCTGCTCCGCCCTGGCCTGGTGCGCCTCGGCGAGTGCCTCCGGTGGTTCCTCCCCACTCTCCACCCGCTACGGTTCTCCTCATACCCGGCAGAACCCTGCCCACAACGAGGCCATCGAGAAGGAACTGGCCGCCCGGGAAGCCGCCGGACACACCGACTTACGCAAGAACAAGGCCCAAACGAGCGCGGAGGGCTCCCGGCTCTTCGACCAGAATCCGGCCAGCAAGCCGCGCTTCCGTAGACCCGACGTATCCTCCGTGCGGCCCGATGGAACACGACATAATACAAACTATGTCTCTGATCCGAAGGACCTGCAGCGCGAGCTGGAGGCGTTCGAGGCAATGAAGCGAGCGGATCCTGGCGCCATCCACGAGCTGTACATGCCTGACGGCAGGCTGCTCCAGAGATACGTGCCCGCTGGCGTCCACTACCCATCGTCTGGCACGTAGGCAATGACGTCGAAAACAGACACAGCGCGCATGTGGGCCGAGTTGGTGGACGCGGTCGGCGAGGGGGACGAGACGCAGGCCCGGGCGCTGGTGCGTGAGCTCAATGCCCGGCCCCGGCGAGCCCGGGCTCTGCTGGAGGCCATGCTGGACCACGAGGACGCCCGGGTGCGCCAAGCCGGGGCGTTTGGTCTCGGAGAACTCGGTGGTACCGCCAGCGTGCGTCGCCTGGAGAAGCAACTCCAGGTGGAGGAGTCGCGTGGAGGTTACGACGCGGCCTCCGTGATTGAAATCATCACGGAATCGCTGGGACGTATCGCGGACATCTCCGCTCGAGGCGGGCTGCTCCGCCAGCTGGAACGGCTGACGGGGCCGCGGGTTTCTCCTTCAGAGGTCAACACGCTGGCCCGAGCGCTGTGGCGAAGCCGTCACCCGGAACTGAGGCCCGCCGTCCAGCGGGCACTGGATCGCCTGCCGCCAGCAGCGGCTGCCTCCCTGCGCGGACTGTGGGTACTGCTGGAGAAGTCTCCAGGGCAATTGCGCGCCTGGGTCGAGGATGTGCAGGTGCCTGTCGCGCTGAAGGCAGAGGTGCTGCCTGTATTGGAGGAAGAGGTTCCGGATGAGTGGGTGGACGTGCTCCCCGCCTTCATTTCCCTGGCCTGCGCTCAGGCTCCCAGCGCGGTGCCGCAGTTGCGAGGAGACGCGCTCTGCTTCTGCGAGCGCCTGTTCATCCTGCTGATGCTGGACGACAAGCGCCTGCTGATGGCATTGCCAGCCGAGGCCAGAGAGCAGTTGCGCGAGACAGCCCGGACGTTGGTGGCGGCGAAGTCCCTGCGCTGTGCCCTATGGGCCGCGACGGTACTCCAATACGTCGGGCAGCCCGAGGATGTGCTGCTCCTCGAGGCTCATCGTCCCGAGGACGCCACCTTCGCGGAGGTGTTTGACAGGACCATCCAGTCCCTGCGCAGCCCCCCTTCCGGATAGCGCACCGGGTATGGGCTCACCCTCCACCCAGGTGGACGGGCGTGAACTGGGAGCGCATCAGCAGGTTCTTGGGTGCGATGGCGCCGCGCAGCACGGCCCGCGAGAAGCCGCCACCGCGCGGGTCGAAGGCGCGCGCGGGCGTGGTGCCCAGGTTCTCCAGGGGCCGCCACGTGGGCGCGCTGTCGGGGAGCGCGGAGCTGCCGGTGCTCGGGGCCCCAGGGGTGAGCACGTCATCCCCCGGGCGCGCCGTGTCGGCCCGGGTGCTGCGCGCCACCAGCGTGAGCCGCACCTGGCGGATGTTGGCCGGGTGCGAGCCGAGCCGCCGGGGCGAGGAATAGGCATCCTCCAGGCGCGGCCTCTCCAGCTCGGGCGTGGCGATGTGCCACGTCTCGCCCCACGGCACGTCGTCATTCACCCCCACCAGTGGCGGTGGTGTGTCACCCAGGGTGTTGAGGATGTAGGCCACCTGCAACTGCTCGATGCCCACCGCGATGGGCGTGGCGTCCTCGCCGTCGATGGCGCCGTCGTCGTTGATGTCCACTCCCCGGTGCAGCATGAGGTAGGGCGTGGCGCCCGGGGTGGCCGGATCCCCGTCATCGTCGAAGGCCGTGACGTAGAAGCTGTTGCGCTCCACCCGCACCACCACCGGCGGCTCCGTGTCGTGGAAGCACGCCTCCGTGTCCAGCGTGTCCAGCTCGCGGAAGAGCGCGCCCGGCGGCCCCATGGGCGAGTCCACCGGCGCCGGCGCGGTGTCCAGCTTGACGGAGAAGCTCTTCGCGGGCGCCGTCTCGCCCACCGTCACGTAGGCGTAGCGCACCGCGCCGGGGCAGAGCACCAGCAGAATCTCTCCCTTGCGCAGCGGGCGCTGGAGCTCGGTGTCGAAGCGCAGGAAGTCCGTGCCCACCTCGGTGGCGTGGCGGCGGAAGTACAGGTCGCGCGCGTGGACGGTGATGCCGTCCGGGAAGCCCACCCCTCGCGCGTTGCCGTGCGCGTCGAAGGAGTCATAGGCGAGGATGGCCCGGTCCGGGTCCACCCCGTAGCCCGCGTTGCGCACGTGCCGCTCCATGAAGCCCATGGCCTGGCGCACGCTGGACTGCACCGCGCGGCGGCTCGCGTGGGCCTGGTACTGCGAGGCCTGCGAGACGAAGACGAGGCCGATGCCCGTGAGCACCAGCGCGCCGATGGCGGTGCCCACCAGCAGCTCGACGAGGGTGAAGCCACGAGGACGGCGAGGCGCACGCATGCTCAAATCTCCGGAATGGCCGCGGCGCCCCGGCCCATGGCCTGGGGGTTGGCCTTCACCGCCCAGACGTCCACCTGCTTGTACGCCCCCGCCGTGGTGGGAAAGCGCACCATCACCAGGATGCGGCGGGCCTCGGTGTCGCCGTCCGCGTTCTTCACGGGCGCCACCCGCCACGCCACCTCGTAGAGGGAGTCCACGCCGGTGCCACCCCCGGTGCTCACGCTCGCCTGCGCCGCGCCGAGCAGCGGCCGCTCCCCGACGAGCGCCAGCGCATCCGCCAGCTTCACCAGGCCATCCGCCTCCTCGAGGCGCGCGAAGCGCGGGTCCGCCGGAGCGATGGTGCTCTCGTTGGACAGCAGCGTGTGCTCGTAGGGCAGCCGCTCGAAGGCATCCACCAGGTCCCGCGCCACCTTGCTGGCGGTGGACTGGCGCCGGGCGAGCCCGTTCTGCTGGCTGGCCAGCACGTTCATCTGCAGCACGCCGAGCAGGCCGATGGAGAAGATGGCGAGTGCCGCCATGGCCTCGATGAGGCTGAATCCTCGGGCGCCGTGGGCGCGGGGAGTCGGAGACATGGTGACGGTTCCTCCTAGAAGACGCGGATGGCACCGGCCGGCGCGGCGATGACGACCCAGCGCGGCGGGCTGTTCTGGCCGCTGCTCGACTCGGGGGCGAAGGCGATGACACCCCCGGCATCCGTGCCGCCCGTCATCACGCGGACGGTGCCATCGGGAGAGAAGCGGATGACGCCCCGGGTGCCGCCGGTGCCCTCGGTGCAGAAGGTGCATCCCCCCAGCAGCCGGCCCGAGCCAGATGGGGTGAGCGTGATGGCCGAGAAGGGCGCGGGCAGCGCGAGCAGCTCCGTGCGCGGCGCGCCCATGTCCAGGAAGCCCAGGCCGCCCTCGTGGGACAGGCGCAGCTGCTCGTGGCGGACGCCGCCCACGCTGGCCGGGTCGAGCACGTTCTCGCGCGCCCAGTTGAAGGAGCCCACGGCGTCCGCGCGCTCGAGCAGGTACACGCCGAACTCGATGCCGTCGTCATGGAAGACGACGTAGTGGGGCACGCCCATGCTGGTGGCTCGCATCTGTGCGGCGGTGTACAGCGCCCCCACCTCGAAGGCCGCGTTGCTCACGCGCACCCGGGTGGTGCCGTGGAACACCGCGAGGCTCGCGAGCGTGGCCAGGATGCCCACGATGGCGACGACGATGAGCGTTTCGACGAGGGTGAAACCAGCCGAGCGGGACCGGAGGGACACGCGGGAGACTCCTTCCGCCCGGCTGCTTGTGCAAAGCATGGCCCACCCACCCCACGGGGCAGGGTCTCCCTGTCCAAGCCCTTGGAACGAGAGGGAAGCCCGCTCCCTCACGTGACCGCGGGAGTTACCTCGGGCTGACCTTTCTACTGGGAAAGGAATTTCTCTTCCCGGTAACGAATGCACCCCTGCCTGCCCCCGACTCCGGGGCATGCAGGTGAGCCGTCCGGGGTGCGTCAGCCCGCGAAGGGGAAGCGTGAGGAGCTCGTCCGCAGGCCCGCGCCAGCTCGAGAGCACGAGCACCTTCGGCGCGCCGGTGCGGCGGCGGAGCTCGGCGCCGTGGCTGGCCGCGATGGCCCTCCTTGGGGGGGCAGCTCCCCGGCGGAATGCAGTATACGGCCCACCATGAGCCAGCGGCTGAACCTGCTGTCCCCCGAGTTTCGCGAGAATCCCTATCCCTTCTATTCACGGCTGCGCCGCGAGTCCCCGGTGTGCCAGGTGGATCCCCACGGCTTCTGGGCGGTCTCCCGGTACGAGGACATCGTCACGGTGTTCAAGGATCCGGAGCTGTTCTCGTCCTCGGAGATGAAGATCGCCACCCAACCGCCCTGGCTGGGGCGGCGCAATCCGGTCTCGGAGGCGTTGAACCTCGCGGCCCCGCCACAGCATGCCCGGCTGCGCGGCCTCGTCAGCCGCGCCTTCACCCAGTCCATGGTGGGCCGCATGGAGCCGTTCGCGCGCGAGGTCACCTCGCGGCTCGTGGACGCGCTGCCGCGGGGAGAGCCGGTGGATTTCCTCTCCGGGTTCGCCCTGGGCCTGCCCACCAACATCATGGGACTGATGATGGGCGTGGACCCCTCGCTGCAGAAGGAGTTCAAGCGCTGGTCGGATGACATCAGCGGCGTGGTGGTGGTGGCTCCGGACGATGTGGCGCGTCAGGCCGAGGTGCGCAAGACCCTGGATGACATGGAGTCGTACATCCTGGCGCTGATCTCCCGGCGCCGGGCCAGTCCGGGCACGGAGGACCTGGTGACGGATCTCCTCCGGGTGCAGGAGAACGGTGAGCGCCTGACGGACGCGGAGGTCGTCTCCTTCCTCGTGCTGCTGCTGGTGGCCGGCCTGGAGACGACGACGTACCTGCTCAGCCACATGGCGTTGATCCTCGCGCGCAACCCGGAGTGGTTCGAGCGGCTGCGCGGCAACGAGGCGCTCATCAAATCGTTCATCGAGGAGGTGCTGCGCTACGAGCCGCCGAACCACGCCCAGATGCGGGTGACCACCCGGGAGACGACGCTGGGCGGGGTGAAGCTGCCCGCCGGGGCGATGGTGCTGCTGCTGCTGGCCTCGGGTCTGCGGGACGAGAAGTCCTTCCCGGATGCGGAGCGGTTCGATCCGGAGCGGGGCGTCCAGGCCAACCTGGCCTTCGGCCACGGCATCCACTTCTGTCTGGGTGCCCCCCTGGCCCGCATGGAGGCCCGCGTGGCGTTGGGGAAGCTCCTGGGCTCGTTCCGCCGGTTCGAGCTGGCCACGGACCGGGTGCAGTGGATTCAATCCCTGTTCTTCCGCGCGCCCGAGTCCCTTCCCCTGCGCTTCATTCCCCTCTGACCGTCCGCGAACGGAGGAGGGGGCGCACGGCCGGGGTTCCGCGGGCCGTGCGCCGGGCCGTGCTCAACGCTGGAGCAGCAGCGTGCCCTGGGCGTACAGGGGGGCTCCCGTGAGGATGTCCGGACGCCCATCCGCGTTGACGTCGAACACCGCGAGCTCGTGGGCGCCGTTGCGCACCCCGAAAATCCGGGGCGCGGCCAGCCACCCGTACGTATCGCCCCTCATCAGCGACACCGAGTCCATGCCCGGGTTGGCGCACAGCACGTCCCGCTCCCCGTCCCCATCGAAGTCCAGCACGGCGACGGAGAAGCAGTTGCCGCCCGCGGGGTAGCTTCGGCCCGACCACCCCATCCAGCGCCCCCAGCCCGTCAGCACGTGGACGCTGTTGTCGTGGCTGTTGCTGCGCACGATGTCCAGGAAGCCGTCGCCGTTCATGTCCACCAGGACGAGCTGGCCGCCGTACTGGCCCGTGCCCGAGGTCGAGACGTCGATGGGGGGCAGGAAGGTCCCATCGCCCCGGCCCTTGAGCAGCAGCACCCCTCCGCCGGGTGAGTCCTGCAACACGACCAGGTCCAGTGCGCCGTCCTTGTCGAGGTCTCCCAGCGCCAACGCATCCGGATTGGGGCTCGTCGTCACGACCGTGGGGGCGGCGAAGGTGCCGTCGCCCTGGCCGAGCAACAAGCGGACCTCCTGGGTGGAGTAGCCGGGCTCGGGTTGGTACGACACCTGGCAGACGAGGTCCGTCCGCCCATCCCCGTTCACATCGCCGAGGGCGACGTGGCTCGGATTGGCCCCCACGGGGATGTCGGCGGCCGGGCGGAGGGTGCCGTCGCCGTTGCCCAGGAGGAGCCCGAGCTTCATGGCGCCGCCCGTGCCGCGCCGCACCACCACGTCCAGGGCCGCGTCCCCGTCCACGTGGCCCACCGTCAGGCTCCACACCGGGCCTCCCACCGGCACGGGCGTCTGGGCGCGCAGGCCCTCCGGGCCGCCAGCGAGGTGCACCTGGACGCTGTCCGCCACCGGGGTGCTGACGAGGTCCATCTTCCCATCCCCGTTGAAGTCTCCCCGGGCGAGCGCGCCTCCGGGGGCCTCTCCCAGCGACAGGCTCTCGGGGCCGTTGCGCCACACGCGCACGTCCTCGCTGTGGTTCTGGACCGATGCCATGTCCTCCAGGCCGTCCCCGTCGAAGTCACCGGTGATGAGGGAGACGGGGCCGCGTCCCGCGGGCAGCAGCACCGCCGGCTCGAAGCTCCCCGCTCCCTTCCCCCGCAGCACGGCGAGGGCATCCTTCCACTCGAGCGTCACCACCAGATCCTTCAGGCCGTCGCGGTCCAGGTCCATCGCCGCCAGGCCCAGGCCCGTCGAGGTGCCGCTGGTGTCCAGGAGCGTGTCCACGCGCACCGCCGCGGAGAATCCTCCCTGGCCATCTCCCCGGAGGAGGTGGACCTGGACTTCCTTGGAGGTGTCCTTCCGGACGAGCACCAGGTCCTGGTGTCCGTCGCCGTCGAGATCGTCCACCCGGAGGGTGTCGGCCTCGGGAGTGGTGATGTTCCGCGTGCGGAAGGTCCCATCCCCGTTGGACAGCAGGGCGGCGCTTCCCATCCAGCCCCGCCCGATGGCCAGCAGATCCTTCCGGCCGTCCTCGTCGAGGTCCGCCGCCGCGAGCCGGGTATCGGTGGTCACGCTCAACTTGCCGACGAAGCCGCCCAGCGTCCCCTCGCCCGCGTTGGCGAGGATTCCCAGGGAGGGCGCGCTGGAGGAGCCTCCGATGGTGGCCACGTCGAGGCTGCCGTTGCCGTCGAAGTCGGCGAGGACGAGCGAGTCGTCCGGGGTGGTGCTCAAATCGGCGTACGACATGCGGTAGGACACGGGGTCCGCGAAACCGGACCCCTGGCTTCGCGCGACCCACAGGTTCCCGAACCCGTCCGGCCAGACGAGATCCTCCACGCCATCACCATTCAGGTCCCCGGTGGCCAGGCGGTTCAGGTTGTAGCGGAGCGTCTGCCGCAAGGGAGGCTCGAAGCTTCCGTTGCCCAGCCCCAGCAGGAGGGACACGGTATCGTTGGAGTCGGGGGCGACCACCAGGTCCAGATGGCCATCGCCGTTGAAGTCTCCCTTCATGCCGCGGAGGGCCGTGGTGTTCAGGGGTTGGACGGAGTGGGTGGGGAGCCGGACCTCGCAGGGGCGGGCGGCGGCGGGCAGGGTGCGCTCGAGCGTCGCCGAGCCGGGCGGGGTGCCGGGGACGCGGGCGCTCAGGCGCACGCGGACGGTGGCGGCACCGGGCACGTCGAAGCCGCGGTCCCAGAGGAACTGGTGGGTGCTGCCCCCGGGTGAGGTGGGGCGCGCGAGCAGGCCCTCATGGGTGGTGCTGCTGGCCTGGGTGGCGCGAGCGAAGGTGCCGCTGCCGGTGGCATCCACCTCCACGGAGACCTCCGCGCGCACCCCATCCGGCTGGCGCAGGACGTAGGAGACGGTGAGGCAGCCGGCGTTCGAGCCCACCCACTCGAGGTCCGTCACCTCGACGGGCGCGGGGCGGGGACGCACGGTGGCCGAGGACGCGGAGGGGCCGCTGCCCACGGCGTTGGTGGCGGACACGGTGAAGGTGTGGTCCTGGGTGCTGCTCAGGTCCGTGAAGGTGGCGCCGCGCTTCGAGGCGTCCAGCGTCATGCGTGCGCCGGAGGGGGAGACCTCCACCACGTAGCCGGTGAGGCGCCTGCCGCCATCCTCGGCCGGGGGCTCCCACGTCACCGTGGCCGAGCGGGTGCCGGCCGTGACGCTCAGCGCGCGGGGCGGCGAGGGCACGCCGGGGGTGCGCACGGACGCGGAGAGGAGCTTCGGGCCCACGCCCACCTCGTTGCGCGCCGCCACGGAGAAGGCGTACGCGGTGTCGTCCTCCAGCCCGCTGTACAGGACCTCCCGGATCTCCGCCCCCACCTGGAGCGGGACGCCGTCCGGTTCGAGCGTCACCACATAGGCGTCCACGGGCATGCCCCCGGTGCTCGGGGGGACGCTCCAGGTGATGGTGACATGGCGGAGACCCGGGGTGACCTCGACGCTGACGGGCGCGGAGGGCACGGTGGCCGGCACCACATATGCCGAGGTGGGGGAGTCGGGGCCCTCGCCCACGGCGTTGAGGGCGCGCACGGTGAAGGTGGAGGGCTCGCCATTGCTCAGCCCTCCCACCACCACGGAGCGCGCGCTGGCGTCGGCCGTGACGCGCACGCCCTGGGGCTGCGCGGTGACGAGGTAGCCGGTGAGGGGCGAGCCGCCGTCCGAGCCGGGCTCCGTCCAGCTCACGCGCACCTGGCCATCGCCGCGCACCACGGAGGGCCGGGGCGGTGCGCCGGGGACGTCGGGCAGGGTGACGGACTCCGAGCGGCTGGCGAGTCCTCTTCCCACCGCGTTCACCGCGGCCACCGAGAAGCGGTAGGTGGCGCCCGCGCGCAGGCCGGTGACGCGGGCGGTGGTGCCGTCCGCCGTGACGGTCAGGATGGCCTCTGGCGGCTCGGCGCTCACCTGGTAGCCGGTGAGGGCGCTGCCTCCGTCCTTCTCCGGGGGGCTCCAGGAGAGCGTCACCGCGCCCGGCTCGGCGTGGGCCTCCACCGGCCCCGGGGCCGAGGGCACCGTGGGCTTCGTGGGCGGCTCGGTGACGGGCGGTGGGGGGTCGGGCGGCTGGGTGGTGATGGGCTCCAGCTCACAGCCACCCGCGCCCACCAGCAGCGCGAGGAACAACGGAATCAGTCGACGGGACCTGCGTTGGGACACGGCTTCCCCCCTCGGGACGAATCGAAAGGACGGCATCGGTTGTCCTGGATACGGAGGCAGGCCGCGCGCCTGGTCGTCCGCGCCCGTCTTTTTTCGAGGCGGCTCAGTACCCGAGCGCCACTTCGACGCCCGCGAGGGGGTCTCCCCGCTCCCGGCCGTCCGCGGTGAGGAGGTCCACACCGAAGAAGCCGGCCACGCGCACCCGCAGGCGCTCCTGGTGGACCACCATGCCGCCGGACAGGTGGGTGGAGAAGACGGTGGGGTCTCCCTGGGTGGTGCCGGGGTAGTTCACACGCACCAGGCTCCAGCCGCCCGCGGCCTCGATGAACGGCGTGACGGGCCCGGTGCCCTGGAGTCCCACGAGTCCCTGCACGGAGAGCCGCTGCAGGGCCACGTCATCCCGCATCAGGGGCGAGAAGACATACGCGGCGCGCAGTCCGAGCGTGAAGGGCGCGCCGGAGGTGCGCAGCGCCACGCCCGGCCCGGTGACGAAGGGGGACAGCCCGAGCGGGGCGCGCTGGGTGACGAGTCCCGCCTCCCAGGCGAGCACGGGCCGCGGCTCGTCCTGCTGCGCGAGCAGTGCTCCGGCGGCGGAGGAGAAGTCCACCGGGACGAAGGACGAGGTGGCCACGTATTGCTCGTAGAAGCGCCGGTCGAAGGGGATGGCGAAGAGGCCGCGGCGCAGGGCGTCCTCGGCGGGGCCGCGCTCGCGCAGCTCGCGGGGGTTGAGCCGGGGCAGCCCGTTGCCGAGCTGGGCGAGCGTGATGCGGGCCTCGGCGGTGGGGGTGCGCACCCAGTAGGACTCGCGGACGGGCAGGCGCAGGGACACCGCCTGGTGCCCGGCGCGGCGGATGTCCGCGAGCCGCCGGCCCGCCTCGTCCTCCACGGAGATGCGCGCGTGCTCCAGCCCGGCGGGGAGCAGGAGGCTCGGGCCACGGGGCGCGGAGTCCACCAGCGGGCGGCGCGGCTCGCGGGACGGGGCGTAGGCGTGCACGGAGAGGCGGATGGGGATGGCCTTCACCTCCTGGAGCGAGGCGGTGACGAAGGCGGCCAGCTCGCTGTACTCCACCGCGCCGTCGCCGTTGACGTCCGCGCCGCCCATGAGGCCCGAGCGCACCACGTGGCTGAAGACACCGGCGCGCAGACGGGACCACTCGTGCGTCTCGCCGCTGTCGCTCTCGGCGAAGGTGGCGCCCACGTGGGGCCGGGTGGCGAGCTGCTCGCGCTCCAGCACGCCGCGCAGCTCGGCGAGCACCGCCACGTCCGGCTTGCCCCGGCTGCCCACCACGCCCGAGGCCCGGCACGCATCCACCACCACGTGGACGAAGTCCGCCCCGAGCGGGTCCACCAGCCGCGTGTAGAAGGCCGCTCTGTCCAACCGGCCGCCTGGCAGGGTGAAGTAGGCGCGCCCGAGCGCGTCGGTGTTGCCGTGGCCCACGTAGATGAGCAGCACGTCCGTCTGGCGTCCCCGCGCGTGGTCCGCCTGGATGTCCTCGCGCAGGGCGGCCACGGCCCGGGACACCTCCTCGAGGGTGGGAGGCCGCGTGCCGCCGAGCACCGCGGCGTCCGTCTGGCGCGTCTCCTCGTCCGCGTCCACCAGGAGGGTGGTCTCCACGCCGAGCCGCCGCAGCGTCTCCGTCCACAGCACGCCGTCGTCGTCCGCGTAGCGGAGGGGCGGGAGGGACGGGTCATCGCTGGTGTTGTGGGCGATGACGAGCGCCCGGCGCACGGGAGGGGCGGCCGAGGCGAGGGTGGCGAGCAGCAGGGGGGTGGCGAGCACCGCGCCGGAGAGGCGGAGTCTCATGGCGTCACCTCTACCTGAATGGGCAGCCGGAGGACCACGGCCCCCTGGTGCGGCTCGCCGCGCAGGGCCGCGAGCGCCTCCCGGGGCGAGTCCGCGAAGGCGGCGAGGACTTCCACCTCACCGGCGGGCACCTGGAGGGGCAGGGTCGTCTCCAGGGGCTGCTCGGCGCCCGGGCGTCCGGTGACGGAGAAGGGGCCCTCGGTGGCCTCGAGGCGCCGGGTGCGCAGGCCCACCGCGACATGGGAGAGCGGTGCATCCGCTCCCACGGCGAAGGCCAGCTGCGCGCCCGGGGGACACGCCTGGGAGGGCTCCAGCTCGCGCAGGGGCTGTTGCCTCACGGCGCAGAACACGCGCAGCGCGGCCCGTGCGGGACGGCCCGAGCCTCCCCGGGCCTGCCACGTGTCGTCGGCCTCCTTCGGCTGGACGAGCATCACCAGCACCGCGAGGCTCGCGGCCGCGAGCATGCCTCCGGCCAGGGAGAGCGAGGGCCAACGGGAGCGCGAGGCCTCCGGCTCCGCCGCCGCGAGGGCCGCCGCGAGTCCGGTGTCCGCGAGCACGGCCAGCTCGGTGCCGGCGGGGGTGTGCGGGTCGCCGTGCTCCAGCAGCCGCGAGGCCCGGACGAGCCGCTCGTAGGAAGCGCCGCACCGCTCGCAGGCGTGGGCGTGCCGGAGCAGGCGGGCGGACTGGCGCGGGGACAGGGTGCCCTCGGCCCACCGCGCCAGCAGGCCGTCCACGTGGGGGTCGAACCAGCTCATGGGACTCTCTCCATTCCGGCCAGGGGGACGTCCAACCAACCCCGGGCCAGCAGGTGCTCGGTGAATCGCGTACGCAGGTGGCGCTCCCTCACCCGGACTTCTCCGCGGGTGAGCTGGAGGCGCGCGGCGGCGGCCTCCTGGGAGAGGCCCTCCATGAATCGCAGCTGGGCCAGTGCCCGGGCCTCTTCGGGCAGCGCCTCGAGGAACTGACGCACCAGGGTGCGCACCTCGGCCTGCAGGGCCTGCTCCTCGGGGCCGTGCTCCTCGGTGGGCGCGTGGGCGAGCTCGGGCGCGTCGTCGAGCGGCACGGCCTCGCGGGCGATGCGGCCCGAGGCCCGCAGGAGGTCCACGGCGGTGGAGCGCGCCAGCGTCAGGAGGAAGCCGAGGTAGGGGCGCACCCCGTCATAGGCCTGGCGCATGGCGGGCCGGAAGGCGCGGACGAAGGTCTCCTGATGCGCCGCGTCGAGGTCCAGGGCGCCGAGGGAGACACTGTGGACGCTGGAGCCGGAGCGGACGGAGAAGCGCCGGGCGAGGTAGCGGGCCACCTGGGGCGAGTAGGTGCGATACACCCGTGTGAGGGTGGCGCGGTCCCCGTCCCGGAAGGCCTGCAGCACACTCCGGTCTTCTCCTGGCAGCACGTGTCTCCCACTCCCTTTTTCTTCCATACGGAGCGAGCCCGCCAGCCGGGTCGTCCGGTCCGAAGAAAAATCTCCCGCTCCTGGCGAAGGGCCGGGTCAGCGCTGGAGCAACAGCGTGCTCCGGGCCTCTCCGGAGGTCCCCAGGACGATGTCCGGGCGCCCATCCGCGTTCACGTCGAGCACCCCCAGCCCGACGGCGCCGAAGCGCACCGCGAAGATCTGGGGCTCGGCGAGCTGACCGTAGGGCTTCCCCCTCAGCAGCGACACCGAGTCCGAGCCCGGGTTGGAGCACAGCACGTCCTTTCGCCCGTCCCCATCGAAGTCCAGCACGGAGAAGGAGGAGCAGTTGCCGCCCGCGGGGTAGCTCCAGCCACTCCAGCTCCCCCAGGTCGTGGCGGTGTACGTGGTCAGCACGTAGACGTTGCCATCGCCGCTGCGCACGAGGTCCGGGACGCCGTCCCCGCTCATGTCCGTCAGGACGAGGTGGCCGCCGAGCTGGCCCGCCTTGTCCGTGGTGAGCACGGGAGGCAGGAAGGTGCCATCCCCCTGGCCCTTGAGCGTCAGCACCCCGCCCCCGGAGGACGTCTGCGCCACGGCCAGGTCCAGGACTCCGTCCCTGTTGAGGTCTCCCAACGCGAGGGCGCCCGGACTGGGGCTCGTGGTCACGAGCGCGGCGGGGCCGAAGGTGCCCGCCCCCTGGCCGAGCAGCACGCGGACCTCGTCCGTGGAGAAGCCGGGCTCGATGAAGCGCCTCACCTGAAAGGCGAGGTCCATCCGTCCATCCCCATTCACATCCCCGAGGGCGGCGTGGAGGGCCTGGGCCCCCACGGAGATGGGCGTGCCGGTGCGGAAGGTGCCGTCGCCATTGCCCAGCAGGAGCTCGACGGTCTTGATGGCGCTCTCGCCGCTGAGCACCACCACGTCCAGGGCCGAGTCCTCATCCACGTGGCCCACGACCATGCGGTACACCCCGCTTCCCACGGGCATGGGCGGCAGGTCCCTCAGGCCCTCCGGGCCACCGGCGAGGTGCACCTGGACGGTCTTCGCCGCCGGGCCACTGAGGAGGTCCATCTTCCCATCCCCGTTGAAGTCTCCCTGGGCGAGGGGGCCGGTGGGGCCCTCGGGCAGCGACAGGGCCTCGGGGCCACTGCGCCAGACGCGCACGTCCCAGCTGAAGGACTGGACCGTCGCCAGGTCGTCCCTGCCGTCCCCGTCGAAGTCGCCCGCCGTGGCGGAGATGGAGACACGTCCCGAGGGCAGCATCCGCGCGGGCGCGAAGCCGTCCGCGCCCCGGCTCCGCAGCACGGCGACGGTGTAATTGTACTCCATGTCGTACAGCCCCACGGCCAGGTCCTTCAGGCCGTCGTGGTCCATGTCCACCGCCGTCAGGGCCAGGGGCCACGTGCCGAGGCTGATGTCCGGGAGCGAGTCCACGAGCACCGCCGCGGAGAAGCCTCCCTGGCCATCTCCCCGGAGCAGGTGGACCTGGACGCGGCTGGCGGAGCCGTCCTTCCAGGCGAGCACCAGGTCCGTATGGCCGTCGCCGTCGACATCTCCCACCGTGAGGGCGTGGCTCCCTGCGGTGGTGGGGATGGAGGGAAGGGCGGGGGAGAGGGACCGCTGGCGGAAGGTGCCATCCCCGTTGGACAGCAGGGCGGAGCTTCCGAACCAGTTGCGGCCGATGGCCAGCAGATCCATCCGGCCATCCTCGTCGAGGTCGGCCACCTCGAGGAGGGCATCCCTCGGCACGTACGCCTTGGGGGTGAAGCCGCGCAGCGTGCCGTCGCCCGCGTTGGCGAGGATGCCCAGGAAGGGGAAGGGGGAGCCGGAGCCGCCCAGGGTGGCCACATCGGGGCTGCCGTTGCCGTCGAAGTCGGCGATGGCGATGGGGCGGGTCGAGGTGTCGCTCAGACTGGAGGACCCGAGGGGGTAGGAGACGGGCTCGCCGAACCGGCGCATGACCCACAGGGAGCCGGAGGAGGTGTCCATCCAGAGCAGCTCGTCCAGACCATCGCCATCCAGGTCCCCGGCGCTCAGGCGCTTCAGGCTGCCACGGAACTTCCGCGCGAAGGGGGACCGGAAGAAGCTCCCGTTGCCGAGCCCCTCCAGGAGGGAGAGGGTGTCGCCGGAGTCGGGGACGACCACCAGGTCCAGCCTTCCATCCCCGTTGAAGTCTCCGCTCACGCTCGTGGAGGGCGTGGCGGTGAGGAGCTGGACGCTGCTGGTGGGCAGGCGGAGCTCGCAACGGCTGGCGGGAGCGGGCAGGGTGCGCTCGAGCGTCGCCGAGCCGGGCGGGGTGCCGGGGACGCGGGCGCTCAGCCGGACGCGGACGGTGGCGGCGCCGGGCACGTCGAGGCTCCGGTTCCAGCGGAAGCGATGGGGAAGGCCCTCGGGAGAGGAGGAGCGAGCGTGCGTGCCCTCATGCGTGAACGAGCCGTCTTCGGCGAGGGCGCTGGCCTGGGTGGCGGTTGCGAAGGAGCCGCTGCCCGAGGATTCCACCTCCACGGAGACGTCGGCGCGCACGCCGTCGGGCTGGCGCAGGGAGTAGGAGACGGTGAGGCAGCCGGCATCCGAGGTGTCGAGCTGGAGGTCCGTCACCTCGACGGGAGCGGGAAGGGGACGCACGGCGGCCGGGGGCGAGGCGGTGGCACCAGGGCCCACGGCGTTGGTGGCGGACACGGAGAAGGAGTGGACCCGGGTGCTGGTGAGGCCGGTGAAGGTGGCGCTGCGCGTCGAGGCGTCCACGGTGATGCGGGCGCCGGAGGGAGAGGACTCCACCACGTAGCCGGTGAGGGGCCTGCCGCCGTCCTCGGCCGGGGCCTCCCACGTCACCGTGGCCGAGCGGGCACCCGTCGTGACGCTCACCGCGCCGGGCTGCGAGGGCACGCCGGGGGTGTGCACGGACGCGGAGGGGAGTCCCGGGCCCTCGCCGACCTCGTTACGAGCCACGACGGTGAAGGTGTACGCGGTGCCGTTCTCCAGCCCGCTGAAGGTGACGCCGTGGGCGTCGGCGTCCACCTCGCGAGAGGCGCCGCCCGGCGAGGCCGTCACCACGTAGCTTTGCACGGACAGGCCGCCGGTGCTCGCGGGGGCGCTCCAGGTGATGGTGGCCTGGCGGATGTCGGCGGTGGCCTCGACGCGGGTGGGCGCGGAGGGCACGGTGGCCGGCACCACGGCAGGTGAGGCGGGAGAGTCGGGGCCCTCGCCCACTGCGTTGAGGGCGCGCACGGTGAAGGTGGAGGGCTCGCCATTGTGCAGTCCTTCCACCACCACGGAGCGCGCGCTGGCGTCGGCCGTGACGCGCAGGCCCTGGGGCTGCGCGGTGACGAGGTAGCCGGTGAGGGGCGAGCGCCCATCCGAGTCGGGCTCCGTCCAGCTCACGCGCACCTGACCATCGCCGCGTACGACGGACGGCTGGGGCGGAGCGCCGGGGATGTCGGGCAGGGTGACGGACTCGGAGAGGGTGGCGGGGCCTTCACCCGCCTTGTTCACCGCGGCCACGGAGAAGCGGTAGGTGGCGCCGGCGCGCAGGCCGGTGACGCGGGCGGTGGCGCCGGTCACCGAGACGGCCAGGGAGGCCTCTTGCGGCTCGCCGTGCACCCGGTAGCCGGTGAGGGCAGTGCCTCCGTCATTCTCTGGAGGGCTCCAGGAGAGCGTCACCGTGCCCGGCTCGGCGTGCGCCTGGACGGGCCCCGGGGCCGAGGGGGCCGTGGGCGGAGGCGTGGGGGGCTCGGTGGTGATGGGCTTCAGGTCATCGCAACCACCCGCGCCCACCAGGAGGGCGAGGAACAACGGAATCAGTCGACGGGACACACCACGGGACACGGCTTCCCCCCTCGGGGCGAATCGAAAGGACGGCATCGGTTGTCCTGGATACGGAGCGAGCCCGTGAGGCTGGTCGTCTGGTATTTCTTTTTTCCCATGGCGGCCTACCGCATCGACGCGAGGACGGACATCGCGTGCGTGGGAATCTGGGACGCGGGCCTACCCCCCGTGAAACACGCCACCGAGGGGGAGGCGCTGGAGGCGAGCGGAGGGTCCGCTTCCCGGAGGCTCCGTGGAGTTGGACGACACGCCCGGGGCCTGACGCCCTCCGTGCCGATGTCCAGCTCGTTGGGGCGCGGGCCTACCCGGGAGTCGTCAGCCCTGGGGTGGGGGCTGCTCTGACGGGCGGCCTCGGCAGGTCGAGGCCCCATCGCCCCCGGACGTCCACTGGGACGAAGTGGTCGATGGCATCGAACGACAGCGCGATGAAGGGCATTCGGGGCGTGAGGAACGCGCGGACGCGCCGCCACGTCGAGCGGATGAGGTCCACGTCCTGGCGCGCGATGGCTTCATGGGTCGCGTCGGTGCGTGGCTTCACATGGTCGTTCACATGGGTGTCGTAGAGCGTCAGGAGATCCGCCCGGTCGAGTTTCAGGATCTCGATCGTTCGCTGGCCACGCCTGCTTCCGTTTCGCCCGACCGGTTGCCAGTGGCTGCCATCGAAGACGAACTGGATCAACTCGACGGGGTCCTCAGCGCAGGGGTCGATGAGGGTCGGCAGCTCCTTGCCGGGCGGCTGCTCCTCGGGGACGAGCGGCACACTGCCTGCTTCGAGTGGGAACAGGTCCTTCTTGGCGGAGCGGTTGCAGATGGCGCAGCTGAAGAGGAGGTTCTCCCATGTCCAGGCGAGCCACCAGTAACCCTTATCGACCGTTCCATTCTGTCGATCGGCACGTGCCTTGGGTCTGAAGTGCTCGACATCGCTGTAGTCGCACTGGACCTGATGCTCGCAGTAGCAGCACCGCATCAACTGCCGCGTCCAGAGCTCCCGCTTCACCACCGCATACGCTTGCCCGATTGCATCGGAATCGAGCGTGCCCGAGGCGTTCATCGAGCGTACGCGGTGCAACTCCGCGGTACGAACCGGAGCGAGGTCGGTGGGCTCGGGGCCCCGCTCGATGCGGATCACGGCATGTCCCTCGGCACCGGCGGCAGTCCCAGGTCGAGGCCCGCCTCGGTGAGCTTCTTCTGCAAGCGGAGCATCTCGGCGTCTTCCTCATCGGTGCGCGTCGGATCGCTCGAGAGGTACGTATAGCGCCGCAGTTCGTCTCCGAGGTCGCTCGGGTAGAGCTTCTGGATGTTGAAGAAGCTCGAGTAGATCTCACTGCCCGTCATCAACCTGGGCGAGGCGGGGGGCGCCTCGGCGACGACATCGCCGTTCTCGTTCAGGCGGAGCATGACGATCTCGTGCCGCTCGAGCGCGGGCAGGAGCATGGGCGAGTGGGTCGTCACGATGAACTGCATGCGCGGAAACACGCGCTTGAGCACGGGGACGAGCCGCACCTGCCAGGTCGGATGGAGGTGGAGGTCGAGCTCGTCGATGAGCACCATGCCCTCCATGTCCTCAAGGGGGACGGCCTCACCGATGTCGAGGTACATCTGGCCGATGAGGTCGGCGATCCACGCGATGGTGGACTGGTAGCCCTGGGAGAGCCAGGTGGCGGGTACCTTCGTCTTCTGGCCGGAGAACGCGAACTCGAAGCTGTGTGACCTGACCAAGTCTCCCGGCTGCGTCACGCCGCCTCTACCGCGCAACTCGACAGCATCCACATGGGGCAGGAGGTGGTTGTCGACGAACACCTTCTCGAGCGCCGCGATGAAGGGCTCGAAACGAGGCGTGTCCGCGAACTGGTTGGCGAAACCCGTGCCGACGAGTGGCGCCTTCCCGAAGAGCGGCTCGAGCCGGTTGAGGATGCGGTCCTTCAACTCGGACACGCTGAGGGGGACCGGCAGTTGGCGCTGCGTGCCGTAACCCGCGACGAACCAACCGGGAAAGGATTTCGCACGGGCCTCGATCATGGGGCTCCGGTGCGCGAGTACGCGGTCGAGCATCTGGGACAAGGATGCGCGGTCGTCACCCTTCAACTCTCCTACCTCCAACTGGAGATGCTCAAGCAACTCATGGTAGGAGCCAAGGAGCGCATTTCTCGTTTCGACAACATGCCAGGTGAATTCGCGAATGGACTCCAGCGCTCCGGTCGGAGCGAACCAGGAGTCTCCCGAGAAGGTCGACTGCTCGGGCTCGATACGCACAACGCTTCGTAGGCGCGGCGCGCGTTCGCCCTCAACGGACACCTTGGATTTTGGGAAGAGACGCCACTTCTCCAATCGGGTCCCGAATTCGAAGTCGGCACCCACCTGCACGGTTTCACCCGCTCGTCTCACGTCGGGCAGCGAGGGGACGTCCGCCAACTGGTTGGCCCGGTCGGGGCCACTTGCTGCCAAGGCGATCGCTTGAAGCAACGTCGTCTTGCAGGCCCCGTTTTCCGCGACGAACACAGTCCACATGCGCGGCTTGTCCTCGTGAGTGAAGTCGAGGACGAGGTCCCGCATGAGCTTCATGTTCTTCACGTGCAGCCGGGTGATGTACATGCGTCCCTCCGGCCGCTCTTCTAGCGCCCTTGCGCCCTGGGAGGCCGATAAATGAACGGAGCCGCCCGCCGCTGAACGGCACGCGCCTCGACGTCCACGGGGTCAACGAACTTGTCCAACTGTTGGAGTGCGCCAGGCGAAGCCTGGGTGAGGAGGAAGCGATGTAGGAGCGGAAACTTCACGAAGGGACCCTGCGGGTTCAAACCCCGCCCGGCAAAGGAGGCCGCCAGCCGGAAGCGAGTCTTG
>NZ_DASUNC010000210.1:0-23681 GCF_036277355.1 Archangium sp.
GAACCAGCGGCGTGCGGCGGGCGCCACGTGCGGTGGCGTCTACAAGGCCCCGGCGCCCGCGCTCACCCTGGACTCGCGGCTGCGCTGTGCCGCGCGCAAGCACTCGAAGGACATGGCCCTCAACAACTTCTTCAGCCACACGGGCTCCAACGGCTCGACGCCGTGGCAGCGCATCACCTCGGCGGGCTACGCCTACCGCAGTGCGGCGGAGAACATCGCCGCCGGGCAGACCTCTCCGAGCGGGGTGGTGACGAGCTGGATGAACAGCAGCGGGCACTGCAACAACATCATGAACCCCAACCTCAAGCACCTGGGCGTGGGGTACTACTACCGCGCCTCCGGCAGCAGCTACGCGCACTACTGGACGCAGGACTTCGGCTCGCTGTAAGGGCTCAGCGCTCGACGAGGCCCCACGAGGGCTCCGGGAACCGCGCCCCCCGCTAGAACGAGAAGCGGACCGTGCTGCCGAGCCGCAGGTCCGTGTCCCTCACTCCGGTGGGCGGCGCGCTGTCACGCGTGACGCTCAACGTCGCGCCCAACGCGAAGCCCTCCGTCACCCTCGCGAGCGCCTCGAGCTCCTCCAGGAAGCGCCAGTCCGAGAAGTCGTCGAGGCGAGGCTGGAAGTACACCGTGTTCTGCAGCAGCAAGCGGTTCTCGAAGAGCGCGAGCCGCGCCGTCAGGTAGTTCGTCCAGCGGTGATCCACGGTCTCCGGGGCATCGGAAGCCCCGGGGAGCACGCGGATGAGCTCATGCTCGAACATGTAGCCGCTGCCGCCCCACAGCATGAACACGGGCGTGTGCACGGCCTCCACGCGGACCCCCGCGCCCGCGACGGCGCGGCCCCGCAGCAGCAGGAAGGCGTTGAACTGGTACTGCGCGAAGACGTCGCTCCCGACGCGCTCGTGCCACATCCCCGTCCACCGCGCGTGGACGAACGCCTGGCTGATGAAGGGCGTGCCCGCCCGGTCCGCGAAGCGCCCGCTGCCCGTGAGGAAGATGCGCTGCGCGACGAACGGCGGGGGCGCGGGTGACCCCTCCGGCGCCGGCTGCGTCGGGTGGAGCGTCTGGTACTGGATGCGCGCCGCGCCGCCGATGTCCAGCAGCTCGATGTTCCCGCGTGACAGCGCGAAGGTCCCATCCAGCCCACCGGACAGCCCCTCGCGAAGCGGGTTCGGCCGCAGCACCTCCGCGTTCACCTGTGCCCACACCGAACGTGGCGAGACCGCGGCGGACAGACAGCAGAGGACACCGAGGAGGTGGAGAGAGCGGCGAAGCATCCGGAAGAAGGGCATGTGCACTGGGACTCCCGCGAACGGCGCGAGACTCCAGCGTGGGGTGGGGACGGCGTATTGACCAGTGCAACGACAACACATCATCGTTGCATCCCATGGAACCCTCGGACTTCGCCCTCCTCGTGACCCTCGATGCGCTGCTCCAGGAAGGCAGCGTCACCGGCGCCGCCCAGCGGGTCGGCCTCTCCACGCCGGCGATGAGCCACGCGCTCGCCCGGATTCGCGAGCGCCTGGGAGACCCCCTCCTCGTCCGCTCCGGCCGGGGCATGGTGCTCACCCCGCGCGCCGAGGCGCTCAAGGCCCGTGTGCACACGGTGGTCAACGAGGCCCGCCAGACGCTCGAGCCCGAGCGGCCCTTCGCCCCGGGCCAGCTCGCGCGCACCTTCGTCGTGCACGTCACCGATTACGTGCTCACGGTGCTCGGGCTCGTCGTCGACCGGCTCCTGCGCGAGGAGGCTCCGGGCGTCTCCATCCGCTTCGTGCCGAACTCGCCCGATGATGCCGTGATGCTGCGCGACGGCGGCTCCGACTTGGCCGTGGGCATCTACGGAGACCTCCCGCAGGAGATGCGCAGCCGGCAGCTCCTCACGGACCGCTTCGTCTGCGTGGTGCGGGCGGACCATCCGTCCGTCGGCAAGCGGCTCCCGCTCGAGCAGTTCGTGAGCCTCTCCCACATCCAGGTGGCGCCGCGGGGAAGGCCCGGGGGCTACCTCGACGACGTCCTGCGCGAGAAGGGGCTCTCGCGCCACGTCGCCCGTGCCGTCCCCTACTTCGTGACCGCGCTCCAGCTCGCCGCGCGGACCGACTACGTCCTGACCATCTCCGAGCGCATCGCCCGGCAGTTCGCGCCCGCGCTGGGACTGCGGCTGCTGGAGGTCCCCGCCGAGCTGCGGCCGTACGCGCTGAGCCTCGTCTGGCACCCCCGCTTCGATGGAGACGCCAGTCACCGCTTCCTCCGGGACGTGTTCACGCGCGCCGCGCGCGAGGCCGCTGGCGACCAGCACTCCGCGCCCCGCACGCGGCTCGATGCCTCGGACCCGACCTCGGGCCAGACACGGAAGCGGCCCCGCAAGCGGTCCGCGTAGTTGCACCGTTTGCAACAGCGACTTCCATTCCATTGCATTGCCGGAAACGCACGCCCCGCCGATATTGGCTTCGCGAGGACGCACTCCACGCGTCCATGAACGAGGAGCGAAACCATGAGCGGCAACATCAACGTCACCCAGCCGGGCAAGAAGAAGAAGGTTCTCCTGATCGCCGCCAACCCGTCCACGTCGAAGACGACGGGCTGGCCGATCGGCTTCTGGTGGGCCGAGCTCACCCACCCGTACTGGGCCTTCTCCGAGGCCGGCTACGAGGTGGAGATCCGCAGCCCCGATGGCGGGGCGCTCCAGGCGGACGGCTACTCGGATCCCGAGGACGCAAGCGGCTACTCGGCGCACGACATCCTCTCGCTCGGCTTCAAGAAGTCCCCGAAGCACCTGGCGCTCCTCCAGGACACCAAGAGCATCGATGACATCAACGTGGCGCACTACGACGCCATCTTCGTCACCGGCGGGCAGTCCCCCATGTACACCTTCCGGGGGAACACGAAGCTGCAGAACCTGCTCGCGCGCTTCTACGAGGCGGGCAAGGTGACCGCGCTCGTCTGCCACGGCACGTGCCTGCTGCTGGAGACGAAGCTGTCGAGCGGGGAGCTGCTCGTGAAGGGCAAGACCTGGACGGGCTTCGCCAACAGCGAGGAGCAGTTCGCGGACGGCTTCGTGGGCAAGCGCATCCAGCCGTTCTGGATCGAGGACGAGGCCCGGAAGCTCGAGGGCACCAACTTCGTGGTGGACCAGCAGTTCCGCGACTTCGCGGTGCGCGACGGCCTGCTCGTCACCGGCCAGCAGCAGTTCTCCGGAGCGGCGGCGGCGCGGCTCGTCATCGAGGCGCTCGGCCGCTAGGCCACCGCCGCAAGGGAGGGCGAGGAAGCCATGGCGAACACCGCAGAAGCAGTGACCGTAGCCGTCACGCGCCGCGTGAAGCCGGGCCGGGAGGCCGCGTACGAGGCGTGGCTCGAGCGGCTCATCCACGAGGCCTCGGCGCTTCCCGGGTACCTCGGGACGAACGTGCACCGGCCGCCGCCCACCGGGCCCCGTGAGTACACGAGCGTCTTCCGCTTCGACTCCCTGGACAACCTGCGGGCCTTCGAGGAGAGCGACCTGCGGCGCCGCGCCCTCGCGCAGGTGCTCGACCATGTCGAGGCCGACGCCCGCTGGGAGAAGATGACCGGGCTCGAGTTCTGGTTCTCGCCTCCTCCGGGGCTCGTCGTCCCGCAGCCCTCCCGCTTCCGCATGGCCCTGGTGATGATCGCCGTGGTCTACGGGCTGGTGCTGTCCATCGGCCAGCTCGTCGGGCTGGTGCTCGCCGGAGCGCCGGGCCCGCTGCGGCTGCTCGTCACCATCGTCATCGAGGTCTTCCTCATGACCTATGTCCTCATGCCGCGCATCACCCGCTGGTTCGCCCGGTGGATATACCCGGCGCCGGCACCCCACGCCTCATCCCCGCCTCCCCACCCACGGCCCGGGAGCGCCTGAGCGGGAAACGGAAGCCTGCTCGCCGCGGCCGGCCCCGTCAGCCCGGTGGTGACCTTGCAGACCTCGCACATGCCCATGAAGTGTGTTCGCGGCTCAGGCTCGCTGTTCAGCTCGCCCTGGCATGCCGTACGCGAGGGGGCGCTGGAGGGCACTCCCCTCCTCTCCGAGGAGCTGCGCTAGCAGCCGGCCGGAGAGACGCCCTCCTCCCCCCCTGACTCAGCCGCCCCTCCAGGTTCCCGCCCGGCCTCGATGGTTGTCCTCGAAGCCGGGCCGCCCCAGGTTTTTCGTAGCCCCCAGGGCGCCAGGACGAACCCACGTGGCCCGGGGAACCGGGGAGGAGACCGCATGGCTACCGCGTTGCCATACCCGAGGGGACAGGTGGAACGGGCGGCCCTCGCGCTGCTCGGTGGGACGCTCCTGACGGCGGGCCTCAAGCGCCGCTCTCCGGGTGGGGCGGCCATGGCCCTCGCCAGTGGTGCGCTGCTCGTGGGAGGCCTGCGCGGATACCGCCGCTCCTCACGGACGCCCGGCATCCGCCGTGAGCAGCGCGAGGCCGTCGAGCGCCGCATCACCCTCCACAAGCCCGCGCAGGAGCTCTACCGCCTCTTTCGCGAGCCGCGGACCCTGGCGCGGTGCATGGAAGGTCTGGCCGTCATCACCCCGGCGGGCGAGGACCTCCTGCATTGGAAGATCGGACGGGACATGGAGTTCGACACGCGGTTCGTGGAGGACCGTCCAGGCGAATTCTTGAGCTGGGAGTCACTCGATGCCGCCGCGGAGCACCGGGGCTCGGTGCGCTTTCGCCCCGAGCCCGGGACGGGGGGGACGGAGGTGACGCTCCGCATCCACTCCCTTCTCCCGGGCGGCGGGCTGGGCAGGGCGGTGGGCAGGGCCGTGGCCGGCCGGGTCCTGGCCCGGGCGCTCCGGCGCTTCGCGCGTCTCGCGGAGCCACCCCTGACGCATGCCCCGTACCAGGTCCAGCCCTTCCCCAGGATCCGGGAGCTGTACATCCAGGTCGTTCGCCATGCGCAGAAGAAGCGAACGATTCACGGCTTGATGGACATGGATGTGACCCAGGCCCGGCAACGCATCCGCGAGCACAAGGAGAAGACCGGGGAGTCGCTCTCCTTCACCGCCTTCGTCATCACCTGTCTGGCCAAGGCGGTCGACGAGGACAAGAGCGTCCAGGCCTACCGCCAGGGGAGGCGCCGGCTCATCGTCTTCGACGCCGTGGACGTGCAGACCGAGGTGGAGCGTGAAGAGAACGGGCAGAAGATAATCATGCCCCTGATCGTCCGCGCGGCGAACCGGAAGACCCTCCGGGAGATTCATGAGGAAATCCGCGCGGCACAGTCGAAAGGCCTGGCGGAGGTAGAGCCCTACAAGCCCAGGGCATGGCTGCTGTCCGTGATGACGTCCCTGCCCTACTTCATGCTCAACCCCACCGTGTCCCTGCTCATGAAGAACCCCCACCGGTTCAAACAATTCGGTGGGACGGTCGGAGTGACCTCCGTGGGGATGTTCGGGAAGGGCGGGGGTTGGGGAATTCCGCTCGCCCCGCCGACGCTCATGCTGACCCTCGGCGGAATCGCCAGCAAGCCGGGAGTCGTCGATGGCCGCATCGAGGTCCGCGAATACTTGAGCCTGACGCTCAGCATCGACCACGACATCGTGGATGGCGCTCCCGCCACGCGCTTCTCCAGACGTTTGAAGGAGCTGCTCGAAAGCGGGTACGGCCTGTAGACGGCGCGGCATCCCCCGCGTCCCCCCCCCACACGTGACCATCCTCGTTTCAGCGGGGTCTCCCGGGTGTAGTACATTTCCCGGCTTATACGGCCTTACGGTCATTCTCATGACTCCGTGTCCTGACGAGAACGAGCTGCTGGAGTGGGAGCAGGGGCGCCTGTCCACGGACGCCGTGGCGGGGCTCGAGGCCCACCTGGATGGATGCGAGGCCTGCTGCGCGGTGGCGGCGGGACTCCGGGGTGGGGTGGGCTTCGGGGCGGAGCTGGAGTCCCTGGCGCCGCTGACGCCGGGGCCGGGGGCGCACGTGGGACGATACGTGCTGCTGCGCCGCGTGGGCGAGGGAGGCATGGGAGTCGTCTTCGCCGCGCATGACCCGGACCTGGACCGGGAGGTGGCGCTCAATTCGGCCAGCGGCCCCCCGCGGCTCGCGGGTCCCCGGCACCGTGCGCGACGCCGTGCCGCGGGACCTGGCCTCCGAGCCGGACGCGCGCCACACGACCCTGGACGCGCTGCTCGCCCGGCTCGAGTGCGGCTCACGGCGGACTGAGGGGTGAGTCATCCAGCACCACGTCCTCGAGGGGCTGCTGAAGCCAGACCATCGAGGCGGTGACCGCGAGCGTCAGACGACGCTCGCCCCGTCCGCGGCCTGGCACACGTAGCACTGCGGCGTGTTCCCCGTGGCCTGCGTGTACTTCTCACTGACGGTTCGCACGAACGCCTCGGACCGCTCGGGGGCGACCAGGGCCACCGCGCAGCCGCCGAAGCCAGCGCCCGTCATGCGGGCTCCGAAACAGCCCGGCTGCGCCCGCGCCAGCGTCACGATGGTGTTGAGCGCGTCGTTGGTGACCTCGAAGTCGTCGCGCAGGCTGTCATGGCTGGCATCCATCAGCTTGCCCAACCGCGTGAGATCTCCGGCCCGCATGGCCTCGGCGGCCTGCACGGTGCGGTCGTTCTCGGTGATGACGTGCCGCGCGCGGCGGCGAACCAGCGGCTCCAGCTCGTTCTGGCGCGCCGAGAAGGTCCGCGCGTCGACGTCGCGGAGCGCCTTGACGCCGAAGAACCGCGCGGCCTCCTCGCACTGGCTCCGGCGCTCGTTATAGGCGGAGTCCACCAGCCCGCGGCGGGTCCCCGTATCGAGCACCACCACCACGGCGCCCGCGGGCACGGGCACGGGCTGAAGCTCCAGGCTGCGGCAGTCGATGAGCAGCGCGTGGCCCTCGCGGCCTCCCGCGACGATCATCTGGTCCATGATCCCCGAGTTGACGCCGATCCACTTGTTCTCGACCTTCTGGCCGAGCAGCGCCATCTCGGAGGGCTTCCACGGCAGCCCGCTCACGGTGGCGAAGGCGCGCTGCACGGCCAGCTCCACGGCGGCGGAGGACGAGAGGCCCGCGCCGCGCGGCACCTCGCCGCTCATCACGCCCTCCCACCCCTCGAGGGTGTGACCGGCCTCCTGCAGCGCCCAGGCAACCCCCTTCACGTACTCCGACCAGTCCGAGCCGCCATGGGAGAGAGGCCCGAGCTCGAAGGAGAGCGAAGCGCCGTAGTCGAGCGAGTGGACGGCGACACGGCGGTCATCACGCGGGCGCAGGGCGATCCACACCTCGCGGTCGATGGCGATGGGGAGCACGAAGCCGTCGTTGTAATCGGTGTGCTCACCGATGAGGTTGACGCGGCCCGGAGCCCGTATGACCGCGGTGGGGGCCACGCCGAAGCGCTTGCGGAAATCCTGCTCGACCTGTTCGCGGAGCGTCATCGTTTCACCAGAGGGAGAAGGCCGGGGTTCACGAACCCGAGACGGAGAATCTGTAGACGGTGCGCGAGCGGTAGTGCCCGCCGGGGCGCAGAATCGTCGAGGGGAAGGAGGGCTGGTTGGGAGAGTCCGGGAAGTGCTGGGTCTCCATCGCGAAGCCGTAGCGGTGGTGGTAGACCGCGCCCTTCTTCCCCTTCAGCGTGCCGTCGAGGAAGTTGCCGGAATAGAACTGCATGCCCGGCTCGGTGGTGTGGATCTCCATCACGCGGCCGGTGGTGGGCTCCAGGACGTGCGCGGCCAGCGTCAGCTCGCCGGCCTTGCCCCCCTTGTCGAGCACGAAGCTGTGGTCATAGCCCAGCCCGTTGCGCAGCTGCTCGTCCTCCTGGCGGATGCGCGCGCCAATGGCCGTGGGCCGCCGGAAGTCGAACGGCGTCCCCGTGACGTCGCGGAGCTCGCCGAGGGGAATGGACGTCGGATCGATCGGGACGAAGCGGTCCGCGTTGATCGTGACGACATGGCCCAGGATGTCGCCCTTCCCGTCTCCGGCCAGGTTGAAATAGCTGTGTTGCGTGAGGTTGACCGGCGTCGCCTTGTCGGTGGTGGCGTGGTAGTCGAAGACGAGCGCGTCATCGCCGGTCAGCGTATAGGTGACCGTCGCGGTCAAGGTGCCCGGGTAGCCCTCCTCGCCGTCGGGGCTGACGTAGGTGAGGACGAGCCCCAGGCCCTGCTCGTTCTCGAACGGCTTCGCGCTCCACACCACCTTGTCGAAGCCCTCGAGCCCGCCGTGCAGGTGGTTCACGCCATTGTTCGTCGCCAGGGTGTAGGACTGGCCATCGAGCGTGAAGCGGCCCCGGGCGATGCGGTTGCCATAGCGGCCGATCAGCGCGCCGAAATACGGAGACTCCGCCAGGTAGCCGGCCAACGCGTCGTAGCCCAGCACCACGTCGTCGAAACGGCCGTTCCGGTCCGGCACACGCAGGCTGAGGATGATTCCACCGTAGTTGGTGACCCGCGCCTCCACCCCCTGCCTGTTGGTGAGGGTGTAGACCTCCACGGGCTGTCCGCCTGGGGCCGTACCGAAGGGGGTCCGTTCCACGACGCCTCCTGACATGAAAGGGCGGGCGTCATACCACGCGGGAAGTGGAGCCCTGGGGGGAAACAGGGAGGTCCACGGGAAACGGTCGAACAGCCACCAGAGTGCGCGTCACCCCAAAAGCACAAAAGGGGCGCACGCCCGTGAGCGTGCACCCCTTGAAGTGAAGCGAAGAGCCGGACCGGATCAGGCGGCCTTGAGCAGGTTGGCGACCTGGAAGGCCGCGAACTGGCCCAGGTTGTACTTGTCGCCCTGCGCCAGAGGCGACGTGTCGCCCTTGCGGGAGCTCATGAAACCCTTGACCAGGTCGAGCACGCCGCCCGTGCTGTTCGTCTGCGAGCCCAGGCCGATGGCGGCGCCGAGGCCCGTCTTGCTCAGGAGCGAGCCGGCCTTGCCCAGCAGACCGCCGCCGAGGTTGCCGACCAGGCCGCCGATGATGCCCTTGAGGCCACCACCGTTGAGGACGCCGTCGGCGATGCCGACGATCTTCCGGGCGCCCGCGATGAACGGACCCACGCCCGGGATGAACGAGGCGATCTGGCCCAGCGGACCGTTGAGGATCTTGCTGGCGAAGCCAACCGCCTTCTTCGCGAAGTCAGTGATGCCCTTGAAAGCCTTCCCAATGCTCTTGATGAAGCCCATGGCGCACTCTCTTTTGTGTGGATTGGTTGATTGCTACGTTGAAGGAGTTATCGCGGGCAGCGGTGGGATGTTGCGTGTGGCCTATTTTTTTCTGAATTTCCCCGCGAAAAACCCAGTGAAATCAGGGCTTTACGTTGGTCCGGCCCTTTTTCACCGCGTCGTCGAGGCCGGGATCGGCCTTGGCCGCCACGGGCTGGCCACCCTCGGCGGCCAGGTCCACGGTCTTCTTGCGGGCGTCATCGAAACCGCTCGGGGCCTGGCCGGCCTTGAAGGCCTCGACGCTGGCGCGCACGTTGGCCTCGAGGGCCTCGGCGGTGGGCGGCTCGACGCCCATCTTCTTCAGGTTCTCGTCGCTGACGACGAGGAACGCGGGCTCGATGCCCGGGTTGTTCATGTAGTACCCGACGGTGTTGACGAACACCTCCAGGTCCATCTCCAGCTCCGCGGCCATCTTCGCCACGTTCGGGTCCGAGAGGATCTTCGCGCGCAGCTCGGCGGAGATCGGGGGGGGGGCGTCGAGTTGGTCTACATCTCCATGGCTCATGTCGAACCTCGGGGGTAACGGTTTGAGCCGGAGAGTATGGAGGCGTCCTCCCACCCTTGTCGAGGTTACGTGCCGTGCAGCTCGCCGGGGACCGCCGCGTCAGCGGCTTCTGCCTTTGAAATACATGCCACGCGCACCGTCGGGGCCCGCCGAAACCACGGGCAACACCTGGACGGGCGTTGACGCAGAATTTCACGCTTCACAAGGAAAACGGGTCTTGGCACCTTCTGCCCGCACGAGCATGAGTGAGATGCCGCGCCTTTCCAACACGTACGAAACCTCAGGCGCTCGTCTGGCAGCTCCAGTCTGACAGATGGGCCGGTGGAATCGTGCGCGCGGTCGATGAGGACATAGATGCGTTTCAAGACATTCAAGACGTTCGACGTTCCGCTCGTGTCCCCCGCGGTGAGCGGCCTGTATCCCCTCCGGCTGAGGATGACGAAGGCGGATGCGCGCGGTGGGGATTTCGGAGAGGAGTTCACGGCACAGGTGCGGGTGGATGCGGACGCTCCGGCGATCTCCGTCTCGTGGCCCCTGCCGGAGGCCTACCCCTACGGCACGCAGCGCATCGAGTTCAGCGCCGAGGACGCGTGGAGCGGCGTCGCGGAGCTGACGGCCACGCTCGATGGCGCGCCGGTCACCTCCGGTGAGGCGCTCGCCGGGTTGATGCCCGGGGAGCACACCCTGCTCGTCACCGCCAGGGATGGGCTGGGCAACGCCACCACCGTCACGCGCTCCTTCACGGTGGTGAATACCCCTGGAATGGTGATGGGCGGTGGCCATGCGGGGCTCGCGCGGAAGAAGGCCACCTTCGGCGTGGAGGTACAGCTGGCGCCGGGTGCCGCCCGGCCGGTGGGCCACCTCACCTTCCAGGACCACGCGCTCGGACTGACGCTGCACAGCGCGGAGCTGAAGGCGTTCGGCTCGTCGGAGGGCACCGCCACCGTCTCCGGCACGTGCACCGTGAACCACGAGCCCGGACACACGTTCCGGCTCGAGCTGACGGATGGCAGCACCGGGAAGGGCGGGTCCATCCGGCTCGTGCTCGACACCGGCTACCGCTTCGACGCGCCGCTGGAGGGCGGCAACGTCACCCTGCTGCCACTGTGAGGTGCAGGGGACGGGCGGGTGTCCCCTGGCACGCCCCGAGCATCACCCGGGAGCAGGTGGCCGGCACCCACGGCCAAGGAGACAGAGCGATGCGCGAACCCGAAACGCTTTCCGGATGGCATTCCCCCCCTCGCCCGTGCCGGGCCTTGACCCTGTCCGCGGGACTCTTGCTGGCCTCGTGCGGAGGTGGGGGGGCGACACTCGCGCTGACGGTGCCCTCCCCTTCCATGGTGGCGCCACGCTGTGGGGATTACGTGGCCGTGCGCCTGCGGGTGGACGGCTCGCTGAGACCCTGCGGTGCCGTCCAGGTCACCACCGGGAGTACGGTGGCGGCCGTGCGGATCGTCTGCGATGAGTCCGTGGGCCTGTTGCCGGAGACGCCGTATCAGGTGACGGTGGGGTACTACCAGGGAGCCACCCTCGTCGCGGAGAGTCGCCTGGAGGCCGAGGCCACCCTGCTGTCTCCGGGACTCAACTCGCGCACCCTCGCGCTGGAGCAGGTGCGGACGGACCTGGATGCCAACGGCAATGGCACTTCCGATCTGAACGACGCCTGCCCCTGAAGGGGAACACCGGGCTCCCGCCTCATCGCGGGAGCCCGGCGGCCGTCGTCAGTAGGCGCAACCGTTCCAGTCGCCACTCGCGGCCCGCGCGTCCAGTGCCTTCGCGAGGGCCTCGGACACCCGGCGGCGGCCGAGGCCGGAGACCGTGGCCGAGGAGGCGGAGCACCGGGCCGTCACCTGCTGCTGGCTACCGCCGAAGGTGACGGAGATCGCCTCGGCGGAGGACACACTCCAGGTCCCGTTGAACACGTCACGCGCGCAGAACCGACGCGCGGACTCCGAGCCAATGGCCGTCCCCTGGTAGAAGCCCGCGCCCCCCGCTCCGCTCGCGGGGCGGTAGCCCGTGACGGTGACGGAGATGCAGTCGGAGGCGGCGCACGCGGCCCGCAGCTCCTCGGAGGAGGGATGGTCGCAGGCCGGCTCGATGCGGCAGGAGCCAGCGGTCGTCGTCCACCAACCCGGGAGGCAGGTGTCCAGCGGCTGGTTCTCCGCGGAGGGAGCTCCGCCGTCCGGTCCCTGGCAACCCGACAGCACCAGCGCCACCAGGGCGAGCACCCCGCAGCGGCGGCCACGGGAGAGCACCGCCATCACCGCCAGCAACGCGGCCCCGAATCCCGAGCCCCCCGCCGCCTGGCAGCCGCGGGCACCCTCCTCCTCCGGCGGCAACGGAGTCTCCGGCGGCCGGGGCGCGGAAGTGCTCGTGGAGGCAGGCGCCAGCTCACACGCGGCGGGCGTCACCTCGCGGCAACGCTCGGACGGGCGCTGGTCATGCGGCACCTCGACGAGCACCTCCCCGTGCGCGCTGTTCCCCGACGCATCGGAGACCTCCAGGCTCGCGCGATAGGTACGGCCGGCACGCTCCGAGCCGGCGCGCTCCGCACGCAGGCACAGGGACTCGCCGCCCGGGAGGACGGCGGCATCCACCGCCGTGGAACCATCGCCGGTGCCGTCCGCGGGCTGACTGGACGTCACGGACTCGAAGATCACCGTGGGCGAGGCATCGCACGCATCCACCACCGAGGTGAGCACTTCCCCACCCACCGTGAAGGCCGCCAGGCCGTGAGCGGGCGGCCAGAGGCAGACGGGAGTCACCTGGGTCTCGCGGATCTCCGGCGGCAGGGTGTCGGCGATGGTCACCCCGGTGAAGCTCGTCATGGCGCGTCCGCGCGAGTCCGTCACCGTGACGCTCAGCATGTGGTGGCCCAGGGGCAAGGTGATGTCCAGGATCGGCCCGGAGCCGAGCGGCTGGGGCGGTCCGGATTGGAACTCCTCGGCCCACTCGAAGGAGACGAGCGCGTCGCCGTCGGGATCGAAGCTCTGCCCGGCGGACAGGCGGACGGGGTGGCCACACTCTCCACGCGAGGGGCTGTCGATGCGCACGATGGGCGCCGAGTCGTCGACACGGGTGCTCAGGTCGAAGGTGGCACTGCCCCCCTCGAGGGCGATCTGCCCGGTCAACCGCAGCGTGCCATCCGGGAACAGGTGGCCGCGCAAGGCGGTGGGCTGGGCGCGGCGGGAGATGAAGTGCCCATCGATGGTGGCCGAGGCATCGAACGGTGGCAGGACGAAGAACTGGAGCGAGCCGTCCGGCGAGAGGTTGCCCTGCACCGGCGCGGTGTTGAAGATGCCCAGGCCGCTCACGGTGGACTTCCCCACCTGGAAGGCGCCAGCGGAGCCGAGTTGAACGCCCTGGAGCACCACGGGGCAGGGCGGCGTGGCGCAGTAGCCGCCCGCGAAGGAGACCGTTCCCGCCGGGGTGAAGGCCGCGAGCTCCTCCCCGAGCGCGATGTGGGCCACGGAGCTCTCGGACCGGACCAGGGCGGACGCCGAGTCCCGCGTGGGAGTGTTCATCGGCCCGTCCTCTCCGCAGCCTCCTTCAACGATGGAGGTGACGGGCCCCAGGGAACTACACGTCTCGGGGCGGCTCGCCCAGATGGGGAACCAGCCCGGACAGGACTCCCCGAAACAGACACTCACCTGGTAGCCGGCGATGTCCGAACACGCGTCCTCGCAGGCGTTGGAGATGTCGGTCGGGCTGGAGCTCGCGGCGCAGGTCGTCACGGACGGTATCTGCACCGAGGTGCCCGTACAGTTGCCATCATCGTTGCGCCGGTCCTGGATGGTGCAGGCCCGGCACACGCAGGAGCAGCCGACCCGCGTGTCACCCAGGGGCTCGCCGCTGCAGGCCACGAGTGCATTGGACAAACACAGCCATGAGAGCAACAACAGGTGATGGCCCCGCCTCGGATTCATGTGTCCCCCCCTCGAAGGAACTGTGGAAGAAATACGGTGGTGCAGGTGAACGAGACGACACGGGGGCCCTGAGGCCCCCGGTTGAACCCATGTCAGTCTTTCCGGCCCCGGGCTCCTAGCAGGGGCTGCCGCACACCGGCAGGCCGCCACGGATGAACAGGTCCCAACCAAAGGTGTTGTAGTCGCAGTCCGTCCGGCCGCTGCTCCCCACCGTGAACCACGTGCCGTCGAAGTAGGTCGGGCAGGAGTTGTAGCAGCTCACGCTGCGAGTCCCGAACGCCGCGATGCTGCCGCCACTGCAGTTGCTGCAGGCGAAGGTCCGGGTCACGTTGTCTTCGTTCTTCACGTCGTAGGTGGTGTAGCCGCCCTGCTCCGCGATGCCCAGCGGCCGGATGATGTTGAGCTTGTAGCTCCCCTGCTCGCGCACGAAGTAGAACGGCTTGGGCAGCTGCCGGCCGTCGACCGCGATGGAGGCCGCGGCCACGTCCCCTTCCACGTCCAGGGCGGTGACCGTGAAGCCGTCATGGAGCGCGTACACGTTGCCCACCTCCCGGGCGAGCTTGGTCTGCTCGCGGGACACGAAGGCCTCCAGGTTCTCCTCGAAGGTCGCCGCCGAACCCCGGTAGGCAATCCGGCTGATGAGCTGCTGCGAGATCACGCCCTTCACGGTCTCCGCGTGGCCATCCTGCAGCGCCCGGGCGAAGACGGTCAGCTGCGCGCCCAGATGATTCTTCAGCGCGACATCATTGCTGGGAGCGGCCATGGCGGAGCTGGAGACAACGGCGGCGGACAGGACCCAAGCGTTCAGACTCTTCATTTTCTGCTCCTGTTGTTTGGGGGCTGGTGTGCCCGACGCCAGACATGAGCAAGCTGCGTACCAGCGGGCGGACAGGCGAGCGCTCGCGGCTTTCCCTCTGGGGAGGGCCGCTCGAGACCTGATTCGACACGGCGAAGCAGGCTGTACCGACACGTCGAAGCAGACGCGCCGACATGTCGAACGAGCCCTCCGGCCCGACAGCAGCGCTCCCCACCCGGTTGAGCCCGGGGCACGCCGGGTGATAGGTCAGGGCCGCCGCCATGACGCCTACGGGCTCCGGCTGCTGGTGACGGGGTAGAGGGCCGGCGCGTCACCGCGGCCGCAGGTAGCCCAGGACGAGCTTACTCAGCTCCTCCACGAGCTCGGGGGTGCCCATCAGCTCGGGCCGCTCCACGACCGTGGCCCACACCGCGCTGCGCAGGGCCCGGATGATGATGAAGACCACCAGCCCCAGGTTGCGCGGCTTCTCGAGCTCCAGGTTCTGGGCGAGCACGGTCTGCACCAGCGACTCCACGCGCGCCTCGATCTCCTGGACGGCCTGAAGGGGGCCGAGGCGAGGCGCCTGCTCCAGGAGGACCCGCTGCAGGCGCGGATTCTCCCCGTGGAACTCCACCAGGACCCGCACCAGCTCACGCACCTCCAGCTCCAGATCCGTGATCGGATGGGGCACCAGCTTGTCGGCGAGCACCGCCAGGGCCCGCTGGTGCACACGCTCGAGCAGCATGGCCACCAGCGCCTCCTTGCTCGGGAAGTACTGGTAGAGCGAGCCGATGCTCACGCCTGCCCGCTCGGCGACCGCCTTGGTGGTGGTGCCTTCGTAGCCGGAGGTGACCAGAACGTGAGCCGCCGCCTCCAGGATCGTCTCCACCGTCGCCTTCGACCGCTCCTGAAGGGGCCGTTTCCGAGGGGTGGACCGGTTGCGCTTGCTCATGTCCCCGCGTCTCCAAAATGTGAGCCCAATGCGAATTTCGCTCTCGCGAGCGGAGCACTATTCATGAGGGCCTGTCCCCCTGGATTCCCATGAGCAAGCCCGCCCTGTCCACGACCATTCCCCAGCCCCGTCCTCGCCCCCTCCTGGGGAACGCGCCCGATCTGGGCTCCGAGACGCCCCTGCAGAACATGATGAAGCTCGCGCGCGAGCTCGGGCCCATCTTCCGGCTGTCCTTCCCGGGGGCCTCCATCCGGGTGCTCGGCTCGTACGAGCTGGTGGCGGACGCCTGTGACGAGACGCGCTTCGAGAAGATGGTCACCCAGGCGCTCCAGCAGCTGCGCGCCCTGGGAGGTGAAGGCCTCTTCACCGTGGACAACGAGGATCCCAAGTGGGGCAAGGCCCACCGCCTGTTGATGCCCGCCTTCAGCCCCGCGGCCATGCGCAACTACCACGACGGCATGCTCGACGTGGCGGACCAGATGCTCACCCGCTGGGCGCGCTTCGGACCCGAGACGGACATCCACGTGTCCGACGACATGACGCGGCTCACGCTCGACACCATCGCGTTGTGCGGCTTCTCCTTCCGCTTCAACTCCTTCTACCAGACCCAGCTGCACCCCTTCGTGGATTCCATGGTGCGCGCCCTGGAGGAGGCCGGCAACCGCACCCGGCGCCTGCCCGTGCAGACGCAGCTCATGGTGCGCACCCGGCGCCAGTTCGAGACCGACACCGGCTACCTGCGCGAGCTGACCCAGCAGCTCATCGAGAAGCGCCGGGCCCTCCGGCCCGACGAGGCCCCCCGCGACATCCTGAGCCTCATGCTCGAGGCGGTGGATCCCCTCACTGGCGAGAGGCTCGATGACACCAACATCCGCGACCAGCTCGTGACCTTCCTCATCGCGGGCCACGAGACGACGAGCGGCCTGTTGTCCTTCGCCCTCTACTACCTGCTCCACCACCCCGAGGTGCTCCAGAAGGCCCAGGCCGAGGTGGACCGGGTCTTCGGCTCGGAGACGCCCCGCTTCGAGCAGGTCTCCCAGCTCCAGTACATCGATCAGGTTCTGCGCGAGACGCTGCGCCTGTGGCCCACCGCGCCGGCCTTCAGCCTGCACGCCAAGGCCCACGACACCCTCCTGGGAGGGCGCTACCCCGTGGGGCCCGACGATGCGTTGCTGGTGCTCATTCCCATGCTGCACCGCGACCCGGCCGTGTGGAAGGACCCGGAGCGCTTCGACCCGGAGCGCTTCGCCCCCGAGGTGCGCGACAGCATCCCCCCGCACGCGTGGAAGCCCTTCGGCAACGGGATGCGCGCGTGCATCGGCCGGGCGTTCGCGCTCCAGGAGGCCACGCTCGTGCTCGGCATGATGCTGCAGCGCTTCCACCTCTCCGAGCCCGAGCCGTACACGCTGCGGATCCGCGAGACGCTCACGCTCAAGCCCGACGGCCTCAAGCTGCGCGTCCGCGAGCGCAAGCCGGCCTCCCGTCCCGCCGGGCCCCGGCCCACGCCCCGCCCCGCGCCCGCGGCGCCCGTGTCCCAGCCATCGGAGAAGGCGGCGGCGCATGGCACGCCCCTGTTGCTGCTCTACGGCTCCAACTCGGGCGCCTCCGAGGCGTTCGCCCGGCGCATCGCGAGTGATGGGCTCGCGCGCGGCTACTCGGCGAGGGTGGCGCCCCTGGACGAGTACACCGGCAAGCTGCCCAGGGAGGGCGCGGTCTTCATCGTGACGGCCTCCTACAACGGCAAGCCGCCGGACAACGCGCGCGCGTTCCACGCGTGGGTGTCCCAGCTCCCCGAGGGCTCGTTGAAGGGCGTGCGCTACGCCGTGTTCGGCTGCGGCAACAAGGACTGGGGTGACACCTACCAGGCCATCCCCCGGCACATCGACGAGCGGCTGAGCGCCGCGGGGGCCCAGAGGCTGCTCGCGCGCGGCGAGGCGGATGCGCGAGCCGACTTCTTCGGGGAGTTCGAGCACTGGTACGCGCCCTTCTGGGAGGACGTGGGCACGGCGCTCGGCGTGACCTCGCGGCAGGTGGCGTCCGGTCCGCTCTTCACGGTGGAGGTGGTGCCGTCGGCCAGCGTGGAGCTGGTGAGGCAGAACAAGCTCGAGCTGGCGACGGTGGTGGAGAACCGCGAGCTCGTCGACATGACGTCACCGTTCGGCCGCTCCAAGCGGCACCTCGTCTTCAAGCTGCCCGAGGGCGTGACGTACGCGGCGGGCGATTACCTCGCCGTGCTGCCGGAGAACCACCCGGAGCTGGTGGAGCGGGCCGCGCGCCGCTTCGGGGTGCGCACGGATGCCGCCGTCGTCCTGCGCTCGACGCGGGGTGCTCAGGCCTCGTCGCTCCCCACGGGCAGGCCCCTGTCGGTGCAGGAGCTGCTGGGCCGGCACGTGGAGCTGTCCGCCCCGGCCACGCGCAAGGACCTGGAGCGGCTGGCGGAGAAGAACCCGTGCCCGCCGCACGCCATGCACCTGGCCGCCCTGGCCCAGGATGCCGAGCGGTACAAGAAGGAGATCCTCGACAAGCGCGTGAGCGTGTTGGATCTGCTGGAGCAGTACGACTCGTGCATCCTGTCCTTCGGAGACTTCCTCGAGCTGCTGCCGGCCATGCGCGTGCGGCAGTACTCGGTGTCCTCGTCGCCGCTGGCGGGTGCCACGCATTGCACGTTGACGGTGGCGGTGGTGGACGCGGAGGCCTGGTCCGGCCGGGGCCGTTTCCACGGCACGTGCTCGAGCTACCTCGCGCGGCTGCGCCCCGGGGAGCAGGCCGCGGTCGCGGTGCGCACGCCGAACGTGCCCTTCCACCCGCCCGCCTCGAACGCCACGCCCATCATCCTGGTGGGCGCGGGCACGGGACTGGCGCCCTTCCGGGGCTTCCTCCAGGAGCGGGCCCTGCGCCACGCGCGCGGAGAGGCGGCCGGGCCGGCGTTGCTCTTCTTCGGCTGCGACCACCCGGACGTGGACTTCCTCTACCGGGACGAGCTGGTGAAGTGGGAGCAGGAGGGAGTGGTGACGGTGCTGCCCGCCTTCTTCCGCCAGCCCGACGGGGACGTCACGTTCGTGCAGCACCGGCTGTGGAAGGAACGCGAGCGGGTGAAGGCACTGCTCGCCCAGGGAGCCCTGTTCTTCATCTGCGGGGATGGCCAGCGCATGGCGCCCGCGGTCCGGGAGACGCTCGCGAGGCTCCACCAGGAGACCGTGGGTTGCTCCGCGGAAGAAGCCTCGCAATGGCTCTCGGAATGGGAGAAGCAGGGGCGGCTCGTTTCCGACGTCTTCACGTGACCCACGCCGGACCCTCGATGGGCTCGCCAGGAGGGCGGGCGGGCCCGCGAGGAAAGCGCCGGGCCGGGCGCGCGCGTCTTGGACAGGGGCTGGGCGCTCTGACACCCTGGGTGCATGCCCACCTCCCCTGCCCCACGTGCCGCGCCCTGGTGGGTCGAGCGCGCCGAGACCCTCCTGGACACGAAGGACCTGCGCACGCTGGAGCTGGGCGCGCTGTGGGAGCTCTTCGAGCGGTTCTCCTTCGTGAAGGAGAACGTGGAGCCGGACCTGCTCCTCCTGGATGTGCAGGCGCGTCCGGAGCTCCAGGCCCTCTGGGTGGCCCTGGAGGCGCGTGCCCTCTCGGTGACCGAGGCGCTGGATACGGCCGGAGATGACGTCGCCCTGCAGCTCCGAACGGGAGCCCTCTCGGCGGCGCACTTCCGGGAGCGGTGGGAAGGGTTCGGCTTCACCGAGGCCGTGGACCGCGCGAGCACGGGGGCGGATGACTGGCTCGAGGGCCTGCTGCGCATCTCCCGCATCACCACCGGCCAGAACCGGCCGCCGTTCGGTCAGGTGAACCTGGCCTCGCGGGCCCACCGCATCTCCGACTTCCTCTCCCTCATCAATCCCGGCAAGCGCGACACGGTCTACGACCTCGGCTGCGGCAACGGGAAGTTCGCCATCACCGTGGCCGCGAGCTCCGCGGCCCGCGTCAAGGGCGTGGAGTACGGCCAGACGTACGTCGAGTCCGCGCGCCGCACCGCCGAGCGTTTCGCGCTGCCGAACCTGGAGTTCATCCACGCGGATGTCCGCGATGTGGACCTGTCGGACGGCACCGCCTTCTACCTGTTCTTCCCCTTCTGGGGGGAAGTGGCGCACGCGGTGGCCCGGGTGCTGGGCGGTATCGCGCGCAACCGGGACATCACCGTGTACGCCTCGGGCCCTCGCCACGACTATGGCGAGCACTTCCTCGAGCAGGTGACGCAGGGGGCGCTGTGTCTCGCGCCCCAGCGCCTGGACTTCGCGGATGTGATGGTGCTGCGCAGCGCCTAGCGGGCGAAGCGCTCCTCCACGAGGAACGGCTCGCAGGGGCGGCCCTCGAGGTCACGGAAGGCGACATGGCATTGGATCGCCTTCCGCTGGTCTCCGTCCTTCCTATGCGCCGGACTGCATCTTCTCCCGCAGCCAGGCCTCGAGCTCGGGGATGGCGACGCGCTCCTGCGCCATGCTGTCACGGTGGCGCACGGTGACCGTGTTCTTGTGCGCCGCATCCCCCTCCCCGATCGTGTCGAAATCGACCGTGATGCAGAACGGCGTGCCGATCTCGTCCTGGCGCCGGTAGAGCTTTCCGATGGCGCCGGTGTCGTCGTAGACGATGCGCATCGAGCCGGTCGACTGGAGCTTCCTCCGGATGCTCTTCGCGGTGCTGACGATCTCCGGGTTGTTCTTCTTGAGCGGAAGCACCGCCACCTTGATGGGCGCCAGGTGCGGCTTGAAGTGCAGCACCGTCCGGTAGAACTCATCCACCACTGGATCCACCTGGCCGCGCAGCTTCTTCGCCACCTCGATGCTCTCCGCGCCGGGCATCGACAGCAGCCCCGCGATGGACGGCAGCCGCTCGCCCACCGCCTGGGCAATCCGCTCGCCCTCGGCCAGGAGCGCCTCCTTGGCCTGGGCCGGAATCTTCTCGTTGCGGCCCACCGACTTGAGGAACGTGGCGAGCGCCTCTTCCACCGGCTTCAGGCGCTCGGCCGGAGCGGGCTTCACCTGCTCCTCCGCGTAGGCCTCGCTCAGGAGCGCGAGCACCCCGCGGTCCACGCCGGCCGACGGCTCGATCACGAAGGGCACCACGTGCTGCTTCGTCTCGGGGTCGAAGTACGTGAGCTTGTCGGTGCTGTGCGAATTGGGGCTGACACGCGCCCTCAACCCGAGCGCGCCCTGGTCCTTGCTGTGCGAGCCCAGGTCATAGTCGGTGCGGTTGGCGATGCCCTCGAGCTCTTCCAGCCCGTGCGGGAAGCGGTAGAGCAGGTCCACCGTCGCCTTGGCGTAGTGGGCCAGCTCCTCGGGCTTCTGGTGGTACGGCTCGAGGTTCTGCCGGGACAGGCCCACCGACAGCCACCAGTTGATCCGATCCTCCACCCACTTCTCGTGCCACGCCTCGTCCTCGCCCGGGCGGACGAAGAACTCGATCTCCATCTGCTCGAACTCGCGGACCCGGAAGATGAAGTTGCGCGGGGTGATCTCGTTGCGGAACGCCTTGCCAATCTGCGCGATGCCGAACGGGAGCTTGCGCGACGTGGAGTCGAGCACGTGTTTGAAATTGACGAAGATGCCCTGCGCCGTCTCGGGCCGCAGGTACGAGAAAGACTCGGGATCCGGCACCGGTCCGATCTGCGTCTTGAACATCAGGTTGAACGGACGCGGCTCGGTGAGCTCCGTGGACGCGCAGTTCGGGCACTTGCCGGAGATCTGATCCGCGCGCCACCGCATCTTGCAGGCCTTGCAGTCCACCATCGGGTCCACGAAGGTCTCTTCGTGGCCGGAGTAGCGCCAGGTCAGCTTGTTCATGAGGATCGCCGCGTCGATCCCCTCCATGTCCTCGCGTTCCCAGACATTGGCGCGCCACCACGCGAGCTTGAGGTTGTTCTTCAGCTCGACGCCGAGCGGACCGTAGTCATAGGTGCCCTGGAGACCGCCGTAGACCGCCGAGCCAGGAAAGATGAATCCCCGGCGCTTACACAGGGAAACCAACTGCTCCATCGTCTGCGCGGCCATCGGTGTATCGCTCCTTCACCTGCCAGAGTGGCGAGGGGCGGACAGCCTACACCGGTTGGAATGGCTCAGAAGGAGATGACGTAGACGCACCGCCAACGTCGACCGCATGGAGTTGTTGGCGTGCTGGAATGTCTGGGACATCGGCCCCAGGGCGCGCCTGGGGCCGAGCAGCTTCAGGATCCCCAGACGGCGGACCCTACTTCTGGCCGCCGAGCCACGAGCCCCACTTCACCAGCCGCGTGCCGCCCTCGGGCTCGCGCTTGCCCCCGGCGGCCACGCGCTCGGTGGCGCTGGCGAGCGGCAGGAAGCGCGCCTCATACGGCAGGCCCGCCAGCCCCGGGGCCCACGGATCGGCCGCGTAGGTCTGCGAGAAGGCGCGCTGGGTGCCCTCGACGTTCTCGGTGCTCTGCTCCGTGATGGCGGGCACGCTCCGGCCCTCCGCGGTGAAGGTGCCCCGGGTGCCGGACGCGGCGGAGGCGGGAGGCCAATCGCCCGAGCCCAGCACATCCAGGGGCAGGCTCAACAGCGCCTCCTCGAGGGGCTCCGGCTCCGCCTGGGAGAAGTCGGAGCAGGGGGCGGCGTTGGCGTCCACGGGGCCCTCGGTGCGCAGCAGGTAGCCGCGCTCGGCGGAGAAGCACACGCGCTGCACGCCCGGCGAGGGGGCCACGTTCACGTCCCGGTCGTAGTACGCGCCCGGGCCCAGGGGCCGCTCCAGCGCGGGCACGGGGGCGGTGGCACCGGCCGAGCCCTCGCGGAACTCGCGCAGCGACAGCTTGAGGCCGGCCAGGACGTGGAAGCCCGCCGTCTCGGTGCTCGCCTCGAGCAGGCCGTGGGTGAGGTAGAGCGGGCCCGGCTCGTTGGCGTACACGCGCGTGCGCAGGGGGCCGTCCACGGGGCGCTGGTCGCTGACGTAGCGCGTGGCCTCCCAGGTGCGGCCCGCGCTGGAGGGCTTCTCGGCGGAGGCCTCGCCCGTGTGGGGCACGTCGAGCGTGCGCGTCGTGTCCGCGCGCACCGGCAGCAGGAGGTCCTGCGCCAGCCGCGGGTGGGCCAGGGGCTTGCCGGCCTCGTCGGTGAAGGCCACGCGCACCCAGACCCAGGGCTGCTGCACGGCCACCACCTCCAGCGTCAACTGACCGCCGAGGGCGCGCGCGCCGCCCTGGCTCGCGGAGAAGGTGTAGGTGACCCGGTCGCCCACGCGGGCGCGCTTCCAGGCGTCAGCGGTCTGCATGGAGGCGGGCTCCTGGGACGGGGTGTCGGAGGGAGAGGGGCCGCTCGACTTCGTGCTCTCGCAGCCCGGGAGGAAGGACAGGGCCGCGCCCAGCAGCGCGGCGAGGGGGAGTGTGGAGTGGCGCATATGCATGTGAGACTTGATACACCGGGAGTGTATTCACCGGGTGAACTGTCCGAGCGCCCCCCCCTGTCCGAGGCGAGGGCACCCCGTCCGAGATTCGGACAGTCCGGGTGTCGCGCGCGCAACTAGTTGATGCCGCAATTGTTTCAGCAGCAAACGTCAGCGTGCTTTACATGCTGTCCCAGGCCAACGGGTGCATCCGTGCACCAGGGAGAATATTGACCCACCAACCAAGTCCCTGATTTCCGGTGTGTCCATGGGTTGGTCCGAGGGTTGCTCAGGGAACGGGACGCGCGGCCGCGGCTGGACCCCCAGGCGGCGGCGCCCAACCCCGTCGTCCCCCGAAAAGGAAGCCCCCATGCGCAAGCTTTCCATGGCGTTGCTGGCCGGTGTTGCTCTCGTTGGCTGCGGTGTCGATCCTCAGGTGGAGAACCAGGAGATCGTCTCCAACCTGGTCCAGGCCGGCTTTCCGGCCGATGACATCATGGTCGTCGAGGATGCCGTGTACGTGGGGCGTGACGCTCACGTGACCCTCGAGGCCTCCCGCGAGATGCTCCAGCCCGGCAAGGAGAGCGCGGAGCAGTACCGGACGACCAACCTCGTCAGCACCACCGTGACGAAGATCTGCATCAACCCCACCTCCACCTTCAACAGCTACGCCCGCCTGAGCCAGGGCCTCGACCTGGCCATCCAGAACTACAATGGCCTGGGGCTCAGCTTCACCATGGCGCGCGGCCCCACCACCGGCTGCAGCGCGAACATCACCGCGCAGACCATGTCCGGCACCGGCGGCTCCGCGGGCTTCCCCTCGGGCGGCAAGCCCTACGGCACCATCAACATCGGCACCGGCCTGAACACCTACAGCGTGGACGTGAACGAGCACGTCATCACCCACGAGCTCGGCCACGCGATCGGCTTCCGTCACTCGGACTACTACAACCGCGCCATCAGCTGCGGCAGCGGCGGCAACGA
>NZ_DASUNC010000211.1:0-78371 GCF_036277355.1 Archangium sp.
CGAGACTTGCGGCGCTTCGGACCGCGCTGAGGCACTAATGGCCTGGAACCCGAGCCCCACGGCTCACACATAAAGAGCTGTGACAAGGAGAGCAGCGTGCGTGGAAGATCAGCATGGGGGTCAGTTGGGCGTAGCTCTCCAGCCCTTCCGCCCCGCCGCCCGGCAACAGCGCCAGCCCGGAAGCCTCCACGCGCGTGAGGGAGTGCCATCCCCCCGCCATGGCGGCAGGGAGCGGTGGCTCCATGGCTCCAGCAGGCGGGTCCTCTGGCCATTCCGCCTGGGAGAGCAGCAACAGCACCAGCAGTGTTGGCGTCATGAGGGCCTCCGGTGGAGACATCCCATGGTACCAGGAGCTTCCCCTCAAACCGGAGAGCCACGACAGAACAGTCAGCAGATGACTTGAGGAGTCGCCGCACCCTACCCACCTCCCAAGCCATATGGGCCGCTCCGGCAATCGCCACTCGGACAGCGCCTGTGGGAGCGGCGAAGTCACCGCCCTGGCGGGGTGCGGAGCCGGCCCCCCGCGGCCTGGGACAGCAGCAGCGGCGGGCTCAGCGGCCCGGGGGCCTCCCCCGCCGCAGGAACTCCAGCCGCTGCCGCGCTCCCCGGTGCTGCGAGTCGAACCGCAGCGCCTCCTCCAGCCGCTCCTTCGCCTTCGGCAGGTCTCCCTGGCGCGCGTACACATCCGCCAGCACCACCAGCATCTCGGCGTTGTACGGCTGCATGTCCAGGGAGCGCTCCAACTCCTGGACACCGGTGGTCAGGTCTCCCCGGCGCAGCGCCAGCTGGCCGAGCATCACGTGCGGCATCGTCAGCCCCTCCGACTCGGGCTGGTGCGCCAGCGCCTCCAGCGCCGCGAGCCCGCGCGAGTCTCCCACGCCCGCGAGCGGAATGGCGGCGGCCTGCCGCACCCACAGCGACTTGTCCTTCAGCAGCGGGGCGAGCACGTCCACCACGTCCCGCGTGCCCGTGGTGGCCAGCGCCTCGGCGATATCCGAGCGCAGCACCGGATCCGTGGCCGTGGCGAGCGCCGCCTTCAGCGCGGGCACCGCCTCCTTGTGGAAGCGCTGGGCCAGCAACTGGGCCGCCACGCCGCGCAGGGCCGGGGCCTCCTTCTTGTCCGCCAGCACCTGCTCCAGCGGCTCGCGGCTGTCCGCGGCCGTCTTCACCGCGATGGCGTCCGCCAGCCGCATGCGCCGTGCCTGCCGCTGCTTCGCGTTGGGCCACCACTTCTCCAGCGACTCCGCCATCGCCTCGGGCGAGGCCTTCTCGTGCGTGTGGCACGCGTTGCACCCGTTGGGGATGTCGTGCTTCACCGTGTTGCGCGGCACCGGCACGTCGATGGCGTGGTCCGCCAGGTGGTCCAGCACGCCCGACACCGTCGGCGGCATGTGGCAGGCCACGCAGTCCTGCGCCTCGACCGAGGTGTGGTGCGTGTGCCTGGAGCCCTCGGCGGCTTCCTTCGCATGGCAGCCCTGGCAGCTCGCCGAGCCCACCGTCACGCCCTTCGCGAGGTGCTTGGGCTGTTTGATCTCATTGTCCCCATGCTCCGCGTGGGGCGCGGTGTGGCAGGTGAGGCACGTGGCGCCGCCCTGCAGGTAGCAGCGGGACTGGGTGAGGGCCTGGTACTCGAAGCTGGATGTCTTCGGGCGCCCGTCCTCGAAGAAGTCGCCGGAGCGCTGGTTGCCCAGCATCACCACCATGGGCTGGTAGTAGTCCTCGTAGCGCTTGCCCGGCTGATACCGGTGCCCCGCGTCCAGCAACGGGAAGAGCGTGCGGTGCGGCCCGTGGCACTGCGCGCACACGGCCAGCGCCTGCTGGGGCGGAAGCTTCGACGGCTGGACGATGTCCTGGGTGAGCTGCGTCTCCACGTGGCGCGCGCCGGGGCCATGGCAGCTCTCGCAGGCCACGCCCGCGTCCGCGAAGCCGGTGCTCCACTTGTGGCTGCCCCGGTCGTAGCGCGTGTTGAGCCCGGTGACGTGGCAGTCCAGACACGAGTGCTGGCTGTTGCGCTGCCAGTTGGCCCAGAAGAAGGGATGGTCCGGCGTCAGCACGCCCTGCTTGGACTCGGAGTAGTCCACCCACTCGCCCTTGCCGGTGACGTGGTAGTAGATGGGCAGCACCTGCCAGCGCCCGTCCGGCATCATCGTGACGGGATCCTGCATCCGCTTGCCGCCCACCACCCAGTCCACCGGGTACACACCGAGCGCGCCGCCCGGCCCCTTCGTGCGCATGGCGTAGTGCGCGTCCTGGGAGATCATCCACGCCTCGCTGGAGTCTCCCTGGTAGTGGGCGTTGCGGAAGTCGCCGACCACGGAGTCCGGGGTGGCCTCCGAGAGCGCACGGGCATGCCAGTCCTTGCGCCACGCGGTGTGCTCGTCGTCATGGCACTCGCCGCACTTCTCCGAGCCGACGTAGCCAAGAGGCGGAGGCAGCAGCTCCGCCGTGGCCTTCCGCGCGGGCGGCATGGCCACGGGCGCAGCGGCTGGAGCAGCGGAGACGGCCGTCCGCGCCGGAGCGGCGGGCGGAGCGTCCGGCGTGGACGGGCGCCGGAGCACGACAGCCCCACCCGCCAACACGAGGAGGACGGCAACCGCGAGGAGGAGCGTACGGGAGCGGGGCATGTGAAAGGGGGGGCTTGGGTGAAACGCCATCTCAACCGCGTGTCGCCTGCGGAGGGGCCGTACCGCTTGGAGGCGACGCCCGCTGACGCCACCGTGCACGAAGGTCGCCGCGCAAAACATCCAGCAGCCCCGAGACGGCGAACAACATCATCGCCGCTCCGGCCGCGGTCACCACGTAGTCCGCCAGGCCCGCCAGTCCGCACTCGATGCAGGCAATCGACGGGTCCGCGGGCGAATAGTGCAGCTCGACGGGAGCGCCCACCGGGAAGCGCCGCACGTACGCGTTCGCCTCCGCCAGGTTGCCCGTGTCCATGGCGGCGAAGGCGATCGTCTCCGCCGTGTAGTGCTCCGCCCCCACCGTGTAGCTGTAGCGCACGTGCGGCCGGAAGCTCACCGAGCGCTTGCTGCGCAGCGTCTCCACCGAGGAGGACAGCACCGAGCCCTTCACCACCGGCCAGTGCTCGCTCGCCTTGGCCCGGTAGAGCATCCGCCCGCCCCCGAGGGCGAACGCGCCTCCGGCCACCAGCATCACCCACCCCAACAAGATTCTCTTCATCACGGCTCCACCTCACTCTTCGGGAGCCCCGGGCCATGGGTCGTGGAAATCTCCCGGCGCACGGTGGCCGTCAGGACCTTCATGTCCACCGGCTTGTCCAGGAAGGCATTCACTCCCAACCGCCGCGCGGCCTCACGCGTCGCGTCATCCGCGAAGGCCGACAGGATGACCACCGGGCAGAAGAGCCCGGCCGCCTGCGCCTGGTTGAGCACGTCCAACCCGGTGGGCCCCGGCATCCGCACATCCGACAGGATGAGATCCGGCGGCAGCAGCGGGCCGCCACACACCTGCGTCAACGACACGTAGTCGGACAGCTCGAAGCCATCCTCCAGCGCGACCACCGCGTAGCCCGCCCGCGCCAACGTCAGCGTGAGGAGCGAGCGCAACTCGGTGTCGTCCTCGGCCAGCAGGATGCGCGGAGGGTGGGGGTCCGAGGGAGGGGAAGACATCACGGCACACCACCCGGGCGGAGAGGGAACTGCCTTCCACAGCATGGCCTGTGCCAACGGGCTCCCCCCCTCACGGAGGGCCGCGTGGCGCCGGGTCATTCTGCCCCACGGGGGGCACTCTGCCCCAGGCCTCCCCACATCGAGAATCCGTCATCTCCGCCACCGCCGCGCACATCACCCGCGCATGGGGCCGCGACAGGCGTTATCCAGGGCCCCCCCTTCTCACCCTGGAGCGTCCATCTTGAGCACGAGCACCAACCGTCACGACCTGTGGGCACAGGAGGCGCGCGCCAACCCCCTGCCCGTCTACGCCCGCATGCGGCAGGAAGCGCCCCTCGTCCGGCTGCTCGACCCCTACTACAAGGTCCCCGTCTGGGTGGCGACCCGCTACAAGGACGCGGTGGAGCTGATGCGCGACCCGCGCTTCACCAAGGACATGCGCAAGCTGCCTGACGACTCACCGTCCAAGCAGCTTCGCTCCGAGGAGAGCGACGTCTTCAACCAGCACATGCTCTCGGCGGATCCGCCGGACCACACGCGCCTGCGCACGCTGGTGTCCAAGGCCTTCACCCCGCGCCGCGTGGAGGAGCTGCGCCCGCGCGTCACCGCCATCGCCCACCGGCTGCTGGACGCCGTGCAGGCGAGCGGCTCCATGGATCTGCTCGACGCCTACGCCTTCCCCCTGCCGGTGACGGTCATCGCCGAGCTGCTCGGCGTGCCCCAGGAGGACCAGGACCAGTTCCGCGAGTGGACGCACATCATCATCAACCCGCCCCTGGATGGAGACATGCAGACCATCCGCAAGGCCGGCATGCAGTTCGCCCAGTACTTCCAGACCCTGATGGCCAGACGCCGGGCCGAGCCGCGGGACGATCTGCTCAGCGCCCTGCTGGCCGTGGAGGAGCAGGGAGACCGGCTCTCGCCCAAGGAGCTCAGCAGCATGCTCTTCCTGCTGCTGGTGGCGGGCCACGAGACGACGGTGAACCTCATCGGCAATGGCGTCTGGGCGCTGCTCCACCACCCGGAGCAGCTGGAGCGGCTGCGCGCCAACCCGGCCCTCATCGAGTCCGCGGTGGAGGAGATGCTGCGCTTCCGCGGCCCGGTGGAGACCAGCACCCAGCGCTGGGCCACGCAGGAGCTCGAGTTCCGCGGCCAGAGGATTCCCGCGGGCGAGAGCGTGGTGGCCTCGCTGCTGGCGGCCGACCATGACCCCGAGCACTTCCCCGAGCCGGAGCGCTTCGACATCACCCGCGAGCCCAACCGGCACATCGCCTTCGGCTTCGGCATCCACTTCTGCCTGGGCGCGCCCCTGGCCCGGCTCGAGGGCACCCTCGCCATCAACCTGCTGCTGGAGCGCATGCCCCGGCTGCGCTTCGCGGAGGACCCGGCCCGGCTGCGCTGGCGCGACGGCATCCTCGTCAACGGCCTGCAGCGCCTGCCCGTGGCCTTCTGAGCCCACGCCTTCCGGAAGCACCGCGCGGGGGGTTCATGCCAGGATGGGTGGCGCATGAACATCCCGTGTCCCTATTGCCAGCATCCCATCACCCCCGGAGCCACGACGTGTCCGGGTTGTGGCACCTCCCTGCTGCGGGAGGCCACGCCGCAGAGCGCCGAGCCCACGTGCGGCTACCACCCCCGGCGCCTGAGCCTGGCCATCTGCGACCGCTGCGGCACCTTCGCCTGCGCCGAGTGCCTGCGGCTCAACTCGCGCCAGGAGGTGGTGTGCCAGCGCTGCCATGCGCTCGAGCAGGACACGCCGCTGCCGTGGGACTTGCGCGAGGAGCTGGGCACCTTCACCGCCTGGTGGAAGACGGTGGTGGCCGTGATGTTCCACCCGGACACCTTCCCCACCTTCCGTCCCGAGGGCAGCGCCGGTGAGTCCCTGCTGTTCGCCGTGCTGTGCGCCGTGCCCACCAGCATCGTGGGGGGCCTCTCCTATATGGGCTTCCTCTCCTTCGTGCCCTACCTGCTCTCCTCGGGGAACCCGTCCAGGGACAGCGTCCCCTCGTGGTTGGGGCCCGCCATGTTCGTGGCCATCATGATCCTCGGCCCGCTGCTCTCCGCGGCCTACACCGTCATCCAGGCGGGGCTCGACCACCTGGTGCTGAAGATGGGCGGCGTCACCCGGGGCTTCCAGGTGACGCTCCGGGCCAACGCCTTCTCCCAGGCGCCCTGGCTGCTCGGCGCGGTGCCGTGCATCGGCCCCTACGTGGCGCCCGTCTGGGGGCTGGTGGCCCGCGTCTTCGCCTACCGCGGGCTGCACCGGACGAGCTGGGGCGTGGCGCTCGCGGGATGCCTGGTCACGCCCCTGCTCTCCTGCTGCCTGTGCGGCGGCATCTACCTCTCGCTGATCCGCACCCTGGGCGGCTTCAACTGAGCCACCGCGTGCCTCAGAGGGCGTAGCTGGCGTAGCAGGTGCCCACCGGGCCGCTGCCCGTGGTGGGCGCGTTCGGCGCCGAGAGCCACGCGCCCTCGGAGCCACACTGGTGCCACTGCAGGTCCCCACTGGACTGCACGCACGTGCGCGCCGGCACCGAGCGGCCCAGGGTGGCGGACGAGCACCACGGCCAGGACGCCGTGCAGGTGGTGGGCTTGGTGGTGGTGCCCGCCGTGAAGGTGCCGTCGGCCTGGCACTGCCGCCAGATGGCGTCCGAGGAGCTCTGCACGCACACGCCCACGGCCACGTTCGCCTCCACCGTGCCCGAGTAGCACGTGACGGTGGAGCCGCCGGTGCCCCAGGCGTACTCGCCCTTGAACTGGTTGTACTTCACCGCCACCAGCGACGAGCCGCCGATGTCCGTGCGGCCGCACTGGATGGCGTACGCGCCCACCCACGGGGTGTACGTGTAGAGCGCCGCGGTGGCTTTGTTGACCGGCTTCACCGAGCACGGGTCCGAGGTGCTCTTCGTCACGCCAGGCTTCCACCCGGAGATGGTGGCCCGGCCCGCGTCCAGGTCCGTGAGGTAGCCGCGCAGCTTCTTCGCCGAGCACTCGATCTGATTGCCGAAGCCCGCGTAGGACACGGTGCACCCGCCGCTGTCCGGGCAGCCACAGCCGGTGGCCTTGGCCAGGTTGGTGGAGGTGCCGCTGGTGATGAGGCTCGACTCCGTCTGGATGCGCGCCAGCATGTACAGCGGGCTGATGGTGTACGCCTTGGAGCGCTCCACGATGAGCGTCGCCGCCGTCTTGTTGCTCCAGGCCGGATCCTTGTAGGTGGCCAGGTACGAGCCCTTCTGCTGCAGGAACGCCTGCACCTGCGCCACCGTGATCCACTGGCCGCCGGTGATGTCCGTGTCCTCCAGCAGCCGGTGCATGTCGTACTCGGTGGTGGCCGGCTCGAGCACCTGGCCCGTGAGCTCGTCCACCACGGCCTCGTCCTCGGACGGGCCGCAGCCCACGGCCCACAGGGCCGGCAACAACCACAGCGCGTATCGCAGCTTCATCGCGTGCCTCGGGGATGGCCGCGCAGCCGGACGGGGGAGGCCCGGCTCCACGGCGGGGGGAGCGCGCGTCTTAGCACCCGCAAAGGCAGCATTTCCTGTTTTTTCCGAATCTTGGAAGAAACCAACACTCGCGTCTGGCCCGGGGGCAATGCCCGCCGCGGGAGGGCGGACCTACCGTGCGAGGGCGGGAACGTGCCCGGAGAGAGCCATGCGCAAGCCATCCAGGCCCACCGGGGAGGAGGGAGCGAGCATCGACAGCCGCCTGCTGGCGCGAGAGCGGCGGTACCTGGACAGGACGCGCGCGAGGCGGCCCCGAGGCGCGAAACAGGGGACGCCGGCGCCGGTGACGCCCCAGCTCGTCAGCGACCGGCGGGACTTGTGCGGCCTGGCGCTCTCGGGCGGAGGCATGCGCAGCGCGACGTTCAACCTGGGACTGTTGCAGGGCCTGCACCAGCTGGGGTTGCTGGAGATGTTCGACTACCTCGCCACCGTCTCGGGCGGGGGGTACATCGGTGGCTTCTGGACGGCGTGGCGGCACTACCACGGCAAGCGGACCCGCCAGGGCCACGCGGCCCGGAGGACGTGGGAGTCCCGGCTCTTTCCCACCACCACCCAGGGCTCTCGCGGGGCGAAGCTCCCCGAGGTCAGCCACCTGCGGGAGTTCAGCAACTTCCTCAATCCCCGGCTGGGCCTGATGAGCCTCGACACGGGGCGGCTGCTCGTCGCGGCCCTGAGCGCCGTCCTCCCCGCGCTCCTCGCGGCCCTCTCGCTCCTCATCCTGGCGCCCCTGCTGTGGCGGCAGCTCGCCCGGTTCCTGCTCGTCGAGTGGTCACCCTGGGACGGGCCGCCGCCCGTGGGGCTGGGCATCTCGTATGCGTTGATGCTCCTGATGACGGGCGGAGGGCTCTTCTTCTTCGAGTGGCTGCTGGCCCGGCAGAACGAGCAGGTGAGGCTCGCCCGGAACATCCCCCCGCCGAGCCAGGAGGACGCCCAGGAGCTCGAGTTCCGGAGGTTCGGCTACTACCTGCCCACCGCCTTGCTGGCGATGGGAGCCGTGTTGCTGCTCTGGTGGGGGCTCGTCCACGGCTACCATGACCGGATCGGCGCGAGGCGCGAGGGCCCCTGGCCGCCGGAGGCGCACACGGGCGACCTGGAGCCGCTCTACGTGTTCCTGCCGCCCCTGGCCTGGGTGGGAAGCATCGTCCTGCTGGTGATGCTCCGGTGGTTCGGCTCGCGCTACGTGACCGAGTGGATGCAGCGGACGAAGCTGGCCGCGGTCGAGCGCGTCATCAGCCGGCTGCTGCTGCTGGCGATCCTCTGGTCCATCTTCGCGGCGCTCTGGGTGGCCGGGGGCAGGTTGCACGGCTTCATCCTCGGGAGCGGAACCCCGGCCCAGGCCTACGCGGGCCTGGCGGGAGCGGTGACCGCGCTCACGGCCCTGCTCGCCAAGGCCCATCAATTCCTCGGGCGGCAGACGAGCAGACCGGTCAGCCCCAGCCTCAAAGAGCGGGTGAAGGCGCACCTGCCCAAGTGGCTGGGGTACGTGACGCTGGCGCTGGTGGCCCTGGGAATGGTGCTGCTCATCCACGCGGCGGAGCACGGGGGCTGGCTCACCGGGCTCCAGGTGGCGGCGGTGACCCTCACCGTGCTCACGCTGCTCCTCTTCGATCCCAACCTCGTGGGCCTGCACGTCTTCTACCGTGGCCGCATCGCGCGGACCTTCATCGGCGCGGCGCACGGAGAGGGACCCGGCCAGACCGAGCCCCACACGAAGGATGACCTGCCCCTGGACGATCTGCGGCCACGGCCCGGGCCGCTCCATCTCATCTGCTGCGCGGCGAACGATCTCTCCTCGGTGGACCCCATGGCCAACCTCTACCGGGGAGCCGACAGCGCGGTGCTCTCGAGCGTGGGCTTCTCCGTGGGCAAGGAGTGGAAGAGCTGGAAGAGGCTGCGCAAGGAGGGAGGCACGGTCCCCACGCTGGCCTCGGCGATGACGGCCTCCGGAGCGGCCTTCAACTCGCACATGGGCGCCGTGTCCATGCGGCTGGGCAAGGCGGTCACCTTCCTGATGACGGCCTTCAACCTCCGGCTCGGCCTCTGGAGTCCCCACCCGACCCGCGCCCACCGGCGCTGGTACGAGCAGCTCTTCGTGGGGCTGCCCTTCTACAAGGAGCTGCTCGGCCGCTCACGGGCGCGCAGCCGGGACGTGCTGCTGTCGGACGGCGGCCACTTCGAGAACCTGGCGCTCTACGAGCTGGTGCGCCGCCACTGCCGGTTCATCCTCGTCTCCGACTGCGGCACGGACTCGGGCACCACCTTCGACGACTTCGCCAATGCCGTGCGGCGCGTGCGCGAGGACTTCGGCGTGGAGCTGCGCATCGACCTCTCGCCCCTGCGCGCCGCGGAGGGAGGACTGTCGCGCCAGCCCATCGTCGTGGGGGACATCGAATACCCGGACGGCGACACCGGGGTGCTGTTGTTGCTCAAACCCACGCTGACGGGGAACGAGCCGCCCGACGTCAGACAGTACAAGGCGCGCAACGTGGACTTCCCGCACGAGACGACGGGGGACCAGTTCTACGACGAGGCGCAGTGGGAGGCGTACCGCCGGCTGGGCGAGCACGCCGCGCTCACGGCCTTCCGGCCCCTGCGGGAGGCCACGGAGCGGAGCAAGGAGCGGGCCGCGCAGCTCTTCGCCCGGGCCCGCTCCGATTGGATGCCCGTGCCCGAGGGCTACCAGGAGCGATTCTCGCGCTTCGTGGCGCGCGCCGCCGAGCTCGACGCCATGCTGCAACAGCAGACGTCCGGAAGGCTGTTCCGCGAGGTCTTCAAGGAGATCAACGAGCTGGACCGGGAGGCCAAGGAGCAGGCCCCGATGCACGGGGGCACGCTGCGCAAGAGGTGGACGCGGCACAAGACGGGGGATGGAGACGGCCACCCGGAGGAGTTCAACCCCACGCCCCAGGAGCTGTCCGAGGCGCTCCACATCCTGCGGCTCGCGCTGCTCTTCATGGAGGAGGTGTTCCTCTCCGAGGATCTCGCCACCCACTACAACCATCCGGCCTACCTGGGCCTGATGAACTACTTCGCGCGGTGGGCCTACTCGTCGCTCTTCCGGGCCTGGTGGCCGCTGCTGAAGACGCAGTACTCCCCGCGCTTCACCTACTTCCTGGAGAAGCGCTTCTACCTGCCGCCCATGGACAGGAAGGACATCGGGCGGCTGTCGCGGGAGGAGCATGGCTTCGCGATGTCCTGCTGGAGGCACCAGAGAGGCCGGCCCGCCCGGGACGAGACGCCCGAGGACCATCAGACGCCGCGTCCGGTCCCCCTCGAGCGGCTCATCTCCTATCAGCTCAAGATGCCCTGTGAGGGAGAGCCGCAGTACTACATCCAGGCCGCCCAGCTCATCGCGCGCACGCACCACGCCAACGGCAAGCCGCTGCTCTGGGATGCCGATGGGAGCGGAGGCCGGCAGGTGATGGTGTGGCAGGGTGACGACTTCTACGTGCCGCCCGGGCTGTGGGGCGCCGGCATCCGCGAGGACTTCCTGCGGCGCATCACCTCGTCCACCGAGCTGTTGGAGAACAAGGCCTTCGACGTCTCGCGCGGGACGCTGATGGCGGTGAGGTTGCTGGTGGACCGGGAAGCCTCGGCCGCCAGGCGGCACCGGTGGGCGGAGGAGGTGCAGTTCTACCGCTCGCATGGTTTCGAGGAGCCCGGGCCCGAGCTGGCGCAGTGGCTCACCACGGACATCGAAAGGGAGCTCACCGCGGATCCCGCCCTGCCCTGGGACAGGAGAGCGGACGTGCACTGGCTGCCGTACTGGCTGGTGCGGACCTACAACCCCGTGGAGGAGCCCTCGCCGCACCCGAAGCCCCGTCCCGAGCGGGAGGGCGCGCCCCTGCACTAACGCCCCATGCGGCGGCGGGCCCGCTCCCGGGCGGCCTCGAGCGCCGAGTCCACGCTCCGCTCCTCGCGCGGCTTCGTCTCGGGCGCGGCGGCGGCCGGAGCTTCCGGACCCGTCCCGGCCGCGGGCCTGCTCGTGGGCGGAGTCGCGGCGGAGGAAGCCGGCATGCCCGGCACCGCCACGGCCGCTGGAGTGGAGGCGGCCACCGCGCGCCGGAGCCTCGGGCCCGACAGGAAGCGGCGCACCCCCACCTCCGCCAGCAGCACCGCCACCGCCAGGGCCACCAGCCAGGGCGCCAGCGCCACGCGGCCCTCGGACTCGGGCGCCTCCGCGAAGAGGCCCGTCATGGAGAGCCGCTCCAGCCCTCCACCCACCGCCGCCACCCCGCGCAGCACCGCCAGGCCCTCCTGGGCACTGCCGGGCTCGAACTCGGGCGCGTAGGGCAGCGTCACCGGAGGCGCCCGCAGCACCCGCCCGCCCAGCTTCACCACCGGGTGCCACGTGCCACTGCCCGGCAGCGTGTACTCGGCCGCCACCCGGTCCTCGTCCTCCCAGCGCATGGGCAGCTCCACCGGCGCGCCCCGCCCGTCTCCCGGCAGCAGCACCAGCGAGGGCAGCGCGCCCGGCAACGCCTCTCCCGGCGCGAAGTCCAGCGTCACCCGCAGCTGGTTGCCCCGCCGCTCCGAGCGCGCCACCGCCTCGCCCGCGTCCCCCGCGCCGCCCATGCTCCAGCGCACCATGCCCTCCAGCGCCGCGCGCAGCCCGCTCCAGGTGCGCAGCTCGCCGGTGAAGGCCCCATCCACCTCCGCCATGAGGGCCACCACCCGCCCCGAGCCGCGCGGCCACAGCGCCAGCACCGGCGCCGCGTTGTCGTCCAGCGTCCGCAGCGCCACGCTCGCGCGCGGCCGCAGGTACGTGAGGTTGTAGCCGCCAATCTGCGGCAGCCCCATCGCCGGCAGCCTGCCGAGCAGCGGCAGGTCCGGCGCCGCCTCCAGCGAGGCGGGCTCGTCCACGAAGGTGGCCCGCGCCACGGCGATGGTCTCCTGGCTGAAGATGCGCGGCAGGCTCATCGCGTCCTCGGCGAAGTAGATGCGGCCTCCGCCCTTCACCGCGATCTCCTCGAGCAGCGCCGCGTCCGGGTCCGACTTCGAGCCCAGGCCGATGACGGACACCGTCACCTTCTGGCGCCGCAGCTCCGCGAGCGTCTTCAGGAAGTCGTCCGGCTCCTCCGAGTCCGCCGCGTCCGAGAAGAGCAGCACGTGCCGCGTGAGCTTGTCGCTGCGAAGAATCTGCTCGCGGCCCTCGCGCAGGGCCTCGCCCACGAAGATGCCGCCTCCGCCGCTGAAGCCGCGCGACACCGCGTCCAGCGGCAGCCCGTTCTCCACGGGGCTCATCGGGAAGATTTCGTGCACCTGGGTGTCCACCATGTGCACGGACACCTCGTCCTTCTCGTTGAGCAGCGTGAGCGCGCCCACCACGCCCTCGGCGGCCACCTCCATCTTCGTGCGCCCGTCCGCCACGGTGGCGCCCATGGAGCAGCTGCAGTCCATCAGCACGCTCATGGCCAGGGCCGTGCGGCGCTGCTCCTCGCGCATCTCCAGCGACACCGGCAGCAGCGGCTCCACCGGCGAGCGGCGGTAACCTCCCTCGCCGAAGCTGGAGCGGCCACCCGTCATCACCAGCCCGCCACCGGCCTGCTCCACGTACGCGGCCAGCACGTTCAGCGCCGGCTCGCCGAGCTGGTTCGCATCCACGTTCTCCAGCACCACCGTGCCCACGCCGTCCAGCGCATCGAGCGTCACGGGGAAGGGCGCGCGCACCTCCAGCAGCAGCCCCGCCGAGCGCAGCGCCCGGGCCAGCGTGCCCTCGGGCTGCTTCGTGAGCAGCAGCACCCGGGGAGGGCCCTCCACCCGCAGCACCGCCTGCCCCACGTCGTTCTCCACCACGCCATCGCCCGGCGCCTCCACCGTCAGCCGGTAGGCCACGAGGCCCGGCTCGTCCACCAGGTCGCGGAAGGGCAGCAGGTTGGGCCCGGCCTGGAAGTCGAAGGGACCCTTCACCCGCACGCGGCCGTTGCGCTCCAGGCGCACCGTGCCGGAGACGGGCGCCGAGGCCACCACCACCCCGCTCATCTGGAAGGGCTCGTGCGCCTTCACCGCGGCGGGCACGTCCAGCGAGAGCACGGCGAGGTCGAGCGGCGAGTCCTCGCGCGCCACGTGGCGGAAGTCCACGGCGATGCCCCGGGCCGCCAGCCTGCGCGCCGCGCCGCGAGCGTCCGCGCCGGTGGCCCGTCCATCGGACACCACCAGCACCCGGCCCGTGCGGCCCGGAGGAATGAGCGCCCCCGCCGCGTCCAGCGCCGCCGACAGGTCCGAGGCCTCCCCGTCCACCGGCCGGGTGAAGCCGCCGAAGCGCCCCGCCTCCGACAGCGGCTGCTCCACCCGCGCCTCACGGCCGAAGGAGATGACGCCCACCCTGTCGCCGGTGCGCCGCTGCGTCTCCAGCAGGCCCACCAGCTCCGCGGCCACGCGCCCCGCGTCGGCCGGCATGGAGCGCGAGCGGTCCACCACCACCACCACGTCACTGCCCGCGTGGCGCAGCACCCACTCGGGGCCGGCCAGCGCGCCCACCACGAGCAGCAGCAGCGCCCACCGCAGCGCCATGGGGGGACCGGGCCGCTGGCCTCGCTTCCACAGGAAGAGGCCCAGCGGGAGGAGGAGCACCAGCGCCTGCGGTAGGGAGAAGCTCATGGAGGAGGTCGCGCCATGCTACCCACCCGGCCCCACCCGGGGAAAGGGGACCCGGGCGCTACGGCACGTCCACCGCGCGCCCCCCGAACGGAGGATCCGCCTGTAGAGCAGCGGGCTCTGGAGCAGGACCTCCTCGTCACTCGAGGGACTTCCTCGACCCGGGCCCGCGCGACCGGAGCGTTGATCACCATCACCTCCGGCACGCCTCCCGACGTGAAGCCGCCGAACTTGAAGCAATCCGTGTCCTCGGCGCTGGTGCACTTCCACACGCCCGGCTCGCTCTCGACGGGCAGACGCGCGCAGACCCCGCTGGCGTCGAGGTCGAGCGTCATCATCCGCAGCGTCCCCTCGAAGTTCTTCGCCGGCAGCGTATACGACTCGGAGTGCGCGGCCCGGGTCTCCCGACTGCCCGGGGGTAGGCTCCCCTGGGAGTCCGGCCCTAGACTCCGCCCCCATGGACAGCACCCTCCTCCGCCGGCCCCCGTCCGAGCCCCCCGCGCCATCGGCCGCGTCGCTGCCGGTGGGCACCGTCATCGCCGGCCGCTTCACCGTGGAGGAGCTCGCGGGCCGCGGCGGCATGGGCACCGTCTACCGCGCCACGGACGCCCTCTCCGGTCAGCCCGTCGCCCTCAAGCTGCTGCGCTCCTTCTCCAGCCCCGACGCCCCCCGCCGCTTCACCCGCGAGGCGGAAGTCCTCTCCTCCCTGCGCCACCCCGGCATCGTCGCCTACGTCGCCCATGGCCAGCACGGGCCGGAGCACCCCTTCCTCGCCATGGAGTGGCTGGAGGGGGAGACCCTCGCCCAGCGCCTCGCCGACGAGCCCCTGCGCCTGGAGGAAACGCTCGCCCTGCTGCGCCACGCCGCCCGGGCGCTCGCCTTCGCCCACCAACAGGGCGTCATCCACCGCGACCTCAAGCCCTCCAACCTCTTGCTGCGCCAGGGCCGTCCCGAGGACGTGGTGCTGTTGGACTTCGGCCTCGCCCGCAACATGCAGCCGTCCTCCTTCGTGACGGCCAGCCAGACGATGCTCGGCACCCCGGGCTACATGGCACCCGAACAGGTGTCGGGGCAGTCCTCGCCCACGCCCAGGACCGATATCTTCTCCCTGGGCTGTGTCCTCTACGAGTGCCTCACCGGCCAGCCGCCCTTCTCCGCGCCGCACCTGGTGGCCACCCTGGCCAAGATTCTCTTCACCGAACCGGCGCCCCTGCGCGAGCTGCGGCCCGAGCTGCCCGTGGCCCTGCTGGAGCTGGTGGAGCGCATGCTCGCCCGGGAGCCCGCCCACCGGCACTCGGATGCCACCCACCTGCTGGGGGCGCTGGAGGAGCTGGGCGCCTCGCTGGACACGGACACGGGCACCGCCTCGGCCCCGGACGTCCTTCCGCCCCGCCTGGCGGCAGCCGGGCAGCAACTCGTCACCGTGCTGCTGGCCGCTCCTCGCCTCAACACGGGGCACTTCCCGGTGGAACAGGACTCCCGGCAGGCACTGCGCGACTCGCTGCGCACCTTGCTGGCCCCGCGGGGCGCCCGGGTGGAGTTGCTGGCCGATGGCGCCCTGGTGCTCACCCTCGCCGCCTCCCTCGGCTCGGCCACCGACCCCGCCTCCCTCGCCGCACGCTGCGCCCTCTCGCTCCTCGAGCGCTGGCCCGAGGCCGTCGTCGTGCTCACCACCGGCCGCGGCTCCCTCGACTCCCACCTGCCGGTGGGCGAGGCCATGGACCGTGCCGGCCAGCTGCTGCGCCAGGCGGAGCCGCTCCCCACCCCCTCCGCCCCGGTACTGCTGGACGAGGTGACGGCGGGGCTGCTCGGGCCCGGCTTCCAGCTCTCCCGCTCCCCGTCCGGCGGCTTCCTGCTGCACGGCGAGCAGCCAGGTACCGACGAGTCGCGCCCCCTGCTGGGCAAGCCCACCCCGTGCGTGGGCCGCGAGCACGAGCTGGCCGTGCTGGAGATCGCCTTCGCGGCCTGTGTGGAGGAGCCGGGCGCCCAGGCGGTGCTGGTGACGGCCCCGGCGGGCACCGGCAAGTCCCGGCTGCGCCACGAGTTCCTCCGCCGCCTGGAGCACCACGCGCCGGCGCCCTTGGTGCTGCTGGGCCGGGGAGACCCCATGAGCGCGGGCTCGGCGGATGGACTGCTCGCCCAGGCCCTGCGCCGGCTGTGCGGCATTCGCGGCGGCGAGCCGCTCGAGGAACGCCGGGCGAAGCTGTCCCAGCGCCTCTCCCAGCACCTGCCCGAGGCGCGGGCCCGGGAGGTGGTGGAGTTCCTCGGCGAGCTGTGCGCCAGCCCCTTTCCCGATGAGCACAGCCCCCGCCTGCACGCCGCGCGTGGGGATCCCCAGATGATGAGCCTCCAGATGGGCCGGGCGCTGGTGGGCTTCCTCGAAGCCGAGTGCGCCCATCATCCGGTGCTGCTGGTGCTGGAGGACCTGCACTGGGGAGACCCGCTCTCGGTGCGGCTGATGGACGAGGCGCTGCGGGAGCTGGCCGAGCACCCCTTCCTGGTGCTGGCCCTGGCCCGGCCCGAGGTGGAGCAATTGCTGCCCGGCCCGTGGGCGCAACGCATGCAGCCCATGCCCCTGCGTGGACTGAGCCGCAAGGCCGGCGCCCGGCTGGTGCGCGAGATGCTGGGAGCGGACGCGCCCGGCGCCCTCGTCGACAGGCTGGTGGAGCAGTCGGCGGGCAACGCCCTCTTCCTGGAGGAGCTCATCCGCTCGGTGGTGGAGGGCCGGGGCGAGACTCCACCCGAAACGGTGCTGGCCATGTTGCAGGCGCGCCTGGCGCGGTTGGAGCCCGAGGCCCGTCAGGTGCTGTGGGCCGCCAGCTTCCTGGGCCGCACCTTCTGGAGGGGCGGCGTGCGGGCGCTCCTGGACGGGGGGATGACGGCGGAGGCGCTGAAGAGCTGGCTCCAGCACCTGGTGGAGCGGGAGTGGGTGGAGCCACAACGGGCCAGCCGCTTCCCCGGCGAGGAGGAGTACCGCTTCCGCCACGCGCTGGTGCGGGACGCGGCCTACGGACTGGTGCCCGACGGCCACAAACCCGGCGGTCACCGTCTGGCGGGCCAGTGGTTGGAGCAGGCCGGAGAGAGCGACCCGCGCGTGCTCGCCGAGCACGCCGTACTGGGCCAGCAGCCCGAGCGCGCCGTGCACTTCCTCACCCGGGCCGCCGAGCAGCACTTCGAGCGCCACGATCTCCCCGCCACGGTGCGGTGCGTGGACGCCGCCCTGGCCCTGGATGCCCGGGGAGCGGAGCTGACGCCCCTGCGCGCGCTCCAGGCCACCCTGGCCTTCTGGCTGGGTGACTTCACCCGGCTCTTCGACATGGGCCCGAAGGTGTTGGCCGAGCTGAGGGCCGGAAGCCGCCCGTGGTACTCGCTGCTCAGCGGGCTGTACCTGGGCCATGCCGTCAATGGGGGGCAGGAGGAGCTCTCGGCACTCGAGCGGGAGTTGCTGCGGACGCGGCCGGAACCGGGGGCCCGGGTGCCCAGCCTGGAGGCGCGCTGGGCCGTGATGTACATGCGCCTGTACAGCAGCGGCCGCCAGGAGGCCTCCGCGCTCCTGGCGCGCCTCGTCGAGCCGGACACCGAGGCCGTGCCCGAGGCGCGCATGGAGCAGGCCTTCAGCCGCTGCGCGGGGGGCTTCTACTCCTTCATCTTCGAGGCCCGGCCGTGGCAGGCCCACGTCTGGCTGGAGCAGGGGTATCGCGGGCTCTTCGAGGTGGGCATGGAACGTCTCGCGATGGGGGCCCAGGTGATGTGGGCGCATGCCCTGGAGGCGCTGGGGGACAGGGCCGGTGCCGAAGCCCTGTTCCGCGACAACCTGGCCCAGGCCCGGCGCTCGAGAATCCACGTCTCGGACATCTACGCACGGTTGAGTCTGGCCCTGTTGCTGGCGGGCAGCACCGACCCGGCCCGGAGAGAGGAGGCACGGGCCCTGGCGGACGGCCAGGAGCTCGCGGGCCGCAACATCCTCCCGGGTCTGGCGCACCTGTTGAAGGCGAAGCTGGCGGAGAACCGTGGCGCACGGGCCGAGGCCGAGACGCGGGCGCGCGAGGCCTGCGAGGTGCTGGCCTCCTTCGTCTTCCACCAGCACACGGCCCGGACGCTGTTGAGCCGGGTGCTGCTCGCCCAGGGGCGGGCGGCCGAGGCACGGGAGGTGGCGGCGCTCGGCGTGCGGCGGCTGGAGCAGGACGGCAGCGAGGGCTCCGGGGCCGTGGCCCTGCGGATGGCCCTGGCCGAGGCCTGCTTCGCCGGGGGAGACACCCACGCGGGCGAGGCGGCACTGCGTGAGGCCCTGCGTTACCTGCGCGAGCACGCTCGTGACATTCCGGACGCCGATGCCCGCGAGCGCTTCCTGCAACAGGTACCCGGGAACGCCCGCACGCTGGAGTGGGCGCGCCAGCGCTGGGGCGAGGCCGGAGTGCTCTAGCGCGCCCTGGCGGATGCGCGCCCTGTCGTGGACGGCTTCTGAATCAGCACGTCCGAGAGGTGGTTGGCGCGCAGCGCCCGCTCGAGCCAGAGGTCGAGCAGGTCCAGGTCGGTACAGCCCAGGATGCGCTGGCGGGACTTGCCATCCACGGACAGGCCGCGGGCGGCGAGGATCCGCAGCACGCTCTCCGCAAGTCCTTCGGCCCGCCCCTCCGCCCGTCCTTCAGCCTTCCCCTCGGCCCTTCCTTGCCGGCGTCCTTCTGCCCGGAGCCGCTGTCCCTCCGTCCACATCAGTTCCTCCGCTCGCTGTTCCCGCATCAAACAGGTTAATACCTGCCGGGTGACTTTTCCAGTCGTCTTCGTCCCCCGTTCCCGGAGGTAGTAGACGACTGCCTCCAGTTCCCGTTCTCCCTCGGGTGAAGCGTGGACTTCTCGGCACCAGCGCAACGAGGTGGCCGCCCGGCTTCAGGCTGTCGTGGATGTTCTGGCACATCCGCTCGAGCGCCTCGGGCTGCCCCGCGTAGTGCAGCAGCCACACGGCGGAGACGAGGTCGAAGTCACCGCCCAGCGAAGCACTGCTCACATCGTGGACGCGGTACTCGATGTCGAGCCCCGCCGCCGCGGCCTGCTGCCGGGCGATCCGGCTCATGTCCTCCGAGAGGTCGGCCCCCACCACGCGGGCCACGCCCCGCTGCCGGAAGAGCCGCGTGAGGAAGCCGCTACCACACGCGAGGTCCAGGACCGACTTCCCACGCAGCTCCCCGAGAAGCTCGAGAACGCGGGGGACCTCGACGAAGATCCGCAGCGGCATCTCCTCGGTGGAGGAGTACTGCTCGGCCACTCCATCGTATTGAGTGCTCATCCCCGGACTCTACTTCTCCCCATCTGGGCGTTGTCGAACAGTGGTACAGCGGCGTGTACGGCGCGAGCCACCAGGTCAGGCCCGCCAGCCTGAGCAGGACTCCGCGATTCAATGAGGCTCACTTCGCCTCGGTTCGCCGCGTGATGTGGAAATCCACGAGCAGCGCCGCGAGCAGCACCAGCAGTGGCCAGCGCGCCCGTCCGGGAGCGGCGCCTCCGTCCTCGTCATCTCCCGCCGCCTGCGCGGGTCTGTCGCCCTCGCCGCGCCCACGCAGGTCCGACTCGCGGGCATCCAGCGGCAGCACCTCCACCGCGTCCACCGGCTCGCCGTCCCGCTCCAGCGTGTAACGGCCGGGCACCGCGGGAGGAGGCAGGCTCAACGCCCCCGCGCCGAACAGGGGCCGCGTTCCCTCCGGACCCTCCAGCGTGTAACGCGAGCCCGGGCGCGTCACCACCGCCAGGGTCTCGCCGAGCGACAGCTGCCGCCGGGGGAAGCCCTCCTGCGAGCGCCGCACCTCGCGCAACAGATTGCCCAGCAGTACCGGCCACGCGGTCGTGCGCTGCACGTTGGAGCGCGCCAGGTCCACGTTGAGGTGCACCTGCCCCTCGGACTCGGAGAGGAGCACCACCGTGCCCGCCGTCATCAGCGCCCGGCCCGGAGGCGCCTCGGCACCGGCCGCCCAGCGCACGCCGCCCAGTTGCACGTCATCCAGCAGCGGGTGGCCCTTCTCCGCGAAGAAGGGGCCCACGAAGGTGCGCACGGCACCGCCCGCCCCCACCGTCACCCGCGCGTCCGAGCCCCGCGGGCCCACCACCAGGGCTCCCTCTCCCGGCCCCTGCTCCACACCGGGCGACACCGCGAGGAAGCGCTCCAGCGTCGAGCGCGCCTGAGCGTCCAGTCCCTCGGCCAGCGCCACGCGCACCCGCCGCTCCGGGGCCGGTGGCAGACGGGCCTCGCCGTCCTCGGGCAGCGCGTCCGCGGGCAGCGCCACCTCCACGTCTCCCGCGTTCTCGAAGGTGAAGCGCAGCGTGGCCGCGCCCTCCTCGGGCAGCCGCACCCGCTCGCGCCGCTCGGTGCCCTCCTTCGCTCCCGGGCCGGGCCGCGCCCGCACGCGCACCTCCGTCTCCTCGGGCCCCGTGCCGAAACGCGCCACCCGCAGCGTCACCGTGGCCGTGGAGCCCTCGTCCCTGCGCCACGCGGACACCAGCGCCACGTTGTCCCGAGGCGCGCCCAGCGCCGTCCACCGCACCGCCGCGGGCACGGCCACCCCTTCCGCGGGCGGAGCATCGGTGAAGAAGTGCACGCGCCGTCCCGGGCCCGCCAGCTCCTGGGCCCACAGCAGCGTGGGCGCCACGTCATGGTCCGCGCCCAGGGCCCGGAAGGACTCCAGCGCGGCCAGGGCGCGCGAGGGCTCCGCCTCCGGCCCCGCCAGCACGCGAGGCACCGTGCCACTGGCCAGCACCGTCACGCTCGTGGCCTTCTCCTCCTCCACGCGCCGGGCCGCCTCCGCGCGCACCTTCTCCAGCACGGAGCGTCCGTCCGCGCCTCGCGCCGACAGTGAAAGGCTCCCGTCCACCACCAGCACCAGGTGCCGGGTCCGGGCGTCCTCGCCCAGGCGCACGTCCGCGAGGAAGAGGGCCGCGGCCACCACCGCCAGCGCCTCCAGCAGCAGCGAGGCCTCGCGGGTGAAGCGCTCGAAGCGGGGGCCGGCCTCGGCGCGGGGGCGGGGCGTGCGCCAGAGGAAGAGGGCGCTCACCACCACCGGCTTCTGCTTGCGCCGCAGGAAGTACGCCGCCACCAGCGGTACGAGCGCGCCCAGCGCCAGCAGTCCCCAGGGAAAACCGAAGCTCATGCCACCCCCGCCGGGAGGAAGAGCGGCCGCAGCGCTCCGGCCACCAGCGTGCGCAGGGCCTGGGGCGCGGGGGCCACCAGGTGCACCGCCCGGGCCCTCGCCGCCGCGGCCCCGAGCGCCTTCTGGTGCTCGGCGAAGCGCCGCGCATAGGCCGCCAGCACCTCTTCCGTGAGGAGCTCCTCCAGCGCCGCGCCGCTCTCCGCGTCCACCAGGCGCGCGCCCTCGCCGCCCGTGGGCTCCAGGTCCTCCGCGTCCAGCACCTGCACCAGGAAGAGGGCCGCGGCCCCCTGCGCCAGCCGCGACACCAGCGCCGGCAGCGGAGCCTCGAAGAGGAAGTCGCTCACCACCACGCGCAGGCCGCATGGGCGCAACGGTGGCAGGCGTCCCAGCGCGGCGTGCAGATCATCCTTCGCGTCGAAGGTGGCGGAGCGCAGGGCGGAGCGGCACACCTGGCCCTGCACGCGCTCGGGACGCGCGCCGCCCACCAGCAACGTGGGGCTGAGTCCCTGGTGGGCGCCCACCTCGGTGGCCAGCAGCGCCAGCTCGCGCGCGCACGCGGCCTTGCGGGGCGACAGCGCCATGCTGCGCGAGCCGTCCAGCAGCACCTCCAGGCGCGGGGACACCTCGTCCTGGCGCACGCGCAGAATCAGCTCGCCGGTGCGCGCCACCGCGTTCCAGTCCATCTGCCGCAGGTCGTCTCCCGGCTGGTACACGCGGAAGTCATGCAGCTCCAGCGAGGAGCCGGCCGAGGCCGCGCGCACCTCGCCCACCCGGCCGCGTTGCGGCGTACGAGGCAGGGCCAACGCGAGGCCCGGGGCCAGCCGGGCCACCTCCGCCTCGTCGAAGTCCGGGGCGGTGCTCATGAGGCGTGGGCCCGGCGCTCGCGCTCGACGAGGGCCCGGTCCGCGGCGAAGGCGGCGAGCACGGCCACCAGCCACACGCAGGCGAGCAACCCCAGGTTCATCTTCGTCTCCTCCGTCGAGTCGTTGTAGTCGCTGAAGTTCGCGATTCCGATGAAGGGGTTGAGCAGGTTGAAGAGCGGGTCATCCACACGCTGATCGAAGAGGACGGAGATCAGCGGCAGCAGCGCCCCGGCCAGGCCCGACAGCGCGAAGAAGAGGACGCGCACCACGGCCGGCGAGGCGAGCTGGTCCGAGCGCGGCATGCGCCCCACCACCAGGGGCAGCGACAGGTAGAAGATGGCATAGGCCGGTGCGGCGAGCACCCCGAGCACATGGGCCTGGGAGGCGGCGCTGGAGCTGCCCTGGGACAGGAAGAACAAGCCCATGCACAGCCCCGTCCAGCCGAGCACCAGCAGCACGATGAGCCGGAAGCCACGCACCGCGCCCGGGCGCAGGAGGGACCAGGGCCGCGTGCGGGCCCGCAGCGCCCGGGCCTGTCCATCCACGTCCGTGGCCACGAAGACGCCGATGACGGCCAGGTGCAGACACCCCATGACACTCGCCACCGCGGCCACTGCCGTCGGGGGGGTGTCCCACAGCCACAGGCCCACCACCCCCGCGCCGGACAGCACCATCTGCACGGTGAGCGCCAGCCGGGGGCCCCACGTGTAGTTCTCCGTGGCCAGCGACAGGCGCGCGGCGGCCGTCTCGAAGAGCAACCACGCGTAGGAGAACATCACCCAGAGGATGATGCCGGTGGCGAGGAGGAAACCATTCTCGCGCACGACGGAGCGGTAGCCCTGCTCGCTCAGGAAGAAGGCGGCGATCAGCGCGTAGATGAGCGCCAGGCCCAGCGCGCCCAGCAGCACGAGGTTCACCAGGGCGCGCCCCATGCGTCCGTCCGCGAGCGTGGCCGCGCACACCGCCACCACGGTGACGAAGACGAGCCAGCTGGCGCCCAGGGCGAGCACCAGGAGGATGGTCGGCAGGTCGATGCCGTTGAGGTAGTAGCTGAAGAGGAGGAAGGGCCCCACGGCGGAGGCGTACAGCCCGGCCTGCACCAGGAAGGACGTCACCTTGCCGCGCAGAATCCGCCGGGGCCCCAGGCCGGTGAGGATGAGCAGCACCCACGTCTCGTCCTCGCGCTCGCGCGCCAGGGAGCGGTAGGCGCTGTAGGGGATGATGAAGAAGTGCACCATCGCCAGGCAGATGTAGAAGCTGAAGAAGAAGCCCTGTCCCTGGGTGGAGAGCCCGTCCTCCCGCGTGGTGGCGTAGGCCACCATGGAGATGATGAAGCAGGACAGCAGCATCAGCCCGAAGCTCACCCAGAAGACGCGCGAGCGCAGGCCCTGGCGCACCTCCTTCACCACCAGCGGGTTGAGCCGGTCCCCCAGCCGCTCCAGCACTCCGGGCCGGGCCGCCTCGCGCGGGGCGGTGCCCGCGGTGTCCGTGGCGAGCGCGCTCACGCCACCCTCCCCTTCGTCACGTGCATGAACGCATCCTCCAGGTTGCGCTCGCGGTGGCTGAAGGCACACACGGGCACGCCCGCCCCCACCAGCACCGCCAGCAGCCGCGCCGCCGACTCGTCCACCCAGGTGCCCGCCGCGCCGCCCTCGTGCTCCAGCCGCACCCGCAGCGCGTCGCCCTCGCGCGCCACCTGCTTCACCCGGGGCTGCTCCAGCAACAGCCGCTCGGCGCGGCCCCACACCGCCTCGCCCTCCTCGCCCGGGAAGAGGCGCACCATCAGCTCCGCCACCGCCGCCCCCGCGGCCTGCGCGAGGATGTCCGCCACCTTGCCCGTGGCCAGCAGCCGGCCCTGCTCGATGATGGCGCAGGTGTCACAGATTTCCGCCAGCTCGGTGAGGATGTGGCTGGAGATGAGCACCGCCTTGCCCTGGTCCGCGAGCGCGCGCAGCAGCTCGCGCAACTCGATGCGGGCACGGGGATCCAGGCCGTCCGCCGGCTCGTCGAGGATGAGCAGCTTGGGGTCGTGCAGCAGCGTGCGCCCGAGCGCCACGCGCTGCTTCATGCCCTTGGAGAGCGCGCTGGTGAGCTTGTCCTGGAGCGGCAGCAGCCCGGTGAACTCCATGACCGAGGCCACGCGCTTGTCCCGCTCCTTGCCGTGGAGGCCGTAGGCGCGCGCGAAGAAGTCGAGGAACTCGAGCACGGTGACGTCGTCATAGGTGCCGTAGCGGTCCGGCATGTAGCCGATGAGCGGCCGCACCTTGTCCGGGGTGTCAACCAGCGAGTGCCCGTCCAGCGTCACCTGGCCCGCGTTGGGCGTGTCCAGGGTGGCCAGTATCCGCATGGTGGTGCTCTTGCCGGCGCCGTTGGGCCCGATGAAGCCCAGGATGGTGCCGGCCTCCAGCTCGAAGGACACGTCGTCCACCGCGCGCAGGGCGCCGTAGTCGCGCCGCAGTCCCTTCACCTCCAGCAGGCTCATGGTCCGTCCACCCTTCCCTGCACGAAGTGCATGCCCTCGTGCAGCTCCACCGGGAGCGCCGACAGGGGCAGCAGTCCCGGTCCCTCCAGCCGCGCGGCGAAAATCCCCTCCGGCAGCGGCTCGTCCAGCAGGCGCCAGGCCACTCGCGAGAAGCGGCGGGTCGCGGACGCGGAGAAGTCCACCACGTGGAGGAAGGACACCTTGTCCTCGGTGGCGGTGGCCAGCGTGGCCTCGCCCTCGGCGCCATCGGCGAGCGCCGGCAGCGCCCACAGCTTGCCGCCGAGCCGCACGTAGCCCGACACCAGTGGTGCGCCGAGCGCGTTCTGCACCCGCAGCCCCTGGCCCTCGCGGCGCACGGTGAGCCGGGCGCGCGAGGGCAGCATCGCCACCTCGCCCCACTCGCGGTAGGTGCGCGAGGGCAGGAAGCCACCCGTCACCGCCATGCCATTCGTCCAGTCCGCCTCGGTGGCCTGCGACTCCCAATCCACGTCCGGCCCGAGCAGCGCGGCCTGCGCGGGAATCCGCACGCCCTCCGGCTCCAGGTTGGCATAGTAGCCGCCGACGCCCACCATCACCGCCCGGTCCCGGTCCCGGTCCAGCCAGATGAGGCTGTAGCGGGAGGCGTGGATGACGAAGCCCTCCACGAGCACGGACCAGGCGACGATGGCCATGCACGTGGCGAGCGCCACCGAGGGCACGGCGATGAGCAGCGCCACGGGCCCCTTGCGCCGGGCGAGCATGAGGCCTCCGGGCCCCACCGCCAGCACGAAGAGGGTGATGAGCACCAGGAAGCGGCCCACCGGCGCCTGGACTCCGGGCAGCAGCGGCGCCTCGCCGTTGTTCAACAGGTGGTTGCTGTTGAAGGGCCCGCGCTGCCAGCTCGGCGGAGGCCCCGCGGGAACGACGACGCTCACCTGGCCCTGCTCCGGCTCCCCCATGAGGTTCACGTCGCCGATCAGCGCCTCGCCGCACGCCTGCGCCTTCGCGCACAGCCGCAACCGGCCGAAGCCGTAGGGCACCTCGCCCGTGGGCGTCTGGGTGAGCAGCGGCAGGCGCGACACCACGTCGCGCGGAGGACGCAGGAGGATCAGGGAGCCACCGGTGGCGGCGTAGGCCTCGAGCGCGCTCCAGGCATCCGCCGGAATCGTGGTGACGTCCCCGGCCACCACCACCATCCGGTGGCCCACGTAGAGGGCGAGCTCGCGCGGCGCGTCCTGCGGCGTGATGAAGCGGACCGACAGCTTCGGCTTGTTCTTCACCCGGGGCAGCTTCGTGCCCGACTGGAAGGCCTGCTCCGAGCCCAGCACGAGCACCGCCTGGCCCGACGGGTCCACCGAGTAGAAGTTGAAGGTCCGGAAGGTGCTGCCCGGGCTGCTCACGCGCACCAGGCCGCCCTGCGCGATGCTGGGAACGGGCACCCAGGCGGAGAGCCGCTGACGAGGCCCCACCTCCACCTGCCGCGTGGACACCTGGGAGCGGCCCACGCGCTGCGACTCCACGCGGATGCTCACGGCCTGAGGCGTGGCACCCGGGTTGAAGAGCACCACCTCCAGCGGGATGTAGCCGCCCGCGGGGCGCAGGATGCTGTTGACCACCGTGGCCTTCAGGGCACCGCCCTCGGTCACCTCCACCGGCTGGCCCGGCATCTCCTCGTAGCCGGGAACCCAGGGCTCTTCGCTCTCCTCGGAGCCCGCTTCCTCCTCGTCGGGCGCCTCCACGGCGACCGCGGTCTGCGCCACCGGGGGCTCGTTGGCCACCGCGAGCGAGGGGCCCGCGCACAGCAGCAGGGCGAGCAGCGCGGCGGGAAGACGCTCACGCACGAGGCACCTCGGGGATGGCCTGCAACAGGGCACGCACCACGTCCAGGGTGCCCACCTTCTCCAGCGAGGCCTCGTAGGCGAGCACCAGGCGGTGGTTGAGGACGGCGGGAGCGGCGGCCACCACCTCGTCGAAGCCCACGTTGGGCTTGCCCCGCATCAACGCGAGTGCCCGTCCGGCCGCCGCCAGCGCCAGCGCCGCGCGAGGGCTGGCCCCATAGCGCACGAAGCGGCGCACCGGCTCCGGCGCACCCGGGCCCCGCGGGTCGCTCGCCTCCACCAGCCGGCCGATGAAGTCCGCCACCGGCACGGGCAGGTGTACCCGGTCCACCGCGGCGAAGAGGGAGGCAAGGCCCTCGGCGTCCGTCGCCTGCGGCAGCACGGGTGGAGTGCCGCGCACGCGCGTGGTGAGCAGGGTGGTGAGCGTCTTCGCGCCCACGGGCGGCACCTGGACGCGGAAGAGGAAGCGGTCCAGCTGCGCCTCGGGCAGCGGGTAGGTGCCCTCCAGCTCGATGGGATTCTGGGTGGCGAGCACGAAGAAGGGCTCGGGCAGCGGGCGCGTCTGGCCGAGCACCGTCACGCTGCGCTCCTGCATGGCCTCCAGCAGCGCGGATTGCGTCTTGGGGCTGGAGCGGTTGATTTCGTCCGCGAGCACCACGTTGGCGAAGAGGGGCCCCTCGCGGAAGGTGAAGTCGCGGCGGCCCTCGCCCTCGAGGACGTAGGTGCCGGTGATGTCACCGGGCAGCAGGTCCGGGGTGAACTGGATGCGGCGGAAGGGCAGCCCGAGCAGCCGCGCGAGCGCCTTGCACAGCTCCGTCTTGCCCAGGCCCGGCAGGCCCTCCAGCAGCACGTGGCCGCGCGCGAGCACCGCCGCCGTCACCTGCTCCACCACCTGCGTCTGGTCGAGCAACACCTGATTCAGCCCCTTCTGGAGCTGCGCCACCCTCTCCGCCGCGCCCTGCACCTCGGCGGGGCTCAACAGTTCCGACACGGCCGACTCCTCTCCTAGGGTTCCCCCCCGAAATACCGCTTCACCAGGTCCCGGTTGCGGGGCAGCAGCGGCCCCGTCGAATGTCCCGCCTCCGCGTCGCCCTGCGCGCCCGTCCCCTGCGCGCCCCCACCGCCACCGCCCTCGCGCCGCTGGGGCTCCGCGGAGCGCAGGCCCCACAGCCCCTGTGCCTCGCCGCCCTGCCCCTTCGGCAGCGGCTTGAAGGCGAGCCGCTCCGGATCCATCTCCGCCTGCTCGCCGAAGACGAGCGGCTGGCTCTCCCCACCCCGTCCCGTGCCGCCCTTGCCCTGGCCCTGCCGCGTCTGGCGGCTCGCGTGGCCGCCCTGGCGTCCCTCCTGCCCCTCGCCCTCGCCTTCACCCTCGCCTTGTCCCTGACGCGAGCCGTTGCGTCCATTGCCCTGGCCGAAGCGCTGCTCCAGCTCGCGTTGGCGGCGCTCGAGCGTCTCGCGCAGGCTGGCCACCTCATCACGCGAGCGCGCACCTCCACTGCCACTGCCACCCGGCTGCCCCTGGGCCTGCTGACCGCGGGTGCCACCATCCCCCGCGCCCGGCGCGCCCCCGCTGTTGCCGGAGGCGGGATTCCCATTCTCCTGGCCCTGCTGTTGCCGCTGCTGGGCGGCGTTGTCGGAGCCCAGCGCCATCAGCGCCTTCTCGAGGGCCTCGCGCTCCCGGGTGGCGGCCTCGGCTCCGGCGGCGGCGTCCAGCGACGCCTCCAGCTCGCGAGCGGCCTCGGACGCGGCGGCCAGCTCGGCGGCGGCCTTGGCGGCGCGGGCCTCCAGCGACTTCTCCAGGCTGTCGGCGGCCTCCCAGTCGGCGCTGTCGAAGCGGCCCTCGGCGACCTCCTCGGACAGCCGGCGCAGCTCCTCCTCCAGCGGGGTGCCCAGCGGCTCCTCGCGGGCGAGCGCCTCGGCCTTGGCCTGCACGGCGGCCACCTTCGCCGCGGCGGCCGCGTTGGCGGGCCGCACCTGGCGCGCGGGCAGCGGCAGGAGGAATCCCACCCCGAGGAAGGCGAGCGCCGCGAGCAACGCTCCCACCGGGCGCTTCCAGGCCACCGGGGGCAACGTCACCGCGCGGGCGAACTGGTTGGCGGAGAGCTCCCACTCGCCCACGGGACGCTCCAGCCGGGTGAGGAGCAAGCCACCCGCCCCGGCCGAGCGATCCGCCAGCACCGCCGCGTGCGTCAGGGACACGCTCCGGGCGCGGGCCCGGACGAGCCACCACGCGCCCGCGGCGAGCAGTGGCACCGGGAGCACCCAGACGGCGGCGTCGCGCAACAACATCCGGACCAGCACGCAGCCCGTGGCGGCGGCCCACACGGGAGCCACCGCCGCCTCGGTCCAGAGGACGGCGTTGAGACGCCGCCGTACGCGCCGGACGGGAGCGAGGACGAGGGCCTGCAGGCGGCGTTCATCGCTGGCGGGCATGAGGGCTCCGAGTCTCGGACACTCGAAGGCCCTTCCACAAGCCACCTGCTCCTGGGCAGAAGGAAGTCCCAGGAGGTTTCTACCGCCCACACCTCCAGGGCGTACGTGTCAAGGGGAGGCCCAGGTCCATACCTGCGCGGGCAGGTAGAGTAGCCTGGGCACGACCATGACGCTTGCACGAGAGCCTGTATGCCTACCGCTCCGGCTGCTCCTTGTGACACTACCCGTTCTCGCGGGCTGCACCCTCAACCACTATCTGCCCCGTCACTTCGACTTCGTAACTGTCGTGGAAAAGACCGAGCCAGGAGCGGATGGCTGGCGTGGTCCTGGCTTTGTTTGTGAACAATTCAAAGCGAAGTTCAACGAAATCCTGGCTCGTGCCGTGCGCGGCTCAATGGTCACGACGTCGTGTCACAAGAAAACAACACCCACCATCATCCAATTCAACTTTTGAGCTCATGCCACTTTCAGCAGAGGAACTGCTGTCCATTGTCCGGAATTATTTCCGTCTGGACAAGGAGTTCAACTACAGGCCAGAAAACAGCCCCGAGGAAGACAGGTTCTCGGAGAAATGGGAGCAAGAGATCAAGAAGATGGAGCAATGGCGGGTATTCCTGCGCGAGCTCAAGGGAGCGCTACCGGATTTTGACATCGGGAACGCCACGGCGACGTGCACTTCCTGCTTCCGTTGCGCAGCTTATCCCAACGCACAGCCGACTGGCTCGGCTGTCGTCGGCTGTGTCAGCATCCTGGCGCCCGTGTACACCGTCTACGGCGTCCAATACACCTATCGCGGCGGGGAGCGGAGCCACGAGGTCTTCCTCGATTCGCTGCCGCCCGGGATGCAGGTTCCCGCCGCCATCATCGCCAGGAGAATCGAGGCGGCGTTCGGGGTCGAGGCCCTTCCCCATGGCATCGCTCAGACGCCCATCCCGCTCATCGTGGAGCCCCAGGAGCCGCCGACGACGACGCTCTTCCATGCCCTCTTCCTCAGCCAGCCGGAGAGAGTCCCTTGAGGAAGGAAGAAGGGCCCGGCAGCCCCCCGGCGCCGGACCGTCCATTTCCCGGGACCGTTCCTCGATGAATCCACTTCCACGTACGTAGAAGTGAAACCCACGCCCCTGGAGCCAGACTTGGGGCGCCTCACCCGGTGACAGGTGGTGTTATGCTGGCCCACCTGGGAGGTGGTGCGCATGGATGGCGTGCAGGCCGGGAAGGTTGGGGACAAGTGGCTCAGGGCCCGGCGGCGCCTCCTGTGGAGACAGGCCGTCCTGGAGCCCCTGGAGCCACAGCTGCCCTTGCCTGGGACGCAGGTAGGGGGCCTGGTGCTGGAGGCGAGGCTGGGCGCGGGCGGCTACGGCACGGTGTACCGGGCCCGGAGCCCGGGGGGCAAACCGTACGCGGTGAAGTTCATCCACCTGCCGCGCGCGGCGGCATGGGCCTGGAGGGAGCTGGAAGTGCTGCTGCGGCTGCGGCGGCTGGGCTGGGTGGCGGTGCGTGGGCATGGGGAGTGGCCGGAGAAGGCGCCGCGCTTCGTCTACCTCGTCATGGAGTACGTGCAGGGCATGTCGCTGCACACGTGGGCCGGGAGGCACAACCCCACGGCGCGGCGGGTGGCGGAGGTGGTGCGCGCGCTGGCGCGGCAACTGGCGGCGGTGCACCGCGCCGGGGTGGTGCACCGCGACGTCAAGTGCGCCAACGTGGTGGTGCGCGAGAAGGACGGGCGGCCGGTGATGGTGGACTTCGGGGTAGGCACCTTCCCTGGCGCCCACCCGGTGACGGGGCCCCGGGTGCCGGGCACCGCGCCCTACCGCAGCCCCGAGGCCGAGGGCCACCGGCAGGAGCGGGGGCCATACGAGGCGCACGCCCGCGACGACTTGTGGGCCCTGGGCGTCGTCCTCTATTGGCTGCTCACCGGCACCTTCCCCTTCCAGGTGGAGGAGACGGGGGACTCACTGGCCGACGCCCGGGCGCTGGGCGAGGCCCTCGTGCACCAGGCGCCCGAGCCGCCCCAGGTGCGCAACCCGCGCGTGCCCGCGGCGCTGGCGGCCGTGTGTCTGCGCATGCTGGAGAAGCAACCCACGGCGCGCTACCCGGACGCGCAGGCGGTGGAGGCCGCGCTCGGGGCGGCACTGGCCGGGGCGGACGCGGCCTGGGACGTGCCCCTGTGCCAAGCGTATGGCCCGGACACCGCCACCACCGAGGCGGAGGAGGAGTTGGAGGACGCGGAGGAGGAGACGCGGTGGCGGCGGCTGGAGGCCTATGAGCGGCGCCACCCAGTGCGCGGCGCTCCCTTCACCCCCGAGGAGCCCGCCACCCCGGCCCCGCCCACCCGTGAGGCGGCGCCTGGCGAGGGCCCGCCTCCCGCCGCGCCCCAGACGCCCGCCCCCGCGCAGACGCCCAGCCCACCCGCCTCCGAGCCGCCGCGCACCCGGGGCACGCCCTGGCGGTGGGGCGCCGTCGTCGGCCTGGGGCTCGTGCTGGGCTTCGGACCCGGGCTCTCCCACCGCCCGTCTCCCGGCGACGCACCCGGGGTGACGTCTCCGGTGGTCGCCGCCCCTCCCACGTCCGGGGTGGGGCCCGTGTCCGGCCAGGAAGTGGCGCCCGGGCACGAGCCACTCGAAGGTGGCGGCGGCGCGGCGCTCGAAGCGACTCCCACCCCCGCGCCCGCCGCCCGTGCGGCGCCTCCCAAGGACACGCGCGTGAAGCGTCCATCCCCCTCTCCCCTCCCCACCACCCCAGCGCTTCCAAGACAGTCGCGCGGCGTGGCCCGCACGGTGGGCGGACTCGCCCTCACCTGCTCGCTGGCCACCGGCTGCCCCGCCCCCACCGCTCCCCAGGTCCGGCCCACACCGCTGTCCCTGCCGGAGGCCCCCTGCCCGGAAGGCTCCCTCCAGGCCATGAAGGAACTGGGCATGCGTGAGGGCAAGTACGGGTCGGTTCTCATCCCTGGTACCGTGAGAGGACCTCGACAGAGAGTCACCGTGCGCTCGGGTCCCAGCACCCTCCTTCATCTAGGAGGCTCGCGCGCTTACTCGTACCCGCTCCCCGACGGCACCGTGTTCTCCGGGGAGCTGTTCGTCGGACCGAAGCGTGTGTACGGCCGCTTCACCCAGGCCCGTACGCCCGAGGGCCACACCTACCCCATGTGCCTGGAGCTCTATGAGTGGATCGAGCGGGGCGTGCTCCGCCATGAGCAGGATGGCACCGCGGATACCGCCACCATCTCCACCGGCGTGCAGCTCCGGACCGTACCGAGGTTCTACGCGGTGCCAGAGCGTGAGTAGCTCTGGGCGGATGGGGAGCAGGGCGGGAAAGGCCGTGGGGCCGACGTGGGAGGTACTTGTCAGTCCGGGCCACTTCGGAAGTACTCCCGCCCATGCTCCCGCCTCTGGCCGTCCTGCCTCTGCTGCTCGCATTTTCCACCCCCCCGCCCGTCGCCCGGCCCGCCACCGGGGAGTGGGATCCGGGGGGTGAGCGCCATGTGGAGCTCACGGCGGATGCCGCCGGGCAGGTGCACACCGTCACCATCGGGCCCCAGCGCGCCACCACGTTCGTGTTCCACTCCCCCCTGCGGTCCGGCACGGTGGCGGTGGAGGCGCGCGAGCTCTTCCTGTCGGTGACGGTGGATGAGGGGGCCGGCGTGGTCAACCTCCTGCCCTCCGGGGCGCTGCCGCCCGGAAGGGAGTTGATGATGACGGCGCGCTTCGCCGATGACGCCGTGCCCGGGTGGGCCCGCTTCCGGCTGGTCGTACACGCCACCCGGGCCGAGCGGCAGGTGGAGGTGTACCGCCTGCCCCGCCCGGCCGAGTCCTACCGGCAGGCGGAGCAACGGGAGCGCGAGCGGGCGGAACGGTGCGAGGCACGGCTGGCCCGGGTGGAGACCGAGGGCCGCTCCCCCGAGAGCCTCACGGACCTGCGCGAGGCCGACCTGGTGGACGGGAACACAGGCGTGGCCGTGAAGCGCATCCTCGAGGACATCACCCAACGCCCCGGAGAGGTCCTGTGGGTGACGAACGCCTGGGGCTACCATGCTGGGAAGATGGAGCGGGTGGCGGTGGAGTTGGAGATGGAGAACACGGGCGACACGCCCTGGATGGCGGAGGGCGTGCAAGGGACGGAGCTGGTGGGCGCCGACGGCGAGCGGCTGCGGATTCTGCGGGTGTGGCAGCCGGCCCCCCTCCTTCCGGGGAGCAGAGGCCCGCTCATGGTGGAGGCGGAAGCCGCACCGGAGCAGACCCAAGGCGCCTTCCTGTTGAAGCTGGGCGAGGCGGGCGGGCCGCGCACCCTCACCGTGCGCGGCGTGACGTTCCCGTAGGCGCCGTATCGCGTCCCGCTGGCTGGACGGTCAGGTGTCAGCGACCCTCCTCACACGGTGCGTGGAAAGGGAGGTCCCATGCATCCGCGGCTCCGGGTCACTGCACGTGGAGTGGTGCTATCGCTGACGCTTCTTGGAGCAACCCTGCTCGCCTGTGTCGGCGGCCACATCCCGCCGTCCAGATAGAGATGCAGCGCATCTTGACGGACAAGAACACCGGCGCCCTCCCTGGTGCGCGAGTCACCGGGTTCCAATGGGACGTCCCGCGGTCGACGTCTCCGTGAGGACGGACCCATGCGCATCCAACAGGTTGGGAGCTCCAAGCGCCTCCCCTTGGACGTCCCCCGGCAAGAAGTCCATTCATGAACCCAGAAACGAAGCCAGAACTGACAGCCGACGCGCTCGTCCGACTCGTCCACCGCTACTACCCGGCGGGGCTGCTCATTGACGATCTCGCGTACAAGGTGTCGAAGGAAATCCAACGGCTCAGGGAACTGCAGGACACTCATGTGCAGCCCTCGGCTACCTGGACGGCCTTCATCACACGACTCCGCCAGGAGTTCTCGGACTGCTCCCTCTGGGATACGACAGTCCCCTATCTGGACCCCTGCTACAGCATCCGTGTCTCCCTGCCCGGCTTCCAGGTAGGTGACCCCCTCTACGACTGCGTCGTCTGTCTGCTGAGCCAGTTCGTCCCGGTATACGCCCTCTACGCCTCCCATACAGACAAGAACGACCCCAGCGAGGAGGGCTACTGGCTGCGCTTTCCGCCGTTTCCCCCCAAGTTCCAGTCCCACGAGGCCAGACTCGCCGCGCTCATCGAGTCCACCTTTGGCTTCACCCGCCTGTCCAACGATGTCCTGCACACCCCCGTGCTGGACCTCGTGCCGAAGTCTTCCAACTTCGTGCTCGGCGAGGCGAAACTCATCGACTGCCTCTTCACACCCCACCGCTGGTGAGTCTCCCGGGTGTGCAAAGCCCCACCGGAACGTCCTGGAATGTAAAGCGCCTTGGCAAGCCCCCCGGCCTCTGAAAAGTCTCCTCGGGCAACCCCCCGGGTCGTTCCCTCCCGCCCCACTCCGGCCGTAACCTTCCTCCCACCTTCGCGCCAGGGCCGGTCCCCGAGCCGTCAGCGGGCAGCCCGGGCCTTTCCACCGCGAAGCGAGGAGATTTCTTCCATGTCTGATGACACGCGTGGGCGCAAGGCGCCCGCCAGCGGCTTGCCCGTGCTCTTCTCCCAGGGCGGTACCGACTATCTGCGCCTCCAGAAACTGGAAGAGGGGCCGTTCGGAGAAAAGCTCTACCTGTGCCGGCCGCGCACCGGACAGATGTACGGCGCGCTGGTGGAGGTCGCCGTGCTCGACCGCCAGGGGCGCCGCATCGGCCACGCCCGGATGATAGAGGCGGCGCGGTTGGGCGCCCTGTTGTCCCACCCGGCCATTCCCCGCGTCCACGGCCAGTACAAACACCGCGGCACGCGTTACCTCGTCACGGAATACGTGTCTGGCATCAGCATGAACATGGCCTGCTCCTCCGCCTGCGTGCGCGACCGGCCCTTGTCCGAGTCCTTCATCCTCTACGTGGCCTCTCGGGTGGCGGGCGTGCTGTCCTACGTGCACGGACTCACGGATGCGGAGGGGCGGCAATTGCGCATCATCCACCGCAACGTCAACCCCTACACCCTCCTCATGAGGGACGACGGCGAGGTGATGCTGGCCCACTTCACCGCGGCCTTCTCGCGGCTGCCCGGGCGCGAGCCGACCACCACCTGGAAGGTGCGCGGGGAGCTCGACTTCGCCGCCCCGGAGCGCCTGTGCCGCGCGGTGGATGCCCCGGTGGATGAGCGCTCGGACCAGTTCTCCCTCGGCCTCGTCATGCTGGAGCTGGCCACGGGGGAACACCTCTACCACACGGAGGAGGTGGAGCGGGCCGCCGCGCACCTGCCCCCGCCCCCCGCTGGAGCCCCGGAGTGCGAGGAGTGGCGAGCCGAGTCGGACAGCTGGACCTCCGTGGAGGAGATGGCCCGGCGTGCCGCGGCCTTCCGTCCCGAGCACGTCTCACACCTGACCCGAGCGGTGTCCGGGCCCTTGCGCTCCATCCTCCACAAGCTCCTCAACCGCCACCCCTCGCAGCGCTACCCCACCGCCGCCGCGCTGAAGGCCGACCTGGACGCCTGCCTCGCGGCGAGCCATCCCACCTACGGTGCGCGGGAAGCCCTCGCGGAGTTGCTGGAGGCGAGGGCCGAGGCGGAGCGCATCGACTCGGAGCTCTTCGCCTCGGACGAAGCCGTGCGGACGGCGGGGGAAGCGCACGCCCTGGCGGAGCACGGGTCGGCCGGCGCCTAGGGCAGGTCAGCCCACGGAGCGCACGAGCTTGGGCTGGAGACCGTCCAGGAGCGCCTCCACGAGCCGCTCCACGTCATCGACGGGCACCCCCTGGATGGTGAGCAGCGTCCTGCCTGCCTGAACGCTCGTCTTGAGTTGCACGCGCGCGCCCTGGGCGAAGTGCCGCGAGAAGCTCTCGCGCATGAAGTCCACGCGGGCCACGTCCGGCGGAGGCATGGACGGCCTCGAAGGACTGCGCTTGTGCTTCACCGCGCTGAGCATCTCCTCCAGGTTGCACTCGGCGAAGGGCTTGGACACCACGGTGCCCCCCTCCTGGGGGACGTCGATGGGCACGGCCCCCACGTCACCGGCCGCGAGCGCGAAGTCCGCCGCCTTGGCGTATCCACGTGCGTGGAAGTGAACCGGAGCGCCCGCGGTGCCCCTCACATGCCTGGCGGAGGTGGCGTGTCAGGACATCACGCGCGCGCCGTCTCTCTTCCCGGAGCGATTCGAGGGACACCCCGGACGCTCCCGATGAGGCCCGTTCCGCCCGGGGCGGCGGCGGTCTGCAAAACCGTTGTTGCCGGGTTCGACTCCCGGACGGGCCTCCACCTCTTCATGAGCACGCCGCGCACGACGAAGCCCCGGCAGCCGAGCCGCCGGAGCCCCGCGATGCCGCCACGTCCCGTGGCTACTGCTGCGGCTGTTGCTGCTGCTGCACGTCCTGGCCGCTCAGGTCCTGGCTGCCGCCCGTGCCCTGCTGCAGGCCGCCCTGGCTCGTCACGTCCACGCGCAGCGCCGTCGGCTCACCGCCCACGTCCTGGTACGAGGCGCGCACCTGGCTGCCCTCGGCGATGTCCGCGCTGGAGTCCTGACGCCCATCCACCATCACCTGCGTCCGCGCGTTGAGCTGCAGGCGGATCTGCGGCTGCCCCGCTCCACCCGCGCTGCTCAGCAGCAGCTCATCCGGGCTCGCGCTCACCACCCGGCCCGTCACCAGCTGTTGAAGCCGCTGGCTCCCCTGCACCTGGGCGTTCTGCTGCTGGGTGCGCGCCCTCTGCTCCTGCTGCTGCGCGGACTGCTGCTGCGCCTGCGCCAGCTCCTGCTGCTGCTGACGCTGGGCCTCCAGCGCCTGCTGCTGGGACTGCTGGACCTCCGCCTGAGCCTGCGTCGCCTGATTGGCGGCCTGCTGCTGGGCCCGCTGGGCCTCCTGGAACTCCTGCTGCGCCTTGGCCTCCGCCTGCTGCAGATCCTGCCGCGCCTTCTCCACGTCCTGGCGCGCGTCGGCCCCCTGCTTCTGCTCGTCCGAGGCCCGCTCCTGCGCATCCTGGGCCTGATCCGGAGTCCCCTCGGGGGGTGCTGCCCTGGCCGCCTGCCCTCCGGACGTGGGTACCGGGCGCGGCAACACCGGGCGTGAACCCAGACAGCTGGGGTGCGAAAATTTCCGCGTCACCGGAAAGTCTGCCCTAGCATACACGGTTTTCCGTTGGATTAGCGACGTTGACGGTAGGCCCTCTTCCCACACACGATTCGCGGCCAACGGCAGCCCATACAGGGGGGCCGCTCCATCCGCAGCAACGTTGAGGTGAAGAGCGAATGACGCTGAAACAAGCGTTGATTTCGGGGTGCGCACTCGCACTCCTTTCCGTGGAAGCCAAGGCTCAGGAGCAGGGCGCTGCCGCCCCGCAGCCCGAGGCTCCGCAGCCGGCCGCCACCGTGGCTCCGGCCGCCACTCCGGCCAACATGCGCAAGATCTCCGGCAAGGTGCTGGACGCGCTGACGAACGATGGCCTGCCGCTCACGCGCGTCATCATCAAGGGCACCACCAAGGGCGTGGAGACGGAGCTGGACGGCTCCTTCAGCCTGGACATCCCCAAGGGGCCGGTCACGCTGCTCTTCTCCAGCCAGGACCACAAGGATCGCGAGGTCGTCGTCGGCGCCAACCGTGACACCGTGACGGTGTCGCTGGACGCCACCTTCGTCGAGGAGATGGTGGTGGTGGGCCGCGCCAGCGAGCTGGCCCGCAAGCACCTGGCCAACTCGGTGGCCTCGGTGAACAACGAGGACCTCAACCGCGCTCCCGCCTCCACGGTGGATCAGGCCCTCCAGGGCAAGGTGGCCGGCGCCAACATCCAGAGCAACTCGGGCGCTCCGGGCGGCGGCATGCAGCTGAGGCTGCGCGGCGTGTCCACCGTCAACGGCTCCAGCGCGGTGCTCTACGTGGTGGACGGCGTCCTCATCAGCGACGTGGCCATCGCCTCGGGCGTCTACCAGCTGACCGAGTCGGTGCGGGGCTCCAACCCCTCGGCCACCCAGGACAACCAGGTCAACCGCATCGCGGACCTCAACCCCAACGACATCGAGAGCATCGAGGTCCTCAAGGGCGCGTCCGCCGCGGCCATCTACGGCTCCAAGGCCAGCAACGGCGTGGTCATCATCACCACCAAGAAGGGCAAGGCCGGCGCGCCCCGGGTGGACGTCACCCAGCGCGTGGGCATGTACGCGCTCTCCAACACGCTCGGCTCGCGCCCCTTCACCTCGCGCGAGGACGTGGTGGCGCGCTACGGCGAGTCCGTGGCGGCCCAGTACTGGACGGGGAAGACCTTCAACCAGGAGGCCCTGCTCGCCGGCCGCCGGGACATCTCCTACGAGACGCTCGCCAGCGTGAGCGGCACCTCGGGAGACACCCGCTACTTCGCCTCCGCGCAGGTGAGGGATGACAAGGGCATCATCCAGAACACCGGCTACCAGAAGCAGTCCTTCCGCCTCAACCTCGGGCAGAAGCTGGGCAGCGACCTCGAGGTGAACGCCAGCGCCAACCTCGTCCACACCCTGGGCAACCGCGGCCTCACCAACAACGACAACACCAACATCACCTACTACATGGCGCTGGCGTCCACGCCCAGCTTCGTGGACCTGAACGCCAACAGCGCCGGCGTCTTCCCGGCCAACCCCTTCGTCTCCAGCAAGGCCAACCCGCTGCAGACGGCCGCCCTCATGACGAACGATGAGGACGTGTGGCGCCTGCTCGGCTCGGCCGACGCGGTGTGGAACGCCTACAAGAGCGAGACGCAGAGCTTCAAGGTGCTCGCCAACCTCGGCGTGGACCGCTTCCAGCAGCAGAACAAGATCTTCTCGCCCAGCACGCTCGCCTTCGAGCTCCCGCTGGACGGCCTGCCCGGCACCTCGCTGCTCGGCAGCAGCGAGGTCCTCAACATCAACACCGGCGTCAACCTGGTGCACAACTACAAGCCCGCCGGCGGCGCCGTGAACGCCACCACCTCGGCCGGCTTCCAGTACGAGCAGAGCGGCGTGGACTCGCTCTACGTGCGCAGCAGCGGGCAGATCGCCGACCAGCAGAACGTGAGCTCCGGCACGCAGCTGAGCGTGCGCCAGAACCGGCAGCTCGTGCGCGACCGCGGCTTCTACCTCCAGGAGGAGATGCTGCTGCTCAACGAGCACCTCACCCTGGTGGGCGCCGTGCGCGGCGAGCAGAGCAGTGCCAACGGCGACCCCAACCAGCTCTTCTTCTTCCCCAAGCTGGCCACCGCCTACCGCTTCGAGCCCTTCCACCCGGCCATCAACGAGTTCAAGGTGCGCCTGGCGTACGGTGAGACGGGCAACCGCCCCACCTACGGCCAGAATTACCGCTCGCTGTCCTCCATCAACAACATCGAGGGCCTGCCGGCCATCCTCGGCACCGGCGTGGCCGGCTCGCCGGACATCCGCCCCGAGCGCCAGCGCGAGTTCGAGCTCGGCCTGGACACGATGCTCTTCAACGGCAACGCCGTGGTGGAGCTGACCCTCTACCAGCGCAACATCTACGACTTGCTGCTGCCGCGCACCATCCCCGGCTCCACGGGCTTCACCACCGAGTACGCCAACGGCGGCGAGATGTTCAACCGCGGTGTGGAGGCCATGCTCCAGGTCACCCCGGTGCGCACCACGGACTGGGAGTGGACGTCCAACACCACCTTCACCCTCAACCGCAGCCAGGTCACCTCGCTGCCCGAGGGGGACGTGCCCATCCCCGTCTTCGGCACCAGCCTGGGCGAGTTCCGCCTCCAGGAGGGCGCCAGCGCCACGCAGATCGTCGGCGACGTGGTGGAGAACGGCAAGTCGGTGCTCAAGAAGATTGGCGACACGGAGCCGGCCTTCCGCATGGGCTTCACCAACACGGTGAAGTACCGCGACTTCAGCCTGTCCTTCCTGCTCGACTGGCAGCAGGGCAGCGACGTCATCAACCTCACCCGCTTCCTGTACGACGCCAACAAGAACTCGGTGGACTACGTGGCGCGCGGCGCCCAGCGCCAGAAGGACTGGCTGACCAACGCCGCCGTGTACGTGGAGGACGCCTCGTTCCTCAAGCTGCGCGAGGTGACGTTCAGCTACAACCTGCCCCAGTCCCTGCTGGCCAAGGCGCCCGTGGTGAAGTCCGCCCGCTTCAACATCAGCGGCCGCAACCTGCTCGTCTTCACCAACTACTCCGGGCTGGATCCCGAGGTGAGCAACTTCGGCAACCACCCCATCGCCCGTAACGTCGACGTGGCCCCCTTCCCGCCCAGCCGCAGCTTCTGGACGTCGCTCGATGTGGGGTTCTAGGACCATGAGGATTCGCGACATGAAGAACATGAAGAAGGTGGTCCTGGCGCTGTGCGCCACGGTGGGGCTTGGCGGGTGCGGAGACCTGACGGTCCCGGACCTCAACAACCCGAGCCTCGAGTCGTTCCAGGAGACCCCGACGCGCACCGCCGTCATCAACGCGTCCACCGGTCTGCTCATCGGCACGCGCGCCGGCATGACGAACCAGAACGGCTACGTGGCCCTCATGGGCGTGCTCGGCCGCGAGGGCATCGTGCTGGACTCGGCGGACCCCCGCTACGTCAACGAGATGCTGCAGGCCGCCTCGCTCAACGGCGGCAGCCCGGCCTTCGGCGGCAACTTCTGGAACAACCCCTACGCCAACATCCGCAACGCCAACACCCTCCTCAACGCCCTGGAGAAGGTGGACGGCGTCACGGAGGCCGAGAAGAAGGCCATCCGCGGCTTCGCCAAGACGATCCAGGCGCTGGACTTCCTGGTCATCATCAACACCCGCGACACCAACGGCGCGCCCATCGACGTGAACCGCCCGTTCGGCAGCGATCCGGCGCCCATCGCGACCAAGGAGCAGGTGTTCGAGCACATCGCGAAGCTGCTCGACGAGGCCAAGGCGGACCTGGAGGGCGGTGGCACCGCGTTCCCCTTCCCGCTGAGCAGCGGGTTCAAGGACTTCGACCCGCGCACGGACGGCAAGGTGATCGACATCACCGTGCCCAACTTCATCAAGGTCAACCGCGCCATCAAGGCCCGGGTGGACGTGTACCGCGAGCGCTGGGAAGAGGCGCTGGTGGACCTGGGCGAGTCGTTCATCACCACCGCCCCTGGCAAGCTCGACCTGGGCGTCTACCACGCCTACAGCACCGGCTCCGGTGACGTGAAGAACACGCTCAACGGCCCCAACATCTTCGCCAACCCCATCCTCCTGCTGGATGCGCAGCGCAAGGCGGACGACACGCTGGATGAGCGCGTGGCGCGCAAGGTGAAGGACGCGGAGAACCCCGGCGAGCTGCCCGGAGTCATCGAGAAGTTCTCGAAGGGCTTCGCGGCGTACGAGTCGGACAACGCCCCCATCCCCATCATCCGCAACGAGGAGCTCCTCCTCCTGCGCGCCGAGGCCAACATCCGGCTGGCTCGGTACCCGGAGGCCAAGACCGACCTCGACGTCATCCGGACCGCCTCCGGTGGCCTGGAGCCGCTCCCCGAGACGCTGGAGGGCGAGCAGGCCATCAACGAGCTGCTCTATCAGCGCCGCTTCTCGCTCCTCTTCGAGGGCGGGCACCGGTGGATCGACATGCGCCGCTACGGGAAGCTGGAGGAGCTCAAGCGCGAGGACCCCGTGGGCATGTCCTTCAACGTCCACTCGAGCTTCCCCCTCCCCACCACGGAGCTGGTCGGCCGCAACTAGTCCTCATTCACCGAGGGAATGAGCGGGCGGGCATCCATGGGATGTCCGCCCGCTTCGTTTTAGAGTGGGCACCCCCCCTATGAGTGCCCCCATGAGCAGCCCCATCCTCGGCATCGACTTCGGCACGACCAACACGGCGGCGGCGTTCTTCGACCGCCAGGGGAAGCTGAAGCTGGTACCGGTGTCGGACAAGAACTTCATCCTGCCCTCGGTCGCCTGGTACCACGCCGCGGACAAGGCCATCGTCGGCCCGGCCGCGCGCCGGCAGATCATCGACGACCCGCGCCACACCCTCTTCGGCAGCAAGCGCTTCCTCGGGCGGCGCTACCAGTCCGAGTACGTGCAGAAGCACCGCGAGCGCTTCGCCTTCAACCTCATCGAAGGCACGGACGGCTACTGCGCCGTGAAGGTGTACAACCGGGTGACGCCGCTCAACGAGGTGGCGCACTTCATCCTCCGGCACATCCTCACGCTGGCCAACCACGCCGCGGGAGAGCCCTTCTCCGAGTGCGTGCTCACCGTGCCCGCCCACGCGAGCATCCGCCAGCGCGAGGCGGTGCGCTTCGCGGCCGAGCGCGCGGGCCTGAAGGTGCGCGCCATCATCAACGAGCCCACCGCCGCGGCGCTCTACTACGCCAACCTGCGCAGCCCGGAACAGACGGTGATGGTGTTCGACCTGGGCGGCGGCACCTTCGACGCCACGCTCATGTCCGTGCGGAACCGGGTGGTGAAGGTGCTGGCCACCGGCGGAGACGCCTTCCTCGGCGGCGCCAACTTCGACGAGTGCATCGTCGAGCACCTGGCCGAGGAGTTCCACCGGCAGCACGGCGTGGACCTGCGCGGCAACAAGATCGTCATGCAGCGGCTCGTCTTCGCCGCCGAGTCCGTGAAGATTCAGCTCTCGCGGGCGGAGGTGGCGGAGTTGCGCGTGCCCTGCATCACGCAGGGGCCGGACGGCGGCTTCCTGGACTTCCACTTCCGCCTCACGCGCAAGCGGCTGGAGGAGATGACGTCCCGGCTCATCGAGCGCACCGTGTCCGCGTGTGACGAGGTGCTGGAGCGCGCGGGCCTGAAGCCCACCCAGGTGGACGAGCTGGTGCTGGTGGGCGGCCAGACGCGCATGCCCGCCATCCGCGAGCGCCTGTCGCACTTCCGCCGCTTCTCCTCGGAGAAGGACGTGCACCCGGAGCTGGGCGTGGCGGTGGGCGCCGCCATCCTCGGCCGCAACCTGTCCCGGCCCGGCGGCACCGGCCTCATGGACGTGGTGCCCATGCCCATCAGCGTCATGCTCCCCGGCGGCGCCACCCACGAGGTCATCCCCGCCAACACCCCCGTCCCCTGCCGCAAGTCCGTCTCCCTGGAGGCCCTGCCCCCCGGGCCTACCCCGCTGCCCGTGCTCGTCTTCGAGTCCCTGGACACCACCAGCGTGGACCGCGAGGTGCTCGGCACCCTCCAGGTGGGCCCCGAGTGGCGCCGCGGCGGCGCTCCCCGGCTCGAGCTGCACATGGGCCAGGACTTCGTCCTCCGCTCCTACCTCACCGCCGCCGATGGCAAACCCGTCCCCGCGCCCATCGTCGACGCGAGCCCTCAAATGAGAACGCCCCGGGCCGCGGCTTCTTGAGCCACGGCTCCGGGGCGGGAAATCCCTCACCCTGTCCCTCTCCCAGGGGGAGAGGGGGGGTGACACGCCGTCACTGCACCGCGAAGATCAGGTCGTCGCGGTCGTCGTACGAGCCCGTGGTGCACGTGCCCGCGGTGCCCTGGTAGCGGAAGTTCGCGCGGATGGCCTGGTTGGCGCCGGCGGGCAGCGTGTACGTGGCGGTGATGGTCCGCGCCCCGGAGCCGCTCGGCTTGTACGAGCCGATGAGCGTCCACGTCGGGCTGCTCGCGTTGGCCGTGTAGTACAGGTCCAGCGTGTCCGCCGTGCTGGAGTAGGCCCACACCGTGGCCGTCACCGTCACCTGCTTGCCGGCCGCAAGGTTCGTCCCGTCGTTGGTGGCCACCTTCAGGCGGTCATTGGACTCGTCCGAGTGGTAGGTGCCCGAGGCGCCGTCCGCGCAGGTACCGCCAAGGGTGTTGGGCTTGTTCACCTCGGGGCCCAGGCCGCCGCGGCCGTTGAGCAGCGTGCCCGAGTCGCAGCCCGCGCCCGACGCCGTGCACCGGGGCGCCTTGAGCGTCGCGTCGAACGTGGCCGTGTTGATGGTGCCACCGGGCGTGCCGCTGTCCACCGGCGGAGGCGTGTTGCCCGTCGTCGCGCCCTTGGCCAGCTCGCCCATGAAGGACACCGCCAGCTTGGCGAACTTCACCGAGTTGGCCGCCGTGCCCCCCATGTACGTCAGCGTGTCGCCCGAGGTGTGGATCTGCGGGTTGTCCGTGCTCATCGTCGCCTCGAAGGGCATCGTGGCCGGGTAGCCCGCGCTGTTCCACGAGGCGTGGTCCGAGCAGCCGTAGCCGCACGTGATGTTGGTCCAGGTCAGCCCCGGCTGGTACGTGGAGATGAGGCTGGTGGTGAAGCTGTTGAGCGTGGCGTTGGTGTTGTCCGTCACCATGCCGAAGTCGTAGCTGGAGCCCTTGTAGTTGGTCATGTCCAGCTGGAGCACGCCCACCACGTTCGTCCCGGCGTTCTTGAACGAGGTGGCGATGGCGTTGGAGCCGTACAGGCCCACCTCCTCGGCGGCGTAGGCCATGAACTTCACCGTGCGCGCCGGCTTGTAGCCATTGGCCACGGCCACCCGGAAGGCCTCGGTGAGCGAGGCCACGCCCGAGGCGTCGTCATCCGCGCCCGGCGCCGCGGCGGTGGAGCCACTCTGGTTGATGGAGTCCAGGTGCCCGCCAATCACCACCACCTCGTTGGGGTGCGTGGTGCCGGTGATGGTGGCGATGACGGACTGCTGCAGCCAGGTGTGCGCGAAGAACGCCACCGAGATGTCCGTGCGCGAGCCGGCGATGGTGGTCCACTGGCTCTTGAGCCACGTGGCCGCGTCCGCGCCCGACTGCACGTTGTAGCGGCGCGTGGTCCAGTTGGTGGACAGCGAGTTGATGGTGTTGCGGATGTTGAGCTCCTGCACCCCGCTCAGCATCGCGTTGACGGACGGGGCGTTGTTGAGGTTGTAGCTCACCAGCGACGCCAGGGACTGCGGCGCGGTGGAGCCCTCCACGGCCGCCAGCGCCTGCTCCTCGGTGTCATGGGCGATGAAGCCCGCGCACCGGTTGAGCTTGTCGTGCATGGCCGCGGCCAGCGTCTCCAACTGCGACTCGCGCACGCGCAGCACCGCCACTCCGCCCTTCTCCAGCGCCGGCGCGGGCAGGGCCAGGCCCTTCTGCTGGAACGAGGCGCGCGCGGGCTCCAGCGCGTCCGTCCCGATGGTGATCCACACCTCCTTCTCCTTCGGGGCGGCCTCCGCGAAGGCGGGGGCGGCACACGCGAGCAACGCGACGACCGTTCCAAACTTCCTGATTGCCATACGCTTCTCCTGGCGCTGGTGCTTCCTCTGGGGGATTCCGAGAACCGTACCTTCCCGGTTCGCGAGAAAGGCAGACTTATCCGCCAACACGCGAACTTATTGTACCCCGGGCGTATCTGGAAATAACTTGGAGTGTCGGGTCGAAAACGGGCCTGGGAAGAGATGCCGCCCTGCGGCAATGCTTTCGGGCTCAACGAATCCGGCCCCGCGGCGGGAGTGAACAGCGGGCCGTTGGCGGTTTTCATTCGTGAGGGTTTCCAAGGATGCAGCCAGGAGAGGCACTCTTCGTCCACCCGGGACTGAAGGTCAGACCATGCGAGTGGGGCTATGGCGTCTTCACGGACGTGGCCATTCCCGAGGGGACCATCCTGGAGGAGTGCCACTACCTCAAGGTGCCCTTCCGCTCCGTGCGCAACTCGACCCTGTCCGACTACGTCTTCAACATCGAGTGGGGCCCGCACGAGGAGGACCGCGGCGGCGAGTGGGTGGCGATCGTCATGGGCTCGGGGATGATCTTCAACCACTCGCAGGACCCCAACGTGTCGTACTACCGGGGCTTCCAGAAGGGCCACTCGCCCAAGGACGTCTTCACCTTCTACGCCCTGCGCGACATCGAGCCCGGCGAGCAGCTGTGCATCAGCTACGGGGAGAACTGGTGGAAGACGCGCGGCCAGGACATGCCCTGAGCCGAGGCCCCGCGCCTCGGGGAGCGCGGCTTGTCGCTCCGTCGGGGCCCGTGACATAAACCCCGGCATGCGCATTGGTCGTCTTGGACTCCTGGGTCTGGCCACGCTGGTGGCCGCATGCGAAGAGAAGCCCCCCGCGGCGTACCGCGTGGGCGGAACGGTCTCCGGCCTCTCCGGTGGCGAGCTCCTCCTCCAGCTCAACGGACAGCAGAGCGTCACCCGGAGCGAGAACGGGCCGTTCTCGTTCGGGACGCCGCTGAAGGAGGGGAGCGACTACGTGGTGACGGTGGCCAGCGCGCCCGTGGAGCAGGAGTGCGCCGTGGAGGGCGGCACGGGCAGGGTGGCCGGCGCGGACGTGAGCTCCATCCAGGTGCGCTGCGGGACGAGGACGTACACGCTCGGGGGCACCGTGGAGGGCCTGCGCGGGACGCTCGGGCTGAGCCTCGGAGGCGAGACGCTCCAGGTGACCGCGACTGGGGCCTTCACCTTCACGACGAAGCTGCCGCGCGGCGGCGCGTACACGGTGGGCGTGGCCACGCAGCCCGCGGGCCAGCGCTGCACCGTCTCGAACGCAACCGGCACGGTGGCCGGCGACGTGACGAACCTCTCGGTCCGCTGCGTCGACTGGTACACCCTGGACACCCACCAGGCCGCCAGCGTCGTCATCGGCCAGAAGGACTTCACCAGCGGCTTCCCCCACCAGGCGGACATCGCCGGGGCCAACACCCTGGATGGACCCTGGGGCAACCCGGTGCTCGCCAACGGGCGGCTCTACGTCTCCGACCAGAACTCCAGCCGGGTCCTCGGCTTCACCGGCGTGCCCGCGGCCAACGATGCCTCGGCGGCCTTCGTCCTCGGACAGCCGGACTTCACCCACACCGGGGAGAACCCCGGGCAGGGCGGCCTGCGCAGACCCACGGGCCTCTCCACGGATGGGACGCGGCTCGCGGTGGTGGACTCCCGCAACCACCGCGTCCTCCTCTACCCGTCGCTTCCCGCCAGCACCGGGGCCATGCCCACGGGAGTGCTCGGCCAGCAGGACTTCGCCGCCACCGGCAACGCGTGTGACGCCCGGTCGCTCTTCCTTCCGGAGGGCGCCTTCATCGGCCACGGCAAGGTGCTCGTGGCGGACAGCGCCAACAACCGCGTCCTCATCTGGAACAGCACGCCCACCACGAACGGAGCCCCGGCGGATCTCGTCCTCGGCCAGCGCTCGTTCACCACCTGTACCCCCAATGACAGCACGGGCGACGGCACCATGGACGCCACGTCCTCCGCGTCCACGCTCTTCAGCCCCACCGGGGTGTGGACGGATGGCATCCGCCTCGCCGTGGTGGATACCGCCAACAACCGCGTGCTCCTCTGGAACAGCTTCCCCACCGGGAACGGACAGGCCGCGGACCTGGTGCTGGGACAGCCCGGCTTCACCTCGCGCGACACGGCCACCACCGCCACGGGCCTGAGAATCCCCTCCTACATCGCCTCCACCGGCCTGCAGCTCTTCGTCGCCGACAGCCAGAACCACCGGGTGCTGGTGTGGAACCAGTTCCCCACCACCAGCGGGGTCGCGGCGGACGTCGTCCTCGGCCAGCCCAACCTCACCTCCGCCGACGCGCCCTCGCCCCCCACCGCCAACGGCTTCAGCCAGCCGGCCGGTATCCTCCTGGCGTGGCCCCAGGTGGTGGTGCCGGACGCCGGCAACAACCGCGTCCTCGTCTTCACCAGCCGCTGAGTCCGCCCGGGAGTCCTACCTCGCCCGTCTGCCCGGCCGCTCCCCTGCCGGGCAATCCCCACTTTCCGAGGAACCGTTGGTTCCTGGGGGTCACGGACTATCCGAATTCCATCCTCCATGTATGATTACGTACAATCACGGGGAGAAAAGGGGATGACGTTGGAAGCTCCCTGAGCCGGAGCTACTGGCGAAGTCTCCTTCGAAGCGCTCCCCGAGCGTGAATGCTTCGTAGGGGACGTCGCCGGATGAAAAAGAACGAAGCAGCTGCCGTGAGTTGGTCCTCCTCGCCCTCCGTGGTGGTGGATGAGGATCTGGACGAGCGGACACTGGCCGCTGACGTGGAGTCGCTCTTCGCTCCCGTGCCGCAGGCACAGCCCCACACCTGGGATGGACCCTCCAGCTCGGGCCACTCCAGCTCCGGGCACTCCAGCTCGGGCCAGTCGAACTCGGGCCTGTCGGGCTCGGGCTTCTCCGGCTCCAGCCCGTCGGGCTCCGGCTTCACGGGCCCCGGGGAGATGGAGGGCCATGGGCTCAAGCCCGGCACCCGCATCCAGCACTACGAGCTGATCCGCGAGCTGGGCAGCGGCGGCATGGGCACCGTCTTCCTGGCGCGTGACACGCGGCTGGGCCGGCGCGTGGCCATCAAGTTCCTGCACACGCAGGACGCGGACGTCACCAGGCGCTTCATCCTCGAGGCGCGCACCACGGCGCGCTGCAGCCACGAGAACATCGTCATCATCTACGAGGTCGGCGAGTCGCAGGCCGGCCCGTTCATGGTGCTCGAGTTCCTCGAGGGCCAGCCGCTGATGAAGGTGATGGGCAAGCAGCGCCTGCCCCCCTCGCGCGCGGTGGAGCTGATGGTGCCGGTGGTGCGCGCCCTGGCGTGCGCCCACGAGCAGGGCATCGTCCACCGGGACCTGAAGCCGGAGAACATCGTCGTGACGAACGCGGGCGCCATCAAGGTGCTCGACTTCGGTATCGCCAAGGTGCTCCAGGGAGACGAGCCCAATGAGGGCCTCATCGCCCAGGGCCACGGCAAGCCCCACCTGCCCTCGGCCGCGGAGCTGGGCGAGGACGTCTCCAACCTCACCCGCCGCGGCGCCATCATGGGCACCATGGCGTACATGGCCCCGGAGCAGTGGGGCATCGGCGTGCCCATCGACCACCGGGCGGACATCTGGGCCGTGGGCATCATGCTGTTCCGGATGATCGCCGGGAAGCACCCGTTGGACCCGCTGCGCGGCCCGCAGCTCATGGTCACCGGCATCCTCGACGAGCCGATGCCGCGCCTGCAGAGCGTGGTGCCGGACGTGCCGCCGGACCTGGCGGCCGTCATCGACCGGTGCCTGCTCAAGGTGAAGGATCAGCGCTTCCCGGACGCCCACACGCTGCTCAAGGCGCTGGAGCCCTTCCTCCCCGGGCGCTACAGCCGCGAGCTGCGCATCGACGAGAGCCCCTACGCGGGCCTCAGCTCCTTCCAGGAAGCCGACGCGGACCGCTTCTTCGGCCGCACGCGGGAGATCGCCGCGCTGGTCAACCGCATCAGTGACCGGCCGCTGCTGGCTGTAGTCGGCCCCTCGGGTACGGGCAAGTCCTCCTTCGTGCGCGCGGGCCTGGTGCCCGTGCTCAAGCGCTCCGGCACGGCCTGGGAGTCGCTCGTCATCCGCCCCGGCCGCAACCCGCTGGCGGCCCTGGCCAACATCGTGGCGCCGCTGGTGAGCTCCTCCACCACCGTGGAGGAGGACATCGCCGAGCAGCAGCGGCTCGTCGAGCGCCTGCAGGCGGAGCCCGGTTACGTGGGCAGCCTGCTGCGCAGCCGCGCCCGCCGCGAGCGCCGGAAGATTCTGCTCTTCATCGACCAGTTCGAGGAGCTCTACACGCTGGTGCCGGACGTGCGCGAGCGCCTGGCCTTCACGGCGTGCCTGTCGGGCATCGCGGACGATGCCACCTCGCCCATCCGCGTCATCCTCTCCATCCGCTCGGACTTCCTGGACCGGGTGCCCGAGGACGAGCAGTTCATGGGCGAGCTGAGCCAGGGGCTCTACTTCCTCACCGCGCCCAACCGCGACGGCCTGCGGGACGCCCTGGTGCAGCCGGCGGAGATGGCCGGCTACCAGTTCGAGAGCCCGGCGATGGTGGACAACATGCTGGAGCACCTGGACGCGAGCCAGGGCGCGCTGCCGCTGCTCCAGTTCGCGGCCACCCAGCTGTGGGAGTCGCGCGACACCAAGAACAAGCTGCTCACCGAGAGCGCCTACCAGTCCATCGGCGGCATCGCGGGCGCGCTCGCCACCCACGCCGACAGCGTGCTCGCGAGCATGTCCAACGCGGAGCGCACGCTGGTGCGCGCCGTCTTCCTGCGGCTCGTCACCCCCGAGCGCACGCGCGCCATCGTGTCGGTGGACGAGCTGCGCGAGCTGACGAAGGACTCGGGGGAGATGTCGCGGCTCATCGACCACCTGGTGCAGGCGCGTCTGCTGGTGGTGCAGACGGGAGGCGGGGCCACGGGCGCGACGGTGGAGCTCGTCCACGAGTCGCTGCTGCACAGCTGGCCCACGCTCAAGCGCTGGCTGGACGAGGGCCAGGAGGACGCGGGCTTCCTCGAGCAGCTGCGCAACGCGGCCCGGCAGTGGCAGGCGAAGAACTTCGACAACAACCTGCTGTGGCGCGGCGAGATGGTGGAGGAGGCGCTGCGCTTCCAGCGGCGCTTCCGCGGGGAGCTGCCGCAGTTGCAGCAGGACTACCTGACGTCCGTCTTCGCGCAGGCGAAGAAGGGCCGGCGCTTGAGGAAGGCGCTGCTCTTCGGCGGCACCACCTTCCTGGGCCTGCTGGTCATCGCGGCGGCGGTGGCGCTGGTGGTCATCAGCAACGCGCAGCGCGAGGCCCAGCGGCAGGCGGAGGTGGCCCTCAAGGCCGAGGCCGTGGCGCGCACCGCCGAGCAGACGGCGCGCAGTGCCGAGGTGGAGGCCAAGCAGCGTCTGGCCGAGGTGCAGGCCAAGGAGCTGGAGCGCCAGAAGGCGCAGCAGGCGGCGGAGGCGGCCAACGCGCAGGTGGCGCTCGCCAACCAGGAGCTGCTCAGCAAGAACGACGAGCTGCTGCTGGCGCTCAAGCGGGCGCAGGAGGCCCAGCTGCGCGCCAAGGGCGCCAAGCGGCGCGCCGAGTCCAGTGCGCGGGAGGCGCGCCAGGCCAAGGAAGAGGCCATCAAGGCGGCGCAGAGCCTCGCCAACCTGCTGCGCCGCGAGCAGGAGCGCGCCCAGCGCCTGCAGTCCCAGCTCGGCAGTCCGGTCATCGAGGTCCTGAAGTGAGAATGGTGATGAACAGGTCCAGGTTCGCGCTCACCCTGTCCGCGGCGCTCCTCGCGCTGTGGACCCTGCCCGCCGAGGCCCAGACGCCCCGCGGCAAGCCGAAGGCCCCCGTGGCGCGCAAGGCCGGAGCGAAGCCGGCCGGCACGAAGAAGCCCGGCGCGAAGAAGCCCGGCTCCAAGCTGTCCGGCTCCAAGCTGAAACGCGGCAAGCAGCGGCCCGTTGCCGAGGAGCAGCCCGCCGACGACACGTCCGTCTCCGGGCTGCCCACCACGTCCGACGCGCCCCTGGACACGGCGAGCCCGCCGCCCGGCCTGACGCCTCCGGCCCCCGACACGCAGCAGGCGAGCTCCGCCCCCGAGGTGCTGGGAGATCGGCCCTGGGCCAAGGGCGTGTCGCCGGAGCAGCAGAAGGCGGCGATGGTGCTCTTCCAGTCGGCCAATGCGCTGCTCAAGGAGTCCGTCTTCGTCCAGGCCGTGGAGAAGTACCGCCAGGCGCTCGAGGCGTGGCCCCACCCGGCCATCCACTACAACCTGGCGCTGGCGCTGATGAACCTGGACCAGCCCGTGGAAGTGCACGAGCAGCTGGTGGCCGCGCTGCGCTACGGCCCCGCGCCCCTGGAGAACGAGAAGTACGAGTACGCCCGCAACTACAAGACGCTCATGGAGCGGCAGCTCGCCCGGGTGGACATCTCCTGCGACACGCCCGGCGCCACCGTGACGATGGATGGCCAGACGCTCTTCGTGGCCCCCGGGAAGTACTCGGGGCTGGTGCGCCCCGGCGCGCACAGCATCGTCGCCACCAAGGAGGGCTTCCTCCCCACCGACCAGAGCCGCACCCTGCTGCCCGGTGAGACGGCGGCCCTCCAGCTGAAGATGTTCACCTCCGAGGACCTCATCGAGTACCGGCGCAAGTGGGCCGCGTGGATGCCCTGGACGGTGGTGGGCGCGGGCGTGGCCCTGGGCGCGGGCAGTGGCTGGCTCCACCTCCAGGCCCGCGACAACCTGCGCGCCCTGGATGCCGGCGTCACCGCGTGCGGTGGCTGCTTCCTGACGCCCGCCCTCGACGCCACCCTCACCCGGGGCAACACCTACCAGGCGCTCGCCATCGGCGGGTACGCCGTCGGCGGCGCCGCGCTCGTCACCGGCGTCGTGCTCGTCTTCATCAACCAGCCCCAGCCGTTCCGCATCGACCCCAACCAGAAGAAGCTGGAGACGGGTATGAGTGTCGCGCCCCTCGTCGGCGGTGGCACGGGCGGCATCCTCACCACCTTCCGGTTCTGACAGTCCCCCCCTCCGAGAGCCCCCCCTTATGAGACGAGAGCAGCCTCTCCAGATGAATGGCCGCATCGCCGCGCTCACCCTGGCGCTCCTGGCCCTCCCCTTCCTCTCCTCCTGCTTCGAGCCCACCAGCGTCCAGTGCCCCTCCGGCCTGTTCTGCCCCACCGGCCAGAAGTGCGCCGCCCGGCAGGACGTGTGCATCAAGACGGACTGTGGCGACGGCATCGTCCAGCAGGGCGAGGCCTGTGACGACGGCAACATCGTCGACGGCGATGGCTGCAACCGCACGTGTACGTCCATTGAAATCTGCGGCAACCTGGTCGTCGACGTGGCCAGGGAGGAGGTCTGCGACGACGGCAACACCCGGGACAAGGACGGCTGCAGCGCCAACTGCAAGTCCAGCGAGCTGTGCGGCAACGGCATCGTGGACCGGGCCGTGGGCGAGGTCTGCGACGACTACAACACCCGCTCGGGTGACGGCTGCAGCGCGGACTGTCTGTCCCTGGAGCAGTGCGGCAACGGCTACACGGACACCGCCAAGAACGAGAAGTGCGACGACGGCAACAACGAGAGCGGTGACGGCTGCAGCTCCGACTGCAAGTCCCAGGAGAGCTGCGGCAACGGCTACAAGGACACCGTCAAGGGCGAGGTCTGCGACGACGGCAACAACGTCAACGCCGACGGCTGCAGCTCCGACTGCCGCTCCAACGAGACGTGCGGCAACGGCATCAAGGACGTCTCCGTGGGCGAGTTCTGCGACGACGGCAACATCGTGAGCGGCGACGGCTGCAGCTCCGACTGTCTGTCCGGCGAGGGCTGCGGCAACGGCGTGCGCGACCCGGAGGAGCAGTGCGACGACGCGGGCGAGTCCGTCAACTGCAACGCCAACTGCACCCTGCGCCTGTGCGGCGACGGCATCCTCAACCGCACCGCCGGAGAGCAGTGCGACACCCGCGGCGAGTCGGCCGAGTGCAACACCAACTGCACGGCGCGCCGGTGCGGCGATGGCATCGTCAACTCCAGCGCCGGCGAGCAGTGCGACAACGGCTCCACCTCCAACACCACCGCCTGCGACAACGACTGCACCATCCCCTACTGCGGTGACCGCCACGTCAACGGCGCCCTGGGGGAGATCTGCGACACCGGCGGCGACACCCTGACGTGCAACGCCAACTGCAAGCCGGCGGCCTGCGGCGACAAGTACCTCAATACCACGGCCAACGAGCAGTGCGACGACGGCCCCAACTCGCCCTACTGCGACAACGACTGCACGCCCCCCCTGTGTGGCGACCGGACGCTCAACACGGCCGCCGGTGAGAAGTGCGACGACGGCAACACCGCCAATGACGACGACTGCCTCGGCACCTGCCAGCCCAACATCTGCGGGGATGGCCGCGTCAACGTCAACGGCCCCGCCCGCACCGAGGCCTGTGACGACGGCAACACCAGCACCGAGCTCGAGTGCGCCTACAACACCCGCACCTGCACCTACTGCAACGGCACCTGCTCCTCCGTCCTCAACCTGACGGGCCGCTACTGCGGTGACGGCTCGAAGAACGACGCGAGCGAGACGTGCGACGACGGCAACAACACCACCGAGACCGAGTGCACCTACGGCACCCGGAGCTGCTCGGCCTGTGACGCGGCCTGCTCGGCGGCGCTCTCCCTCACGGGCCGCTACTGCGGTGACGGTGCGAAGAACGACGCGAGCGAGGCCTGTGACGACGGCAACACCATCACCGATTCCGAGTGCAGGTACGGCGAGAAGACCTGCACCCTGTGCACCGCGGACTGCTCGGCGCCCATCGCGCTCACGGGCCGCTACTGCGGTGACGGTGCCCGCAACGACCCGAGCGAGGCGTGCGACGACGGCAACAACGTCTCCGAGGGCTCCTGCCCCTATGGCCAGGCGAACTGCTCCACCTGCAACGCCAACTGCACCGCCGTCCTCAACCTCACCGGCGCCTTCTGCGGTGACGGCCTCAAGAACCACCCCAGCGAGCTGTGCGACGACGGGGACAAGCTCGACAACACCGAGTGCCCCTATGGCCAGGCGAGCTGCAACATGTGCAACTCGGACTGCACGGGGCTCATCCCCCTCACGGGCCGCTACTGCGGCGATGGCGCGAAGAACGACGTGAGCGAGGCCTGTGACGACGGCAACACCACCAACGAGACCGAGTGCCCCTATGGCCAGGCGAGCTGCAACACCTGCGACTCGACCTGCTCCGCCGTGCGCCCGCTGACGGGCCGCTTCTGCGGTGACGGCGTGAAGAACGACGTGAGCGAGGTGTGCGACGACGGCAACACCACCACGGAGACCGAGTGCCCCTACGGCACCACGAGCTGCCTGCGGTGCGACGCGGCGTGCGCGAAGGCCCTGCCGCTCACGGGCCCCTACTGCGGCGACCGGAGTGTCACCAACGCCGAGGTCTGCGATGACGGCAACGCCGATGCCTGCGGCACCTGCAGCCTCACGTGCAACCGCCCCCAGTTCACCAAGGCCACGGGCACCATCACCACCGCCCCGGGCTCGAGCCTCCGGGATGGTGACAAGTTCACCATCCCCGACGGCATCAACAACACCTCGGCGACCTTCGAGTTCGACCTGTTCGGAGGCGGCGGCGTGGGCAAGAACAACATCGGCATCACCTACAACAACTCGGATACGGCGGCGCAGATCGCCAACCTGATCGCCACCGCCATCAACACGAAGGTGACGGACTTCGCCTTCGAAATCACCGCGGTGGCCAGCGGCAACACCGTGACCGTCACGCACCAGAAGGAGGGCTCGTTCGGCAACCGGGCCATGACCGAGGCCGTCAACGGCACCCTGGACTTCAAGGTCAACGGCATGTCCGGTGGTGGCGGCTACGACTGCCCCTCCGGCACCCGGTGCATGAGCAACGCGGACTGCGACCCCAGCCTGCAGTGCCTGCCCGACGGCACCTGCGGAACGCCGTAGCGTCGTTGTCCCGACAGTGAAGCCGCCGGCACGGCCTGGCGCTCGTCACGCGAGCGCGCCAGGCCGGGGCCGGCGGTCTCGTTTCCGCCCGGATTCCAGACACTTACGGGCGCGGGAGGGACCCCGCACCGCTGGGACAGGGACCCCGACGACCTCCCAACAACCGGCCGGAGCGCCGATTCCCGGACCGCTCGCCGGGCAGGCGGGAAACGGCCCTGTGACAGGCGGGGAGGCAAGGGCCAACGTGGCTGATTCATTTGACTTTCGACGCGATGCGGAAGAATTGGAAGCGTCGCTTCATCCCTCAGCCATCACAGGTCTCCATGACGTCCTTCGTTCTCCTGGCCCAGATGGGCCACACCGAGCAGCTGGGTTGGCTCAGCCGAAAGCTGCTCGGCGTGACGCTCACCAGCGCCGAGTGGGTGCTCTGGGTGCTGGTCATCCTCTCCGTGCTGTCCATCGCGCTGATGTTGGAGCGCGCCGTGTACTTCGCCACGCACCGGCTGCCCAACTCCGAGGAGCTGGCCGCGAGGCTGGCCCGCGGTGAGCTGGAGGCCGTGCGCACCGCGGTGGCCAGGCACAAGGGCATGGAGGCCGCCGTGCTGCGCGAGGCGCTGGCCTCGGTGGACCAGGGCGCGGACACGGTGGAGCAGGTCATCGCCTCCACGGTGGCCCGCGAGCGCCCCCAGTACGAGCGCTACCTGTCCTTCCTGGGCACGCTGGGCAACAACGCGCCCTTCATCGGCCTGTTCGGCACGGTGCTCGGCATCATCAAGGCCTTCAATGACCTGGGCCAGATGAACGTCAAGGGCGCGGCCATGCAGCAGACGGTGATGGCGGGCATCTCCGAGGCGCTGGTGGCCACGGCGGTGGGTCTGGCCGTCGCCATCCCCGCGGTGGTGGCCTTCAACGTCTTCAACCGTCAGCTCAAGACGCTCACCTCGCGCACCAACGCCCTGGGCCACGCCCTGGTGGGCAGCCTGCGCGCCGAGCGCGGCCCGGGCGCCCCTCGCGCCCTGGCGTCCGGGGAGGCTCGTTAGGTCATGGCCGGCGGCGCTCAGGACAACGACGAGGAGATCACCGGTATCAACGTCACGCCGCTGGTGGACGTGGTGCTGGTGCTGCTCATCATCTTCATGGTGACGGCCAACTTCATCGTCCGCGATTCGATGGAGGTGGACCTGCCCCGGGCCGCCAATGGCGGGGAGTCGGTGCAGGGGCTCGTCAACGTGGTGCTGGACAAGCAGGGCAAGCTCTTCTTCGACGGCGCGGAGGTGAGCGAGGACGAGCTGCGGCGCAAGGTGGCCGAGGCCCTGGCGAAGGACAAGGAGACGCGCGCCTTCATCAGCGCGGACCAGAGCCTGCCCTACGCGCGGGTGATCTGGCTCCTCGACCTGGTGAAGGGCCAGGGCGTCGCGAAGTTCGCGCTCAACATCGACAAGGACGTGGCGCCCGCGGCAGCACCCGCGGCGCCCTGAGGGATATCCCAGGGCCATGAGCCAGGCCGCGATCGATCCACCCATGCCCGTCCGCCGCGACTCGTCGCGGGCGGTGCTGCTCTTCCTGCTCGTGTCCCTCGGGGTGCACGGCGCGGGCTTCTTCATGTTGTCGCGTGTGCGGGAGCGCACGCTGCCTCCGGCCCAGCGCCCCTTGGAGATGGTGATGGTGGAGGTGGCCAGGCCGCCCCCGCCGCCGCCTCCGCCCCCGGAGGAGCCCAAGCCGCCCCCGCCCAAGCCGAAGGTGGCGCCCAAGCCTCCACAGGTGAAGGTGGCCCAGGCGGAGAAGCCCCCCCCGCCGCCTCCGCCCGACGCGGCGCCTCCGCCGCCCAACGACGCGCCCCCGCCCGAGCAGCCCTCCAAGCCGGTGCCGCTGGTGGTGGGCATCTCCATGTCCTCCACCACGAGCGCCGGTGGCTTCGCCGCCCCGGTGGGCAACACCCTCTATGGCAAGACGGGGGACAAGGCCGTGGATCCCAAGGAGGTGAAGGCCTACTCGGCGCCCAAGTACGTGCCCGTGTACCAGGTGGACACCGAGCCCAGCGTGGCCTCCGAGGTGAAGATTCCCTACCCCGACGAGGCCCGGCGCGCCGGCATCGAGGGCACGGTGACGCTGTCCATCACCATCGACAACGAGGGCCGCGTGGTGAAGGCCTCCGTCGTGAAGGGACTCGGCTACGGGCTGGACGAGGCCGCGCGCACCGCGCTGATGCGCTTCCGCTTCAAGCCGGCCATCAAGAACGGGGAAGCCGTCTCCACGGAGATGAAGTACTCGTACACGTTCGTGCTGGACTGATCAGAAGTCCGCCCGGACCTGGGCCAGGGTGTACTCCTTGTGGTTGGGGAGCACCGGGCCCTTGCGCTCCACCAGCCACGCGGGGGCGCCTTGCGGCAGGTAGAAGTCCTCCTCGAAGGGGGACAGCCCCAGGTGGCGCAGGTAGTCCTTGAGCATGTCGAAGGTGAACCGGTCCCTCACCCGGCGCGCCTGGTACTGCTCGAGCTGCTCGAAGGGGAAGGGCTCGCCGGATTGATCGAACACCCAGCGGCCCCCGTCATTGGACGCGCCCAGGGTGCGCACGTAGTTGAGCCAGTCCGTCCGGTGGGGTCCGTACACCGAGAGCATCACCGCCCCATAGCGGCCCTTGTCCTTGCGGAGGGTGTTGGGCACGGCAACCACCCGCAGGCCGCGGCAGCCCAGCACCTCGGCCATGTAGGATATGGGGCTCGCCACATCGGTTCCCCTCCACCCGTTATCGACGTACGCCGTCCAGGGGCTACGTGTCGGCATGAAGAGGTACCGCCGCCTCTCCGCATCGGTCAGAGGCAGCAGAGCGGAGAGGGCCTGTTCCAATGGGCCCGGCACAGAACGCACCTCGACGGTGATTCCACGGGATACAAACAGCCCTGCCTGCCACGCCGCGAAGGCACGGGCAGCGTGCTCCGCACCGGTCTCCAGGAATCCCATCTCCGAAGTGACGGGAGCCCAGCGGTCATCCAGGAGCAGTCCCTTCATGTTCTCTGTCATCAGGTAAGCCTCATCCGTCAGGGCACGATCAGCAGGATGATTTTCGCGTCGGGGTCGTTGGACGTGATGCGCGATTGGTGGCCAGGGCCACGGCCCGACGTGGGCGTGTCATACTCCACTTGATAGCGGCGCCCCTCATAGTCGAACTGCAGATCCGGCCGATTGGTTCCCACGCGCTGGCTGTTGCGCGCCGCGACCTGCTGCTGGTTCACCCGGATGTTCTCGGCGCCGATGCTCCGAAGGTATTCGATGTCCGCTTGGAGCTGCGCGTTCTGACTTGGGCTGCTGCCAATGGGACGATCCGTCTCACGGAATCGGGGCACCTTCGGGTTGACCGCGGCATCCTGGGGAAGACGCGGGCCAGCGGCCACGGGCGGCGTCGGATGGGTGCCGGTGAGGGCCTGGACCAGTCCCGGAGAGGGCGCGGGTGCACCCGGCGCGGGCGCGGGCGCGGGGGGTGCGGCGGGCGCGGCGGCTCGCGTCACCGGCTGTCGCGGCGCCGGAGCTTCGCCCCCGGGTCCCTCCTTCCGGACAGACGGGCGGAGTGCCGGCTCCGAGCCCATCCGCACCACGCGCGAGAAGACTCCTCGCAGGACCCGGTTCCCCGCCATATCCAACAACAGGGCCTTCAGTTCCTGCTGGACCGTTTCCCCCAATTGCTGCCGCACCGCGAGCATCGTCCGGGCGATGCGAGGGGTGGTGGCCGGAGAGAAGACGGTGGGCACGATGAGCGCCCCACCCGCTCCGCGATACCAGGCATACCTCGCGCGCCCCGACCCGGAGGCACTGGCCGCCATGTCCCCCAGGGCCTCGTTCCGGTCCGGGTAGATGGCGTCACTCAGCGGCTCCGCGCTCGTGAGCTCCAGGTCGACCAGCGACTCCGGGACGAGCACGGGCAGCGGCAACCCCTCGCAGTAGAGAAGGTACCCTCCCGTGGTGAGGCCAAGGCCCACGGCGGTCACCCGGTGCTCGACGAAATCCCGGTGCTCGCGTGGATCTCCCAAGCGAGAGACCCGGGGCAATTGCACGCCACGCTGGCGCAGGTCCCCGGCCTGCCGCGGCGTGACTACCTCGAAGTCGACTTCGACGGCCTCCTGCCCCGCGCCCGCCATCGCGGGGCAATCCCGCGCCCCGAGCAGGCCCGCGTGCCCGGTACATCCCAGGAGCCCCAGCAGGAGCGCGAGCCCGCTCAGCGCCAGGAGGCTCCGCCCGCGGGGATGACAAGAAATCTCAAGGGGCATGGTCCCTCCCGTTCGAGGGCCATGTGCCAGGAAACGACGTGAGCCGTCCAGCCGTGGACGCCCGGGCCCTCCCCCCCTCCCTCGCCCCTGCGCGCTCCGGTTAGAGTCCCCGCTCCCTACCGCCGAGGATGACGGATGACGCTCACCGCCGAGGACCGCTTCAACATCGAGGTCATCAAGCTGCTGCTCCAGGTCGCCTGGGCCGACCGGGAAATCACCAAGGCCGAGCGCATGGTCGTCCTGGGACTGGGCCGCAGCTGGAACGTGCCCGAGGCCGAGCTGCACTCGCTGATGGACCGGCTGGACATTGGCGGCACCATGCCCGAGCCGGACCTGGAGGTGCTGCGCACCCGTCCGGACGAGGTGCTGGAGGCCGCCCGGGCCCTGTGCGTCTCCGACGGCAAGCTCGCCGAGGGCGAGAAGTCCATGCTCGAGCGCATCTCCTCCCGGCTGGGTGTGACGCCGTAGGCCACACCCGGAGTACGATGGAGTCCTCCACCCGGGAGCCTCCATGAGCGCCACCGCGCAGGCCTCTTCCTCGCAGGACTTCACCCACCGGTACCTCCCCGCTTTCGGCAAGCGGGTGCACCGCCTCGGCCTCGCCGGCAACTACGGCATCGACGAGGCCGGCTTGAGCGCCGCGCTGGAGCGGGGGCTGAACTACATCTTCTGGAGCCCGCGCCAGGGCCGCCTCACCCGCGTGCTGCGCGAGGCCCTCCAGCGCGACCGCGAGCGCTTCGTCCTCTGCGCCGGCCCCTCCTTCGGCTGGTTCCCCGGCCAGGTGCGCCGCGGCGCCGAGCGTGCCCTCAAGGTGCTCGGCACGGACTACCTGGACCTGTACCAGCTGTACTGGCTGAGCCGGATGAGCGCGTGGACGGAGGGCACCGTCGAGGAGCTGGTGAAGCTCAAGCAGGAGGGCAAGGTGCGCGCCCTGGGTGTCTCCATCCATGACCGCCCGCGCGCCGGGAGGCTCGCCGAGGACTCGCCGCTGGACCTGTTGATGATCCGCTACAACGCGGCGCACCCGGGGGCCGAGCGCGACATCTTCCCGCACCTGGAGAAGCGCAAGCCGGCGCTGGTGGCCTACACGGCCACGGACTGGCGCCGCCTGCTCGAGCGGCCCCGCGGGTGGGACGGCCGCGTGCCCACCGCGGGCGACTGCTACCGCTTCTGCCTCTCCAACTCCCACGTGGACGTGGTGCTCACCGGCCCGGCGAGCCTCGCGCAGCTGGACGAGAACCTGGCCGCGCTGGAGCGGGGCCCGCTCTCGTCCGAGGAGCAGGAGTGGATGCGGCGCTTCGGCCAGGCCGTCCACGGCTGAGGCGTCGCGGACGCCCGGGGCTCAGGCGACGGCGGGCTTCTCGGCGGGCGCCAGGTGCACGTCGAGACTCTGCCCGCCCTTCACGAGCAGGTACGTCTCCACGTTGCCCTTGCCGCCCGGCTCGAAGGAGATGGTCTGCGTATTCGAGCCGAACTTCGCGTCGAGGGTCAGCTTGCTGCCGCCGGCGGAGTACGTGGCCTGGGAGGCACGGTTGCCGTTGATGGTGACCTCGGCCTTGCCGTCCTCGTTCAGCTTCAGCGTGAGCGAGAAGTCGCCCTTGTAGAAGACCGTGTCGATCTTCCCCTTGAAGGCCGCCTGGTTGGGGCCGAGGTCGATGAACTCGCCACTGCCCACGTTCACGAAGAACATCACCTTCGCGAAGATGTTCAGCTTCGTGCCCGCCGCGGTGCCACGTCCGATGAAGTTGCGGAAGTCGACCATGTTCTCCCAGTCCGATGCCAATGAGTGAGACGGGGCACATGCCCCGGCGCCACGCATCGTACCAGCGCCCGCCGTCTCCACCCGCCGCTGTTTCGCATGACGCGGGCGGACAGACGTGGACTGGCCGGCAGGGGGGCGGCCCCGCTCAGGGCCGGACCTGCACGGTGTTGCCATCCACGCTCGCGTTGCGCGGCCGGGCGAAGCGGGCGAGCGACACGGTGGGCGAGGGGCTCTCCGGCCGGTTGACCCAGGGGATACGCGGGCCCTCCGGTCCGGAAGTTCGAGTGGGAACCCGCACACCCGGCCCCCAGGAGCATGAGACCCGACAGCAGCAGCAGACGCGGCATGGCAGCCCTCCGAATCGCCTGGCCGTGACACTCCAGGAAACGCACGGCCCGGAAAGGCATATCGGGGCTCCACGACCCGGGGCGCGGCTCGCGTTTATTGACCCACGTCAATGCGGGCGAGGGCCCCCCTCCCTACTCTCGGGGCCACGATGAACACCACCCGCCTCCACACCCGCTCCCTGGGGATTCTCTTCCTCCTTCCGTTCCTCGCCTACGGCCTCGGCACCGCGCTCGTCACCTCCGTCCTGAAGGAGCCGGAGCACCTGGCCGCGTTGGCCGCTCAGCGGACGCCGTTCGTCGGGGGGGCGCTGCTGCTCCTGTTGAACTCCCTCACCGTCGTCGGGATCGGCGTGCTGTTCTTCCCGATACTCCGCGAGCGGAGCCTGGGCATCGCCATCGCGTACGTCTGCACGCGGGTGATGGAGGCGCTGCTCCTGCTCGTCGGGGTGGTGTTCCTCCTGTCCCTCCTGCAGCTCGGAGACTCCGCGCAGGCGCGGACGGCGCCGGAGCTGGGGGTCCTGTTCCACCTTCTCTCGAAGGGGAACTTCTGGGCGTACCAGCTCGCGATGATCATCCTGGGGGCTGGCAGCGTGGCGTTCTGCCTGTCGCTGTACCAATCCCGGCGGCTGCCCTCGTTCCTCCCGCTGCTGGGCGCGGTGGGCTACGGGCTCCTGGCGCTGGGGTCCGTGCTCGAGCTCTTCGGGCTGCCGTGGGGCATCTTCTTGTCCGGGCCCGGGGGGCTGTTCGAGCTGTTGCTCGGTGGCTGGCTCATCGCCCGGGGATTCCGGACGGTCCCGCCCGCCGTCACGGCGTAGCCGGCTTGCCGCGCGTGGCGAGGCGCTTGCGGATGCGGCTCAGCGACTCGGGCTTCACGCCGATGTAGCTGGCCAGCTGGTACTGGGGAATCCGCTGGAAGATGTCCGGCCGCGTCTTCGAGAGCTTGAGGTAGCGCTGCTCCGGACTGTCGGTGACATAGGAGGCGAGCCGCTCCTGCTGCTCCGCCAGGACCCGCTCCATCACCCTCCGGGAGATGCCCTCGAAGCGCGGAAAGCGCCGGAACAGGTCCTGCTCGCGTTGCTCGGTCCCCACCACCACCGTGGTGTCCTCCGCGCAGACCAGGAAGTGATCCGCCGGGGTCCGGGTCATCATGCTGTGAATCGAGAGGACCCAATCGTCCTCGGTGAACAACCCGTTGCTCCGCTCCTCACCGTCGACGACGTAGTACTGGCGGACGCAGCCCTGGAGGATGAAATAGGCCTCGGTGCAAACCTGGCCCGCCATGAGCAGGTGCGTGCCCTTGGGACAGGTCTTCACCACCATGCTGTCCAGAAGGGCCTGGGCCTCCTCGTCCGACAGAGGCGTGATGCGGCGGAAGTAGTCGACGAGCTTGTGTTTCATGAGGGCACCGTGGGACCGGCGGGGGCCCATCATCCCACCCGCGGGGTCTCGGACCAGATGGGCCGCATCACCGCGACGCCTCCTGGGGCGGCGCTCCTCCTCAGGTCTTGAGCCGGAGGCTGCCCATGAAGTCGAGCTTGCCGATGGGCGTCCCGCGTGCGCGCAGGATGTCGTAGGCGGTCGTGGCGTGGAAGTAGAAATTGGGAAGCGAGAAGGAGAGCAGGAACTGCTCCGCGGTGAAGAGCCTCGACCCCCGCGGCGTGTTGAAGACGACCTCCTGGCCCTCCCTGGCGTCGATCGCCTCGGCGGGGATGGCCTCGAGCCCGGCGCAGGTGTCCTTCACGAGCTGCTGGAGCTGCTCATAGGTGTGAGCCGGGCGCTGGCCGGCCATGTTGTCGACACACGAGACAGAGCGTCAGCGCAGCGTCATCCCATCGTCATTTCTCCGTCAGCGGAGCCTCCCCTTGCGTCGGCGCCGTGAAAAACACACGCGGCACCTGGAGGCGGACGCAACTCCCGGCCCGCGCCCCGGATAATCCCGTCACAAGCATCAATTCCTATCTGAAAAGGTTTACGCCCATGGCGATGTCTCCCGTGAACAACCGGCCTGTCAGCAATCCCCCCCTCCCCCCCGGTGCGGTCAGCGCGGCGGCGGCGGTGACGCTGCCGAAGACGGGGGATGCGTTCCTCGACCGCATCGCGGCGGACGCCATCAAGAGCCAGCGCAACACGGGCGTGCCGGCCTCCGTGACGATGGCGCAGGCCCTGCTCGAGAGCGACCGCGGCCGCTCCGGCCTGTCCACGAAGGGCAACAACTTCTTCGGCATCAAGGGCGAGGGGCCCGCCGGCCACGTCACCATGCCCACCAAGGAGTACCTCAACGGCCGCTGGGTGACGGTGAACGCCAACTTCCGCAAGTACAACTCGCCCTCCGAGTCCTTCGACGACCATGGCAAGTTCCTGCGGAAGAACTCGCGCTACGCCAACGCCTTCAACCACACGGGGGATGCGAAGCAGTTCGCCCGGGAGATCCACAAGGCCGGTTACGCCACGGACCCGAAGTACTCCGACAAGCTCATCCGCATCATGAAGGACTACGGGCTGGAGCGCTTCGACCAGATCGCCCGCTCGGGCCAGCAGGTGGGCGGCACGAACAAGCCCGCCACCTCCTTCCCGCCCTTCGACGGCAAGTACACCCAGGCCCCCAGCCTCGACCAGGTCAAGAAGGGCGAGCACCTGAAGATCGGCCACGAGGGCCCCGCCGTCGAGCACCTGCAGGAGCTGCTGCACCAGCAGGGCTACCTGTCCGACAGCGACATGACGAGCGGCAACGGCAAGTTCGGCCCCAAGACGCGGGCCGCCGTGGACCGCTTCCAGAGGGATCACCAGCTGACCCCGCCCAAGGGCAAGGAGGGCGAGGTGGGCCCCACCACGCTCGCGTGGCTGGAGAATGGCGGCAAGAAGCCGGCCCCCACCGGCGCCGTGCCTCCCCAGGCCGGTGGCTCGGACGGCATGGACGCCCCCAAGCCCGGCCAGACGGGCGGCACGGACAAGCCCTCCACCCCGCCCGCGCCCTTCGACGGCAAGTACACGCAGGCCCCCAGCCTCGACCAGGTCAAGAAGGGCGAGCACCTGAGGATCGGCCACGAGGGCCCCGCCGTCGAGCACCTGCAGGAGCTGCTGCACAAGCAGGGCTACCTGTCCGACAGCGACATGACGAGCGGCAACGGCAAGTTCGGCCCCAAGACGCAGGCCGCGGTGAGCCGCTTCCAGACGGATCGCGGCCTGACGCCGCCCAAGGGGCAGGAGGGCGAGGTGGGCCCCACCACGCTCGCGCTGCTGGAGAAGGGCGCCAAGACCGTGGATGACCTCCAGCCCCGGCCCTCGACCAATGCTCCCGGCAAGGGACAGCCCGTCTCCCTGGCGCCCAAGAACATGTCGATGAAGGAGAAGTACGACTATTACGCCAGCATCGTGCGCGCCAACGGCGGCAAGGTGAACCCCAACGGCCAGGCCACCGTCCTCGGGCTGCGCGGCCTGGATGCCAACGGCAACCGCCACGCCACCACCATCAACGCGAAGTACGACGATACCTTCGTCGTCCTCAAGCCCAACGGCACGGTGCAGGAGTTCCGGGGCTCCACCCACTCCAACCCGCGCTACCAGCCCCGCGCTCCGGATGCCAACGGCGATGGCCGCGGCGACCTGGGGATGATCCGCCCGGGCAACTACAGCGTGGTGCCCAACGGCGACTACGTGGGCAACGCGAGCTACCACGTGCGCACCGAGGGCGGCTCCGGCAGCCTCCCCGCCTACCGCGACACGGACCACTCCAACACCCTCAGCCAGGCCGAGCGCGACGCCTCCAAGGCCCGGGGCTACAAGCAGACGGAGATCCTCTTCCACCAGGCCGGCAGCAACGACAACGGCTCCATGGGTTGCCAGACCATCGCCTCCTCGGACTACAACCGCTTCATCCAGGCCGTGGGGGGCCGCGGCGCCGCGTACAACTACAGCCTGGTGGACGCCAACGGCCTCCAGTAGGCAGGGGGCCCCCTGGGCGAGCGGTTTTTTCCGCCGCGTGCGGCTCGAGCCTCCGGAGTCCTGGCGGGACTCCGGGGGCTGCCGCGCCATCTCTCAGTAGAGGTAGTTCAGCGCGACGACGTCGTATGGGCTGAACTCGCCGCTCGCGGTCGAGTTGAAGCAGGAGTTGAAGATCGAGTCCGGATCTCTGGTCGGCGTCCCGGGGATGAGGATGGCACCCACGCCAGCGGTTCCCTCGTTGCCGCTCGTGCCGCAGCTGATGGACCGGTCGTAGTAGTCCGAGTGGCGCATGCCGATGGTGTGGCCAATCTCGTGGGTGATGACGTGCTCGTTCACGTCAATGCTGTAGCTCTGCAGGCCGGTGCCGATGTTGAGGGTGCCGTAGGGCAGGCCGCCCAAGGGGAAGCCCGCGGAGCCGCCAGCGCCGGACGTGGTCTGCGCGGTGATGTTCGCGGTGCAGCCGGTGGCCGGTCCCCGCGCGAACCAGATGCGCAGCCCCAGGGCGTTGTCGTTCTGGATGGCCAGATCCAGCCCCTGGCTGAGGCGGGCGTAGCTGTTGAACGCGGCGGTGGGATTGATGCAGATCTTCGTCACGCTCGCACCGACGAGATTGGTCGTACTGTATTGCTCCTGGCTCCCCTCGCCGGGCTGGAGCAGCTCGCGCGACGCCTCGAGGGTCACGTGAGCGTCGTTCCCCACGAACACCTGCCCGTCGTGGACCTGGATGTCGCCGGCCGGAAAGCCGGCCTCGAGCAGGTTGGAGACGAGCTCCTGGCTCCCGGCCCGGCCTCCGGGCCGGCTCCGCAGCCGGCCAGCACCGCGCCGCAGCTCACCACGAGGACTGCCGCTCGCTTGAACATTTTCATTTTCCCTTGCGTACTGGAGTTGGACGCCGCCGCCTGGGGGTTCCAGCCACGGCGGTGTCCCTGCCCGCGAGCACCCCTCGGGCCAACTCCCGGGTACTCCTGGAAACAGGGAGAGTCCTGACGTTTCCTGGTGAATCGCCCGTGGGCGCAAAGGGTTGCGCGCACGGAGCCCGGACCGTCCGAGTCTCGGACGGTGTGCACCCCCCATGCTGTGGCGGAGCAGCCCGGCGGCGCCCATGACGGCGGTGGCGAGGCGCAGGGCTCCGGCGGGGAAACGATACGCCCGCGCCGAGGCCGTCTCGCGCCGGGGCCGCCTGGCGCGCGGGCGCACGGTGGCGAGGCCCTCGCCCGCGCCCGCGTGAAGCGGGCCGCGGCAGGGGGGGCGGTAGCGGCGCGGGCCGCTTCCGGAAAAGCGATGACGTTGTCAGCAATTAACTAATTGTCCTGGAAATCTGTTTTCCGTATCCCTGGACACCAATTTCAGACCCGGGAGACTCCCACATGCGGCAAATCCTCGCATCCATTGCATTGTTCAGCGCCTGTGTCTCGGGGGGCTGTGGCCCGTCGAGCCAGTCCGACACGCGGCTCGCCCGGCACACCGCGGGGCTGGGTGACTGCGGCGCCCGAGGCCCGGGGGTGGACGTGTCCCTGTGCGACTTGTCCGGCCTGGACTTGAGCCAGCAGGACTTCACTGGCGCGAGCTTCTTCAAGACGACCCTCCAGTTCGCCAACCTCGGGGGCTCCGCGCTGGTGAACACGGACCTGCGCGAGGCAAACCTGACGCTCGCGGTGGCGGCGGGCGCGGACTTCACCGGGGCCAACCTCTCCAAGGCCAACCTCACCGACGCGGACCTGAGGAATGCCACGCTCGTCAACGCGCTCCTCCAGGAGGCCAACCTGTCCCACATCCTCTGGGACGGCGCGAACCTCACCGGCGCGGACCTGCGCCTTGCCCAGCTCACGGACGCCGTCATCACCCACGCGAACCTCTCTGGCGCCAACCTCTCCGGCCTCTCCATCACGGACACCCAGTTCGTGGGGACGAACCTGTCTGGCACCAACCTCACCGGGGTGTCCGGGGAGGATGTCGATCTCACCGGCACGGCGCTGCGCGGGGCCCGGCTGGACAACGCCAACTGGGTGCAGTCCGACTTCATCCGCGCGGACCTGTCCTGCCTGGACACGTCCACCTGCACTTCGCTCCAGGGCGCCGTGCTGGCGGAGACCGTGTGGACGGACGCCAACCTCACCCGCGCCAACCTCGATGGAGCCCAACTGGTGCTGGCCTCGCTGGAGCGGACGAACCTCACGGAGGCCTCCCTGGTGGATGCGGTCATGGAGAAGGCCCTGCTCGCCGGCACCCTCTTCGTGCGCGCCAACCTCACCGGCGCCAACCTGAAGGACTCCCTCGTCACGGGCGTCCTCCACCTGCGTGACGCGAACCTCACCGGCGCCAACCTGTACAACGTCAACCTCACGGCCGCGGACGTCTCGGGCGTCACCTGGAGCAATACGTCCTGCCCGGATGGGACGAACAGCGACTCCAACGGCGGCACGTGCGTGGGCCACCTGGCCCCTCCGGGCTTCATCCCGTAGCCTGCCCCACGCCCGGGTGGTGGACCTGGCTGTTCGAGGCCTCGCATCCGTCCGTCGGGCTGGGAGTCCTCATCCAACGGGGGAGCAGTTCCTGCCGGGCCAGCGCAAAGGTTGGCAGGAGGGCTTTCACCACCATGTCCACGCCCCTGTACGCGGGCATCCGCACCGTCCTTGCTGTTGGGACTGTCCTTGCAGAGGGTGGTGGTGCCGTTGCTATCGACGGTGAGCCACAGCTCACCCCCTCCTTGCTGAAGTACCAGGTGCCAGCGGTGGTGCAGGGCTCGGGCCTGCGTAGCTCGGCGACGCTCGGCTTGCCGTCGACGGAGTACTCCACCCACATCGCGTTGGCTCCGCCCGACACCGCCCACGGTCCACTCGCCCCCATCACCCCTTGAGGGATGCTGGCCCCCTCGAGCCCCCCAACTGCGTGACGCTCGTCCCGGCACACAGCGCCGCCTTCCCGGTGCCCAGCGGCTCATCGGGTGAGGCCAGCCCTGCCTCGGGCGCAGCGCCACAGGCCGCCAGCAACCCTCCACCCAGCAACGACAAGAGGGGACGGCGCATCGAGTTCCGTTTCATCGGAGCTTCTCTCTTGGCGGGAATTCCACAATAAATCGTATTTACAGCTTATTCCGGTCTGAGTCGATGCGGGGACCTTCGGCCGCCCCCTGGAGGAGGAGGGGCCCATCCGGACGCGGGGAGGCTTCCGGGCCCGGGGCCTCCCGAATCCGCCAGGGCCGGGCCCTGTCCGTCCCCAGCACCGGCGTCGTTCGACACTCCGCGCCTGACACGCGGTGGCTCCATCGCTAGGGTGACCGTTCACCTCCACCGGACCCCTGCCCGTGCCCGCACTCAAACCCTTGTTCCAACTGGCCAGCCTGGCCTCCCTGCTCGGCTGGCTGGCCCTGGCCGTCCTGCCGGGCTGGAGGCACACCGAAAGCCTGGTGCTCGGGACCAGCGTGCTGCTGATGATCGCCATCTACGCATGGCTGCTGAAAGCCGCGCTGACCCAGAAACCCGAGCCCGGGGCGGGCAGGCCCGGCTTCTTCACCCTCGGCGGCGTACTGGCCCTGCTGCGCAACCCCACCGCCGCCCTGGCCGCCTGGGTCCACATCCTGGTGTTCGATCTCATGGTGGGGCTGTACATCCGCCAGGAAGGCGCCCTGGCCGGTATCCGTCACGGGGCGCTGATTCCCTGTTACCTGTTGACCCTGATGTTCGGCCCGCTGGGCCTGCTGGCTTTTCTCGGCCTGCGATTGCTGTTGGGCGGCTGAGCTTGCACGGGGCTCGATAGCCCAGCAAGGCGCCCGTCTGTTGCTGGTGCAACCGGGTGGCGCGCTTTCGGACGATTGCGAGGGATTGGTATACTCGCCTCCATGCGACTGAAACACCTCTCGGGGGCCCTGGCCATCTGTCTGACTTTGCTCGTGGCGGTTCCGGCGCCGGCCCGGGCACAGAGTGAGGAGCTCTGGCTCGAGAGCCGGAGCAGCGGCACCCTCCAGAGTCAGACGGCCCTGCAGGCCGGCAAGGCCTACCGGCTGACCCTGCAGGGCACCTTCAGCCTCTGGCCGGACATCGCCAACCCCAGCCGGCTGGGAGGAGAGCCGGAGCGGGCGCCCCGCTTCCCGAGTCCCGGAGGCGCCGCCAACAAACAGGTGGGGCTCGACCCCGAGTTCGTCTTCGCGTGGCCGGTGGGCGCCTCCCATGACCGCACCAGCGAGCCGAGCCCTCGCAGGCAGGACCTCATCCAGATCAGCCTCGATGGCGGCAGGACCTGGAGGCATCCGGCCACCCCGGCGCCCTACGCCATGGGCTCCCACGAGTACCACTATCCGCTCACCGGCGCGGGCCAGCCGCTGCAACTCCGGGTCACCGGCGGCTCCCACTCCAGTTCCTACGGGCGGCTGAAAGCCACCCTCCAGCCCGCCACGCGGGAGGCTCCGGTCATCATCGTCGGCGCCGGATTGACGGGCCTGACGCTGGCCTACGAGCTCAAGAAGGCCGGCATCGACGCGCTGCTCATCGAGGCCTCCTCGCGCGCGGGCGGCCGCATCCAGACCGTCACCTTCAGCGACGGCGCCACGGCCGAGGCCCACATGGAGGAGTACTTCGCGCGCAGCCCCGCGGTGGCCCTGCTGCGCGAGCTCAAGCTGCCCCTGCTCGAGGACGTCGCCCACTCCTCGGTGCGCATCGATGGCAAGCTCTACCCCTACCAGGGCGGGGGAGAGCGCGACACGTACCTCGCCGGCATCTTCGATGCGCAGGAGCGCGCGGCCTTCATCGCCTGGCACAAGAAGGCCTGGGAGCTCTACACCCGGCTGCACGCCAGCCACTACGAGGGCAAGCCCCTGCCCGCGGACCTCGCCGCGCTCATGAGCATCAGCTTCGCCGACTTCGTCAAGCGCGACAACCTGCCCCGCAAGGTGAGCGAGTGGATTCGTGTCACCGTCGAGCCGGAGATGGCCATCGAGTGGGACAAGATCTCCGCCCTGGATGGCATTGATGAGATTCGCCTCTTCCTGGACACGCCCGAGGGCTTTGGTGAGAAGAACTACCACGTCGCCGGAGGCAATACGCAGTTCGTCGAGACGCTCGCCGCCCGGCTCGAGCCCTCGCAGTTCATGCTCAACGCCCGCGTGACGGCCATCGAGCAGTCGGACGCCGGGGTGAAGCTGCGGGTGCTCGAGAACGACCGCCAGTACATCGACGTGACGGGGCGCCTGGTCGCGGTGACGGTCCCCGTCCACCACCTGGGGCGCATCCAGTTCACCCCCTCGCTCGACGCGGAGACCTGGAAGGCCATCAACACCACGCGGATGGGCAGCTACATCAAGGTGCACTTCCGCATGGCCCCCGACTCGAGCAGCCTCTGGACGGTCAACAACGAGAACCTCCTCACCCTGCTGTCGGACACCCAGGCGGGCAGCATCTATGACGTCACGGACCTGCAGGCCAGCGGCCAGGGGACGCGCGAGCAGGTCGTCACCCTGCTGCTGCACGCCCGCTTCGCGCGCGAGCTGATGGGCAAGTCCCTCAACGAGGTGCACGACAAGAGCGCCGAGGCGCTCGAGCAGCTCTTCCCCGGGGCCCGCCAGCGCATCCGCTCCTCGGAAATCTTCGTCTACCCCTCGGCGGTGGCCTACTGGCCGCTGGAGCTCGGCCGCTCGCGCTTCGACGCGCTGGCCAACGTGCTGCGGCGCCCTCACGGCCGCCTCTTGATAGGCGGTGACACCACGGAGGACAGCCACTCGGAGGGGGCCGTCGTGGCCGCCCTGCGGATGAAGCGCCAGATTCTCGGGCTGATGCCCTCCCTGGTGCTCGGCTGCGGCCGCAAGGTGCGGCTCAAGTCCTGGAAGGGCGACTACCTGCAGCGCCCCGAGCAGCCCCAGGGCGTCACCACCCTGGCCAGTGGCGCGGGCACGGACTGGCTGGTCGAGTGCCAGTGCTCGGAGGAGAAGTTCCTGTTCAAGTCCTCCAAGGGTGACTACCTGTCCCGGCCCGACACGGCGCAGGGCGTCAGCTCGGCGAGCTCCGGCCCGGGGACCGAGTGGGCCTTCGAGTCCGACGGCAACAAGGTCCGGCTCCGCTCCTGGAAGGGCGACTACCTGCACCGGCCCGACACGGCACAGGGCGTCAGCACATGGCCCGGCGGCGTCACGGGAAACGACTGGCTGGTCGAGGCCGTCCCCTGAGCCGCCCGGTGGCTACACCCGGCGGCGCCGGCTGCTCTTCTTCGAGACACCCTTTCGAGGGGAAACTTCATTTTCCTGTTTACTCGGAAAGTGAATTGATTTCTACTCATCGTGTAAGAGCCGATTAATCGGACTTACCCACCGCTGCGCTCAACCCCCCCGAGGAGTCCCCGTGAGAACCCACCCCACCTCGTCCCGTACCCGGTTTCTTGCTTATGCCCTGGCAGTTGGATGCCTGGTTCCTGGAGGCTCCGCCCTCGCGGCTGGCGGCGCTCCGGCCCACAGCCCGGCTTCCGCCCACAGCGCGTACGAGGACGTCCGGTTCAACTTCGCGCTGCAGTATCCGTCGGACTGGAAGCTGACTCCGCGCACGGATGCGCCCGAGGCGCTGAGCGAAGTGCTCGAGTTCCGCGGCCCCCAGCTGGAGAACGGAGAGCAGGCCTACATCGCCATTGGCCATTACCTCGAGCCCATCGAGCCCACCACCACCCTCACGGATTGGCGTGCGGCCCGGGAGTCGACGTTCGAGCCGTCGGAGATCACGACCTTCGCGCAGGAGAAGCGGCTCATCGCGGGCCGCGATGCCGTCTACGTCGCCGCGAAGTCCCCGGTGACGGAGTACCAGCTCGTCAACATCCGCCAGGGAGAAACCGTCTGGTTCGTGTGGGCCAACTTCGGCGTGTCCGCGCCCCCGGCCCTCAATGGCATCTTCACGAGCATGGTGGCCTCGCTCCGGTTCGGTCCGCGCATGCCCTTCAGCCTCCGGGACATCTACGGGGACGCCCTGAAGGCCTCGCCCCCCTCCGAGCCGCCGATCAACGGCATCACCTCGGATTGGTGGTCTCCGGTCATCCAGCAGTACAGCGGCCTGCCGTGGAACGTGAACTGCGGCTCGTCCTTCCACACCCAGGGCGCCAGCTACGCCGCGGACATCGCCGCGACCTCGGGCTGGAATGCCCGGGCCTCCAAGGGAGGAACCATCGAGAAGTCGGGCTGGGAGGACGGGGGCTACGGCAACCTGGTGAAGATCAACACCACCTACCGTCACATCTACGCCCACCTGTCCTACATCTACCCGGGCATGACCATTGGCGCCAGCGTGGGCCAGGGCACCGCCGTGGGCCAGGTGGGCAACTCGGGCACCAGCGCCGTCCACCTGCACTTCCACGTCCAGAATGGCCAGTTCCAGGGCAGCTCGTCGGGCGTTGATCTGCGGGGCATGTATGGCTTCAGCGCCAACGGCTACTACCCCAGCGCCTGGGCGCTGTGCGGCACGATGGGACGGCCGTAAGCCGGGTCCACGGACTCGCCACCCTGACGTACCCGGGGCGCCCTGCTGTGTGGAGGGGGCGCCCCGTTGCCGTGGCCATGCGCTCGTCTCGCGCGTGCGCTGATTCGGGTCCTCGGCATCATCCGCCTCCAGCCCGCGCGGGTAGAGCTCGTCCAGCTTCGGACGCCCGCCGAGGGAGAAGCACCATGCACGCACTGCCGTCGTTGCGGAGGAGTTCCTTGTTGTTGCTCGCGCTCGTGTTGCTGGGGGTGCCTGGGCAGGCGCGCGCGCAGGCCACCGGCGGCTCGAACTTCGCCTGGTATTTCATCTCCGGCTGCGAGCGCGAGGCCTATGGGGCCATCGCCAACTACGACACCGCCAGGGCGCAGGTGGATCAGGCGCTGCGGGACATGTACGGCCGGGGTCAGCGCCGCCTGCGCATCCCCATCTATCACGGCCGTGGCCTCAATACCGGCACGGTCATGGACTCGACGGGGGGCGACCTCTCCCCGCGTCACCGCGGCAACCTCCAGGGCCTGCTCGCCGCGGCGAGGAGCATCGGCTTCGCCGAGATCATGGTCGGCTTCTTTCCGATCGGTCCCAATGCGCCCACCCAGTGGACGGGCTGGAACGAGGACCTCTACCAGGAGAACTGGAACCTGATCGTCAATCTGCGGCCGATCATCGCCGCCTCTGGCATCCATTACCGGATGGATCTGCTCAACGAGGGGACGCCCACGCCGACCCAGAGCGTGTTGCTGCAGTACACCCGGCGGCTGTGGAGCAACTACACCAGCGTGTTCGGGAAGAACGACACGCTGGGCTTCTCCATCATCGGTTCGGAGCCGGGCCGCATCTCGCAGATTCCCCAGGTGTATGGCGGCAACCTGCCCTACCTGTTCAGCCTCCACTTCTACGAGAACGCCTCCCAGCACTTCGTCAACGCCCACAACCAGATGAACCAGCTCGGGCTGTCCCAGGGGTGGATCATCGGCGAGGCGCTCTACAACGACGGCACCTCGGCGAGCCAGCTGCGCTCCGCCATCAACGCGACAGGCCGCACCGTCTTCTACCTGGCCCAGTGGCCGGTCCGGCTTCCGGCCACCTGCGCCTCGCCCAGCGCCGGGCTGGGGGTGAACGTCGCGCCCCCCGTCGATTACAACGTCTACCTGGGCTACGGATTCTGAGCCGCGGGTGCCGGACAGGCTCCGTCCATGTCCGCTCCCTCGAGTAGAGAGCTCCCCATGCGTCATTCCTCGAGCCTGTGCCCTCCTCTTTCGCGCGCGGCGGGCGCATCCGCCCTGCCCGGGCTGCTGCTCATGGCCCTCGGGCTGCTCGTGCTCCCGGGCTGCGGCCCGACCGGGGCGGCCTCGCGGGAGAGCGCATCGGCGGAGCAGCCCCTGGTGGGCTGCGGGCTGGTGGACTCGGGACCCGTGGTGGCGACCCGTCACTACCAGGTCATCGAGGGCCTGCGCATCGTGAGCAACGCCGGGCCGGCGGTGGTGGTGAGCAACCTCACGGGCGTGGTCATCCGCAACAGTGAAATCCACCATCGCGGCGGCCCCGGCATCCACTTCGCCAACGCCCCGGGCCTGCGCATCGAGAACTCCCTCATCCTCCACGACGGCGCGCCGCCCTCGGGGCCCAACCCCTCGGACGGGCTGAACAACATCCAGGGGTTCAACTCGTCCGGCGTGGTCATCCGCGGCGTGCGGGTGGTGCGGGGCTCGTCGGGGGTGTACCTCCAGGAGAGCCCCGGCGCCTGGCTCAGCCAGCTCGAGGCGCACGACATGCGCGGGCCCTTTCCCCGCGGCCAGTGCGTCCAGTTCAACCGCTCGCATGACTCGGTGTTGGAGGACTTCTCGTGCGAGAACCCGGCGAGCACCTCCTGGCCGGAGGACAACATCTCGGTCTTCCAGTCCTCGCGCGTGACGGTGCGGCGGGGGGTGGTGGACGGCAACAACTCGCCCTCCGGGGTGGGGGTGATGTTCGAGCTGAGCGACGGGGTGGGCTCGGGCGGGCTGTGCGAGGACGTGGAGGCGGTGCGTCAGGGCAACGGTTGCTTCTCGGGGTACCCGGCGCGCGGGGTGACGTTCCGCCGCGTGGGCTGCCGGGACAACCTCTGCACGGATCAGGGGCGCGGCGAGCCGATGTCGGGCGGCCTGGCCTTCACGGCCAGCCCGGACTCACAGGACCTGAGGCTGGAGGCCTCGCGGTACTGGAACCTGTGCGGGCCGCTCTACTGGTACGGGCCGGCCTTCTCCCAGGTGGAGCTCACCGCCACCGACTTCACCCCCCGCCCTCCGGTGCGCCTGAGCTTCTGCTGGCAGACGAGCGTGGAGCAGGCCGACCTGGACGGCCAGGGCCGCGGCGATCTGTTCTGCTACGAGGAGGGCACGCAGCAGGGCCGGGTGGCGCTGTCGACGGGCGGCGCCTTCATGGACGCGGGCGTCTGGTCCACCGGGTGTGGAGGCCCTGCCCTGGAGGTGGCCGACTTCACGGGGGACGGCAAGGCGGATGTGCTCTGCCGCGCTGGCACCGCCCTGCGCGTGCAGCCGTCCACCGGCACGGGCTTCACGGCCAGCAGCTCCTGGCTGGACTCGGCGAGCTTCGGCGCGGGCTGCACCACGCTGCTGGCGGGCGATTTCAACGGCGACGGGCGCAGCGACCTGTACTGCCACGAGGGCAGCAGCATGCGCAACCGGGTGGCGCTGTCGACGGGCAGCGCCTTCACGGACGCCGGCACCTGGTCCACCTGGTGCGGTGCCCAGGTGGGCGTGGGGGACTTCACCGGCGATGGCAGGGACGACATCTTCTGCCACTACGGCAACATCACCCACGTGCAGCCGTCCACGGGCAGCGCCTTCGTGGACGGGTACGTCTGGCTGGACTCGGCGAGCTTCGGGGCCGCGTGCTCCCTGCTCGCCCCGGGCGACTTCAACGGTGACGGGCGCAGCGACCTGTACTGCCACGAGGACAGCACGATGCACAACCGGGTGGCGCTGTCGACGGGCGGCGCCTTCGCGGACGCTGGCACCTGGTCCACCTGGTGCGGTGCCCAGGTGGGCGTGGGGGACTTCACCGGCGATGGCAGGGACGACCTCTTCTGCCACTACGGCGACATCACCCACGTGCAGCCGTCCACGGGCAGCGCCTTCGTGGACGGGTATGTCTGGCTGGACTCACCGGCCTTCGGCGCGGCGTGTAGCCTGCTGATGGCACGGTAGGAGGGCAGGCCCGGTTGGCCCTCTTCGAAGACGTCGAGGTCGAGCTTGCGGCCTTCCCGCGGGGGTTGGCCGCATCACCCGACTGTCCACGTAACCAGGGAAAGCCCACGGGCCGGAAATGCCCGGGAAGTCACATTTCTCCAGGCATGTCTCTATCGGCATGGACGAGCCCCTTGCCGGGGCTCTCCTTCCTTCGAAAGACACGAGCAGAGACATGAATACACGTGGGACGAAGTGGGGCCTGCGGTCCTGGGCCCTGGGGGTGTGGCTGGTGGGGGTGGGCTGTGGCCCGGCCTCCGGGGAGCTGCTGACTCCGGAGCAGGTGGAGGCGCCAGGGGCGGTGCAGCAGGCGCTCCAGTGCACGCCCTGTCCCTCGGATCTCAAGAGCTATCGGGGGCAGAACGGCCTGCAGTACACCTGTCATTGCACGGCCGCGGACACCGCCTCCGGCTGGGTCTGGGGCACGGATGTGTACACGGATGACTCCAGTCTGTGCCGCGCCGCCCTGCACGCGGGGGCCGTCTCCCCTGTCGGGGGCCTCGTCGTCGCCACCATCGCCCCCGGCCAGGACAACTACAGCGGCTCCTCCCGCAACGGGGTGGGCTCCTTCCCCTTCAGCAACTGGTACGGGAGCTTCTCCGTGGCCGCTGCCACTTCGGCGTGCAAGCCCTTGTGCCCCGCCAACGCGAGCGCGCTGCGCGGGCGCAATGGCTACCAGCTCGACTGCGAGTGCCCCGCCTCGGCCACCACCTCCGGCTCCCTCTGGGGCACCGGCGTCTACACGGACGACTCCAGCCTGTGCCGCGCCGCCGTCCATGCCGGCGCCCTCACCACCGCCGGAGGCCCGCTGACGGCCTACATCCAGCCCGGCCAGACCGGCTACACCGGCTCCACCCGCAACGGGGTGACGTCCAGCGCCTACAGCGGGAGCTGGTCCGGCAGCGTCCGCATCGCCCAGCGCTACCCCGAGCGCCCCCCCATGCGCATCAAGGCCCTCCAGCCGGATGGCTGGGCCAACAAGGATGAAATCTCCGGCCACAACACCGGCGGGGTGGTGGTGAACCTCGTCTGGCTGCGCTGGGAGCCCACCCCCAAGGCGGCCCCGTGCGTCGCGGGCGAGGCGGAGTACGCGGGGCGCTGCTTCGTGGTGAACGCGGCGCTGGAGAACGACGTCCGGGAGTGGAACGCCCGGGGCATGGCGGTGACGGCGGTGCTGTACGGCGTGCCGGACTGGGCCCGGGTGAACCGGCCCTGCGGGAAGACGGGCAACTTCGCGCGCTTCTGCGCGCCAGACAACCCCGCGGACTTCGGCCGCTTCGCCGGCATGCTGGCCCGCTACTTCAACGGGCTCGAGGGCCATGGCCACATCGCCGACTTCGTCCTCCACAACGAGGTGAACGCCAACGAGTGGTTCGACATCGGCTGCGGCAGCGGCCTGGGCGCGTGTGACGCGCAGCGGTGGATGGACGAGTACGCGGCCAACTTCAACGCGGCGTATGATCGCATCACCGCCGAGCAGCCCAACGCCAAGGTGTTCATTCCCCTGACGCACCACTTCGGCCCGGAGCTGGACGCGCCGGGCGCGTTGAGTCCGGTGCTGTCGGCCAGCACCTTCCTCACCGGCTTCAACGCGCGGCTGGGAGGACGGGCCTGGCGGGTGGCGCACCACCCCTACCCGCCCGGCAAGGGCCCCCAGTTCTCCGCGGAGGACTACCCCCGGGTGACGTATGGCAACCTGGGCGTGCTCGCCGGCTGGCTGCGCAAGAGCTTTCCGGACAAGCCCTGGACGTGGGAGCTGCACCTCACCGAGAGCGGCGTCAACTCGCTGGCGCCGGACTCCAGCGAGGGGGCCCAGGCCACGGCGGTCTGCGACTCGTTGCGCAACGTGCTGGGCACGCCCGGCATCGAGAGCTACGTCTACCACCGGATGATGGACCACGCCGCCGAGGTGGCGCAGGGGCTGGGGCTGGGGCTGCGGCGGGGGGATGGGAGCGCCAAACCGGCGTGGGCCACCTGGGCGCTGGCCAACCTGGACACGGCCTCGCCCCCGCAGCTCTCCTGCGGCTTCGAGGAGCTGCCCTACACCCGGCTGCGGCGCTACAACTCGCCCACCCGGGGCCATTGGACGTCCTCGCGCCTGCCGCCCGCGGGCTTCACCCTGGAGGGCGCGTGGCGGCTGTGGCGCGAGCCCCGGCCGGGCACCCACCTGCTGTACGAGTGCCAGGTGGGCGGGCACAACCTGGTGTCGGTGGACGTGAACTGCGAGGGGCTGCTGCCGCTGGGCCCGGTGGGCTACGCCCATGACACGCAGGTGGCGGGCACGGTGCCGCTGTACCGCTGCCGGGTGGGCGAGCTCACCGACCACTTCGTCTCCGGCGAAGGCTGCGAGGGGTACACCCAGGAAGGGCTGCTCGGCTACGTGTTCCCCTAGCCACTCGCGGGCCCGCCGCCGCGGGGAGCGTGACGTTGCCGCGGCGAACGCGGGGTGCCCTTCGAGGTGAGGAGTGGGTTCGACTCGAGGCGGCGGGCCACCTCTATTGGAAGCGGCGGGAATCGAAGCCGCGCCGGGCGGTGCGAAACTCCCAGCAGAATCGCGCCCTTACCTCGCAACCGCCTGGAATGCTTGGGAGTCGATATCCCGCCGCATCCCCCCTATCCCGCCCCGTTCCGGCCCATTCCGCATGCTCCTGCGACATACGTGCAACATGGACCTGCCCCTTGCCCCCGCGCCCTAGTGGACTGTCCGACAAGTTTTTCAACATAGTCAGGACAGGTGCCGGTCCACCCACGAGTGCATCTTGGCGCGAGTCCAGGACCAGGTGAAGGGGTGGGCGTAGAGGCGGTTGTACTCGGGCCAGCTGGCGTCGAG
>NZ_DASUNC010000212.1:0-2198 GCF_036277355.1 Archangium sp.
GAAGGCTTCCTCCTTCCACTCCACCGGGCCCACCTTCTGCTGCGTGCGTCCGTTGAGCGTCCACGCCAGATAGCCGTCCGGCCGCAGCACCGCCACCCTCCTGAAGCGCTCCACCCGGCGCAGCAACTCCTCGCGGGAGACCTCCCCTCCCTCCAGCACCTCGCGCAGCAGGTGGCCGACGGCCATGCGCGACGGGAACGAGCCTGGCGTCACGGGCTTGTTCATCAGCACCGTCAGCACCCGGGCCGCCTCCTGGGGCGTGAGGGGAGCGGCTCTCGGGGGCAGGTCGTTGAAGTCGTCCAGGCCCGCGAGCATCAGCAGTTCCTCGAAGGCGTCCACCCGCACCGCACCGCTGGCCACCGCGCGCACGGCCATCTGCGCCGGGCTCACCATGGCCACCTCCGTGCCCCGAGTGCGCTCACCCCGGCGACGCAGCAGCCGCGCTGGCTCGCTCTGGCCCGTGAGCACGGCTGGGGAGTCACCCCGCGGCTCACCTGCCAATGAGGGGCTGTGCACACCACGCGGGGTGTTCTCCAGGAACGCGCCGCGCCCCACTGGAGACGCCGCCGTGGCGCAGCCCGTGGCCAGCAGGACGCCGCACAGCAGCAAGGCCGTCCGGTTGCGCGCCGTCTCAGCGGGCATGATCCACACCCAGGCCCACGGAAGCGAAGGCGCCCGGGCGCAGCGCCCCCTCCGGTGCCGGAAACAGCAGCGTCCCCCCTGACCTAGTAGGGCTCTCTTCCATTCCATTGCCGGTGCTTCACCTGGACAGCGGACTCGGTGCGCAGCTCGGTCGTGAGGGGGTCGGTGTTTCGTCATGAACCTAGCTCCGGCGCCCCCCTCCGCATAAGGCTACGAAGCCAGCCCACCGCAGTTCCGGCAGCGGACAAATAGTCGTGATGATTGAACGCCAGCAGAAAGCTCCTTGCATCATCGGTCAGGTAGAATTCAAACCCTGTTGACTCCGCAAGAACGGTGACCGCATCCGCTGCTGACGTGAACACAAAGCCGGCAGGCTCTTCTTGCTCGTCAAAGAAGAGAATGGCGCGCCCCGAGTGCGGCACTGAGGAAATCCACTGCCAGGCATCCGGATTCCTGACCGACACATCCCCCCGAATTCGCTCCCAAAGAGGTCCCTCCCCGGAAGGGTCTATGAATCGAGCATCAAGCCCTTCACGAACGAAACGTAATTGGGCGGGGCTTAGCTCTTCAGTGGCGATGCCAAGCTGTTTGATTGTGATTCTGAGCTCGTCGGCTATGTATCCCATGGCGGCTATCGATTGAATGGAACCTCGTCAAGAAGGATATGCCCTCGGACAGCGCCTCCGCTCCCTCTCTTCCCGGGGGTTTGAAAGCCCACGTGAGGCGAAGAAGGTCCGTTTTTCGTGTGGCCCATGTCGATATTGACTTCGGCGCCATTGGGAGCACGCCATTCCACAGGTGCGCTCTTGCCAAATTTGTCTTTGCCCCACCTGGTTACGGAGAATTCCTCACGCGAAACTCCCGTTCGCTTGAAGGCTTCATTGAGTGCATCAGAGAGTCCCTTGCCCATTCCGCGCCAGTCAAGGTCGTTCGGACCTGGCTTCCACTTCGTTCCTCCTGTCCTACCAGCGCCACTCTCATCGCCGCCGCCCCCGCCAGGGCCACCTTGATAGAGAATGATGGCCGCCCCGGGGCCGCCGCTCAGAGCGGTGGCCGCCTTGCCGACTGGCACCACGACGCGTCCCAGCACCAACTCCCCCCTGGCCGAGAGCGAGAGTACCGGCACGGTGGCCTCCAGCCCACCCAACGTCCTCGTCAGCGTGCTCGTGGTGCCCCCAGCAGTGCCAAAGGTGACGATGATGTGGGTGGTCAACTTGGAGAGCGCCTTTATCTGCTCGCCCCGCGTCATGTACCGCAAGCGCTCCAACGAGCCTGGCGTCACGGGCTTGTTCATCAGCACCGTCAGCACCCGGGTCGCCTCCTGGGGCGCGAGGGGAGCGGCTCTCGGGGGCAGGTCGTTGAAGTCGTCCAGGCCCGCGAGCAGCAGCAGTTCCTCGAAGGCGTCCACCTGCACGGCACCGCTGGCCACCGCGCGCACGGCCATTTCCGCCGGGCTCACCATGGCCACCTCCGTGCCCCGAGTGCGCTCACCCCGGCGACGCAGCAACCGCGCCGGCTCGCTCTGGCCCGTGGACGCGGCTGGGGAGTCGCCACGC
>NZ_DASUNC010000213.1:0-27073 GCF_036277355.1 Archangium sp.
GGCTCTCTCTTCTTCACCCCCTCTACCTACTTCATCAGTAACTCCTGCGCCCGAACCTCAGGAGTCGGGCCGCGCTGCTCCTACCCATTTCTGGATCACCCGCCTTGCCCATCCCCGGGATTTATCGATAGCTCTTGAGCCGATGAGCTCCATCAAACCGTGGCCCCGCCTGCGCCGGGGCCTGGAGTACGACTACCGCGTCCTCAAGGTGCGCCAGGACATGGTGGCCGACCCTCGCACCGGCCACGAGCATCCCCGCGTCGTCATCGACAGCGCCGACTGGGTGAACGTCATCGCGGTGACGAAGGACGACCAGCTCGTGCTCATCCGCCAGTTCCGCTTCGGCACCCAGGAGACGACGCTGGAGATTCCCGGCGGCCTGGTGGAGCCCGGAGAGGACCCCGGGGCGGCCGCCGCGCGCGAGCTGGAGGAGGAGACGGGGTACGTGCCGGGCCGCGTGGTGAGGCTCGGCCAGGTGCACCCCAACCCCGCCATCCAGAACAACGTGTGCCACAGCTTCCTGGCGCTCGACTGCGTGAAGCAGCACGAGGGCAAGCAGGACGCGGGCGAGGACATCGCCGTGGAGCTGCACCCCCGCTCGGCGGTGCCCCAGCTCATCCTGGGTGGGGCCATCACCCACTCGCTGGTGGTGGTGGCCTTCTACCTGGAGCAGTTGCGCGCCCAGGCCGGGGAAAACCGCTGAAATTCGACGGGGGGTCCTCCGCGTTGGACGGGGCCCCCCGTGACACCCGGCCGGGGCGGCACTAGCCTCTTCCCCCCGAGGTGAGCTCACCATGGCGGAAAGCCTGACGCAGCCCCGCGAGGAGCACTCCGAGCCGCTCCCCGCTGCCCCGATCCCCGGCGCCAACCCGGAGGCCGCCCGTTCCCACGAGAGCGCCCCGGCCCGCGTCTCCATCCCCAGCCTGCTCCCCGGCGAGGACGTGTTCGCCTACGTGCGGCGCGTCCGCGGTGCCTTCGAGCCCCGGCTGTACCAGCAGGTGGTGGGCGCGGCGAACGAGCTCAAGGAGGGGGACGCGGCCATCGGCGTCGCCGCGGCCGACGAGGCGTCCCGCCGCAACGCCCGGGAGTTGCTCGCGCGCACGCGCATCGGCGACCTGGACGCGTACCCGCTCATCGAGGAGCGGCTGTACTCGTACATGCAGGGAGCGCTCGACACGGAGGCCCAGGCGCGCACCGCGAGCTGGACGCTCGGCGAGCTCAAGGCCTTCCTGCTGTCCGCGAGCGAGGCGGACATCCACGAGTTCAAGGGCGGGCTGAGCAGCGACGTCATCGGCTGCGTGGTGAAGCTGATGAGCAACGAGGAGCTCGCCGCCGTGGGCCGCAAGGTCTTCAACCCGCTCCCCGGTAGCAAGGTGGGCGCGAAGGGGTACCTGGGCGCGCGCATCCAGCCCAACTCGCCCACGGACCATCCGGACGACATCCGCTGGCAGGTCTTCAACGGCTGGAGCTTCGCCCTGGGCGACGTGGTGCTCGGCACCAACCCGGTGTCCTCGGCGCCCGAGTCCGTGGCCGCCGTGGAGTCCGCCCTGCACGACATCCTGGTGACGTTCGGGCTGAAGGACGTGATGCCGCACTGCGTGCTCGCGCACGTGGACGTGCAGGCGGTGGTGGAGGCCATGCAGCCGGGCACCACGGGCATCTGGTTCCAGAGCCTGGGCAGCACCGAGGCCGCCAACCGCACCTTCGACGTCACCCTGGAGAAGATGGAGACGCACGCCGCGGCGCGCACCGGGCGCTGGGGCATGTACTTCGAGACGGGCCAGGGCGCCGACGCCACCAACGGCCACGCCGCCGGGGTGGACATGGTGGTGCACGAGTCGCGCAAGTACGGCTTCTCGCGCGCCCTCACCCAGCGCATCGCCGCCGCGCAGGCCCGCGCCGGCCGCGAGCCCGCTCCGCACGTCATCGTCAACGACGTGGCCGGCTTCATCGGCCCCGAGGTGTTCCGCACCCGAGAGCAGCTCGTGCGCTGCTGCCTCGAGGACATCGTCATGGGCAAGCTGCACGGCCTGACGATCGGCCTGGACGTCTGCTCCACCCTGCACATGGACGTGTCGCTGGATGACCTGGGCTGGTGCCTGGAGCAGCTCATGCCGGCCAACCCCGGCTACCTCATGGCGCTTCCCACCCGGAATGATCCGATGCTCAGCTACCTGACCACGGGCTTCCAGGATCACGTCCGCCTGCGCGAGCAGTCCGGCTACAAGGTGGATGACCGGATGTGGGCCTTCTTCCAGCGGCTCGGCGTCATCGACGCGGAGGGCCGCCCCACCGGGCACTTCGGGGACCCGGCCTGGGTGTACCTCCAGTACCGCCGCCACAAGGGCGACACGCGCCCGGACGCGGACGTGCTCGCCGAGGCCGCGCGGCAGATGGCCGAGGTGCGCGCCCGTGGCGTGCCGCTCGCCGTGGGCCATGGCGAGCACCCGTGGGACCTGGAGCCCTCGCTGGACGCCGAGCTGCGCCGCCTCTACGACGACGCGAAGGTCGGCCTCTGGTCCGACCTCACCCCGGACTTCATCGCGTCGCTTCCCGACGCCGTGCCCCTGCGCACCCGCGCCACCGCCCGGCGCGACTACATCCTCCACCCGCCCTCCGGCGAGCAGCTCGAGCCCGCCTCCGAGCGCGTGCTGGAGTCCCTGCGCTCGCGCCACGCGGGCCGGTATGACGTGCAGCTCGTCATCTCGGACGGACTGGACGCGCGCTCGCTCATGGACGAGGGCCACCTGCGGCCCTTCCTCACCGCGCTGCGCTCCCGGCTCGAGGCCGCCGGACACCGGGTGGCGCCCGAGCACCTCGTGCTGTCCCTGGGGCGCGTGCGGGCCGGCTACCGCGCGGGGGAGCTCCTCTTCGGGGACGCGGCGGCGGGTGGGCCTCGCGCGCTCATCCACGTCGTGGGCGAGCGCCCCGGCTCCGGGCACCACAGCTTCTCCGCCTACGTCACCGCGCCACGGGCCCGCGTGTGGGCCCGGCCGGGCACGGTGGACCACAACATCACCCGCGTGGTGGCCGGCATCTCCGACACCAGCCTGCGTCCCGAGGCCGCCGCGGCGGAGGTCGCGCGCCTCCTGGGCGAGCTCACCTCCGCCTCCTGAGCCTCAGCGCGCGTCCCGAGCCTCAGCGCACCACGAGGCGCAGCCACAGGTCGATCGCCGACCAGCCGCGCTCCTTGCCGTAGTGGCCGTTGAAGACGTGCCCGGTGTTGACGAGCGTGTCCACCCACACCGAGCGGGCGCGCGGGTACATCTTCGCCTCGGCCTGGGCGTAGGAGGCCGACGCCACCAGATCCCTGTCCCCCAGCTGCACCATCACCGGCACCCGGATGTCCGCGGCCGGAATGGACTCCGGCGAGCCCAGCATGCTCAGCAGGCCCAGGTACTGGCCGCGCGTCACCGTGTCCGCCGTCTCGTTGTCGTAGGCCACCAGCTCCGGATTGGAGTACTCCGGGGCGTAGAAGAGCGCGCCGCGCAACTCCCCGGGGATGCGGATGTAGGGGCCCTGCTCGAGAAAACCCAGGAGCACGCTCGGATCCACCGGCACCGCGTGCGCGGTGTTCAGCCAGCCCGTGTTCACCACCGCCTGCGCGTCGCCATACTGCGCCTGCGCGAAGGTGGAGATGAGCGCCCCGTTGGAGTGCCCCACGTAGATGAGCGTCTCGAAGGTGTTCTTCTCCGCCGTGGCCCGGAGGTACCGCGCCACCTGGTGCAGGGCGCTCGCCGACTCCGCCAGGTCCAGTACGTCCCCGTCCAGCCGGTCGCTCTCGCCCGTGCCCGGCAGGTCCAACGCGAGCACCGCGTAGTGCCGCCGCGCCATGTACCGCGCATACGAGTACTCCTGGCCGTCCACCTCCGGCAGGTCCCAGTACCCATGGTTGTAGGTGATGCCATGGGTGAGGATCTGCACCGGGCGGTTCTTCAAGCTGCCCTGGTAGTAGAGGTAGCCCACCACCGTGTACCGCTGGCCGTCGGCGAGCCGCACCGGGAACTCCCGCCGCTCCACCTTCACATCCCGGGCCCCATGGGCCTCGGCCATCGCCGGAAGGGCCAGCGCCAGCAACAGCACCATCCAGGCGCTCATCGAACGGATCGTCTTCTTCATGTCCACCCTCCCTGCTCGCGGCTCTTCCGGAAAACTCTGCTTCCTTCAAATAACGGGAGGGCCTGATATTCCTGACCTTCTGGTAGTTCCAATGAAATTAACTTTTCAACGAAAACACAAGGTAAGGGTAGGTGGGTCGCGGAGACGGACCCGGAGTGCGAGGACGGCGCGACACATCCCCCCGGGAGCGGGGCGGATCTGACACGATGGCGGGCCGTGTCCCGGGAGGGGGAGAAGGCGTGAAGCGAGCGGAATCGGTGAAGGAGCGGCTGGAGCGGCTGGAGCTGCCATTCAACGCGTACGGGGTGGACCCGTACGGGGTGTCCAAGTGGCACCTGCGCGTCATCTTCGAGACGATGAGCTTCTTCTACCGGAGCTACTTCCGGGTGCGCTGCCACGGCATCGAGCACATTCCGGCGCGCGGGAGGGCCATGGTGGTGGGCAACCACTCGGGAGGCGTGGCGGTGGACGGGGCGATGGTCGTCACCTCGTGCTTCCTGGAGATGGAGCCGCCGCGGCTGGCGCAGGGCATGGCGGAGAAGTTCATCAACGCCACGCCGGTGGCCTCCACGTGGGCCAGCCGCTGCGGCCAGTTCCCCGGCCTGCCCGAGCACGCCGTGCGCCTGCTGGAGGAGGATCGGCTGTTGATGATCTTCCCCGAGGGCGCGCGCGGCACCGCGAAGCTCTACCCGCAGCGCTATGACCTGGTGGACTTCGGCACGGGCTTCATGCGCCTGGCGCTCAAGACGCGCACGCCCATCATCCCCTTCGGCTTCCTGGGAGGCGGAGCGGCCATCCCCACGGTGGCCAACCTGTACGGACTGGGCAAGGTGCTCGGAATGCCCTACGTGCCCGTCACCCCGTACGTGCTGCCGCTGCCGCTTCCGGTGCCGCTGGAGATCCACTATGGCGAGCCCATGGTGTTCGAGGGCACGGGCAACGAGGAGGACACGGTCATCCAGGGGTATGTGGAGCAGGTGAAGGAACGCATCGCGGGCATCGTCGAGCGGCGCCGTCACGAGCGCTGGAAGGGCGTGGAGTCATGAGGGTCCTCATCCTGGGAATTGGCGGAGCGGTGGCCCGGCGCGTGGCGCTGCAGCTGCGGGAGCAGGGACACACGGTGTTCGGCATCGACACGCGGCCGTGGGAGGACGCGCCGGCGGACATCGAGGTGCACGACGTGGACCTGCGCAAGCGGCCGGCGGAGGACGTGTTCCGGACGCGGCGGCCCGAGGCGGTGGTGCACATGGCCACGGTGACGTCGCTGCGCGTGCAGGGCGAGGAGCGCCACCGCATCAACCTGGGCGGCACGCGGGTGGTGTTCGAGCACTGCCGGGAGTACGGGGTGAAGCACGCCGTCTTCGTGGGGCGGCACACCTTCTACGGAGCGGCACCGGACTCGGCGCTGTACCACACGGAGGACGAGCCGCCGAAGGAGCTGGCCTCCTTCCCGGAGCTGGCGGACCTGGTGGCGGCGGACCTGTACGCCTCGACGGCGCTGTGGCGCTACCCGGAGCTGACCACGTCGGTGCTGCGCGTGTGCTACTCGCTGGGGCCGTCGGCGCAGGGCACGCTGGCCACCTTCCTGCGCGGCCGGCGGGTGCCCATGGTGGCGGGGTATGATCCGCTCTTCCAATTCCTGCACGAGGACGACGTGGCGTCGGCCATCGCGCTCACGGTGGAGAAGCGGGCGCGGGGTGTGTTCAACGTGGCGGGCCCGCAGCCACTGCCGCTGTCCGTCATCATCCGGCAGGCCCAGCGCCAGCCCGTGCCGCTGCCGATGGTGGTGCTGCGTCAGCTCATCGGCCGCTTCGGGCTGCCGCAGCTGCCGCCCGGGGCGCTCTACCACCTGCAGTACCCCATCGTGGTGGACGCGCGGGCCTTCAAGGAGGCCACCGGCTTCACCTGGCGCTTCGACGAGGTGCGGACCATCGAGTCCTTCCTCGCGGCCCACCCGCCCCCACGTCCGCGCCGGGAGGAGCTCTTCGACCGGCTCGAAGCGCTCGGGGTGCTGAAGTAGCGATGGCACGGCGTGCCATCAACTCGCCAGGCACGCCTCCTCGTACTCCCAGCGCTCGGAGACAGTTCCCGTCTCGAGCAGGCGCCTCACTGAATCACCATGCGCCCATCACGTCATGGCGGCCTGTGCCAGCATCAACATGTCTTGTAACAACCGGCGCAGGTACGGGCACTTCGTTTGCGCCACATCGGGCGACAGCTCCGCGAAGAGATTCGCCCCATCAATGACCTTCTTGTAGGACTTGCCCAGCTTCTCCTTGTACAGGCGCTCCAAGAGCTTCGCAGGCGGTTCGTTGAAATTCACCGACTCCGGTTGGTTGCACTTCCCCGGCAAAGCCTTGCTCACAGCACCTGGCAGGATCCTCGGCTCCGCCAATAACCATGCCTCCGTTTCATGAACAGCGAAGTGCTGTCGGAACCGGGGATGGTCCACCTGCTTTTCGAGCCAGGACTTCGCCCACTCATACCGCGCCACCGCATTTGTCTTGTCGTCCGGGTAGAACGTCGGCCCGTAGAGATCGAGCAGTCCGATTCCCGCGATGACGTCGCCCCCCAACTTACCGCCCAGGTTGAGCGCGACCTTCTTGGCAATGTCGTCACGGTAATGGCTCCAGCCTTCGAAGCGGACGACCTTGATCCCTACCTTGCGAGGGAGCTGCGCATCCAACCATCGCTTCAAAAATTCAGGGAGGGCCTTTCGCTCGGTGTAGCCTTCCACGAAGAGGACGAACTTCATGCCAGGCCCTCGAGCTCACCCGACCGCATGAGCGCGCCCAGACGGTACTGCTCCGTCCACCGGCGCAACTCCTCTCCGTCGAGCACGGAGAGGCGGGTCTCTCCCTCAGAGACGTTCACGACAGTCGTGGTGGGCAGCTCAACCTCGGAGAAGGCATCGAGCAGATCGGCCGAGTGTGTCGAGAGAATCACCTGCGTCCGCTGCGAGGCCTCCGCGGCGAGTTCGGCAACAATAGGCAACATGCTCGGGTGCAACCCGGTCTCGGGTTCGTCCACCGCGATCAGGCTTCCCGGATTCGGGCTGCTGAAAATAGCGACGAGCAGGAGGAAACGAAGCGTCCCATCAGACAGATTCGCCGCGGATTGTTCCGTCTTGAGCGACCGCCAACGCAGCCGGAGTTGGACGCGCTGATCCGCCGCTGGAGGAAAGACCAATTCCTCGTAGTCGCTCCCGAAAGCAGCACGCATCGCCGCATCCAGCGAGCGCTTGAACTCCCGATTTCCGGTGTAGAGCGTATGGAGTACGGGGATGAGATTCTGCCCATCGGGAGCGATTCGCTCATCCACTCGGGCTACGGCCGCCTGACGGAGTGGAGCCTGCTGGTCGACTCGGAGGTCGTGGTAGATGGACCAGCCCAGCAAAATGTCCCGGAAAAAGACGACCAGGGGGGAATCGAAAGGGAGGCTGAAACTCGAAAGAAGCGTCTGCTCCTCTTTGAGGGTTCCCGGCTGTGCCGTACGCAGCTGCCCTACCGAATCGATAGTGGACGCATGGCTGGAGTCACGCTCCAGAAGAACGTCAAGGCCCCGCAGTCTCTCGAGCCCAATCCGGTAGGAACTCGTCTCCCCAAGACGGCTGAGTCGAAGCTCATAGTTCAACGGGATGGGGGCCCCCAGAACCTGTTGCATCATGCGGTTGAGGTCGGGCTCCACCACGACGCCCCAGGAGATTGCTCGCGCATCTCCATCCCATAAAAGGGGAGTAACTCCTCCCTGGCGGAGGATCTCTTGCGGCAGATCACCCCTGGCAGCGTTCTGGAGCAGGGAAAGAGCGCGCAACAGATTGGATTTCCCTGAACCATTGGGGCCGATGAGGACATTGAGCCGGCCCGGTTCCCACGTCACATCCTTCAGGGACCTGAAGCCCTTCACCTGCAACATTTTGATGCCCACGAGACCCCTCACCAGGCGCTAGGTGTGCCCCACATGCCCACCCCGGTATCAACCTAGGGAGGTGGCACCAGTGCGTCAACAACGCGGTGCATGAGACGCACGGACAGCAACACGGTCCCGTACTCCGTCCCCACCTCGCCAGGGCTCGCGCTCCCCCCTCATCCCGGCTAGCCTCCGCGTGCAATCTCGACTGAGGGGGCTTCGATGGTCGTCGTACCGTCCACGCTGGATGCCGTCACCGTGCATGCCGAGGGCGCGCTCTGCACGCGCCTGGCCGCGGTGCCGTCCGACAACGGCCGGCTTCCCACACAGGTGCGCATCGAAGGTCTGCCGCTTGGACTGCGCACCGGCTCGCTCCGGGCCGCCGTGCTGAAGGGTCCTCAGGGCCTCCGCGTGCGGGACATCCGCCCCGTCTACGACGTCCGGCTGCCCCCGGAGACGGACCTCCCCGCCGAACAACGCGCCCTGGAGGAGGCCAAGGAGCAGCTCAACACCCTCTCCTCCGAGCTGGTGCGGTTGCGGCAGGAGGTCTCGACCCTCCAGAAGCTCAAGCCCTCCTTCCCGCCCCGGAAGAAGGACGAGCCGCACGAGCCGCGTGAGTCCGCCCTCACCGCCATCCTCTCGCTCGCGGGCTTCCTCGATTCCGAGCTCGCCGCGCTGCACACCCGGCAGCTCGAGCTGGAGCGCCAGCAGCGCGATGCGACCGAGGAAGTGGAGCTGCGTCAGCGGAGGCTGGAGGAGGGCTCATCCGCGGTGCGTGGCCAGCGTGCCCAACTCTACCGGGCCGCCATCATCACCCTCTCCGAGACGGACCCGGCGGACGAGGCCGCGCAGCTCGCGCTCGAGTACGCGGTGTACGGTGCCCGCTGGGTGCCGGGCTACGACCTGCGGATGCCTCGGACGCTCGACGGAGGCACGCTGCGCATGCGCGCCTCCATCATCCAGCGCACCGGTGAGGACTGGAGCAACGTGCGGCTGGCCCTCTCCACCGCGAACCTGGAGCGGCGCGCCGATGTGCCGGAGCTGAAGGCCCTGCGCATCGGCAGGCGCCAGCCACCTCCGGCCCGCTCGGGCTGGCGTGAACCGCCCCCGGGGCTCGACGAGCTGTTCGCCGGCTACGACACCGCCCTGCCCCAGAAACCCTCGCGTCCCGAGCCCAGGCTGGAGCGCAGGTCGCGCGAGCACGTCATGGCCGCCCCCGCCGAGGAGCCCATGGCACAAGGCGCGCTGCTGATGGAGGGAGCCGCGGCGGCGCCACCCATGCCGATGCGCGCGTCCCAGTCCATGCCTTCCGTGTCCGCGCCCATGAAGGCGGCCCCCATGCTCGCGGAAGAGCCCCCCACCGGCTCCTCCTTCCGCGCGGGAGGCCCCCCTCCCCCGCCCCGTCCGTCGGCCCCCGGAGCCGCACTCGCGGCTCCCAAGATGAAGAGCGCGAACCTCATGAAGCGCCGTGTGGTCGCCGACGAAGTGGAGATGATGAAGGAGGAGGCGCCGGCCGAGGCGTTCGAGGACTCGGACGGGTACGGTGCGCAGGACCTGGACAGCCTGGGCGGCGGTGGCGGCGGCGGCCTGCCGGAGACCCGCGCCCGGCCCACCGGCCTGGAGCCGGCGGTGGATCTGCTCGACTACGGCAGCCTGGAGCTCGAAGGCGTGGACCAGCCCGGGCAGCGCGGGCGTTTGCAGCCCCTGTCCGAGGACAAGTCCCGGGAGCTGCTGATGCTGCTGGGCGTGCACGTGCGCGTGGACGTCTTCGCGCTCGTGGCCCGGTACGAGCAGACGGCGGCCTCGGTGCAGTACACACCGCTCCCGGCCTGGTCCGTGCCGCCGCGCCAGTCCACGCCGCACTTCGACTACCGCTTCGACGTGGAGACGCGCGTCGACGTACCCTCGGACGGCGTGTGGCACACCGTGCCCGTCTTCTCCGCCCCCGTGGGACTGAGCGCCGAGTACATCTGCGTGCCCTCGATGGAGCCGCGCGCCTTCCGCACCGTGAAGGTGGAGAACCGCACGCCCCACGCGCTGCTCGCCGGCCCGGTGGACATCACCCTCGGCGACGAGTTCCTCATGACGTCTCCCCTGCCCACGCTCGCCCCCGGCGCCACGCAGCGGCTGGGGCTGGGCGTCGAGGAGTCCATCAAGGTGTCGCGCAACACGCGCTTCGACGAGGCCTCTGGCGGCGTGTTCGGCGGCGCCAACGTGCTCACCCACCACGTCTGCGTCGAGCTGGCCAACCGGACCGCGCAGCGTGTCACCGTGGAGGTCCTGGAGCGGGTGCCCGCGGTGCCCTCCGCGGCGGAGAAGGACATCAAGGTGGACGAGGCCGAGGTGAAACCCGCCTGGAGCAAACGCGCACTCCTGCCCGGAGAAACACCCGTGGAGGGCGAGCGGGCGTGGAAGGTGACGCTGCAACCGGGTGAAGCGCAGACGCTGAACGCGACGTGGGCCGTACGGATTCCCTCGAGCAAGATGCTCGTGGGCGGCAACCGGAGGACGTGATGAGCAACCCCATCCATCTCCCCATCGTCAAGGTGACCGTCCTCGAGGATCGCGCGCTGGTGGAGCGCCGCGCGGACGTGGTGCTGCCCGCCGGACCGCAGCGGCTGCGTGTGGAGGGACTCTCTCCGCTCGCGGTGGACCGTTCGCTCCAGGCCCAGCTCACGGGAGGTACCGTGGCGCAGGCGCGCGTGAGCCGCACGTGGAAGGAGAAGCCACGCGGTGAGAGCGCGCGGGCGCAGTGGACGGAGCTGCGCCGCCGCGTGGAGGACCTGGAGGCCGAGTGGAAGCGCGCGCAGGTGGACGTGCAGCGGCTGCGGGCCCGGATGGAAGTGGTGCACGTGGCCCGCGAGGACGTGCTGCGGGCCATCGCCGAGCTGTCGGGCGCCGGCCGGGCGAAGCCGGAGTCCTGGCACGAGCAGCTCGCGACGCTGCGCAAGGAAACGGCCTCGGCCGAGGATGCGCTCCAGAGGGCACACAGCCACGTGGAGGAGACGGGGCGGCGGCTGGTGGAGGCCCGGGCGGCGCTCCTCCAGAGCGAGCAGCCGGAGCAGCAGCTCGTCACCGCGGCGGAGCTGGAGGCGAACCACCCCGCGGGCGGGACGGTGTCCCTGCGCGTGACGTACCTGGTGCCCTGCGCCGTGTGGCGGCCGGCGTACCGCGCCACCCTGGCTCCGGCCGAGGGCGGTGAGGCGGTGACGCTCGAGTGCGAGGCCGTGGTGTGGCAGCGCACGGAGGAGGAGTGGAAGGACGTGGAGCTGCTGTTCTCCACGGCGCGGCCGACCCTGGGCGCCACGCCGCCTCGGCTGGTGGAGGACTGGCTGCGGCTGCGCGACAAGAGCGAGCAGGAGAAGCACACGCTGGAGGTAAGCATCCGCGAGGAGGTCATCCAGACCACCGGCGAGGGGGGCGCCAGCCAGACGGAATCCATGCCGGGCCTGGACGATGGCGGAGAGGCCCTGACGCTCCGGGCGGCCCACCGGGTGACGGTGCCCAGTGACGGAGCGCCGCACCGGGTGCCGCTCTTCCAGTTCAGCGCTCCGGCGGCGTCCGAGCTCATCGGCTACCCGGAGCACTCGCCACTGGTGCACCGGGTGGCGCGCTTCGACAACCGGGGCCCGGCGGTGCTGCTGGCGGGCCCGGTGGACCTGGTGCGCTCGAGTGGCTACGTGGGCCGCTCGCAGCTCAAGTTCACCGGCGTGGGCGAGAAGCTCAAGCTGGGCTTCGGCAGCGAGGACACCCTGCGCATCGCGCGGCTGGTGGACTCGAAGCAGGACACCCAGCGCATCACCGGCAAGCGCACGCGGACGCACCAGGTGAAGCTGTTCCTCTCCAACACCGGCCCCCGCGCCGAGAAGGTGGTGCTCGAGGAGCGCATGCCCGTCTCCGAGGTGGAGGCCGTGGAGGTGAAGCTGCTGCAGGAGCAGACGAAGCCCGCCCCCGCGAAGGTGAGCGAGGACGGCATCGTCCGCTTCGAGCTGGCCGCCCCACCCCGCTCGCAACAGGAGCTGGCCTTCACCTACTCGGTGGCCAGCTCCGCCAAGGTGGCCGGGCTCTAACCCGCGAGGGCCCGCTTCAGGGCGGAGACCTGCCGGGCGATGAACTCCCGCGAGATGGTGGCATCCCCGGCGATGGCCTCGAAGGCGTGGTAGGCACCGGGGACCTCATCCAGCACACAGGGAACGCCACTGGCCTGGAGACGGCGGGCGTACTCGACGTCCTCCTCGTAGAACAGGTCCAGCGTCCCGGTGCCGATCCAGGCGGGCGGCAGTCCCGCCAGGTCCTCCATCCGCGCGGGCACGGCATACTTCGGAGCGCTGGGGCCTCCGGGCTTTTGAGCCAGATAGCTGGTCCACCCGAAGACGTTGCTGTCCGGCGTCCAGATGTGCTTCCCGGTGCCCTTGTGGTCCGCGCGGGTGGTGGTCCGGTCATCCAGCATCGGGTACAGCAGCAACTGGAACACGGGCTTGATCCGCTTCCGGTCGCGGGTGATCTGCGCCAGCGCCGCCGCCAGGCCACCCCCGGCGCTGTCTCCGCCGATGGCGAGCCGGTCCGGATCGATCTTCAACTCACCCGCGTGCGAGTGCATCCACGCGAGCGCCGCGTAACAGTCCTCCAGCGGTGCCGGGAACGGGTGCTCGGGAGCGAGCCGGTAGTCCACGGCGATCACCAGGATGCCGAGCTCCCGGGCGAAACGGCCGCAGACCTCGTCCGACTGCTCGGGCCTGCCGATGACGTACCCACCCCCGTGGATCCACAGGAGGGCCGCGCTGCCCTGAGCACGCTGGGCGGGCTCGTACTTCCGGACGCGGACGCTGGGAGCACCCGCCGGGCCAGGAATCCAGACGTTCTCGACGGTGACGCCCTCCGGGCTGTGCGTCCTGAGAAGGATGAGACGCCGGATGATGGGCAGCAGGAAACGATTGAAAGAAACACCCGGAATCCAGCGGACGGACGACTGCAACTCGGGGTGGATGGGATGGGATGATGGGTTTCGCATGAACGTATGCCCTCGGCGCTACCAGGTGTCGATGAACCGGCGCCGCCCCTCGCGCACCGGCCGTGGGACGGACCGCGGTCCCCGCGGAATCCAGGAGCGCGTCTCCGCGGGGTCGATCACCGCGTCCGGACGGCCGGCATCCGAGGTGGCCGCGAGACGCTCGCGCAGATCCACGAGCTCGAGCCGGACCTCGTCCGTGGATGACTTGCGGCCACCACCGTTCGTATCGCTCATGCGCGCGGGATGATGGCACCGTCCGGGCGCTCGGCAAGTGCATGGATGTGTGGCCTGGGGCTCGCGTGACAACGGCGCGGTCATCCAGCTCGTCTCCTGCAATGGCAACCCCGCCCAGCAGTTCGTGCTGAGCGGCGCGGGGGACCTCGTGAACCCGCAGGCCAACAAGTGCGTGGACATCAAGGACTGGAACCCGGCCAGCGGCGCCCGGCTCCAGCTCTGGGAGTGCGGCGGCACCGCGAACCAGAAGTGGTTCCGCCGCTAACGCGACGGCTCTCCCCCTTCCCGCTTCGCCACCACCGCCTCCAGTTCCGCCACCCGGCGGGCGAGCTCTTCGGCTCCCCCCGCCGGCAGGGCTGGAGGCGGTTTCCAGAAATCCATTCCCATCTCGGTGGCCTTCTCCACCGAGCACACCACCAGCCGCACCTGGATGGTGAGCAGCTCCACGTCGAGCAGCTTGATCTTGATATCGCCCGCGACCACCAATCCCTTGTCGAGGACGCGATCCAACACATCCGCGAGCGTGGCGGTGCAAGGGCCCTGGACGATGCGTTGTGACGTCATGCGTGCTCCTCACAGCAGCCGGCCGAGCGGGCCCAGGTCCAGGTTGAGGTCTTCCTCCGTCAGCCCGAACTCCAGGCGGAGCCGCTCGAGCTCCTCCGCCTGACGCATCAGGGCCGTCCCCAGTCTTTCGATTTCCTCGTCACTCAGCGAGCCACCCTCCATGCGGCGGATGGCCTGCTTCTCGAGCAGCTCGTGCAACAGCCTCACCAGGGTGAGCACCAGTTGCCCGAGCCCGTTCTTCAACTTGCCCTCGTCCAGCGAGAGCCTCCGCGCGGGCGCGGTGCTCTGCTTCCGCAACACCGCCTCGAGCCCGGCTTCCACGGTGCTCATCTCCTGCCTCCGCCCACGAGCCCCGCGCGCCGGGCCGTGTCCGTCGAGCACAGGACGAGTTGCAGGCCCAGGTAGACGAGGTCCACGTCCGCCACCGACAGCACGATGTCTCCGCGCAGCGCCACGCCCTTGTGCAGCACCCGGTCGAGCGCCTCACAGAGCGACAGGGATTCGGACTCGTCGAGCAGTGCCTCGTCTCCGAGCCCCTCCAGTGCCAGCTTCACGCCGCCCTCTCTTCCTCGTCCTCGGCGGCCTCGGCCGCCTCCTGGCTCGCGAGGATGGCCTCGAGCCGATCCAACAGCTCAGCCTCCTGCGCCTCGAACTCCTCCTCCGCGAGCTGCCCGGACTCGAGCTGGAGATACAGCTCCCGCAGCCGCGCCTTGAGCAGCTCCTCTTCCTGCTCCTGCTCCTGGCCCATGGCCTCGTCGACCTTCCGGGCGACCCAGAGCAGGCCATGGAGCGGCGCGAACAAGAGGTCATCAATGAGTAGCATCGTCACTCCTGCGCGGACGTGGCCGGGAGCTTCAGCTCCGTGAAGCTGTGCGGCGCCCACGGCCCGTTGAACTCGAAGGTGAAATGATCATCGAAGCCCTCCGCTGCGGCTTCGACCCGCTTCTCGAAGGCATCCAATTCCTCGCGTGGCACCAGACACGAGAGGTTCATCACCTCGGTCTCCCCACGCACCGGGTTCCACTTCAGCTCGACGCCCCGCTCCCGGAGCACCGCCGACACCCGCTCGGCGTGCGCCTGCCGATCGGCTTCGCGGAGGTTCTCGAACAGCTTGCCCACCTCGATGAGCTCCTCGCGGCCGATGTCGTGGCGGCCCTTCATGCGGTCCCTCGCGGCCCCCAGCTCCGGGTGCGAGGCGACGAAGTAGTCGAAGAGGTTCGGGGTGCTCCAGCGCACCTTGAGCCCCATCTCCACCTTGCCCGCGACGTGGGCGAGCTGCTCCCGGAACAGGTCCTGGTTCTCCAGCAACCGGTTGCGCACGGCCTCGTCACTCCGGGCGACGAGACCGAACGCCGCCGGCAACACGGTCGTGTGCTCCATCAACCGCCGCAGCACCGCTTGATGCGCCAGGAGATGCTTGCGCTCAGGCCGGAGGCGCGCACGGCTCACACGGCCCACCACCGCCGAGATGTCGCCCGCGATGATGCGGTAGACCGCGCCTCCCTCGATACCGTTCAACTCCGTCTCCCCGGCCCCTTCCGGGCCGGCGAGTACGGCATAGAGATACGTGCCTCCTGCCTGAGCGCTCATCATCTCCTGGACTCCTTCACGTGTTGAGAGGGGTTGTTCGCGCTACACGCCCATCGCCGCGGCGGGCACGCCAGCCGCCGCCATCGCCGGGGCCGGCATCGGCAGGGCCGCGTTCTTGCCCTCGTGGAGGGCGCTGCTGGTCGCCGTGAGGCCAATCGCCGCCGCGTACTTCAGGTACGTCTCGACCGAGGCGATGACCACACGCGCCTCCACCGAGAGGATCTGGATGCCCACCAGGGAAACCGTGGCCCACACATCGATCACGATGCCCTTGTCCAAGATGATGCTGATCACTTCCGCGAGGCTGGACGAATCGGTCGACTTCGTAATGGCCGCCATGACTGCCTCCTGTTGTGTTGGGCTCGGACCTTGGCCTTCCCGTCCTTGCTTGCCTTGACGCTTAACAGGGGGCTCCGACATGTTTGTCAATGGACAGAATCACGCCACGAAATTGAAGGGCGGCCACGGCCCGCTCAGCGTGATGTCTGTATTTTCGACAGGAATTGACGACACCGCCGTGCGGAATGCGCTCACCTGCTCGCGCGGCACCAGGAAATACAGCGAGCAGAGCGCGGGCTCGCCCGGGCGCGGGGATGGAAACTCCGTGCGGTGTTCCCTGCACAGTGGCGCCACCCTCGAGAGCAGGGACTGCTCCAGCGCCTCGCACTGCTCGCGCAGCCGGTTCTCCGCGGAGTAGTGCCGCCGACGGGCCTCGAGGTACGCGGCTCCGGAGCGGTGCATCGGCTTCACGGCCGTGTCTGGCTCGGTGGGTGGAGGGGACACGGAGAGCAGCACTCGCACTCCCAGTTCCACGCAGCCCGCGACACGCGTGAGCGCGCGCACGTAGGTGTCCCGTTGCTCATCGAGGTGGGCGCGCACCTCTGACTCTCCGGAGAGCATGCAGCCAAAGCGCATGGGCACCACATCGGCCACGGCGTGCTGCGAACGGATCACACGCGCATACTCGAGCAGGTCCGCCTTCGTGGGTGCCTCCACCCGGGCGGGCTCCGCGATGGGCGAGACCACGGCCGCGAGCCCACCGTGCACGATGCACTGGAGCCACTCCGCTCGAGCTCCATGCGGCAACGCCGCCCGCGCGTCCGCGATGCAATGGAGCAGCAGACCAGGCCTGTCAGTCATGAGTCCGCACCTCGCTCGCGTCGCCGGGCGTGTCGCCGAGGGTCGGCGCGAAGTTGTAGGCAGGCCAGGGCCCTCGCGCCGACAGGTGCAGGCCGCGCGCCGACAGCTGCTCCGCCAGGGGTTCGAGCCGTCTGGACAGCTCAGCCTCCGCGCCTCGCGGCAGGAGGAGAGCCCAATGAAAGACGCCCTCCCGTTCCGGCTGCTCCGCGTTGCGCGAAGGGGGCCGCAGCGAACGCCGCTCGAGCACAAGTCCCTCGAGGGCCCGCGCGAGCTCCGTCTGGGTCTCCTGGGCCCACGCACGCGCCGCGCGCACCGCGTCCTTCCGCAGCTTCTGCTCCATCAAGTACCGCGCGCCCCCTTGCACCGGCAGCTTCGCCACACGGGGGTCCGCGGCGAGCATGGCCTCCTCGCAGGCCCTCACATCCAGGAGTCCTTGGAGCGACCACTCCTCTTCGTGCGCTGCCTTCTCGATGAAGGCCGAGATCCGCGCCCGCTCGCGGCGGAGCAGCTCCTCGAGCCGCTCCGCCGAGGAGAAGAGGCACCCGAAGCGCAATGGCAGGACCGGGGAGGCGTGCATCATCTGCTCGATGACGGCCTCGTGGCGCAGGGCGCGCGGCCCGAGCCAGGCCAAGTCCTTCAAGTGGGGCTCGCCCACCTCCCCTGTCCATTCGTGGAGCGGCACCTCGCAGCAGATGGCCGCGAGGTCCTCGTGCACCCTCGCACCGAGCGGCGTTGCTCCGTCGATGCCCTGGCCCACCGCGACTCCGGCAGCATCCGCGCGCGCGAAGCAGAAGACGTACAGCCCCACGCCTTCTTCACTCGTGGAGCGGGGAGTTTCTCTTGCGTTCATGGTGCCCCGCAGTGTCCCTCCCGCCTCCGACAGAGACGGGGGTGCACGCGAGCTCCATGACGTCAGGAACAAGACAGGTGCTCAGGGCCGGAGCACCGTGTGTTGTCTCCTGGTCACTGATCCCTCTCCCCTCGGGAGAGGGTCGGGGTGAGGGTATCTGAATCCGTTCTTCAACCCGTGGCCAACAGTGTGGGCACGGGGTTCAACTCGAGATCCGTGGCACCCTCACCCCGTCCCTCTCCCGGAGGGCGAGGGGAAATGGGCACGGAGCGAGGGGAAATGGGCACGGAGCGAGGAGTTATTGGGCACGGAGCTCAGCGCGGACCCGCGTTCACGCCGTCAGAGGAAGCACCGGGTGACAGCTGGCCCATGACGTGCGGCTGGCCATCATCGGACTTCACGCGGTAGGCCACGGCGCCATCCCGCTGCACCGCCGTCTGGAAGACCACCCGCGAGGGCAGCAGCAGCGGGCGGCGGAACGTCGACGTCAGGGTGAGGGCAGGCGCTTCAGCCGCCTCGCCCATCTCCGCCACGCAGCGGCCCACGGTCCACATGCCGTGCGCGATGGCCCGCGGAAACCCGAAGGCCAGCGCCGTGAACGCATGCAAGTGAATGGGATTGTAATCCCCCGAGGCCCGCGCGTAGCGGCGGCCCGTGTCCTCGGTCACCTTCCACGACGCGGGACGGCTGCGGGCGAAGAGCTCGTCCTCCTGCGTGGCGGCGGCCGTGGCACTCGCGGGCCGCTCCTCACGAGAGCGCTCGCCAGCACCGGGCAGGCGGCGCAGCATCGTGGTGACGGCGCTCCACACGAGCACCCCGTCCTGCTCCACACGGGTGTGCAGGTCCAGCTCGCGGCCCTGCCGCACCTCGCGCTGGCCCTCCACCGACGCCACCACGGAGAGCGAAGCGCCCTCCGCCAGCCGGCGGTACTGTCGGATGTGGTTGCGCACGTGGATCATCCCGAGCAGCCGGTAGGGAAACTCGGAGCGATTGAGCAGGGCCAGGTGCAGCGGCGCGGCGAGCACCTGGGGATAGGTCAACGGCAGGTAGCCGTCCGCCGGGAAGTCGCACACCTCACGGTAGAGCGCGAGCTGCCGCGGATCCGGCGTGAAGGAACGCATGTGCACCTCGAGCCGGGGCACATCGCTCGGACGCGCGGAGCGGCGGGCCACGGCGGCCCGCAGCAGTTCCACGGCGAGGGACGGAGGTTCAACGAGCTCCAACACTGGCGGAGAAACGGACAAGATGTATGGCTCCTGTGATGTCTGCGTATTCAATCCGTCCACCGTCCTTTCGACGTAGAGGCGTCTGGGCTGGTCTCAGCCCGCGGCGTAGATGCGGCGGTGTTCGCGGATCTCCTTGAGGCGGAACTCCCCCGGCGCCGGGGTCAACGGCTCCGGCGCGTCCGAGGCCAGCCGCATGATGCGCTCGTACTCCTCCACCGAGACGCGCTCCCGCTTCGCGAGCACCGCCTCCACGTCCGCCTGGGCCATCCGCTTCGCGGCCCCCTCCCCCACCACGCCCGAGTAGAACTCCGCGACGCACCCGCTCCCGTAGGACAGCAGGCCCACCCGCTTGCCGGCCAGCGCGGCGCCCTCCCCATGCAGCAGCCCCGCGAGCGCCAGGTACAGCGACGCCGTGTACACGTTGCCGATGCGGGCGTTGAGCCCCAGCGACGACGCCACCTGCGCCTCGTAGCTGGCCTGCGACTTGGCCGCCTCCTCGCGTGCCGCCGGAGTGCTGTTGCGGCTGCCCGGCGCGTCCTCCAGGTCGCACAGCCTCAGCTGCGTGTGCGCCTTGCGTGCCATCTTGCAGAAGGGCACGTGGTAGAGGATGCGCGCGAGCTGCTCGCCCGGGAGCGAGTCACTCCAGCGCACCACCTCGTGCGCCAGCGCGCGCTCGCGCCAGCCGCGGTACGCGCCCGAGAGCGCATCCAGGTAGCAGCTGATGGAGTAGTGCCCGTCCACCACCGCCTCCCGCCGGCCGAGCGGCCGCCAGAAGTCATACACATCCATGGAGCACACGCCGTTCAGCCCGATGTCCAGCGCCAGCAGGTCCGGCTGCTCCGATACCAGCAGCGCCACCGCGCCACCGCCCTGGGTCGGCTCGCCCGCCGTGTTCAGCCCGTAGCGCGCGATGTCCGAGCACACCACGATGGCCGAGCGGCCCGCCGCCGCGCCCGAGGCAATCCACTCGGCGGCCGCCATCAGCCCCGCGGTGCCGCCGTAGCACGCGTGCTGCGTGTCGTAGGTCCGCATCGTCCTCGGCAGCTTCAGCAGCCCCTGGACGTGCGAGGCCACCGCCTTCGAGTGGTCCACGCCCGTCTCCGTGCCCACCACCAGCATGCCCACCTTCGACGGATCCACGCCGTTGCGCTGGATGAGCCGCGACGCGGCGCTCGCGGCGAGCGACACCGAGTCCTCGCCCGGATCCGCCACCGCCATCTCCTTCGCACCCAGGCCCGCGGTGAACTTCGCGGGATCCACACCCCTGGCCCGGGCCAGGTCCTCGATGTCCACGTACCGGCGGGGGACCGCGATGGCCAGCGCTTCGATTCCAACCTGCTTCTTCATGGAAAGCTCCTCAGCCTCGTGGGCTCACTGCAGCTCGGGGGGAACCAACACCAGACGGCCCGCGACCTCGCGGTTCTCCAGACGGAAGTGCGCCCTCCCGGCCTCCGCCAGCGGCACCGCCTCCGCCACGAAGGGACGGATCTTCCCGTCCGCCACCAGTTGCAACGACTGGTCCAGCTCCTCGCGCGTGGTGGCGTACGCCCCGAGGATCTCCAGCTCCTTCACGATGACCAGGCCCGGATTCAGGTCCACCGTGCCCGTCTCCAGGTTGCCCACCACCACCACCCGGCCGCCCGGCGCCATCGCCTTCAGCGTCTGCCCGAAGGTCACGCTGCCGACGATCTCGATGGCCACGTTGACGCCCTCGCCGCCCGTGCGCCGCCGCGCCTCGGACGCGAAGTCCAGCCCGCGCGAGACGATGACCTCGTCCGCGCCCGCCTCGCGCAGCGCCTGCACCTTCGCCTCACCGGACGTCACCGCGATGACTCGCGCCCCGTCCAGCTTCGCCAGCTGCACCGCCGCCAGGCCCACGCCACCGCTCGCCCCGGTGATGAGCACCGTCTCCCCATCCCGCACCCGGCCGCGCGTGCGCACCGTGTGCACCGCCGTGCCGAGCGTGCAGCACACCGTGGCCGCCACCGGCCAGGGCAGGTTCGCGGGCACCCGGCCCAGTCCCGCCACCGGCGCCGTCATGTACTGCGCGTAGCCTCCGGAGAGCTCCTCCCCGAAGAAGCGGTTGTCCTTCTTGCACAGGCTGTTGCGCCCGCTCTTGCACAGCGCGCACTCGCCGCACGAGAGCCGCTGCAGCGTCGCCACCCGGTCGCCCACCTTCCATCCCGGCGTGTCCGGGCCCACCTCCACCACCTCGCCAGCGGCCTCGTGGCCGAGAATGGCGGGCACGTGCGTGCGCGGCAGGTTGCCCCGGCGGTTGATGACGTCGTGGTAGCAGACGCCGCAGGCATGCACGCGGATGAGCACCTCGCCTCGTCCCGGCCGGGGATCGGGCACGGACTCCAGCTTCAAGTTGCTCGCCTCACCAAACTCACGCAGCACGACAGCCTTCATGGGGGCACTCCCTGGCCGGTAAAGACACTCTGTCTGGGTATGGAAGACTCAGGCGCCCACGAGCTGATCTCGGAGGCCTCTGGAATCGATGGCGCGGATGGCGGACACGGTGCGCGCATCCGGAAGCGGCGTGACGGGCAGCGGCTCCTCCACCTCGAAGGAGAAACCGGTGCGCTCCTGGATGGCCTCGAGCTCCACCCAGGGATGACGGGCCAGCAGCCGGGCCCCGCCCGCCCCGAGCTCGAAGACGCCCAGGTCGGAGATGAGCTTCACCGGGCGGTGGTCATCCCGCGTGGTCGCCACCTGCACCTCGGGCACGAGGTTGCGGCGCGACTGGCGCGGCACCACCAGGATGGGCCGGCGCACCCACTGCCGCAGCGTCGCCGCCCCCGCCACTCCGGGGAACTTGCTCCGCGGCCGCTCCAGGCTGCCCGAGGCCGTCATGTTCGTCCGCCCCTGCGCATCCACCTCGGCGGCCCCGAAGAAGACGGTGTCCACCCTCCCCCGCCGCGCATGGTCGAAGAGGTCCGGGATGGTGATCTCCGCCGAGCGTCCCTCCAGGTAGCCGAGGTCCTCGGACGAGGGGTACAGGAACGGCAGGTCCGGATCCAACGAGCCCACACACGACAGGTACGTCAGCCCGGGCGCATGCGTGGCCCGGGCCACCGCGATGGCGAGGATGGCCAGCGGCGAGGCGACTCCGGTGGCCACCACCGCCCCATCATCGATCTCCTGGGCGAGCAGCGAGACCACCAGCTCCGCGGGAGTCACGGCGGGCGCCACGTTCATGCCGCCCTCCGCGTCTGGAGCATCGCGCTCAGGAACTCCGCCTCCCGCCCGGCCTCGGCCAGCGCGAGGTAGTCCGCCAGCATCGCGTCGTCGTGCGGGTACAGCCCGGTGCACCCGGTGGGCAGCGCTCCCTGACGCGCCAGGGCCACCCGCTCCACCTGGAAGCCGGGAATCGTCACCCGGGGAAGCTTGGACACGCGCTCCTCGGCCGTGGCCAGCACCCGCCGGGCCGCGCCCGCCACCAGCACATCCGTGGTGGGGTCCTCGATGAACAGGTTGCCCCGCTCGTCCGCCGCGCGCGCGTGGATGAGCGCCACGTCCGGGTAGAAGGCCGGCTCCACCGGCACCCGCTGCCCGGTGAACGGATCCACCACCGTCTGGAGCGGATCCGCGTCGGCCAGCTCGGACACGTCCGCGTCCGGCGCGGGCAGGAAGGGCACGCCCATGGACGCCGCGCGCAGCCGCTGGACGATGCGGTAGCCGTCATGCTCGCGCCACTGCAGCCGCCCCTGCTCGATGGCCCGCTTGAGGCAGGGCATGGGCCGCACCCGGTTCTCCAGGTTCAGCGCTCCGAAAGGCAGCTCCACCCGCGACAGGCAGCCTCCGGCCACCAGGAACTCGGCGGGCAGCGGGTTGGGCAGGGAGATCAGCTTCAAATCCTTGCGGCCCTGGGCGATCAGCTCCAGCACCATGGCCATGGGCGCGCGGCCCAGCATGAAGCCACCCGGGGCCAGCCACGCCCCATCCGGGATGGAGGCCACCAGCTCGGACAGCGAACCCCAACGGCCCGGCTTCATGACTTCTCCCCCACCGCCACGGGGGGAACGATCGACAGCTGCGGAGCCCCCGCCCCAGGCACGGCCGCCACCGCGGGCGTGGCGAGCCCACCGAAGAGCAGCTCCACCATCTCGTTGGAGACCTGCTCGGCCGACAGCCGCCCATCGGGCTGGAACCACTTGTAGATCCACAGCACCATGCCGAGGAACGAGAACGCCGCCACGGTGGGCTGCACGGCCCGGATGCGTCCCAGGCGCACGGCCTCGGAGAAGGCGTCCTCCAGGAACCGCACGTAGGCCTTCTTGCGGCTGTCGATGAAGGCCCGGGCCTCACCGGTGAGCGTGGCGTGCTCGTGGAGGATGATGATGACCTCCTTGCTGCACCCGCCCGTCACCAGGTGGATGTTGAGCCGCATGCACTCGCGCAGCCGCTCGACGGGATCCTCCAGGTGGCGCACCTGGTCGAGCACCTGCTGCTCGAAGGCATCCATCCCGTAGCTCATGATGTCGAAGAGCAGCTGCTCCTTGTTCTGCACGTGGTGGTAGAGCCCCGCCTTCGTCATCCGGCACGCGGCGGCGATCTCCTGCATCGACGTGCCCTCGTACCCGCGCTCGCAGATGAGGCGCGCCGCCGTCTCCAGGATGGTCCTGTAGCGCTCGCCGTCATCTGGCCTTCGCCCCGAGTTCATCGCGTGTCCTCCGTGGGTAGCCGTCCGCCACCCGGACGACCTACCGACCGGTCGGTAAATGCACTCGACCGACACGGGGCGTCAAGCCAAAATCACCCGAGGGGGAGGGACACTCGTGAAAACAAGGGGTTGGCGGATGCCTCCTCCCCGGACGGAAGGGACAGGGCTCGCTGCATCACCCACACGGACATACCCACCTTCCTGGCGCCAGAGAGGCACGGCAGGAGGCGGAAGATGGCGCTGAATCTGAGGAAGCGGCTCGCGGTGGCGGGGGCGGTGCTCGGGGCTTCGCTGTTCACGTTGGCGGTGGCCAACGCGCAGTTCGATCCCACCACGGGACAACCCACGACGCCCGGCATCTCGCCGACGCCCCCGGGGCTCACGCCCCCACCGGGCGTCTCGCCTTCACCGGGGAGCGTGCCCACGACGACTCCGTCCCCCTATGACACGGATGGAGGCCTCGGTGGCTCGGGCATCAACCCCATGCCGAGCTACCCCTCGCCCTTCGACTCGACGGACGCGGGGCTGGGCGGCTCCGGCGGACTCATGCCTCCCCCCATCCTGGGCGATCTGGACGCGGGGCTGAGATAGGCAAGGAGACATCCATCCGACAGATGCCCCTCCCGGGAGGGCTGTTTACAACCGGGAACCTGCGCCTCCTGGTGACCATCAACAGTACTTCCGGAATCCGGGCACTGCGCCCTGGACGGCGGCGGGTGCGGCGCTCCGGGGCCCGAAGGACGAAGTGCTCAAGCCGGTGCTGCTCTGGCAGCCGCCCCCCATCCTTCCGGACGCGCCGGGAGAGGCGAGCGACCAGGGTGTCGTGGTGGACGTCATCGCCACGGAGAGGGAGGCCCGGTGGACGTACACCCTCATCCTGTGGGACGCCGGGCGTCAGCGCACCGTCACCCTTGGCCATGTAACATTCCCGTAAGGGGCAGGACCGTGGGCGACTGAGGCGCAGGGCAGCAGGCCCCGTGTCGTTTCGCCCGTCAGTCCCGGTGCCGCTCCGCCACGCGGTAGAGACAGGTGAGGGAGCAGTCCAGCAGCGACTGTCGCGAGCGCATGTAGTTGCGGGCCCGGACGAAGGGAAGCCACACGCGGTTGCCCACGAGTACCTGAGCCTCCTCGAGCTTCTGGCGCGGAATCCACCGGCCGCCCAGGTTGCGCACCAGCACCTCACCCAGGTACGCGCCAATGGCGGGCACCGCGTGCTCGTCGATGGCTTCGCGCAGCCGGCTCTTGGGGAATTCCTCGCTCCAGAAGTAGTAGTCGGCATCCGTGAGCGACTCGGGCGTGGCCTTGAAAACGGAGGGCACCTCCGAGTGCAGCAGCGCCACAAGGTGCTCGGCGTAGAGGCTGTACTGCTGGAGAGCGCTCTCCACATTCTCTACATCCGCAGGCAGGGCAGCGTCAGCGGGGCGCCACTCCTCGGGCTCAGGAGGGCACCACGCGTTGAGCTCGGCAATCCGCCGCTGACGCTCGTGACTCGCGGCGCCGTCCACTACCCGGGAGAGAAGCGGGGCCAGGTCCGGGTGGAAACGAGGCTCCACGGGGGCCAGCATGGCGCTGCGCTCACGCAAGTTACGCAACACGGTGTCGAAATCAAGGTCCGGCCGGAGGTGGGCGTGGGCTCGAGCCTGTGCGAGCCGGGCCTCCTTGCTGGCGAAATCCGCCACGGTGGGCCACGTCACCAGGAGGACGGAGCCGTTGGGCAGTTCCTCCACACGGTGGGCTGGGGTGGACAGCATTCGCTCGCGACCAACCGTCTCCACCAGTTTGGGACCGAAGACGTTGAGCCAGAACACCTCGTAGACTTTGTCGAACCCGTCTTCGCGGCAAGTCTTCTTGTCGCGGCCGAAATTGGGAGAGTCCGCCAGTATCATGTCATCAGTGCTGTGAGCCACGGCATGCGTGACGGGATAATGGGAGGCCCATGTCCTCACCATTTCCACGAAGTGGTGGCAGCGCTCCGCCTCCGCGAAGAAGGAGAGGGGCTTTACGTTGATGAAGATTCCCAGTCTGGGAGGCAGCGGCGGAAACCAGAGACTGAGCGATATATCCAATGCGGGCCACTTCGTGCGATAGAGCCCGAACACCGTGCTGTTCTCGTCGCGCCGCTCCTCCAGGGACTTCCAGACGGCGGCGCGGGAGTATTTGCGGCGCCGCTTGCCGTTGACGATGTCCGGCATCCACTCTCCGGCGTATTCCTCGAGTGCCTGAAGAAAGGGCTCCAACTGTCCCTCCAGCGCCGCCTGCTGGTCGAAGACAGTGTCGAACTCGAGTCGCAGGAGATCCTCCGGTTTCAGATCGTGCACACTCAGCCACTTCATTGGACGACCACCTCGACTCCCGGAACCGCAGCCTCTGTTTCGCTCACGGCGCTCCTCAACATCTTGTCATTCTTGGGCATGAGTTTGCCCCCCTCGTAGATGAGGCGAACTCTCGATACCTGCACCTCGCCGCTCCCTGGGAAGAAGGGTTGGATGGAGCCTCGGCGGATATCCAACGTCTCGCCGTACTTCCGCAGAGCTTCAATCGCGTCCGCCTTCATTTGCGCCTTCAGTGCTTCTTCCTCTAGCAGCGCGAGATCTCGGCTCTTGAAACTGAACGCCTCCACACGCCGTGGCCCTCCGCCAATTCCCCCCTCTTCGATGACGAGCACGTCCGCGAAGCGCAGGCCGGTGCCCGGCTTCCGCACGCCCACCTGCGTTTCAAGGCGGGGCCTGTCGAAGTCCTCCAGGAAGAGGCGCTCGGCCCGAGGCTTCAGCGCGTCCTCTTGCAGCAGCTTCACCATGTCGCGCTCGAAGGCCAGCCCCCGGGCAAACCACCCGCGCAACTGCTCGTAGCCTGCCCATTTCAGCGTGCCCTTGTTGGCCTTGCCCTGCTCCACCTCCCTGAAGCGCTCGTTGTAGTACTCCACGTACTCGCGCCAGCGCGGGTTGCCCCGGGCCTCGGGCGGTGGGGCGTCGAGGGAGGGGCGGTGTTTTTCGAGGACCGCCACGTCCTTGGGCAGGCGCGGGCCCGTGGCCTCGAGCTCCGCCGCGGCGAGCTTCGCTTCCACCACCTCCCGCGTGTGGCCTACGCCCTCATCCACCAGTGAGGCCAGGGTGCCAGACCGCTCCCCGACAACGGCCGTCTTGGGGGAGAGACGTGCGGCTTCGTCCGCCGAGCCAGCGGCTTCCCCGGCGCCCGCCCCGCTTTTCGCGGGCGGGGAGCCCGAGGCCCCAGACCTGGCCTTGGACATGAGGGGCCGTGCACTGGCCACATTTCCCCGGGCCTCGTACAGCGCCAGCGCGGCGTCCGCCCCTCCCTCGACCACGAAGCGCCCTGCCTCACGGCTGGCCCGGATGTAGCCCGCCAGGTCGCGCAGGCCCTGGAGGTTCATCACTTCTTGGAGCTGCCGCGCCGTCTCGGTCAGGGCCCGAAGCCGCGATTCCACAGCTTGCACCCCGGTGCGCAGGCGCAAGCGCACGCCCGCGGCGCCTTCCCCCTTGGCAAGGTAGCGCACGCCCTTGTAACCCCCGATGAGGGCCAGCACCAACGCAGGTGCCGCCTCACGCGTGCCCTCCTCCATCTCGCCGTTCCGGAGCAACCACACGCCATGGAGGGAGGTGGCGACAAAGTGGTAGCTGCCCAGCGGCACACCAAAGGTGACGTGGTCAAACGCACTCACCGCCATGTCGTCCGCCGAGGCGTTGAGCACCCCCTGCTTCTCGGCCTTCTCGAGGGCCTCCTGGTACTCCGGCGGCAGTTGGCCGCGG
>NZ_DASUNC010000214.1:0-21444 GCF_036277355.1 Archangium sp.
CCGGAAAGGAATTTGACCCGGTCCAAGAAGGGGGCGAAGTGAACCCCGGCCAGCGTCGCTGACGCTCCGACTGTTCCGCTTGCTCCGGAACAGGCGTTCCACTTCGTCCGGAACGAGTGTTCCACATCGCCGGAATACGCAGCCTCCGCAGAAACTCTCGTTCGCGTCCCATTTCCCCACCCACACATGTCAGGATGGCGCGCTACAGAAGGGCTCCCACAAACGTTCCAGGGGCCTCATGTGCCACTGTCCCCGTCTCCAAAATGTCTCCAAGACTGGAGGGGACTCCGGGCGACAGGTGGGACTGGTGAGGACTGCCCCGTGGACTCGAAGTGCCTGGATTCACTCACGATTGAGCGAAAGGCGTGCGCCGTCGCGGGTTTGGGGCACCCCGTGTCCACAGGTTCAAATCCTGTCTCCCCGACCATCAGAAGGGCGCGGAATCCTAGGAGAAATCCTCGGGTCCGCGCCCTTCGTCTTTCCGGGGCCAGAGGCCAGCGGCGAACGAGCGGCAAGCGGAGGGAGCCTGTTCTCGGCGGACACGGGGACGCTCGGATTCGACGAGCGCTCCTGGTGCAATGACCGGGAGGGCGAGAGCGCCGTGTGCCCCACGGTGGGAGATGCGGTCGGATTGCGGGCTCAGGTTGCCAGGTGGACGAACCAGGACGCAGTGAAGACGGTGATGGCCCAGTTGCTACGGGGAACTGCGCGCTCCAAGCCCACCTTCAAACAACGCTTCTCTTTCATGCCCTTCTCCTCGTTCTGAGACTTCTTCATGAGTGCGGTGAACTTCCACTTTGCATTCAAAAGAAGGGCCATCAAGACGCCTACGACTGCCATGGGAATCGAACCCACTGCACCTGCCAACCTGAACCCACAATCCCCCCCCCCGACAACCCCAGCATATATCGGGGATGGAACTGGCGCATGACTCCCCGCGGCTTTCCTCCGGCCAGGTTGGCTCGGGCGCCGTGAAGTCGAGTTGATCGAGGCCCTTGCGCAGGTCCTCCACGTCAAGGTGACCGTACACCTCCGTGGTGATGGCCGGGTCCGAGTGCGCCAGCTTGGTCGTACCCTTGCGCACGTTGCCACACCGGACGGGCGTGTTCTCCGCGCATTAGGCATTGACGGAGGGCGCCCAAGTCCCTACTGTGGTCCGTGTTGTTGTTCGTCGCGGATTAGGCACTCGCCGGGTGACCCCAAACGGGGGCGCGGTGGCGGAGCTTGGCACATGCCAACGGATCGGAGCGGCTGAGCTTCCAGCCTTCCTGAGGTCCAGGGGCGACGAATGTCGGAAACAAAAAACCCCGGGGTCATCACCAGCGCATGCGCATTGGGAGAGGACGACCCGGGGACGGTGCATCGAACCTATGTCGAACCCTCCGGGTGTGCAACCCATTTCCGCCGTGGCCCTGACGAGGGTCTTGTCGCCCCCTCGCCTGGAGGCCTATCGCTTGAGCCCGAGCGACACGCCCCGCGTCCTTATCGGGCGCTACCGGTGGAACGTGGCGCTGTGCATGTCGCTGTACGGGCCGCTGGGCTATCTGGAGGTGGCCTTTCGCAACAGCCTCCACGAGGCGCTCACTGCATTCAAGGGAACACCTACCTGGTACGACCTCACCCCTGCGTGGTTGTCGTCACGCGAGCAGGGGGTGATCGCGGCCGCGAAGACGGAGTTGGGAAATCGCGGCATGCCGCTGGAGCCCGGCCGTCTGGTGGCCGAGCTCAGCTTTGGTTTCTGGACCAGCCTGCTGAGCCGCTCCTACGAGCAGGTCATCTGGCCCTCGCTGCTGAAGCCCGTCTTCCCCCACATGCCCCGGCGGGGGCGGACGCGCCAGCGCGTGGCGGAGCGCATGCATCAGGTTCGCAAGCTTCGCAACCGGGTCTTCCACCACGAGCCCATCTGGCGCTGGCCGGACCTCCCCCAGAGGTATGCGGTGCTGGGAGAGACTATCGGCTGGTTCGAACCGGAGTTGAGCCGCATCCTGCCGGATGCGCACACCTTCAACGAGGTTCATGCCAGGGGCTCGACGGCGTTCGAGGTGGACGTTCGATGAGGGCCGCGCGCACATGTGGCGGCCACGGGAGGCGCCATGAGCCGCTCTGAAACACGGTGGCCGGTCCTGCCACTGCGCTCCGTGGTGGAGACGCTCTTCGTCGGGCTGCCGGTGTCCCGGCATCAGGCGAAGGAAGGTGAGAAGGCCATCCACGAGCCGGTGCTCAGCGTGGGAGACATCGAGGCGGGCCGAGTCGCTCCTCGCGAGGAGTTGGTCGCGGTAGGGCTGCGCCCGGGGTCGCTGGAGCGGTTTCGCATCCAGGTGGATGATCTGCTCGTCTCTTGTCGGGGCACCCTCCAGAAGGTGGCGCGCGTTCCGGAGAGCGCGGCCTCGCTCCTCGTCAGCTCCAATCTCATCGTGGTACGGCCTGGGGAGAAGCTCATGCCCGCAGTGCTCCTGGCCTTGTTCCGGAGCGCCGCGTGGCAGGGTCGATTGAAGCTTCGCGCCCGGTCCTCATCGGGACTCGTCCAGCTCACCGTCAAGGATCTGGAGGACCTGCCCGTTCCCCTGCCGCCTCGGGAGTTGCAACGAGATCTCGCGGAACTCATCGAGGCGGAGCAGGCGCACCATCAGGCCGCGCTCCGGGCCGCGGACCTGCGGCGCGCGTTGGTGGATGGAATGGTCTCGGAAATCCTGTTGCCAACCGGAAGGGAGGAACTGCCACATGAACCCGGCAATGACTGAGTGGGTGGGGTTGTTGTGGAAGGCCACGGATGTCCTCCATTCGAATGGGGCGGTTACGCGCGACTCGGCGGCGGGCTACGTCTTCCGCCTGTTGGTGCTGAAGTTCCTGAGCGACGTGACGGACGGGCCTCCCGCCTCCGGCGTGCCTCGGTTCGTGGTGTCCACCTTGGCCCGCTGGTCCTCGCTGCGAAGTCACGCCTCTTCTGGGCTGGGCGAGCACGTCAACGATGCCTGCGCAGTATTGGAATCGGCGAATCCATTGCTCAGGGGACTCCTGACGCAGGCGGATTTCAGTTCCATCAGGTTGGGCGACCCGCTGTTGGCGAACCTGATTCAGACGCTCTCGGAGCTTCCTCGTCTGAGTGGAGCGCTGTTATCGGATGGGAGGCTGGGCGAGGTCTCTGACGGCTTCCTCCTCCGGCTGGCAGAGACGGGCGGGCGCAAGGAGGGCGAATTCTACACGCCGCCATCCGTGGCCCGCCTCCTGGCGGAACTCCTGGAACTGCGGGCTGGCATGCGCCTCTATGACCCGGTCTGCGGCGTGGGTGGATTCCTCGTGGAGTGTGCGCGCCAGGTCGCGTCCCGGTCCGCGATGAGCTTGCCCCACGCGGCGGCCTCGCTCGTGCTGCACGGACAGGAGAAGAACGCGGAGTTGTGGGCCCTGTGCCGGATGAACCTCCTGTTGCACGGCATCGTCGATGCGCGCATCGAGCTTGGCAACGCACTCTGGTCACCCCTGATGACGGAGCAGGGACGACTGAACGAGTACGACGGGATTCTGGCGGATCCGCCGTGGAATCTTGACAACTGGGGCGCCGAGCGGGCCGGGGAGGATGCCTTTGGCCGGTTCAATCCGGTACCGCCCGCGCACAACGCGAATTACGCATTCGTGCAGCACTGCCTCGCTGGCCTCGCGGAAGGGGGAAGGGCGGCGCTCCTCCTGCCGCGCGGAGTGCTCTTCCGCAGTGGCGTCGAAGAGGACATCCGCCGCAAGCTGCTGGAAGAGGATCGGTTCGAAGCCATCATCGGTCTGCCTGGAAACCTGCTCTACGACGTCTCCATCGCACCCGTCGTGCTGGTCCTGAGGAAGGGCAAGCCCGCCGGCCGGCGCAAGCGCGTCTTGTTCATCGATGCTTCCGATGCCGGCGTGAAGAAGGGCAGACGGCGCGCACTGTCACAAGAGGACATCGGCACCATCGTGAAGGCGTTCCAGGGCTTTGGAGGTGACGAGCGCCAGGTGCGTGCGGTTCACCTCGATGAGATAGCCAGGCTCAACTGGAACCTGACCGTCGAGCGATATGTGAAGCGCGAGGACGAACGCGAGCACCTTGATTTGGACGAGCAGCTTGCCGCGCTCGCGGATGCCGAGCAGCAGCGCGACGAGGCCGCACGGCGCATGGATGCCGTTATCAGCAGGCTGAGGCGTTTCTCTCCTTCCTCCTCTTGAGGGCACCACCGTGGGTGGCAAGTAAAGCGGTGATGAAGCGGCCAGGCAGCCACGGGCGAGGAGGCCCACCCCCGGCGTTCAAATCCTGTCTCCCCGACCATCAGAAGGGCGCGGAATCCTTGGAGAAATCCTCGGGTCCGCGCCCTTCGTCTTTCCGGGGCCAGATGCTCGGCGTAGCCAGTCACCCCGTGACTCCTCGTGTCCACGAACTGAACGGCTCCGTCTGATAAGACGGTGCGTTCACTCCGAGAGCGAGGGGTCATGCCTCCGGTAACAACGACGCAGAATGCCGCCGGCCTCGTCCTGGATGGAGAGCGTTTCTTCACCCGGATGAAGGCCTTGCTGACCGCTGTCCGCCAGAGCGCCCCCAACGCGGGGACCTATATCCGCATGGCCTCGTGGTCCGCCGACAGTGAGTGTGAGGTCGGCGGGCCTGGAGACCGCACCCGTCTGATCGCCGAGCTGCGGGCGGTCGCGTTGGCTGGCCACAAGGTGGAGCTGATCCTCTGGCAGCCGAGCCAGTCGGATCGCGCGGTCAACGCCATGGCACGTGCCGTCCACACGCAGAACACGGAAGTCCACCGCCTGCTGCACGACACGATGAGTGGCCGCATCCGTGTCTACCTCGAGAGCTACAACGGGTGGGCGGGGACCGCGACCCACCAGAAGCTCTTCATCGCGTCGATCGCCGGGCAGCGCACCGTCCTCCTCGGCGGCATCAACCTCGAGAACCACTACTACTCCAATGATGCCCACCACCCGCTCGCCCAGAACTTCTGGCACGACACGGCCGTCGAGCTGAGCGGCCCCGCCACGACGGCCGTCGAGGCCGAGTGGGTCCGGCGCTGGAACAAATCGGGCATGGCCCTGACCGCCAACACGACCGCGCAGGCGGCCCATGCGGCGGTCGGCGGCGCTCCCGTGAGTGTGACCATTGCCACGACCAATACGGAGACCTCCACTCGCGTCAATGACATCCGGGACCAGGTGGTGGCCGCGATCGGCGCCGCCAACAACTACGTCTACCTGGAGAACTACGCCGTCTGCGACCCCGCCATCATCACCGCCTTGAGAACCCGGATGGCGGCCGTGCCTGCCCTCGAGGTGATCATCGTCGTGCCGCATGAGCTCACCGGGGATGACTACCCCTACCGCTACCTCATGCGGCACACCTGGCTGAAGCTCGCCTCGACGAACTTCCGCTCCCTCACCCTGCGCGTCCCCGGGATGCCCCTGCCCCGGAGCCTCCTGCGCGCCAGCCGCCCGCGGTGCACCGTCCGCGAGGACCCGAACGCGGGCAACCTGTCCCGGAGCGTCTCCTCCACTTTCTCCAACAGGTGGCTCGAGAACGATGCCCTGGTGTTCAGCGGCGGAGGCCAGGCAGATCAGGCCGTCAAGCTCGTGGACATCATCGACATGGACACGGACTTCCGTATCTATGCGCCCGTCGTGAAGAGCGGCGGCGCTCCCAACGCCATCTATGTCCACTCGAAGCTGATCCTCATCGACGACAGGATCCTGATCGTCGGTTCCGCCAACTGGACGTACCGCAGCATGGTCTATGACGGGGAGATCGCCGCCCTCATCGACAACCCGGCCATCGCCACCGCCGCGCGCACGGCGTTGTTCGGTCATTACAACGCGCCCACCGTGCTCACCCCCGCGAACTGGGCAGCCACGGCGGCGGCCAACGAGGCCGGCTTCGGCGCGCTCCCGAACGGGAGGCACGTCATCGTTCCCGTCCCCGAGACGAGCTTCCAGCGCACGCTCCCCGGGCACAGCGGCAACTTCACATGGTACTGAGCCCGGGGACCTGGGGCTGCAACACGGGCCCGCGTCCCCTTACCCCGTCCCGTGTCTCTCCGTTTCCCGTAGGCGGCTTCCGAGGGAGCGCCCGTTGGACATGGCGGCCCCTCCAGGGGGAGGCTCTCGTGGCCGGGCGTCGTTCCCGGCGTGGCCCGGGATTTGCCTCGGGCCGGACCATTGCTTCGTGCCGGGGATGTCATGATGAAACGACGTGATTGGATGCGCATGGTGTGCGTGGGTGGGCTCTTGCTGGGAGGGGGAGTGGGCTGCGACCTGCTCCAGTCGGCCCGGTCACCGGAGCTGAAGCTCCCCACCCGGTTCGTGGAGAAACGTCAGAGCGCGCAGGCGGGAACGCTGCAACAGGCGCTCACCTCCATCCAGGGCCTCTATTTCGGGGAATTGGAGCTGGTGGCCTATGACTACCGGCCCGGAGTGACCATTCCGCAGACCGGCCAGCACTTCGGGGGCAACGGCACGCGGGATTGGAGCTACTGGGTGGTGCTGCAGAGCGGACACGACGCCGCGCGCGACAACGTGCTCCAGCCGGGCCAGCAGATCGACATCAGCGCGCTCGACAACGGCTACTCCACGCCGCCCGAGCAGGACTTCGTCGATCAGGTCGGCAGCTTCGACATCGACCTCTTCGAGGTCTACCTCTACCGGACGGGTGTCATCTCCAACAACACCTACTACGGCATGAACGCGGACGGGAACGGCTCGCCGGTGCACCCGTTGCACAAGTATCCCGCGCTGGCCTCGCTGGACGACCACTTCTGCGCGCCCGAGTTCCCCGGACAGCCCTCGAACATCCAGGACGTGAATGTCTTCTTCGTCCGCTCGGACTGGTTTCCGCGGTCCGTCGTCGTCAACACCCGGCAGGAGGCCACCACCTCGCCGCCGCGGCTCGTCATCGACCACACGAGCATCCCGCTCACGCCGGACCAGGAGAGCCTCGTGCTCAGCCTGGTGAACAACGGCACCCAGCGCCGGTTCTACTCCAACCTGCTGTTCATCCCGTTCTCGGGCCCGGTGTCGGTGGACCTCACCGGCACGGGCACCCCGGTCGGCGGTGGCACCACGCCGGCGCCCCATCACTACGTGGCGGGCGACTTCCGCATCTCCGTCAACTTCGACCTGTCGGACATCATCGATGAGTCCGCCACGGACTTGAGCGTTCCCCGCGTCCGGTACAAGGGAGACGCCCAGCACGTGCCGTTCGGGCTCTCCGTCTCGTTCGATCCGCTCTGACGGGAGGCCGGCTCTCGGAGTCCTTCGTGAATCAAGCCTGGGGCCTCGAGTGCTGGGTGGGCGTCCGATGGGGTGTTCCGCTCATGAGGTGCCGTGCCTGCGAGCTGGGCAACGCGGATGGCTGCGCGGGGGTGGCCTCCCTGTACAAAGGGGTCCGCAATGGTCCCCCGGCGGACCTCTCGGTGGTGTTGAGCTTCTTCTCGCGCGCGTGCGACCTGGGCAAGCAGGAGGCGTGTGAGACGCTCCAGGGCCGCGCCGGGGGGCCCTGAAGCGGACCCCGCGCATCATTCTCGCCATCCGCTTCCGCTTGAATCAGTCCGGCGAGGATGCCGTCTCGTGGGTCCGAGCGCTTGCGCTCGATGAGTTCCTCCAGTCAGGGAGACGGCGCGTTCTCCGCCAGCACGCGATCCAACGCCTCCGCCTCCCGGCGCAGCTCCGGGTCCGCGTCCCGTGGCACCTTCGCCACGTGGGCGCGCGCGCGGGCCGGGTCCGTCTTCGCCAGGGCCATGGCCTGGTAGAGGTTCGCGCGGGGGTGCTCGGCGTGCGCGTCCAGCACGGGCGCCAGCACCTGCGCCGCCCGTGCGTCCTCGCCCCGCTCCAGCAGGGACATGGCCAGGTCGCAGGCCGGTCCCGGCTCGGAGGGGGCGCGGGCATGCGCGAACTCCAGCAGCTCCACCGCCCGGGAGCGCTCTCCCGCCAGGTCCAACGCGAGCGCCAGCCCGTGCATCACCTTCACGTCCCCGGGGGCCTCGTGCAGCGCCTCCTCCAGCAGCCGGCGCCCCTCCTCCACGTCTCCCGCTTCCAGCCGGGCCATCCCGTCGCGATACAGGTCCGTTCCCACCGAGGTCTCCTCGCACCACGCGGCGCGTCAATCACGGGTCCGCAACTTCCGGACGTCGAACTCCGATAATCCGAGAGGAAGCGTTCCCCGAAGGTTCCCATGCTCGTCCGCAATTCCCCAGTGTCGCCTCGCCGCCCGGTCAACTCCACTCCGGAGACGTCCGCCGAGGCGCCGTCCTCCGCCGTGGCCCCCCAGGCGCGTCCCGCCCCCCAGGACACGTTCACCGGCGCGGCGAGCGCGCTGCAGCGCACGGCGAAGGTGGGCGCCGCGCCCGCGGGCAACCACGGCACGCTGATGCGCGAGTACCTCACCGGTGCCCGCCCGCCTCCCGCCGACTTCGAGCAGGTCATGGGCTACAAGCCCTACGCCATCCAGACGAAGCACGGCCAGCGCATGCAGGATCCGTTCGGCGATGCCTCCGCCCCGGGGAAGATCGGCCCGGACAAGGAGTTCGATCCCGCGGCCAAGACGCACGACTACGGCTACGACCTGCTGCGCTACTACGCGAAGAAGGGCACGCCGCTCGGGCCCGAGGCGCGCAAGGCCGCCGATGCCCTCTTCCGCGAGGACCTCTTCCACTACGCCAATGACCAGAAGGGCCTGGGCAGCCGCCTCAAGTTCCGGGCCTGGGCGCAGATCTACGCCACCGCGGTGGAGCTGAACTCGCGCGTCCAGCACTACGGCCCTCCGTGATGTACCGCGGGCAGCGCTGAACGGGCTGGGCTTCTCCAGCGCGCCGGTGGAGGATCTCCGGATGCGGAACCTGGACCGGCCCCTGGCGTTTCCCACGGCGCGACGCGATCCGGAGAGCGGCTACACCCTGCATGGCAGGCGGTTCGACGACCCCTACGCCTGGATGGAGCGGCTCGAGGCCCCGGAGACCCAGGCGTGGATCTCCGCGCAGGAAGCCGTCACGCACAGCGTGCTGCGCGCGGTGCCGGGACGTGATGCGTTGAGGGATTTGGTGGCTCGCTCCGCGCGGTATGCACGGCTCTCCCCGCCGATTCCCGCCGGGCCGCACGGACGCGAGTTCCTCTGGCGGGCCGACGCCAGCGACGACAAGCTCAAGCTCATGCTCCGGCGCCACGAGGGCGCGCCGCTCGAGACGGTGCTCGACCCCAACACGTGGGCGAGCAACGAGGCCCTGGTGTTCGCCGTACCGTCCCCCGATGGGGCGCTGGTCGCGTTCGGCAAGGCCGTGGGCAGCACCCATGACGCGGTGATCCACGTGCTCGACGTCGAGACGGGGCGGCTGCTTCCCGACCGGCCCCGCGGGACGAGCCACGCGTCCCTGGCCTGGCGGCCCGATGCGTCCGGCTTCTTCTATGCGGCGTGTCCCGAGCCGGGCGAGGTGCCCGCGGGCGACGAGGCGCACTGGAACGCCATCTACGAGCACCGGCTCGGGTCGGGCCCGCCGGCCCGCCGCGTCTTCGGCGACGACCAGGTGAAGGAGTACTGGTGCTCCGTCAAGGTCAGCGAGTGCCGCCGCTTCGCCGTGCTCTCCAAGTGGGACTACGTGCACGCCAACGCCGTGTACCTCCTGCGCCTCGCCGATGACGTGCTCCTGCCGGTGGCTCCCGCTCTTCGGTCCCTCAATCAGGTGCAGGTGATCGGCGACTCGCTGCTCATCCACACCGACCTCGATGCGCCGCGTGGCCGGCTCTGCGTCGCGTCACTGACGGCGCCCACGGAGTGGCGGACGCTCATCCCCGAAGGCCCGGACACGCTGCAGACGGTCGCTGGCGTCGGTGGCCGGCTCTACGCCGTCTCCTCGCATGCGGCGTCCCATCGCGTGCGCATCCACGCCGGGGACGGCACCTTCCTCCGCGACCTCGTGCTGCCCGCCCTCGGCTCCGTGAATCGCAACGAGGGGGAAGGCATCGTCAGCGGCATCAGCGGCCCCTGGCGAGGCGACGCGGTGTGGGTGAGCTTCATGTCCTACGTGCAGGCACCCTCGGTCTATCGGTATGACTACGCGGCGGACCGCCTGGTGCCGTACCACGTCCCCGACGTCGGGCTCGATGCCTCCGAGTACGTGACGGACCAGGTCTGGTACGAGTCGCTCGATGGGACGCGGGTGTCGATGTTCATCATCCACCGGAAGGACCTGCCTCGCGACGGGCGCCAGCCCGTGCGTCTGAGCGGCTACGGTGGCTTCAACATCTCGGTGGAGCCGCGCTTCACCGCGCTCCAGGCCGCCTGGCTGAAGCTGGGCGGCGTGCTCGCCTTCGCCAACGTGCGAGGCGGTGGCGAGTACGGCCGATGGCCTTCGTGCCGGCGTTGAACGACCGGACCGCGCCGCCGCACGATCCCCTCAAGATGGTCGCCAGGCTCCAGGCGGAAGGCACGCGGGGCGGACCCTATTTCCTGCTGCCGCTCCGGGACTCGGGACACGGCGGTGGCACCACGCTGTCGGCGCTCATCGAACAGGACGCCGACGAGCTGAGCTTCTACTGCCAGGCGCTCGACGTCGTGCCCGTGGCGGCCACGCCATAAACACGGACCGACTGGCCAGACCGGGGCCCCCCCGGACCCGATCTGACCAGCCAGTGCCGTGCCCCCTCCGCAGGTCCAGCCCGGAGCCTCGCGAAAGGTTTCCGGACGGACTGCCCTCACGGACATGGAGCCGGTGACCTGGAAAATCATGCAGAAAAATCCATACGCGATGGGATGTGGGGCAATGTGCCCTGACTCCTGGAGGACAGCGGAGCGGCCAGGCGCACGCCGCGCTTCCACGTGGCGCGGGCCATGCCGCGGTGCACCAGCGCGAGTTGACGGGGTAGGGGGGCCGCTGTAACTGAGCCGCCCATGTCCCAATCCCCTGGTGAAATGTCCTGGCTTGCGCCCTTGCGCGTGCTGGCGGACGTGGGTCTCCCGGGGGTGCCTGCCTCGCATCGTCACGGCGTCCGGGGGCGGCTCGTCACCACGGCCAAGCAGTGGGTGCTCGGCGGCCTGGCGCCGTTGCAGCGCGAGCTGTTGGCCGCTCAGGGGCGCTTCAACGCGGCGCTCGTGGAGGGGCTGGAGGGACTCCCCCGTCTGCGCGAGCTTCCCGTGCGCACCCGGCTGCGCGAGCTCGCGGAGCAGGCCACCCGCCCGGCGCTCGGGCCCGCGTCCGCTCCCGTCGCCGCGCTCCGTCTCTCCGGCAGACAGGTCATCGAGCGTCAACGCGATTGGAACCGCGCCGCCATCGAGCTGCTGCTCGAGGCCGGTGAGGCGTGGCCGATGGGGACGGAGCCGCTGCTCGCGCGGTGCGAGGCCCTGGCGGGCCGGGCGGATGTGGTCGGGGAGTTCCTCGCTGGGCCCCAGGACAGGCTGCTGCATCCGCTGTGGCAGGAGTTGATGCGCCGTCAGGTGGCCTTCAACCACGGCTTCGTCCAGGCGGTGCGCCGGTGGATGGGGAGCGCGCGGCCGATGCTGGTGATGCCCGCCCCCGAGGTCTACGAGGCCTGGTGGCGCGCGCGCGAGCCCGGGGAGATGGCGGCCGCGAACGCGGCACTCGCCGGGCTCGAGCGGCGTCCGACCATCAGCCTGGTGACGCCCGCGTACAAGACGCCCGTGCCCATGCTGCGCGCGTGCATCGAGTCCGTGCTGGCCCAGTCCTACCGGGACTGGCAGCTGTGCATCGTGGACGACGGCTCGCCCTGCCGTGACGTCGAGCGGACGGTGCGCGAGTACGCGCGGAGGGACTCGCGCATCGTGTTCCAGCGCATGCCGGACAACGGGGGCATCGCGCGGACCACCAACGCGGCCCTCGCCCTGGCGAGCGGCGAGCTCATCGGCTTCCTCGACCACGACGACATGCTGGCGCCGCACGCGCTCGCCGAGGTGGCGCTCCACCTGGAGGCGCACCCGGACACGGACGTCCTCTACTCGGACGAGGACAAGCTGGACGCGCAGGGCCGGCGGTACGCGCCCTACCTCAAGCCCGGGCCGTCACCGGAGCTGCTGCGGGCGCTCAACTACGTGTGCCACTTCCTGGTGGTGCGCGCGACGCTGCTGCGCGAGGTGGGAGGCATCCGTCCGGGCTTCGAGGGCGCGCAGGACCACGACCTGGTGCTGCGCCTGCTCGAGCGCACGCCGCGCTTCGCCCGCATCCCCCGGGTGCTGTACCACTGGCGCACGCACCCCGGCTCCACCTCGCACGACGCGAGCGCCAAGCCCGCGGCCTCCGAGGCCGGACGCCGGGCCGTGGAGGAGCACCTGCGCCGGCTTGGGGTAGCGGGAACGGTGGAGACCCCCTCTCCGGGCATCTATCGCGTCCGCTACCCGGTGCCGGACACGCCCCGGCTCTCGGTGCTCCTCGCCGGGCCCGGTGAGCCGTCCGAGGCCGGGCTGCGCACGCTGCTGGCGCGCATCGACTGGCCGGACTGGGAGCTGATCGCCGTGTGCGAGCCGGACAGCGCCCGGGCCCTGGAGGCATGGGCGGCCACGGAGCCGCGGCTTCGGCTCTGCTCGCCGCAAGGGGCGAACGGCTGGGCGGCCCGGTGCAACCGCGCGGCGCGGGAGGCCACCGGCGCGCTGCTGCTCTTCCTGGAGCCGGGGCTGGAGCCGGCCGGGCCCGGTTGGCTCGAGGAGCTGGCCTCGCAGGCGCTCCGTCCGGACGTGGGCGTCGTGGGCGGCACCGTGCTGCGCAACGACGCCCACCTGGCGTGCGCGGGCCTCTTCCTCGACGCGAGCGGGCACGTGGCCCCGGCCTTTGGCGGCCTGCCGGACCCCGCGCTCACCGCCTTCGGAGGCACCCATTGGCCACGCAACCTGCTGGCCGTGCCTGGCGCGTGCCTCATGGTGCGCCGCGAGCTCTTCGAGGCGCAGGGCGGCTTCGACGAGGGCTTCTCCGAGGGCGGGGCCGATGCCGACTTCTGCCTCCGGGTGCACGGGACGGGAAGACACATTCTCGGCACGCCCCATGCGCGGATGGTGCGGCACGAGGGCGGTGGTGCCGCGCCGCTCCCGGAGCAGGACAGGGCCCGGCTGCGCACGCGCGCGGCGGAGCTGCTCGTGGCGGGAGACCCCTTCTTCCATCCGAACGTCGAGGGGATTCTCCCGGAGTGGTGCCAGGTGGGCAGGAGCACCCGGCGGGCCGGGGGCTCGCTGGAGTAAGACCCGCGTCGCCCGAAGTTCAATCATTCAGGAGCGGAGCCGTGGCACAGCAACTCGGAGATGAGGCGCAGCAGGCGGGGGGCGAGGCGGAGAAGGCGTGTGCCCGGTGCCAGGCGTTGCAGCGGGAAGTGCGGGAGCTGCGCGAGGCGAGGGATCGGGCACTGGAGGACCTGGCGCGGGCGCGCGAGGAGGTGAACACCCTGCGGCTGTTGCGCGCGCAGCAGGGCGAGCCTCCTCCCGCCGCTCCCGCAGAGCCGGAGTCGCTGCCGCTGCGCTACGTGCTGGTGGATCAGCTCAACCTGCAGCTCAAACGCAGGCTGGGCCCGCTGCACGTGGGCACCCGGCGGCTCATCCGGCTGGTGAAGGGCGGAGGCGACTCGTGAAGCCCGCGGGGCCGGGCGTGCGCCAGGCGGATGTCGTCATCCCCATCTACGCGGACGTCGCGCTCACCCGCTCGTGCATCGAGTCGGTGCTGCGCCACACGGGGGAGGCGCTCGGCACGCTCATCCTCGTCAACGACTGCTCTCCGGACCCGGAGATGGCGCCCATGCTGCGCGAGCTGCGCGAGCGCCATTCCCAGGTGGTGTTGCTGGAGAACGAGCGGAACCAGGGCTTCGTCGGCTCGGCCAACCGGGGCATGTCGGTGCGCACCCGGGACGTGGTGCTGCTCAACAGCGACACCCTGGTGACCGGGGGCTGGCTGACGGAGCTGCTGGAGGTGGCCTACAGCAGCGATCGCATCGCCGCGGTGGTGCCGCTGTCGAACAACGCCACCATCTGCTCGGTGCCCGCCTTCTTCGGCGAGACGAAGATGGAGGTGTTGCAGGGCACGGAGCTGCGGTTGGAGGAGCTGCGGCCCCGGTTCAGCGAGCTGCCCACGGGCGTGGGCTTCTGCCTGCTGCTCAAGGACGTGGTCCTGAACATGCTGGGCGGGCTCGATCCGGTGTACGGCCGCGGGTACAACGAGGAGAACGACTGGTGCCTGCGCGTGCAGCGCAGCGGGATGAGGGTGGTCCGCGCGAATCGGGCGCTCGTCTATCACCTGGGCTCGGTGTCCTTCGGTGAGGAGCGCAACGAGCTGGAGCGGCGCAATGCCCGCATCCTGCTCGGGCGCTACCCGCACTACACCCGGCAGGTGGGCGACTTCAGTGGCACGCTGGAGGCCCAGGTGGCCGCGCACTACGTGAAGCGCCGGCTGGGCAGGGTGTCCGTGTGCATCGACGGGCGCCACATCCTCGGCGTCCGGGTGAACGGCACGGGCATCTACGCGGCCGAGCTGGTCAAGGCGCTCTCGGCGCACACGCAGCTGGAGCTGTCGGCGAGCGTGCGCACGGAGGAGCAGCGCGAGCTCTTCCAGTCCCTGGGCATCCCCCTGGTGGAGGGGGAGAAGCTGCGGCCCGGCACGCAGGTGCTGCACCGGCCGGCGCAGGTGTTCCAGCCCGAGGAGATGCGCTTCCTGCTGGAGGCTCCGGCGCACTCGGTCATCACCTACCAGGATCTGATCGCCTACCGGGCCGCCACGGCGCATCCCCACTACGACATCTACCGGAACTACCGGGCGCTCTCGTTCGCCCTGCTGCACGCGGCGCAGGCGGTGATCGCCATCTCGGAGCACAACCGCCAGGAGATCCTCTCCGAGTTCCACCTCCCCCCGGAGCGCGTCCACGTCGTCTACCACGGGGTGGACGCGGAGACCTTCCGGGCACGCGACGAGCGGGGCAACCGCCGGGTGCTGGAGTCGCGCGGCATCTCCGGGCCCTTCTTCCTGTACGCCGGCAGCGATCACACGCACAAGAACCTGCGGCTGCTGGTGGAGGGCTACCAGATGTTCCGGGCGCGGTGGCGGGGCCAGACACCTCCGCCGTCGCTCGTCTTCATGGGGCCGTGCTCGCAGGTGAAGGGCGCGCTCTACCGGGAGACCCTCTGGCCGGAGGGGGTGATGTACCTGGGGCTGCTGCCCGCGTCCGAGGTGCGGGTCTTCTTCCAGGAGGCGCTCGCGTACGTCTACCCCACCACCTACGAGGGCTTCGGCCTGCCGGTGCTCGAGGCCATGGCGGCGGGGACGCCGGTGCTCTGCTCCAGCCTCACCTCGGTGCCCGAGGTCGCGGGCGATGCGGGGCTGTACCTGCGCGAGTTCTCCCCGGAGGAGATGTCCCGGCGGCTGTCGGAGCTGGCCACGGACGCCGGGCTGCGGCGGCGGCTGGTGGAGGCGGGCCACGAGCAGGTGAAGCGCTTCACCTGGAAGGAGACGGCCCGGCGCACGGAGGCGGTGTACCTGTCGGCCATCGACGGCACGCCGGAGGTGTCGCTGCACCAGAAGCAGGCGCTCTCCACGCTCTTCGCACGCTCCCTGGACGCGGAGGCGCGGGCCCGGGCGGCCGAGCAGCGCGTGCGCGAGCTGGAGGAGCAGCTCGCGGTGGCCTCGCTGCCCGGCTTCGGGCTGGTGGAGCCGCTGGTGAAGGCCGTGGCCCGGCGCAAGGCGAAGCGCGAGTAGCGGTCGCGCTACTGCGCCACGGAAGGGGGGCGGCGGGTCCAGACCTGCCCGACGACCTCCCGGTACTCGAGCTCGCCGGTGTGCTGGTAGCGGGTGCCGCAGGCCTCGAGGGCCGCGGCGGCGAACGGACGGTGCGTGTAGTGGGCGATGACGAGCACCCGGGGCGCATCTCCGAGCCGCTCGCACACCTCCGGCCCTTCCTGCACGCCCGAGATGGGGATGGCGCGCTCGTCGGCGTCCGGCCCGAAGAAGGTCTCCAGGTAGTACCGGTAGACGGAGAGGTTCGGTGCCCAGGTGTAGAGGAGGGCCGAGGACGCGTCGCCGTGGGTACGCAGCCAGCGCGTCACCTCGCGGTACCCGTTACGCTCCTTGGCGTAGTAGCTCCGCACGTCCGTGACGGAGCTGGCGACGAGGAGTGCGAGGGGGATGGCCACGATGCTCACGCGCGAGAAGGCGGCCGCGAGCAGGAGCCCGGTGCCCAGGTACACCGTCGGCAGCAGATAGAGGTAGTAGCGCGGGTGCAGCATGCCAGCCCGCATCGTCACGAACCCGATGAGGCTCGCGTATACGGTCGAGAGCACCAGGAGGGCCAACAGGGTCCGCCACACCCCGGCCCCCTCGGTGCTTCGCCCGAAGAGGCGCCGGCCGGCCGCGAGCAGCAGGGCGGCCCCACCCAGGAGCAGGACCCAGGTGCCTGGCAGCTCGAGCACGCACTGGAGCGCCCCGCGCAGCGCCTCCTGGACACCGAACTCGCGCCAGCGCACGCCCCCCTTCGACGTGAGGAGGATGGTGTGCGCGTTCAGCACCAGCCAGGGGACACACGCGAGCGGCACGAGGGCGAGCCGGGCGAGCGCGCGGTAGCGCTTCGTGTGCAGGGCGGCCACTCCGTAGCTGCCGAGCAGCAGCGCGCAGAAGACGGTCGCGTTGTAGTGCGTGTGGCAGCCCAGGATGAAGAGGCCGAGCTCCCCGTAGCCAGGCAGCTCCGCCTGGGCGAAGCCGGTGCGCCAGCGCTCGAGCCAGCGATCCGCGAGGATGCCGGTGAAGAGGGCGCCCAGGCCGTAGGCGCGGCACTCCTGGGAGTATTCGATGAGCGCGACGGACACCGCGCTGATGACCAGCGTGCACAGGTACGCGCGCCGCATGAAGGGCTCGCGGGCCTTCATGGCGCGGCGCGCGAGGTAGATCAGCCACAGGCAGCCGGCGAGCGCGCTCACCAGGCGCAGCGAGAACTCGCTCGAGCCCAGCACCGTCACCACGGCCTTGGTGAGCAGCTCGTACAGGGGCGGGCTCTGCTCGCCGCCCTTGGCCGTCCAGAACGAATCCCCCGGGGTGACCTCGAAGACGCTGACCCTCCGGAAGCTCGAGTGGCCCCACTTCAGGGGGTGCTGACGCACCATCGACGAGGTGAAGAGCTCGTCGGTCCAGAGTCCGTCGTGGCCGAGCTCGTGGAAGCGCAGCACGCAGCCCGCCGCGAGCAGCAGCGCGAGGGTGATGAGCCATGCGCCACGATGCTCAGTTCTCGCCACCACGGGCCCTTCTCATCAGCCACTTGCTGAGGGCGTGCACCGCGGGCAGGTGGGACTTGATGGCCTCGTTGGCCCCGTCCGCCAGCTTGTAGCGCAGCGGTGGTACCTCGATGCGCGGGGCGGGCGGAGGCGGGGGAGGAGGCGCCATCATGTGCACGATGCGGCGCCGGGCCGGCTCGGGCAGCCGCCGCACGGGCAGTGCGGGGACCTTCACCCGGGCCGCCAGCGTGGGGTAGGCCCGCTCCAGGTACGCGCCGACCGTCAGGGTGCGCGCGTGCTCCCGGAGTGCCTCGAACCTGGGCGCCATGTGCGGGCGCAGCTTCAGACACGCCTCCACCGCGGCGACGAGCGCCGAGGGGGTGAGCGCCTCGAGCACCTCGCCCACTCCGAACCTGCGCACGACCTCGGGGGGATTGCCCGTCGGGCCGACGACCACGGGCGCGCCCAGGTCCAGCGCGGCCTCGAAGGTGGTGAACGAGAACGTCTCGGGCCACACCGCGGCGATGGTGACGACGTCGGCCGGGAACCGGGCGGCCAGCGCCCGCAGCTCCTCGGCGCCGCGGTAGCGCCGGTGCGTCACTCCCTCGGGAAGCGGCATGCCGAGCTCACCCCAGATCTCCACGGCATGGCCGCGGCGCGTGAGCTCCTCCACCGCTCCGCTGAAGAGCCGCCCGCCCTTCTCCGGGGTGAAGGCCCCGAGGTAGACGACGCGCTTGCGCGCCTCCCCGGACTCGGAGGTGGGCCGCGCCGGGGGCAGGCCGGGCTCGGAGAGCAGGAAGTTGGGCGCCACCTCGATGCGGTGCTCCAGGCCGCGCGCGAGCGGCACGCCGGAGGGCTCCGCCACCACCTCGAACGCGCGCAGCAGCGTGCGCCGGGCGGCCTCGGAGGGCACCAGCACGCGGTCGAACTGCGCGATGAAGCGGGCCTGGACGCCGCGCCACGCATCCATCGTCATCTCGCGGAAGCCGTGCTGCGTGGTGAGGCAGTCGTTGCACGCCGTCAGGTTCTCCGGCACCCCGCAGAACGCCCCGTTGGACATCATGCGGATGGAGGGACAGCCGGCGTAGTAGTCGTGCAGCGTGAGGAGCTTGTGGGCGTGGGGCACCAGCGCGGGCGCCTGCAGCATCCAGTGCGGCCAGCCCAGCGTGTGCTGCACGTGCAGCGTGTCGATCTCCGGCGCCATCACCTTGAGCAGCGAGAAGACCGAGTCCTTCTCGAAGCGCTCCTTGAAGAGCGGCTGGGGTGTGGCACCCCTCCTCCCGGGCACGTAGCTCGCCAGGACCGCCTGACCCTCGGGGTTGGGGTAGAGGTGGAGCACCTCGGCCCGGCCCGACTCGAGCAGGGCCTGGGTGAGCGCCATGGTGTGCCGCTCGGTGCCACCCCCGAAGTACGCGGGGTCCGTGTGCAGCACGAAGAGCACCGTGGCCAGTCCGTCCCGGACCTTCTTCTGGCGGCGCACCGCCCACATCGCCTGCAGCCGCTCGGCGTGGTGCGGGTCACGCTGGAGGTAGTCCTGCACGTCCCGGTCGTACGAGGGGTGGAGCCGGTTGAGCAGGGCCAGGTTGTGCTGCAGCTGCTGCTGCTTGACGCTGTTGCCGAAGGACACCGAGCCGTGGTGGTAGACGAAGGCCTCGGTGGTGATGAGGTTGAGGAACCCCTTCTTGGCCGCGCTCTGGCACCAGTGGTTCTCCTCGCCGTAGCCCTTGCCGAAGATCGGATCCAGGCCGCCCACCGCGTCGAGCGCCTGCTTCGTCATGTACATGCAGAAGCCGACGCCGGAGGGGGCGGGCACGGGGGCCGACTCGATGCGGGCCTCCTCGATGGCGCGCGCCACCAGCTCGGGCGGGAGGCCCGGGAAGAGGTCGATGCCGTCCGGCCAGTTCCAGATGCTGGCGATGGTGCCGTTGTTCGTCAGCGGCGTCACCGAGGCCACGTTGGGCGAGCGGTCCGCCACATCCTGCAGGATGGCGAAGACGTTGCCGTGCACCTGGGTGTCGCTGTTGAGGATGATGACGTCGGTGCCGTTGGGCCCGTAGGCGCACGTGTCGAGGCCGCGGTTCACCGTCCCGATGAAGCCCAGGTTCCGCTCGTTCGTCAGCCGCGTGACGTCCGCGCGCTCGAGCAGCGGCTCGCGCAGGAACGCGGCGACGCGCGGGTCCGGCGAGGCGTCGTTGATGAAGATGAAGTGGAGCAGCTCGCCAGGCGCCGGGTAGGTGGTGAAGAGCGAGTGCACCAGCTGCCGCAGATCATCGTGCCCGTTGTACACGGGGATGATGACGTGCACCTTGCGCTTGAGCACGGGCCGCCCGGACGCCTCGCCGGACTGGCGCGCCGCGGTGACCTGTCGCTCCAGCTCCGCCACCTCGCGGCTGAGAATCTGGGCGCGCTCGGCCGTCTCGACCGTCTCGCCATACCGCGTGGTGCGCAGGAAGGCGCGCGAGAGCGCGTCCAGGTCCGGCACCGGGGTGAGGAACGGGAGCTCCTGGAGCAGGGGACGCAGCTGCGCCGCGCGCTCGCGGGCCACCAGCAGGAGGTTCGTCTCGTGGGCCGCGCCGAAGCGGTTGTCCGCCCGGTGCCGGACGTTGCCCGGGTTGAAGGCGGGCGGCGCGTGGAGCCAGGCCTCGTACTCCCCGGCGACCTCGGTCACCAGCTCCCAGGCCTTCTCGATGGAGTTGCACTCGGCGTACACGAGGGGCCGGCACCGGGCGAGCGTCTGCTTTCCGCCCCGGAGGACCGCGCGCTCCCACCCCTCGACATCCAGCTTCATGAGCGCACAGCGCTCGAAGCCGTAATCGTCGAGCGTCCGGGTCTGGATCTCGATCGTCGTGCCGCCGGCCTGGAGCGCGGCGAGCCCCGAGTTGTGACGCTGGTGGTAGTCGGGCACGGACAGCATCGCGCTGCCGGCGCGCTCGGCGAGCGCGACCTGCTCGCAGGTCACGTGCGTGAGGCCATTGGCGTGCACGTTGCTCCGCAGCAGCTCGAAGATGACCGGCTGCGGCTCGAAGGAGACCACCCGGCCCCCCGGACCCACCAGGGCGGCGAACCCGAGCGCATGCGTCCCCACGTTCGCGCCGATGTCCAGCACGTGGTCGCCGCGGTTGAGCAGCCGGGCGAACAGGTCGAGCTCGTGCTGCGCCCACTCGCCATACATCTCCAGGGAGACGCCAACCGGGTCGTCGTTCCGGAAGTGGCGCATCGTGCCGTAGCGCGTCTCCGAAACGAGCAACTCGTCCGCGAATGCTTCAAGGGCCACCGGTAGCGTCTCCTGCAGGCAGTGCTGGGGGGCGGACATCTACCTGCAAACGTGGGGCGCCAACAAGGTCCGCACCGTTGCCATCCCCCCCGGGTGGCGGTGTGGGGCTCGCCGGAGCCATGGCCCGGAGCGGGACCCGACGAGGGCCCGCTCTCCTGCCTGCCCGGGGACACCGATTCCAGCGGACTCAGACGATTCGCTTGATGATGTGCTTGAGCGGGACCGGAACGTGCGGCTCGAGCGCCTGGAGCCAGTCGGCATCGACCAGCGGCTCGGCGGCCTGGGCGGCGGCGGCCACGGGCTGGGGCGAGACGACGGTCTCCGGCTGCAGCGCGTAGTGCACGCTGCTGTAGTAGCAGCCCTCGCGGTACTTGACCTTGGTGCGACGCTCGGGGGCCCACGAGTAGTAGTGCGGATCCACGTCCACCGGGCACAGGTGGGTCACCAGGCTGCGGCGGGTCACCGCGGGATCCAGGTGCGTCAGGGGCGAGCCACCGTGGGCGAGGTCGGCGTGCCAGATGAGCGCGTCGCCCTTCTTCGGCCGGAAGCGCCGCAGCGGCAGGCCGCGCGCCTTCGACTCCTCGTGGAGGTAGCGCAGGAAGCGGTCGTGGATCTCATGGCCGTCCCGGCCCACGTCCCAGTGCTTGGTGCCCGCGCCGAAATCGTACTCGGGCAGCCGGTGGCTCCCCTCGTAGTAGCTCAGCTCGCCGGAGCCCTCCTGGATGTCCTCCAGGGCGATCCACACGCCCGCGAACTCCAGGGGCGAGGCCGTCACCACGTAGGCGGTGTCCTGGTGGATGGCCTGCTGGGAGCCCACCTCGAAGGAGAGGCTCTGGAACGCGAGGATGTCGATCATCAGGACGCAAACGACAAAAACGGCCGGAGAGGGGGACGGCATGCTCGATGGTGACGTCCTCCCCCAGCACGATGACCCGCTCGACGAGCAAGCGGACGAGGCGTTGGCGCCCGGCGAAGTCGAGCGCCTCCA